>JBCBCI010000018.1:0-89610 GCA_038530755.1 Cyanobacteria bacterium J06592_8 | reverse complement strand
TGCACGAGCGTAACGCTCACAACTTCCCCTTAGACTTAGCATCTGTTGAGTCCGCTCCCGCTATCAAAGGTTAATTCTTAGCCTAGCAACCAAAACGCTCTCCTTCGGGGGGGCGTTTTTTGTTTGTGAATTCGTTCGTTTGAAAAGATAGATGAAATGATGAATTGGTAAATCAAAGCTTCACACAAACGAGACAAAAAACCAAAGCAGTAAAGAACTAAAATTGTTCAGTGCGATCGCTCTACCAGACATCATATTACCAACGGTTAATCTCTAACGATATCACCAAAATCCTCTTCTTCAGGAAGGTGTTTTTTGTTTTTGAGCAATTGCTACTTATTCCATCCAAGATTTATACTGTGAGCAGACAGTGTTTTTTCTCCGGGAATGAGTTTGAGGCGACAGTCTAACATATTGCTTCAACCTCTTAACTCCCCCTGCTCCAGATAATTTGAGTAATATGACGGAGATCCCAGATACAGCTCGTGAAAACTCTTCACCCCAATTTGTTTCAGCTTTGGGACTTGATGTAGGTCAAAAACGGATCGGGGTTGCAGGCTGTGATGGTCTAGGACTCTTTGCAACAGGTTTGATGACCTTAAAACGCAGTGCTTTTGAGCAAGATGTTGCTGAATTTCAAAAATTAGTGGAAGAAAGACGAGTTCAAGTTCTGGTTGTCGGTTTACCCTATTCTATGAATGGAAACTTAGGGTTTCAAGCTAGAAAAGTCCAGAAATACGCAACTCGCCTCGCAAAAGCACTGGATTTACCCATAGAATACATTGATGAGCGCCTCACCTCATTTCAAGCCGAACAGATGATGCGCGAAGCTAATATTTCTCCCTCCCGTAACAAAAGCCTCATTGATCGCAAAGCGGCTGCCTTGATTTTACAACAATGGTTAGACCAGCGACGAGAATCAAACTGATAAGTTGAAAGCTGCGAAAAATTCCCCTAAATATAGATAACAGGTGTGTCGAGTCATCTTGGAAAATGAAGAAACTTCCTCAAGCATGATATTCTGATCATGCAATGGGATCGAAATTCGACCCATTCAAAAAATACTGATTGACCCAAACCTGGGGTACTTTTTTAGAGCAACTTATATGATGTTTTCCTCTCAATCCCCGCAAGAGAATGGACGCTTTGAAGAAGATATTGTCACGCTCACCGACGAGCAAGGGCGATCGCTGGATTGTTTAATTCAGTCGATTGTACAACTCGAAGGGGAAAATTATCTTCTACTGATTCCTGTGGATGCTCCTATCGAAATTTTGAGTGGGTTCGGTGATGATGATGATAGTGAAGCAGCTACGGCTATTGAATCTGAAGTAGAACTTGATCAAATTTTTCCGATTGCTAAAGCCGTTTTAGAAGAGCAAAATCTGACGCTCAAACGGACGGCGGTTACACTCACCGTCGCTGGAGAGTTACCCGAAATTGATCAAGACGATCTCGACGACGGAGAAGAGGGTGATGAGATTTATGAGGAAATGCTTGAGTTGACCAGCTTTTATGCTCAGGAACAAAAATATGTGATCTGTACCCCAGTTGAACCCTTCTTTGTTCTGGCTCGTCAAAATGAGCAAGGTCAACCGCAACTGCTCTCAGATGATGAACTTTCAAAAATTGAACCCTTGTTACCCTTGATAGAAGATCAGCTCTTTGACGATCTCGATTAAATTCAGGGGTACACAAGCAAAAAAACCACAGAAAACCAACAACGGATAAAATTGCAAATGGGACGGATTTCAAAAATTGTATTCTACCTGGTGATATTACCAGCAGTCTGGATTTTTGTAGGTTGGCAGGGTTGGTCATGGTGGAGCTGGGTTAGTTCAGCCCCAACAGATGATGATTTGATCGGTGCATCTAGTGAAGATGAAACGGCGGTTCAAATGACGATTCCACCTGGAACCTCTAGTCAGCAAATTGGACAGGACTTAGAAGCGGCGGGTTTAATTCGATCTTCTCAGGCTTGGCGGTTGTGGTCTCGTTGGTTAGTGTTTGCCGATCCAGAAGGTGAATATAAAGCGGGAACCTATCAGCTTTCTTCCACTCAGTCCTTGAGCGAGGTGGCAGATAAAATCTGGAAAGGTGAGGTGATGCAGTTGAGCTTTACTATTCCAGAAGGGTGGTCAATTCAGCAAATGGCCGAATATTTTGAGGCTCAAGGCTATTTTTCCGCTCAGGCTTTCACAGAAGCCGCCTCTCAAATTCCTGATGATGATTATCCTTGGCTTCCTCCAGATTTACCGCTTCTAGAAGGCTTCTTGTATCCTGATACCTATCAAGTGGATGCAGAGCAGATTACGCCAGAAGCGATTGTTCGTCAAATGTTAGACCGTTTTCAACAGGTTGCCTTACCTGTCTATCAAAATAGTCCAAACCCGACCAATCTTTCTCTCAATGAATGGGTAACACTGGGAAGTATTGTGGAAAAAGAAGCAGTTGTCGCCAGTGAACGTGGGATTATTTCGGGAGTGTTTCATAATCGTCTAGAACAGGGTATGCGGTTGGCGGCTGACCCCACTGTTGAATATGCTTTAGGAATTCGTCAAACCGTCGATCAGCCTCTGACATTTAAACAGGTGGATACCCCTTCTCCCTACAATACATATCTGAATGTGGGTTTACCTCCAACCGCGATCGCGAGTCCTGGAGTTGCAAGTTTAAAGGCTACGCTCAATCCAGAACCCACTGAATATCTCTACTTTATGGCACGTTACGACGGAACTCATATTTTTAGCCGCACAGCAGCAGAACATCAAGCTGCGATCGCGGAAGTCGAACGTCAACTCTCAAGTCAATAGCACAGACAGTACACAGTACACAGTAAACAGGGAACAGTAAACAGGGAACAGTACATCCTTCGACCCGGCGACCGTTGAGCGTAGCCGAAATGCAGGGTAAGCAGTAGACAGTGAGCCGTGATTTGAGTCTTAGGCGCGAAGACTTAGAGTCAAAGACAGGGATTTTAATCCCTAGCTGAAAACTGAAACAACTGATAACTATAAACTGTAAAAGCTGTTTACTGTAGAACTTAAACTGTAAAGAGCGATTTTCGGCTATGATGAGAAGGCTAAATTTTCTGAGTAGTTATGACTTGGGGGAATCTGTTACAACCTGATTTGATTTTAGGTGACTGTGTGATGGCTATAACACCACAGATCATCGAGCAACATAATTTGAGAGGGCTGGTGTTGGATGTTGATGAAACGCTAGTTCCAATTACCCGCTCTCAAGTATCTGAGGAATTGAAACAATGGGTTGAAACGATTCGACCTTTAGCAACAGTGTGGCTAGTCAGCAACAACATTAGTCAACCTCGAATTGCGGCTATTGCTCAAACGTTGGATCTTCCTTACATTAGCGCCGCAGGTAAACCCTCTCGACGCAAAGTAAGGCGGGCGGTTAATTCGATGAATTTACCTACATCTCAGATTGGTATGGTTGGCGATCGCTTATTTACAGATGTACTGGCGGGAAATCGTTTAGGAATGTTTACAATTTTAGTTGAACCGATGTTAGACTCTCACTCAGGGAGTACAATTTATTCTATGCGATCGCTAGAGGTGTGGCTTTCTAATATTTTGGGGGCATCTCTAAAGCTGGATTAAGTTCAGGTATTAAATTCAGGTCAATCTGGGTGAAAATTAATTGTTGAGTTATAGAAACTGGGGATTTCCCTCAGATAATCGGATCGAGTCTGGTTAAATAGCTCTAACCAAAGGGTAGCGAGATCCGGTACGGAAAGAGATTTGTATTCAGCATAATGATCCGGACATCTGAACACCCATTCATAATTTATCCTTGATAATTTCTATTGATGTCTCAAACCCTAGTTGTTAAAATTGGCACTTCGAGTTTAACTCAAGTTGGAACCGGAAACCTAGCATTATCGACTTTAGCAACCTTGGTGGAAACGCTGACTTATTTACGCCAGCAGGGACATCTGGTGGTGTTGGTTTCTTCTGGTGCGGTTGGAGTGGGTTGCGATCGCTTAGGGTTGAGTGAAAGACCTCGCACAATTACCCTCAAGCAAGCAGTCGCCGCAGTAGGTCAAGGTCGTTTGATGCGAGTGTATGACGATCTTTTTACCTGCTTAAATCAGCCGATAGCTCAAGTGCTACTGACCCGAAGTGACCTGGTTCAACGCAGTGGATATGTTAATGCTTATAATACCTTTCAACAACTTCTCAAGCTGGGTGTAATTCCGATTGTCAATGAAAATGATACGATCGCAGTTGATGAACTCAAATTTGGGGATAATGATACCCTTTCAGCCTTAGTTGCGAGTTTAGTTGAAGCAGACTGGCTGTTTCTCTTAACCGATGTTGATAAACTCTATTCAGCCGATCCCCGTTATCATCCCGATGCTCAACCGATTGATTTAGTCACTCATATTGAGCAACTTCAAGAACTACAAGTTCAAACAGGAGACTCGCGGAGCGGTTGGGGAACAGGAGGAATGATTACTAAAATAGAAGCAGCTCGAATTGCGACCCATTCTGGAGTTCGGACAGTAATTACGGAGGGAAAATCGCCACAAAATTTAATGAAAATTCTCGCAGGTGAAAAGATTGGAACTCATTTTTCGGGACAAACCCGACCTGTAAATGCTCGCAAACATTGGATTGCAAATGTTTTAATTCCGAGGGGAAAACTGTATTTAGATCAGGGGGCAGTTCGAGCAATTTGTCAGCAAGGAAAATCATTATTGTCGGCGGGAATCACTCAGGTTGAGGGGAAGTTTCAGTCTCAAGATTCGGTCAAACTTTGTGATCTAGACGGTCAGGAAGTCGCGCGAGGATTAGTCAACTACAATAGTACAGAAATCAAAAAAATTAAAGGATATCGTTCAGACAAAATCTCTGAAATTTTAGGATACTTGGGTTCAGAAACAGTAATTCATCGAGATAATTTAGTTGTTCATAGTTCCCTTGTTAATTCGGAATGAAGAATATTGAATGAGGAATGATGAATTGTGAAAATTAAAGAATGGGTGAAGCACTCTTGTAAAAGCGGACTATTTGCCAGATAATAAAAGTTTGTGAGATAACTTAAGTAAAGAGTGACCTGTGAACGTTCAAGCTAACTGTAGAGGAGTTTGTTACTTGTCTGTTGTTCTACATCTGAGATTCAAACCCAATCTAATCAATCGCTTATTATTCAGGGTCACTCCATTTTAGGGGGAACTCACTTCTGACAGCTTGAAAAGCTATGTATAAGCTTATAGAAGCTGATGCTAAAGTGTTCTTGAAGATATAGCGATGTATTATTGAAATTTTCGCAATATCTGAAAAAAATTTTTGAGGGTTAATCTGCGAAAAAGAGATCAACAGCCCGTATAACTAAATACTAGCCTATGGAAAACATACACGCTAAACTCCGTCAACTCGTTGCCGAAGCCTGTACCTATCCTCCTGAGAGTGTAGAACGTCGGCAAAAACTTAACCAGATTATTCGAGCAATTATGCGTTCGGGTAAACTGTGGAGAGAAAAGAACGAATACTATAACGATGCACTCCAGGAAACTTGGGAATACTGCTGCGGGCATCTAGAGGAGTACGATCCGGAACGGGCTAGTGTTATCACCTGGCTCGATAACCACCTAAAAAAACGGCTGAGAACCTGGCGCGATCGCAAGTATCGTCAGCTCAACCGCCAAGTTAATCTACCACAAACAGAAGCAAGCTTCAAAAATCCAATCGACAGGGTGGCAGCCAATCCCGATATTCAATCAGTTCTGGATATCTGGGAAGAAACAACTGAATGGGTTAAGCACGATCCTGAAGATGTTTTGTGCAGCACTTGCTTCCGCAATTGTCCTGATATTAACTGTCAGGTTCTTTTTCTTAAGCGTTTTCCATCGGAAACCCCTTGGAATGAAATTGCCTCAGATTTTGACCTCACACCCGCCCAGACAAAAGATTTACCAAAATTTTATAATCGCAAATGTCTACCTCTGTTGCGACAATTTGGTGCATCTAAAGGGTACATTGACCCTTCTTCAACCCGGAAAAAAAGGAAATCATGACCAGTCAACTTATGCAAACCTTAGATGATTTCTCCATTCCTTTACTGATCCCAACCCAGGCTAAAATCTTAGCTGAACAATTTGCTGCTCAACAACCGACTTCCCAAAGAAACAGACAAGTATATTTGAATACCTTAGCGGTGTGTATTGTCAATAACTATCTGAAAATTATGGGAATTTCCACCAATTTGGCAGCCGGAGACAGTTGGAACCCTTCTGTGCGTCTGTATGCAGATGTAGCAGATTTGGAGGTCGTCGGTCGAGGTCGTTTAGAATGTCGTCCGATTCCAGTACAGCCAGGAGTAGACTCAACAGCCTGTAGCGTTCCTACCGAAGTACAAAGTTCACGTATTGGTTATGTGATGGTTGAACTCGACTTAGAACAAGAACTCGGAACAATTTTGGGTTTCACCGAAACCGCCAAGGACTCGATCGCCCGAAGCCAATTGCGATCGCCGGATGATTTACTCGAACATTTGCTATCTTCTCCCCAAACTCAAACTGCCCCTGCCTCTGTCAACTTGCGTCAATGGCTGCAAGATACAATCGCCACAGGTTGGGAAACCGTCGAAACCTTATTGTTTCCCCAGGAATTGAGTCCAGTGCGAGGGGGCGGCCAAAAGGCAGCCGTGCTGGAAAATCCGGATTCAGTGGCGTCTGTAATTCGTTTACTTAAATCCGATCAACCAGATGAGATTCGCGCCCAAGCCGCAGAAGTGTTAGGTCAGATGGAGGTCAGTAATTCGACAACCATTAAGGCTTTAACTGAACTTTTGGAAACCACCCAAGATGAAGAAACTCGTTGGCAAGCGGCTCTGAGTTTAGGTAAACTTGACCCGAGTCACGATCAAGCTGGAGTTGTCCGAGTCAAAGCAATTAATCTCAGCAGACAAACCCCTGAACAAGTGGCTTTGATGGTGGCGATTACGCCGAAAGCTAAGAATCGGATTGGTGTCTGGTTACAGGTTCAACCCTTGGGAACTTTGGACGTTTTGCCTGCGGGTTTAACCTTAAAGGTGCTGTCTATGTCAGGAGAGACTCGCCTACAAGCCCAAGCCCGCAGCGATAGTCAAGGTCAAGGTGTCGATCAATCTATTGGACATCGTTTCAGTCCCCCACCAGGAGTCGGTTTTCGGGTGCAACTTGAATTGGGTTTCACAATTGTGACAGAAGATTTTCTGGCATAAGAGAGGTTTGGCTGCGAAATCAACGAAAAAGAAGCGATCGCAGTCAAAACCAAGGAATCAAAGGAAAAATTGATAATGAACCTCGAAAAATCAAAATTTGCTATAGAATTTGGCTATCTGTACAATAGGTTAAAGATAAAATTATAGTGGGACTCAAATCAGTCAGTAAATGCGGTAATGAAGTCTCGCCCATCTGAACCCGAAGGGGTGCGTGTGCATAGCCAAGCAAATAAAGTAGGATAGCCTCTATGGGCAAGGTTGCAATATTAAAGATTGGACATGGTAACTTTGAGCAAGGCTTTGATGTTTTGCTTCAGATCAAGACAGACGACAATCGCCTGTTGACGGAACTGGAGGGGCAACTTCCTCCAAATCCGGGTTTAGAAGGTTGCTATGTGAGTTGGCAAACCCGTTTTCGTCGTCTGAATGGGGCGAGTCAGTCCAGTCGGCGTTTAGATACGGCTACAGAAGAAGTTTGGGAGATTGACGAGAGTTTTCAGAGTAATTCATCAACAGGTGATGATTTGTCTCGCTGTCAGCGTTTAGTCCGAGACGTTGATAAACGCATGAAGCAATGGCTGCAATCTTCTACACCCAGATGGCAATGTATTCGGGAACGTTTGAAGGTTGAATTTGCTAAGGGGAAAAATGAGATTCGCCTTGTGATTCAAACTAAAAATCCTCGTCTTTGGAAACTGCCCTGGCACGTTTGGGATTTGCTAGAGGAATATGAGATTGGTTTGGGTTACACTTTACCGGGCTTTAGTGCAAATTCTAAGCGATCGCAACGAAGAAGTCATTCCAATAAAGTTAGAATTTTAGCTGTTCTCGGAGACCAACGAAATCTGGATTTGAAAGCGGATCAAGATGCGATTCAGAAGTTGAAAGGGGCAGAGGTGAAATGGCTGTGTCAGCCCCAGTCAGAGCGGTTAACTAAAACGCTTCGCAGCCCGAAAGGTTGGGATATTCTATTTTTCGCGGGTCATAGTCAAACTGAAGAAAAAACAGGCAGAATTTATCTGAGTGAAAAAGAAAGTTTAAGGCTGGATGAGTTTAAAAATACAATTAAAGAAGCAATCAAAAATGGCTTGCAGATTGCCGTTTTCAACTCTTGTGACGGATTGGGACTCGCCCAAGAGCTAATTCAATGGCGAATTCCGGTAACAGTTGTGATGCAGGAGTCAGTTCCCGATCAGGTTGCTCAGTCTTTTTTAAAAGAGTTTCTAGCTGAATATTCAACTGATAAACCACTGTATGCAGCCCTATCAAAGGCTCAAAAAACATTAGAAGATTTTCAGAACTTACCGGGAGCAACTTGGCTGCCAATTGTATTTCAAAATTTAGCGGTTGTACCTCCGAGTTGGCAACAGCTCCGACAACCGAAAGGAGAAAGTTCAGAGCCAAGAGATCGGGATATCTCGGAAGCAAAAATATTGAAAAGTCGCAAGCAAAGGCGCAGATTTATTCGACTAATTATGGCACTCTGCGTCAGTTTTGTAGCGGCTTTTGCGATTATTTTTATTCGTGATTTTGGACAATTACAGTCTTTAGAGTTAAAAGCTTTCGATCATTTAATGCGATCGCGTCAGGAAGAAGCACTAGACTCTCGAATGCTCATTGTTGATATTAATCGTAGTGATATAAACGCACAGGTTCGGCCAGCGGATGAAGGAAAACATAAATCAATTAATGATGGTTATCTTGAAGAATTAGTTGAGAAATTATCAGCCTTGGAACCTCGTGTGATTGGCTTAACGCTCTATCGAGATTATAAGCTCAAGCCTGAGTATCAGAAGTTAATCAATCGGTTTAAGCAAGATAACCGATTCATTAGTCAGTGTAATATTGGGGAAGATGAATTAGAGACAGGTCGCGCCCCCTCTCCTCATGCAATTCAAGGTGCGAAATGGAAACACAGAATTGGATTTAGCGATCAGATTTTAGACGTAGATGAAACGGTTCGGCGACAATCATTAAGTTTAAAACCGCCAGAGGATATCGTTGTTTCACGCTGTCAAAGTGAGTTATCCTTTAACTTATTGATTGCAATGCGTTACTTGTCGGATGAAGGCATTCTTCCTGAAGAAATTTATCAAGAAAGACGAGATTTCAAGTTAGGGGATGTTGATCTAGAGCGCATCCCGATGAATGCGGCAAGTTATCAAGAGCTTGAGGATGTAGATGACACCCAATTACTGCTTAACTATCGCTCCGCAAAGGGCAAAATTGCACCCACAACCAGCTTAACCGAAGTTTTAGATGGTGTTGTCGATCCCGCTTTAGTTAAAGATAAAGTCGTCTTAATTGGTACGAGCGATCCAGAATTTCAGACTGTTTTTAACACACCCTATGGCGAAATGGCTGAGGTTTATCTTCAGGGTCAGATGATTTCTCAGTTAGTCAGTGCAGTACAAGATGGACGACAACTGCTCAACTGGTGGCCAGACTGGAAAGAGAATATTTGGATTCTAACTTGGGCATTGGTAGGCGGCTTGTTAGCCCGTTGGTGGCGTCCGACAATTGCGATCGCGATGGCTGTTCCTATCCTCTGGATTTTACATCGCTACAGTTATCTTTTATTGGTTCAACAGGGACTTTGGGTGCCTTTGGTTCCGCCTGCACTTGCTCTGGGATCGGCTTTGATCGCAACGGCATTAACCTATCGAGTTCTCAAAGTTTAGAGACTTGAGAGTTTAAAGACTAGAAAACTGAGGTGCTTCAAAGCCAGGTAGTTGCCACTGTTGAGGTTGAAATTCACTCAATGAATTGAGAATTTGATCCGCTTCAGCATAGAGTTGTTTATCCATATCTGCGGCGGGAACTGCCACGACAAACATTCCTGCGGCTTTAGCGGCGGCTACCCCTGCGAGTGCATCCTCAAAAACGAGACAATTTTCCGGTTTTGCGCCTAAACGTTGAGCCGCAAGCAGAAAAATATCAGGTGCAGGTTTACCCCGTTTAAGCTCTGGATCATCGCCTCGAATCACATACTGAAACAGAGAAAACCAGTCTTGATGGCTTTGGGTTTTTGCTTTGTAGGGACGACTGCTAGAACTGGTGGCAATGGCTTGAGGAATGCGATGAGATGCTAAATGTTGCGTGAGTTCAACTGCACCTTCCAAAGGAGGAACATTGGCATAATATTGATAGATAATGGCATCTTTTTCAGTCAGATAGGCTTCAACCGTTAAGGGAATTTCCAGAGTATCAAGAATTAATTTAGCTGAATCATGGGATTTTCGACCCCGCAATTTGCACATGAGAGAGGGTTCGATAAATTTACCATAACGATTCGCCAGCATTTGGTTCACTTTGGCATGAAGTGGTTCTGTATCTAATAGTAAACCATCTAAATCATAAATCAGATGTGTGATTTTTGGAGTTGTTTTCATTGAAATAATTACTCAAAAATTAAGGATTACTTGACTGTCATTTTCTGGGATTTTAAACAAGCTTGTAGCGTCGGAATAAAATCCTCTAAACTTGGGGTGAGGTAATTCACTTGTTTGGCTTGATCGTCCCAGATTCGGAGTTGAACTGCATCTTTTGCGTAGGGATGATCGATAAACTCCGTTGCTTCATCATTTGAAAAAGTGCCGCCTTGCAAGTTCAAACTCTGTTGAGAAGCTGGAGATAATTTTTGCCAATACTGAGAATTAGTCACACAGAGATAGCGTTTTGCTTCCACATGAAGCCGAATCGGTTCAGTCACTTCTGAGCTAAATAATAAACTTAAAACAGGTAAGGCACAATATTCGTGGCGATCGTCAATTCCTCGTATGGCAGCATCTTCTCCCCAAGGATGAATCAAATGTCCAATATCATGTAATAAACAGGCGGTGATGAGTTCATCAGAGGCATAATTTTCCTGAGCCAATGTGGCACATTGTAAGGCGTGTTCAAGTTGACTGACGGCTTCTTGACCATATTGTTCATTGCCGCGAGTATAGAGAATTTCTATGATTTGATCGAGGTTAGGTTTCATCACGAATTTCTATAGATGATTATCTTTGGTAACACAGGAAAAGCAGATCGAATAAACTAAACCGAGGATTCTATTATTTATAGAATTGCTAATTATAAAATAAACTGAATAATTTGACATATTTATTTAGTATATCATTTTTGTCAACTTTTGAAATAAATCAAGAGAAATCAATCAAGAATTTTCAATCATCAGACAGGATCATAAAGCCCATGACTGTAAACAAGTCCAAGTCCAGTCTGGATATTTTTGATAAAATCGTAATTCCCATTGCGTTTGAACTGGAGGATTAATCATTTTTTCAGCAAGTTTTTTTAAACCTTCGTGGTTTTGAGGGTTAAATTGATAAGCAAAACTAACATGAAGCCAATCTTTTAAACGAATATTTTCTTCAATTGGCTGCTGGTGCATGATTTCAGCAAATTTAGCCATCAGGTGTTTTAAGCCCAATGCTTCTAATTCTATTCCATGCCAGTTGGGTTTAAACAGGATTTTCACGATTTTTATCTGTGTATATTTTATCTGTGTAGAGGATGATTGAGTTTGATGATAAACTCGGTTTAAGGTATTTAAGTAATCAGGAATCTGATTAGGATTAGCCTGAAAAAATCCAGTTAAGGAACAATGGGGCATATATCGATGCGCTGGATTTTCCCCAAAAAGTTCTCGGCTTTTTTCAAAGTAAAGTGTGATTTGTTCATCAAGTTCTCCCACTGGGCAAGCATAGATAATAAATTGTTCTGTACTCATTATTGAGATCGGGAAGATTAGAGATTTTAGATTAACTGACTATGCGACTCGCTGACCTTGGCAAACCACAGAAGTAATTCGAGGCACAATTTCATCATTATGAACTGTAATCAAATCCGCTCGTTTTCCCACTTCTAAGCTGCCTCGATCTTGAAATAAATTGATCGCTTTGGCGGGGTTACTGGTCACTAAACGCATCACTTTATAAAGGGGTTTTTCAAGTTGATCAGCCAGAATAAAAATAGATTGGAGTAGGCTATGAGGAACATAATCAGAAGATAAAAGATCGACCCAATCTTTTTGAGCGAGTTCCAGGGCTGAAACATTACCTGAATGCGATCCGCCTAAGACTAAATTAGGTGAACCCATCAACACTTTTAATCCCGATTCTTTAGCCATTTGAGCGGCATCTAATGTGGTCGTAAATTCAGCAATAACGGCTCCATTTTCAACTGCTTCTTGAATATGTTCTACTGTGGCATCATCGTGAGTCGCTAGCGCAATATTTTGATCTTGGGTGAGTTGAACTAAAGCTTGTCGATTTTTGTCTGCATATTTTTCTTGAATCTCCTGGCGCATTTTAATAAAATGTGTCATTTCTTGAGTCGATAATCCATATTTTCCTACATAATATTCGATGTATTTTTCAATATTGACGAATTGGCGTTGACCGGGTGTATGATCCATCACAGAAATTAGAGACAGTAATGGATGTTCGCTATAGTCATGGGCAGCATCAACCACCTTTTCATAGGATAGTTCACACCGTAAGTGCAACCGATGATCGGCGGCAAATCGTCCTGTTTTTTGCCCGTCTATAATCATCTCAATCATCGGCTTAAAATTGCCTGTTCGATTAGAACCCGGCTTAACATCTCCTATACCAATGGCATCACAAACTGTTGTCACTCCTGCACTAATTAAATCTCGATCATGGTAAGTCGCGGCGGCTTCTATCGGCCATCGAACGCCCGGACGAGGAGACATACATTTTTCTAAATTATCAGTATGGAGTTCGATTAACCCGGGCATTAAATAGTTTCCTTGTCCGTTTTGACCCTGATTGACAATTCCGGGTTGAATATCCCCAATTTTGCCATCACGAACGACTAAAGTTCCAATCACTTCTTGATCTGGAAGTTGTAGGCGATAGTTGGTGTAGATTTGTTCATTCATTATTGATTCAGGATGAGTAGCGTTAAAATCAATTTTTTTTATTTAATTTCACGGAATAGTCATATTTTAGCTGAAATTCTGCTAAAATTCTAAAGAAGTTTTAAAGAGGATCGGAATTAAGTCTAATGATTGTACACGTTGTTTTGTTTCAATGGAAAGAAGAGACAACCTCAGAAGCGATCGCAACGGCTGTCGAAGCATTACAGGCACTAAAAGCTAAAATTCCTGGTATTCTTGAGATTACTTGTGGCCGTAATTTTTCGGAACGTTCACAGGGATTTCATCAGGGATTAGTGGTTAAGTTTGTAGACAAAGCGGCTTTAGAAGCCTATCTGCCTCATCCAGAACATCAAGCAGTTGTACAAAATTTAATTAAGCCAATTTTAGCAGATATCCTGGCTGTTGATTACGAAGTTTAGTTTCTCACAAATTTCTAACAATCGTTAATCTCCAAATCTTAATTCTCGCGTGCAAATCTGATTTTTAATATCTTGGTCGTGGAAAATCCCGATGATAGCAACACCTTTAGTTTGATGTTCTTTTAAGAGTTGAATTACAGCTTGGGAATTTCGTTCATCCAAGGCGGAAGTGGGTTCATCTAACAGTAAAATTGGATAATTAACGGATAACGCTCGAACTAAATTAACTCGTTGTTTTTCTCCACCTGAAAATGTTGTCGGTGATAAACTCCACAGTCGTTCAGGTAAGTTGAGACGAGTAAATAGTTGTTGAACTTTTTCATAAGCCGTATTTTGATCTTCTCCTAATTCTAATAAAGGTTCAGCAGCAACATCCAAGGCGGGAACACGAGGAATAACGCGCAAAAATTGACTGACATAACCCATTGTTTTCTGTCGAACCTCTATGAGTTCATGAGGTTCAAGTTGAGTGAGATCGACCCAATTGTTTTGATGGTTAACCCAAATCGAACCGCTATCAACTCGATAATTTCCGTAAAGCGATCGCATAAAAGTAGACTTTCCTGAACCCGATTTTCCGGATAAAGCCACACCTTCTCCTTTCTTAAGTTCGAGAGAAACTTGCTTGAGTACCGACAGACAAATACCACCTTGATGATGTAGAGTAAAGCTTTTTGAGATGTTTTTAGCCTTAAATACAGTTGCCGGATCGAAATCACGGATCGGAGACTGAATGTTGAGTTTGATTAATTGCATTAGAGATTTTTTGCGAGTATAAACTAAGGAGTCAGTGTTGCACTCACTAATTGCTGAGTATAAGGATGTTGCGGATCGTCTAAGACTTGATCGGTTAATCCGGCTTCAATAATTTTGCCATTTTTCATCACAAATAATCGATGAGCGAGTAACCGAACAACGCCAATATCATGGGTTACTAAAATTACACTTAAATTCAAGTTGATAACAAGAGAACGCAACAAATCTAACAACTTTGCTTGTACAGAAACATCTAATCCTCCTGTGGGTTCATCCATAAAAACTAAACGCGGTTGAGTCACTAATACTCTGGCAATTTGTAACCGCTGCTGCATTCCCCCAGACAATGTGCTTGGAAGTTCATCCATCCAGCGAGTATCTATTTCAACCTGTTCTAGCCAATAAATAATCTCCTGACGAATCTTACTATAATTTCGCACACCAATACTCATTAACCGTTCGCCAATATTCGCACCTACGGTAATATTCATCCGTAAACCCTCACGAGGATTTTGCTGAACAAATCCCCATTCTGTTCGCATGAGTTGGCGGCGATGAGATTCAGAAATCTGTTGTAAATCTAGCCATGTTCCTTGAGGATTAACATAGCTTAATTTTCCAGTATCAATCGGTAAAAGCCCTGAAATTAATCTCAGTAAAGTTGTTTTTCCGGAACCCGATTCACCCACAATTCCTATAACTTGACCTGCATAGAGATTGAAAGAAATCTGCTGACAAGCTTGAGTGAAATCGTAAGATTTACTCAGATTTTCTACAGTTAGCAAAGACTTGATTTTGTTCATCAGTTTATGATTGGAGTTAAGAGAAGTAGGAAAAATAGATTGATGTGAACCTTAGCCTAAAAGTCTATGTATCCTTGACAAAGACTCTCAATAAATTTATTGAGGAGACTTTTGGGTTAAAATTGTTTTAATTCGAGTAAAAGAGGCTTCAATATCTTCTGGATTAGGTTCTGTTTTTTGCCAACTTTCCCGTAACATCAATCGTTCACACCAAGCCTGTAATTTTGGGTGATTTTCGAGAGAAATATTGAAATACTTGAGGACCGGAACCATTGTTCCAACTGTAATATCAGCTAAGGTCATCTGTTCGCCTACTAAATAAGGATTATCTCCTAAATATTTTTGATAAAAATCAAGAATTATGGTCACTTTTTTGTGAACAGTTTCTATGGGTTGTTTAGGATCGGATGGTAAACCCACTAATTCTTTTAATAACGGTAAACTTGTTGGTAAAAGTTCATTAACAGTGACTAATTCTAACATTCGCATAATCCCAATTGATTCAGGCTCTTTGGGCGTAAAACTAGGCGTTGGGTATTTAGCCTCTAAATAATCTAAAATTGCGAGGGATTCAATTAAAGTAAAGTCCTGATCGATAATCGTTGGAATATGATGAAAAGGATTTATTTGTAAATATTCTGGGTTGAATTGATCCCCTTGTAAGGTGAGAACAATTTCTTCAAACTCGATTTGCTTTTCTAACAATGTTACCCAAACTCGACGACTATTCGCAGAGATGGGAGTATGGTAGAACTTTAACATGACGGAGCACCTCAATTTTAGCTGAATTGGACTTGATAGTGTTTCTAAATGCTTTTGAGAAAAGGGTAAACTGAATCAAATCATTAGATTTGTGAAAATCTTGTGTTAGTTCTGTCTTGATTTTACCTTTTTTTGCTGTTGTTGACAATAATCAGTATCTGAACAGACCCACATTCGGGTTCCTTTATCATCCATAATCACTTCGTCAAGATAACTCTCTGTTGACCCACAAAGTTCACAGGCTTTATTCCATTTTTCTACAGAAAACGGATGATCTTCAAAGTCTAAACTTTTGACTGAAGTGTAAGGAGGAATCGCATAAATTCGTTTTTCTCGTCCCGCTCCAAACAGTTGTAAAGCTGGAGAATTATTTAACTTCGGATTGTCAAATCTAGGAATCGGACTCGGACTCATTAAATAGCGATGATTAACTATGACTGGATAATCGTAGGATGTCGAAATCTGACCGTATTTTGTAATATCTTCATAGAGTTTAACGTACATGGTTCCATACTCTTGCAAAGCGTGCATTTTCTGAGTTTGAATTTCTGAGGATTCTAGCCAACGTAACGGTTCTGGAATTGGAACTTGATAAACCATTACTTGACCTTCTTTTAAAGGCGTTTCTGGAATTCGATGGCGAGTTTGAATGACTGTTGCTTCTGATGTTTTTTCGGTGGTTTTAATCTGGCAAACTTTCTCAAAAAAACGCCGGATATTTACGGCATTTGTTGTATCATCTGAACCTTGATCGATGACTTTTAAAACATCAGTTTCACCAATCACCGACGCTGTCACTTGTATTCCGCCTGTTCCCCAACCGTAAGACATCGGCATCTCTTTCGATGCAAAGGGAATTTGATGACCGGGAATTGCCACTGCTTTTAAAAGAGTTCGACGAATTGAGCGTTTCGTTTGTTCATCGAGATAGGCAAAATTAAATCCTTCGCTCGATTGCTTTTTGAGTTCATTTTTCATGTTTTTATTGCTTGATTAAGTTATTCAGTTCTACAACTCAAAATTCTGGAGCCCAAATTTCTGAGATGAGTAATTCCCAACCGGGAAGTAGTTCCGGTACAGTCAAAATCTCTCCATCTTTAAGACTAATTGTTTCTGCATTGGAGCGATAAACTTCTAGAGTGCGAGTTCGCGGGTCAACTAATACACCGACTTCAGTTCCAACCGCTAAAAATGCTTGTATTTTGTAACGTAACTTGTTCAGAGAATCTGACTTAGATTTAACCTCGAAAATCAAATCTGGAACAACTTCGGCATAATTTTCTGTTGTTTTTTTCAATCGTTCCGCTAGTACAAAAGCCGCATCCGGTGCGCGGACATCTTGATCGGCATTCGGTAAAATAAAACCTGCACTTGAGGCAGTGACTCGCCCTAAACGACGAGGACGAACCCAGTTAGATAATTGAGTAACAATTGCTGCGGCAACTTCATCTGATTCCAAACCAGATGGACTCATAATAATAATTTCTCCTCCAACTAACTCCATCTGATAGTCTGGATGTTGACTTTGTAAATCTTCCAAATCTTTAAGGGTTAAACCTGACATTAGTAACAACTCCTTTGATTGAAATTGTGATTGACATTAATCGGATAATTATTGCTAATCAATCATGACTGAGGCTGAGAGGATAAGGTTGGGGAATTTTTAGCAGGAGAAGGCTGTAATAACGATGACTCGACATCAAAATCAGAATGATTAGAAACTTGCTCTTGACGCATCTGCCGAATTAGATGTAACTCGGCTTGAAAATCGACATAATGCGGTAATTTTAAATGTTGTACAAATCCCTGAGCTTGTACATTATCAGAATGGGATAATACAAACTCCTCATCCTGTGCCGGACTTTCAACTTCTTCACCGAATTCTTTAGCACGCAGCGCTCGATCAACCAATGCCATTGACATTGCTTTGCGCTCATTATATCCAAAGGTTAATCCATATCCGCGTGTGAATTGAGGTGATATTTTTTGATTTCCAGAAAACTGGTTCACCATTTGCACTTCGGTAATCGTAATCTCTGCAATTGCGACTTCAAAGCCTAACTCCTCTGGAGAAATAATCACCTCTACTTCTCCCATGCGAATTTCTCCGGCAAAGGGATGATTTCGACCATAACCGCGTTGAGTTGAATAGGCTAAACTCAGCAAAAACCCCTCATCGGCACGAGCTAAGTTTTGGAGGCGTTCATCTCGTTCTGCGGGAAGTTTTAAGGGTTGTTGAGTTAGGTCATAGGGATGATTTTCTTCTGGATCTTCGGGTTGAATTAGGCCCTCGTTCCCGAGGAGATTCAAAATGGAAGGCACTTCGTCAGTATTGGGCGTTGCTGTCGGTGCAGTCACAGAATTTCCTTCGGCTGCTAATTTAAAGTCTAATAATCGATGAATGTAGTCAAATGTTGGCCCGAGTTGTTGTCCACCTGGAATATCTTTAAAGATCGAGGAAATGCGCCGTTGAATTTGCATTTGACTCGTATCCAACGGTTTACTCTTGTAAAATCTAGGTAAAGTTGTCCGATAAGCTCGAATTAAAAAGATCGCTTCGACTAAATCTCCCCAAGCTTGTTTGATGGCTAAAGCTGCTAAATCTCGATCGTATAAGCTGCCTTCACACATCACGCGGTTTACCGCTAATGCTAGTTGTTGTTTAATTTGTTCTATCGTCAGTTCCGGTACATTTTGATCGCCTCGTCGTAAGGCTTTTAATAAGACTTCTGCATTTTCTATCGCTTGTTGTCCACCTTTAACAGCTACATAAGGCATTGGGTTCTGCTCCTGATGTTTGAATGACTCTAATTAAATGACTCTAACTATTAAAATAGGTTGTTCGGGGTAAGCCGATCGCAGTATTCTCGACAAATACAAATACATCGATTCCTAAAGGATAACTCGCGTGATTCTCTCTCCACTCTTGTACAAACTTCAACGATAGGGGAAGTTTAATTTCTCTTTCTTCAGAGATTCCGGGTCCGTTGATACAAATCAATTTTTTTTGTTCTTTTGCTATTCGTTGAATGAATAAAGTGGTTGATTTTTCCGGACTCTCAGCCGTTCCCAAACGGAAGCGAGACAAGGGTTCTGGGTGATCATTTGTCTGAATTATTGCAAAATCTGCCCTTTCAGGATTTGAAGTGAAATGACAACCGGTATGAAATCTTAACCAAGACTCTAACTCGGTTTTTTCGTCAGCTTTAAAGCCTGAACTCAGCCAAACACTTGTCTCTAAATCGAGTAACGTTAAACAAGCCGCAGCACAGGCGAGTGTTAATCCCGGTGGAGGCGTCAGAGGAATACAAATTTCTTGATATGTTCCTGGATAAGATAAAGCATTCAGAAGAATCCGAAAGATCTCTTGAGCATCGTACACTTGATCGTTTAATCCAGGAAATTGCGTGACTTCCATAAAATATTAAGCAGGTTTAGTAACTTCGGTAAAGTTATTTCTATTTAGTTTATTATATGGCTTTTGTGGCGATGCAACTTCTAAAGTTTCCAGCAACAAACTGTTACAATAAGAAAATTTGTTTTCAATGAGTTGTGAATTTGAAGAGAAAATAAGCTGCGTTTAAAGGGAGGCACTTCCAAGGGGACAATCCGCATTCTAATGACTAGATTTTATTCTCCTCTTGCTAAAGTAAAGAAATTCACTTGGGTGGCGGCGGTTTGCGATCGCTGAGTTTGGTGTTGACAATTGGCTTCGGCTTGCAGGGGTTCGATGATAATCTTTCGCGCTTGTTCACACCAGTGATCATGCTGCATCAAAGCATCCGCAACAGCCGCTAATTCAGCGTGAAGATGCGATCGCCCTGCTACATACCCAAATCCTGTTATTATCTGTTCAGAGGCGAGTTGAATCACACAGCGAGTTAATGTCATTTCTCCTAAGTTAAAAATCTGTCCTGTCCCTCCGGCTCGTCCTCGAACCATGGTTAAGCCTATTTCGGGGGGACGCAGAAAACTGTATTCTGGTAAGGGGTCTAATTGTTTCATCTGTTCTTGTAGCTGCTCTAAAGAAGCCTTTGCTAAAATTGCCATCCAAGCCTGTCGCTCGGCAAGATTTGACATAATACTGCTGAAGGATTTATCAAGTTCACTCAATTTGTCTAGACATTTAGACTCGCTAGTCATAAATTACCGAACTTTGTCAAAATTGACAAGGTTCACCTTGAAATTAGATCTAGAATGAATCGTGATATTGTGCCTGTATACGCTCAAATCGCCAATGAGTTGCGACAAAATATCAATCAGGGGATCTATCAGGTTGGTGATAAGTTGCCCACTGAAAACCAGTTAAGCGATCGCTATGGGGTCAATCGTCATACTGTGCGACGGGCGATCGCTCTACTCAAAAGTGAAGGATTGTTACGAGTCGATCAAGGTCGTGGCACCTTTGTTGCGGGGATGCCCATTCAATACCCGATCGGAAAGCGCGTTCGCTATAATGCAGCAATGAAAGCTCAGGGACTAGAAACAAGCTTTCAACTCTTACGAGCCATTGAGATTTCGGCAAATTCATCAATAGCTCAGAATCTCGAACTCTCCCCAGGAGATCCGGTTGCCCTAATTGAACGTCTAAATTTCGTTGACGATCAACCGATTAGTCTTTCTACAGGTCATTTTTCCCTAGACTATTTTCCTAATATTTTATCTTTTCAACATAAAATGTGGTCAATTTCGCAGCTACTCCGAGAGAATTATGGTTGCGATCATATTCGTCGAAGTACGCGAGTTTCAGCGAGGGTTGTTCGTCCCCAGGACGCTCATTTACTGAGATTACCGCTCAATTATCCCATTCTCTTAGCGGAATCAATAAATGTCGATCAGCATAATCATGTGATTGAATATGGAGTTACACGATTTCGAGGCGATCGCATGGAACTTGTGTTTGAAAATGATTAGGCAACAGGTTACGGGGAACAGGGAACAGGGAAGTGGATAGAGAGTTCAGTCTTCTTCAGAAGACTTTGACTACTTTAGACAGAGACTTTAGTCTCTGGTTCAGACTCCTTTGGAGACGCTACGCGATCGCATACACGCTGATTAAAATCCTAAATCATCCATTGCTGAAGCGGCGGCTTCAAAAACTTCCTCATCGGGCATTTCTTCCCAGTCTGTATCGCCAATTTCACGGTAAAATTGTTCATCGTAGGAACGAGTCCGAATCACGACGGGCATTGGTACCGCATGACCTAAGACTAATGCTTGTTGCTTGGAGTCTAATTTTGCGAGAACTGAACGCAGGTTTTGACCGCCTGAAACTCCAGTAAATATGGCATCAATATCTTTATCATCATTCAACAAGGCGGTGATACGAGTCCCAATTTGAGACATGACTTCCGCATCAATTCCGGAGGGTCGTTGATCGACGACTAACAAGGTGACAAAATATTTTCGCATCTCTCGTGCGATCGTGCCAAAAATTGTAGAACGGACAATGGCAGAATCTAGAAAACGGTGTGCTTCTTCGATGGTAATGACTAACGGTTGAGGGCGATCAACTGGATTTTTAGAGGCGAGAAATCGGTCTGCTTTACGAACATAGGAGGCGTGAATTCGACGGGTGATCATATTCGTCACCAGCATATAAGACAGCATATCCGACTGGGAGCCAAATTCGACAATCACATTTTTTCCAGCATCTAAAGATTGTAAAATTCGATCTACATAATTATAGGGAGAAGTCGGACGCATATATTTTAAATTTTCCATCCGCAACAGTTTCCGTTGCAGCGACATAATAGACCCTTTGTGACCCCGTTTTTCATCACAAAAGAGTTGAATTTCTTCATTCGTCATGGATAATAACTGCGAAATCCAAGACTTCCCAAATTCACTGCGGAGAATATTGGCGCTATCTAAACTGGCTTCGGATAGATTTAACTCTCGCTGAACGAGGGAAATATCTTCGACTTCGATTTGATCGTAACTTAAATAAAGTTCTTGAGCATCTCGCACGCCGCGCCGTTTTGTTGATTCTGAATCCAGTGTATAGACTTCGACTCGTTCTGGAAACAGTTGACGTAGACCTTTAACGGTATTGAATTTTTTTCCCTCAGAAACGGCTTCCCAACCGTACTCGGAGTGCATATCAAAAATTAAATTAACGGCGGCTTGCTTTTTAATAATTCCTGACAACAGTAATCGCGTTAGAAAGGATTTCCCCGTTCCCGATTTCCCAAAAATCCCGTTACTCCGTTCCACCATCCGATCCAAATCCACACAAACCGGAACATCCATATCTATGGGTTTTCCAATGGCAAAATTACGGCGGTGAGGATCATCTTCCCAACCGAAAATCACCCGAAAATCCCGTTCGCTGGCTTCATAAACTTGGGAGAAATGGGTCGGAATGGTTTTGACGGGGAGAAGTTGAACTTCACCACTGGTTTGAGTTTGAAAAGAGGCTAAGGTCGAATGACCTTCCTTTTGGTTTTGCTGCTGCTGTTCTTCGAGTTGACGACGAATCGCGGCTTCTGACTCCAAACCCGCTTGATTCAACATCAACATTGGGGATAACTCGATGGTTCCATAAGTGCTATTTCCAGCGAGGATAGCTTGGAGAAAATCATCACTCGGTTGAGGTGGGTTCGCTAAAATTCTTGCACTGGTAGTTCCGAGTGAAACATCGGTGAGTAGACAGAAAAAATGCGATCGCAAACCCCGCACGACCAAAAATTTTCCGACTCTCATGTCTTCGACGGAGATATCTGCATTCAGTCGAACTTCTAATCCTTTGGTGAGAGAACCTTGTATAACGGAGCCGAGCGGTTGTTCTGTGGTCATCGATTGATCTTCGTGGCTGGGTTTGTTGCGAGTATTTGAGGTAAAAATTGACTCTGTTATGCAGACTAGCTTCTATATACTATCTAATATTGCTTCGATTTCGTCAATCGGCTCAGACGTTAATCAATCTGAAATTAATCTGAATTCTGACAATCCGCTCTCAAGTTGTAGCAGTTGAGTCTATGCTGAAAATTCCGCGATCGCCTTCGCCACTGGAACGCTCCGTACCAATCGCATTTTGGCATGAGTGCTAAAAAACCAGATCTTTAGGAGTCTACTGAGTGAATTCTGAGCTGGAGATCAAAGAGCCTATTTGATTTGACTCAATTCTAGACAATATGAATAGAAAAAACTTACAATATAATCATCAATAATCAATAATAAATAAACACAAATTGTCTAGACATCCTCAACAATTTCACATTGATGAGATTTAATGCTCGTCTGATTCTCTGATCCCTAATTAATCAAGTCGAGTCTAAAGTTGTTCTTGAAAAATAAGAGCTAAATATAACGATTGAGTAAAGCCTCTGTCACAGAGATCTCAAATGTTTGAAATTAAGGCATACTGTAAAAAATAGACCGACTGCGTTCACTTTCTCATCAACTGCTCACTCGCACATTTGTATAGATGAATCCGCCCAACTCAGACTATCCCCTAAAACCTCCATCGACAGATGCTCAGGTTTCAATTCATACTGACTCTCTTAAGCCGAGAACGCCCGAAGCACTTCTACGGTTAAAAGCAGCAGCGATGGAAGCCACGATAGATGGTATGGCTCTGCTGGAGAAAGGGCAGTATCTTTATCTGAATTCTCAATATTTACAAATTTTTGGTTACGATGATGTGCAGGAGTTAAAAGGTCAACCTTGGCAAATTCTTTACAAGCAAACTGAAGCCAATCGTATAGAACAGTTATTCATTCCGGCTTTAGAATCTGTCGGACATTGGCGCGGAGAAGCGATCGCTAAACGCAAAGATGAGAGTTCTGTTGTTGTCGAACTTTCTCTAACTCAGAGCGAAGACGAAGTTTTAATCTGTATTTGTCGTGATATTAGCCAACGCAAACAAGCAGAACTTGAACAAGAACGCCTGATCGAACAACTAAGCCTCAGTAACGCGATTTTGCAAGCTCAACAGAATGCTTGTTCAGAAGGATTATTAATCCTCGATGACAATTGTCAAATCCTTTCGTCTAACCCAAAATTTAGTCAACTTTGGCAAGTGCCACCAACTCTGATGAATCTTGATCGGGGACGAGAGTTGTTAAGATTTGTGAGCGATCAATTAGTGTCACCCAGAGCATTAATTGAGCAAGTTGATCGACATCAAGATCGAGTTATTCAAGCAGAAATTCAGCTCAAAGATGGACGTATTTTTGAATGGGACTGTGCGCCACTGTATTCAAAATCAGGTGATTACTATGGTCGAACCTGGTCATTTGAAGATATTAGCGATCGCAAGAATATTGAAGCCGAACTCACTTTTTTCAAGTCGATGGTCGAATGTAGCGGTGATGCGATCGCCTTTGCCAATGCCCAAGGAGAACACGCCTATCAAAATCAAGCATTCTCTAAACTATTTGAAGCAGAAACAGTCGAGGATTTCAATCAAGCCGGAGGAATTCCCGCAGCATACGCCAATCCTCAAGAATTTCAGGATTTGTATCAAAGAGTGATAGCCGGAGAATCTTGGAAAGGAGAACTGGTACAACGTTCCTGTCGAGGAAGACTGTTCAATAGTGTGGTGCGAGTGGATAGCCTCAAAAATAGCGCAGGAGAGATCTTAGGTCTGATTGCCATTATTCGTGATATTAGCGATCGCATTGCCATTGAAGAACAACTGCGAGTCTCTCAGCAACGCTTTTCTCTATTGGTTCAGCAAACTCCGCTAGCCGTGATTGAGTGGGATCGTGAGTTTCAAATCACCGCTTGGAACCCAGCCGCCGAAATTATTTTTGGCTACACCGCTTCGGAAGCACTGGGTCGAAATCTAGAATTTTTGATTCCGGAGTTTGAGCGACAGAACGTTGATGATGTGGTTGCCGATTTACTCACCCAACGAAATGGAACGCAACATATTAATCAAAATCTGACCAAAACAGGCGATCTGATTACCTGTCAATGGTACAACACCGCTCTGGTTAGCGCAGAAGGTGAATTCATGGGCGTGGCATCAATGGCGATTGATATCACCGAACAAGAACGCATTCAAAGTGAGTTAAAACGTTCTCAAGCTCAACTGCAAGCGATTTTGGATAATGCACCCCTTGGTATATATGTTAAGGATTTAGAGGGTCGTTATATTTTAATTAATCAGGCGATCGAGAAACAGTTTCAGGTTAAACAAGCAGACTGGCTCGGCAAAACCACTTCAGAACTGATGCCGAGAGTAAGTAGTGAGTCTATTCCCGATCCAGATTTACAGGTTCTTCGGCAAGGAGAGTCGATTCATTTAGAAGAAAAGGTGACTGTTCGGGGAGAGGAGCGGTATTTTTTATCGGTTAAATTCCCTTTAATGAATGAAAATAATGAATTTTATGCGATTTGTGGGATTTCTACTGATATTACAGAATTCAAGGAAACTGAAGAAGAACTCGAAAATCAAACCAATTTTCTGCAAAGTATTTGGGACAATATTAATTACAGTATTTTTATTTTAGATGTTTTGAATCAGGGGGAAGATTTCCGATTTTCTAGCTTCAATCCTGCCGCCCTTCGCTCCTCCCAGCAAGCGTTACAAGGATTTATCGGTCAAACAGTTCAACAAGTTTTTCCTGAAGAAATGGTAAAAACATTTTTGCCTCGCTATGCAGAAGTCGTTCATTCAGGTGAGAGTATTTCCTTTGAAGAACAATTTTTAACAGAATATAATTCAGGTTGGTGGTTTATTACTCTTGCTCCTTTAAAAGATGCTGAAGGTAAAGTTTATCAAATTGTTGCCACCAGTGAAGATATTACCGAGCGAAAACGGACAGAACAAACGCTGAGAATACAGCAAACTCAAATTAAATATTTACTCAATAATATTCCCCACATGGCTTGGTTGAAAAATCAGCAAGGTCAATTTGTAGCCGTGAATCAATCTTTGAGTTTTCGGTTCGGTTTAACGCCAGAAAAAATGATGGGTAAAACGAGTTCGGATCTAGCAGCAGATAGTGAATTTACACAGAAACTCTTCAAACACGATCCGCAAGTCATGGCATCTCGACGCAATCAACGAGTTGAACGAAAAATTATTGATAGTTTTGGTCAGAAAAGTTGGCTAGAAATTTATAACGCTCCCATTATTGGAGATCAAAACCAAATTATGGGTACTGTTGGAATCGCAGTCGATATTACCGATCGCAAGTTGACAGAAAAAAGCCTCAAACAACAAGCTCGACGCGAGAAAATTCTCAACAAACTCACTACACAAATTCGGAAATCTCTCGATTTTGATACAATTTTACAGACAACTTTAGGCAGTGTTAAATATTCTTTAATGGTTGATCGCTGTGGATTTTTATTGTATTATCCTCATCTTGAACAGCCCTACTGGGAAGTGATCCAAGACTGTCACAATGATGATTTACCTGACCATCAAGGACAAATCTTTTCAGCGACAATGACCGGACCCATAACTGAACGCGCTCTGAATGCACAAGTAATCAGAATCGATGATGCAAGTCTAGAAACAGATAGAGCTTTTCGGCAGGTTCTGAAGATTACAAAAACGAAATCAATGGTTGGTATTCCTCTGAAAAGAGCGTCGGGTCAAGTGGGTTTACTCACCTGTACAATCCACCAAGGTCAAGTTCGTAAATGGAAGGATCAAGAAGTCAGTTTACTGGAAGCCGTTGTCGAACAATTAGAGATTGCTTTAAACCAAGCTGAACTGTATCAACAAACTCAAACAAAAGCTCAAGAACTCGAACAAGCAATGCAAGAACTTCGCCGCACTCAAGCCCAGATGATTCAAACTGAAAAAATGTCTTCTTTGGGTCAACTGGTGGCAGGTGTAGCACACGAAATTAATAATCCAGTTAGTTTTATCTACGGGAATTTAGTTCATGCTCACGATTATGCCAATGATTTGTTACGGTTAGTTGAGCTGTATCGCCACCATTACCCTAATCCAGTTTCAGAGATTGAAGCGGAACTAGCAACAGTTGATTTGGAGTTTGTGATTTCAGATTTGCCCAAGCTATTTGATTCGATGCAAAATGGAGCCGAACGAATCAAAAAAATCGTTGAATCTCTGCGAACTTTCTCTCGTTTAGATGAAGCCGAATTAAAAATAATCGATCTGCATCAAGGACTAGATAGTGCTTTAATGATTGTAGAGAGTCGGCTGCATAAAAAAATGAACCGTCCCGCAATTGAGGTGATTAAAGAATATGGTAATATTCCTAGAATAGAATGCTATGCAGCCCATTTGAATCAAGTCTTTTTTAATATTTTAACTAATGCGATCGATGCTCTCGAAGATTCTCTGATTAAGTTAACCGAAAATAGACAAACTTTCGACAATCCTCAAATTCGGATTTGTACAGAATTAACTCCTGATCATCAACTTAGAATTGCGATCGCTAATAACGGTTTAGGAATGCCCGCAGAGGTTAAAGAACATATTTTTGATCCCTTCTTTACCACTAAACCCGTTGGAAAAGGAACAGGAATGGGTTTATCAATTTGCTATCAGATTATCACCGAAAAACACAGCGGTTCTCTCGAATGTATTTCTCACCCAGAACAGGGAACCGAAATGATTATTTGCATTCCCTGCGATCGCAAAATGCGCCCGGAATAAAACCCAGGAAATCAGGAATAGAAAATAAATTGAGTCTTGTAGTTGCGCTTCAGCGCCGCAAAAAATAATGTAGTGCTGAAGAAAAATTACAGTATTATCAGTCTTGTAGTTGCGCTTCAGCGCCGCAAAAAATAATGTAGTGCTGAAGCACAATTACAGTATTACTGAACAGCTACGATTTGTTCAACACTTTCATTCGCCATTCTATCTACTGCTTTAATCGCATAGGTTCCGATAGGTAGCCGAATTGTTGTTGTTTCAGCATTCAAAATCTTCATCAATTCCCAATTCTCTCCCTGCTGTTGATACACTGTCCAAGACCGAATATCTGCATCCGTAGAAGGACTCCAACTCACCGTATCATACTGAACTTCTACACCCGTTGGCGGTTGCGGCACTTCATTATCAATCCAAGTCATCGGCGGAACTAATGCAGGTTTTGAATACAGTTCAGACTTAAAAACATCGTTCACACCTTTGCGATTATCCCGAAATACTTTCATGCTAAAAAAGATATTTCCAAGCGATAAATAAGGAGAATTTTGACGAGAAATTTCCACTTGACGTTCAAATTCACTCACCGGCCAACCATTCTCCACTTGACTCAAATAATTACCCGCATAAATATGACGTTGCTGAGGATTATTTCGCAGCCACCAATTCAATAAAACCGGATAACTTTGCTGAGGCGGATCAATTCGCCAATACAATTGCGGGGCTAAATAATCGACCCAGCCTTGTTCCATCCACAATTTAACATCAGCATAAATGGCGGCATATTGATCCATTCCGACAATTCCTGGTGCTTTTCCAGGGCGATAAATTCCGAATGGACTAATCCCAAATTTAACGTAAGGTTTCGCTGCTTTTATCCCTTCAGCAAGGCGTTGAATCATCTGATCAACATTTTGACGCCGCCAATTTGCCAGAGATAATGTTCCACCCGAAGCGCGATAGGCAGAATAAGTATTATAGTCAGGAAATTCTACTCCCGATTTGGGATAAGGATAGAAATAATCATCCAAGTGAACCCCATCAATATCGTAGCGTTGAACCACATCCATAATCACATTATAGGTGCGATCTTGGACTTCTTTTGCACCCGGGTCCATCCAAATTAAATCACCATAGCGATAGGCGTATTGAGGATAAACAACCGCCATGTGATTGGCAGAAAAAGGAGACTGTTGACGGGAAAGTCTCGCCCGATAAGGATTGAACCAAGCATGAAGTTCAATATTGCGTTTATGACATTCATCAATCGCGTATTGAAGCGGGTCATAATAGGGGTTTGGCGGTACACCTTGCGCCCCACTTAACCAACCACTCCAAGGTTCGATTTGAGACTCGTATAACGCATCTCCATTCGGTCGAATTTGCAACACCAACGCATTCAGATTTAACTCCTCCATGCGGCTGAGAATTGCTAACAGTTCAAACTGTTGTTGAGCGACAGGTAAATTCGGTCTACTCGGCCAATCAATATTAACAACCGATGCAGCCCAAACCCCTCTAAATTCGCGTTGATGCTTAATATTTTCTAGGGGAACGGTCGGTTCTTCTGGTGGTAGCTCTTCAGTTTGAGTGAGAGATTCAACGTCTTCTTTGAGTTCTGCTAATTTTTCTTGAACTTCCGGGAGAACCTGCTCAAGATTGGGAGCGGGAATATTAACAGTTTCAGCGAGAGATTCAACATTTTCGGGTAAGCTTTCTAGCCTTTCTTTGACTTCAGGGAGAACTTGCTCAAGATTCGCTTCTGAAATATTAACCTTTTCACTGAGAGATTCAACTTCTTGTGTTAATCCTTGTAATTTTTCTTGAGCTTCAGGTAAATCGGAGACGGTCTCCTGAAGACGATTTCGGATAAATTCTCGTTTTTGTTGTAAATTTGACGAAGTCAGCGCAGCTCTTGGAACTTGCATCCGAGAGAACGCTGACCGCAACTGATGCAGGATTTCACCTTTGTGGGTTTCGACTTGTTGGGTTTCTATTTGCTGGGTTTCAATATTCGGCGTTGAAAAATTTGTATAAACTGAATCTGGCGGTAAAGAATAAGCCTGAACCTGAGTTAACATCAATCCTACAACCATAAAAAACAGGCTGACGGCGGCTTTATGTTGAAAGCGAGTCAGCTTGCGGTTAGCGGGTTGATGGTGACTGCGGCGTTTATGTACTCCTCGACGTATCCATTTCATAGTATTTTTGCGAATGAAGGGTTGACACCCAAACTCAGACAACAGATCATAGCGTATCTGAGATTGGCTTGAGTAACAAGGTATTTTTGCGGTAGAGATAGTCCCTTTTGTTTTTCTGACCCAGGTGAGGCGTATCCGTACAATCTTCAATTGAACTGACAACAGAGCAGGTATTCGATATTTTCTAACAATTAACTTGAACTCGGCTGAGAATCTTTTCGAGTCTCCTTTGATGAAGTTTTAGTTTTCTCAATCCAGGAAAGTACAACCCAAACTTAAATGAAAAAACTAGACCCTAGAAAACTAAGGTCTAGCAAGGTAGAGCTTCTGACAAGTTTAAAGCGGCTGACTCAGCTACCGAATTTGCATCTAAGTTCCAGCGATGAACTTTCTCTATTATTTGACATTTTCCTCGTTTTGAGAGTGGGAAAAAGTAGGTAATATTCTACTTCGGAAATCTGACGGCGATTAAATCGCTCGTTCTGTTAACTGAGTTAAAACATTATTTGACCGTTCGACAAAGGATTTCATTCCCTCAGCATCAAAGCCTTTTTGTGCCATTAAAGCCAAATCATAAACATGGTGACAAATCATATTTGCCAGTTGAGCAGAAGGAGATTCTGCCCCTTCAATACTGCCTTGATCTAAGTTAGCCAGATTTTGAATTAAAGGATGAGAAGTATTCACCAGCAGAACGTGATCTTCGGGAAATTCAGCTTTTTGTTGCTGCAATAATGCAGTCATATCCTGCATCCGTCGCATTGCTTCTGGAAGTAATACCATCGCGGGAGGAGTGTCTTCTGATTTGAGTGACTCAGTGCGAATATTGACACGAGGTTTGTTGAGAGATTTCTCGAACATTTCTTTAATTTGTTCGCTGCGGGTTTTATTCGTTTTCGGATCAACAATCTCAGTTTTACTGCTTTCTTTGTCAATCAGATCGTCACTTAATTCTGAATCTACCCGTTGGAATTTAACATCACTGTGTTCTCGTTCCAGGAAGCTAATAAAGTGAGTATCGATGAAAGAATCAAGGAATAAAACCTCTAAGCCTTGGCTCTTGTGCAATTCAATGTAGGTGGATTGAGCCGCTTCTTCCGTGCAATAGAACACACGATTTTCATGGCGCTCTTTATTGCGTTCTAAGTATTCCTGTAGAGTTGTGTAATAGTTGCCAAGAGCATCGAAACTCAGCATTTTATCTTCTGAAGATTCCCAGGCATCTTCTGTGGATTCGCTCTCGGTTTCAGGTTGTTCCGGCTGCTCAGGCTTGTATGTAGTTCTGAATAGGAGAATATCTTCAACTTGTTTTTTAAACTTCTCATCATTGAGAGAACCAAACTTAACAAAGGTGCCGATATCTTGCCAACAGCGAATATATTCTTTGCGATCATCTCGATAGAGTTCTTTGAGGCGATCGGCGACTTTTTTCGCTACATAATCAGCAATTTTCCGAACGGTGCGGTTCGTTTGTAAAGCACTCCGAGAAATATTCAGAGGAATATCGGTGCTATCAATAACACCCCGCAACGGGAGTAAGAATTTCGGAATAATTTCTTCGCAATGTTCGCTAACAAAAACCTGATTGCAAAAGAGTTTAATATTTCCCTGAGTGACATCAACATCCGGCTTCAGTTTCGGGAAATAGAGAATACCGTTAACAATAAAAGGATAATCAGTATTCAGGTGAACCCAAAGTAACGGATCTTCTTGGAACGGATAGAGATAGCGATACAGATCGAGATAATCATCATCGCTGAGGTTGCTGGGTGACTCTCTCCAGGGTGCCTGTTGACGGTTGATAGTTTCGCCGTCTAGTCTGATCGAGACAGGCATAAAGTCACAATAGGTTTTCACCAGTTGACGGATGCGAGCAGGCTCGAGGTATTCGAGTTCATCCTCCATCAAGGTGAGGGTAATAGTGGTACCGAGTTGGGTGCGGCTAGACTCCTCTAGTTTGAATTCCGGAGAACCATCACAAGTCCAGTGAACGGCTTGCGCTCCCTCTTGATAAGATAGGGTATCGATTTCAACTTGTTTTGCCACCATAAAGGACGAATAAAAGCCTAAGCCAAAATGTCCAATGATGGCATTATCTGCATTGGCTTGATATTTTTGGATAAATTCTTCCGCACTGGAAAAAGCGACTTGATTAATGTATTTTTTGACTTCGTCGGCGGTTAAGCCAATGCCATTATCAGTGATGGAGAGCGTTTGCTTGTCTTTGTCAATTTCTACAGTAATTTCCGGTTCGCCCATCTCTCCAGAGTATTCTCCAGTTCGAGCGATAGTTTTGAGTTTGGAGATGGCATCAACACCGTTAGAGACTAATTCCCGAAAGAAGACTTCATGATCGGTATAAAGGGATTTTTTGATGATCGGGAAGATATTCTCGGTATGGATCGTAATCGTTCCCTGTTCAAGTACGGTCATAGGTTATACTGCTAATGCTCTAGAAATAAGGTATTCTGGGACTATTGTGTGCGATCGCGATCCGCTTTGGTGAATGGGATCACCCCCAAAACAAGATTCGGATTTCCGTATACCCGACTTTTTGAATCCCCATATTCTTCAACTGGCGAATTCTAGATTAACTGAAGCAATTTTCTCTGTAATATATTGCCGCTGTGACTCATCAAAAATCGTATCAAATTTTTTCGGGTGAGGTGTTTTGATTTCAAATTTAACTGTTCTTCCCCCTTGCTCAAAAGTTAACTTTTGAGAAGCTTTTGCATAATTTTCTATCATATCTTGAGCATAGTTTAATCCGATAAATTCACATAATGCTTCTAAAGTTTCTTCAGGAGATCGAACTAAAGTTTCATATTTCACCACAAGATGATTCTCTTTTTGCCAATAGCGACGACTCACTTCTACAGAATATTTCCATCGCTCGATACAGCGATCAATATCCCAAGCTTTATCCCATTTATCTGGATATTTATGAGTGACCTCGTAGAGAGAGGCGATAACATCTGCGCCATTTCGGATGATATGAATAATGTTAACCTTGGGAACAAGTTGTTCAATTTCTTTGAGAAAATAAAGATGCTCAGGTGTTTTCTCTAACCAGACACTTTTACCTTGTTCCTCTGCGATCATATTCATAATCTTAATAAATTGGAGACTATAGAGTCTAATTAGAGGAATTTTAGGGAAATAGCTAAGAAGATCGGGACGATTGATTTCATCATGGAAAAACTCAATTAATCGTGGCTGCAAAATATCTGAGATCATCCCCAACTGATATCGAAGCGAGTGAGGATTGGGTTTCGGATATCTTATACTCGGTATCGCATATTGAAAAAATTTTGACTCTGGTAATGATGCGATCTCTGGATGTGCTGCGAGTAAACTCTGAAGCAATGTTGTACCGGAGCGAGGACACCCTACTAAGAATAAGGGCTTTTTAGGCCTATTCGCCATCTAGAATTCCCCTGAGTATTGATTTTATTAACAGATAGAATTAGACTAACATATTACTAATTTTTTGTCTCCAGCTTAAATCGCGATGATACTTTTAACAAACATTTTATAAATGAATGTAAGTTCAGCTCTTACATTTGAGTTTTTGGTATAATTCCAAAGGAAGTATAAAGCCCGTAAACCTTGATGTTTTTGAGAAGAAGCTAAGGTTTTCCAAAGTAGATATTTATAAAGATCCGCTAAACTTTCCTTTTTAATCTGCTGAACAGACTGGGGAGCTTGACGATAGGCTTTTTCTAACACTCGCAAACATTCCAATTCCTGCTTACGGGTGTTGCTCGACATTGATAGAGGAGAGACTCGATACAAAACATGGGTTTTCGATACCGCGACAAATTCATATAACCGTGAAAGCCGAATACAGAGATCCCAATCTTCTCCAGCTCGCAGAGATTCATCAGAGCCACCGACCTCTAAATAAGCGGCTTTACGAATTAAAAAATTAGAACCATTTTCTAAGAAATGTCGGACTAATAGTTTTTCATAAATATTTCCACTCAAACTAATATGTCTACCTGAATAAATGACTCGATCAGACTCATCAATATAATCAGTCCAACTGTAAGCAACGGCTGCTTTCGGATTATCTTGCAAAGCCTTTAATTGGAGTTCTAACTTATCGGAAGTCCACAGATCATCTGCATCAACAAAAGCAACAAATTCACCCGAAGATTTTTCTACACCTCGATTCCGCGATGCCGGGAGTCCAGCATTCTCAAAGGAAAAGAGTAAAATGCGATCGTCTTTAATCTGAGAAACAATGTCCTTTGTATTATCAGTTGAGCCATCATTGATCACAATCAGTTCCCAGTCTGAAAATGTTTGATCACACACCGATTTGATTGTTTTTTCGATAGTTTTTTCTGCATTATAAGCAGGAATGATCACAGAAATAGTAGGCATGGTAATAATAATAACTCTACTTTTTGACCAGAGCAGGAATTAACTTAAACCAAGGACTATACAAACAACCGAGTTTGGCTTCAAATTCACAAGCCTTACCAAAATTCTCTTTAATATCTTGGCGGTTTTTGAGATAAAAATCCAACACTCGGACTCCTTCTCGCAATGTTAATATCGGAGTCAATAAAGTAACAAACGGTCGTTGCCAAGCGTAATACCGAGCCAGACGAACAGGATACTGAGATAAACCATAGCCTCTTGCTAACTTTAATAAGTAAGCTTTTTCTAAGCGTTCTGGATAAATGTGATGCCAAACTTCGAGTTTAGGGTTATGCCAGATTTCCCAATTTGTATTTTGCAAATAATATAAAATTTCTGCATCTTCTCCGGCTGCTAATGTTTTCGGGTCACGTCCACTAATCAGAAGTTTGTCTGAAGAGGGAACAACGTCATTCCAGGCTGATTTCCGAAAGACACAACCTGCGCCGGCAGGAACTCTACGAGATTTTTCCGAACGACTATAGCGAAAGGCTTGTGAACCTCGATTATAGATGGTTAAATAAATCTTAACTTTGTCAAAATAACTTGGAGGAGGAGAATCTAATTTAAAGTGAATATTACCGCCATAAGCTCCAGCTTGAGGATGTTCTATGGCAAAACTGTAAGCTTCTCTCACCCAATTAGAAGCTGGAATATTATCATCATCTAGAAAAGCCACTAATTCACTAGTTGCGGCTTGCATGGATCGTATTCGAGCATAAGCTAATCCTTGTTGCTCTTCTCGAATATATCGAAGTTGAGAGTCTGAATGCCAATTTTTACTCAATTCTGAAACCACCTTTGCCGTTCTATCTGTGCTGTTATTATCAACGACTAAGACTTCCCAAGCAATTCCTTCTGTATTTTGCTGTTGCAGAAGTGCTTCTAAAACTTCGGAAATTCGAGTTTCACCGTTGTAGGTACAGATAGCAATCGATAAATCCATAACTCTCCTTTCAATCTCTTACATTTTTATAAGTTTAGGCGAATAAGAACCGATTAACTCTTGTTTTTGGGCTTGATAAAAAAGTAAAATGGGCTCAGGAATTGACCGAAAAGAAATTGCATTTCACTTGCGGCAGCAATCTCTGTTGTAATAGCATTTTTATGTTTAAGTAAATGAAAACCCATCTTTCGGAGATCGTTGAGCAAGTAACCCACAGAAACAAATGGCTGTTGCCATTGGGGATATTCTAACATTCGGATCACATGACTACTTAACCCAATACCAAAACACAATTTCATTAAATAGTCTTTTTCGAGTCTTTGTTGGGGAATGTAGTGATGAATTACCATTTCCGGGTTGTACCACATTTGCCAGCCGCCTCGCTGAATTTGCCGCAATGCTTCTAAGTCTTCACTGGCGAGCATTTTGCCTCCAACTCGACCCGCTAACGTTAATTTAGAAGGAACATTGTCTAACCAAGCCTGTCTGCGAACCACTAAACCCGCTCCTGGGGGCAACATTCTTTTACGAGGTTCATAGAGAGAAGGCTTGTTTCCTCGTTCTATCAGTGCTAAAAACGGAGCAATTCGTTGAAAGTTTTCAGGAGGACTCACTTCAAAATCCCCAACTACTCGACTTCCAAAGGCTCCGACTTGAGTATGAGTTTGGCTAAATTTATAAGCCGCACTTAACCATTGCGGTTCCGGATAGTTATCATCATCTAGAAAGCCAACCCATTCAGCATTTGCTTCTTGAATAGCACGTTGTCGAGCAAAAGCTAGACCTTGTTGGGATTCAAAATAATACCGTAACGGAACGTTTGATAACCAATCTTGCTGATATTCTTTAACAATTTCAGCTGTATGATCGCTACTATTATTATCAATAACAACTACTTCCCAGGAGATGTTCTCAACGTCAGTTTGCGATCGCAATTTATCGAGGACCTGGGGTAATCGTTCCGCACCGTTATAGGTTGGAATTGCGATTGTGAAATCCACCATAACTGCCTATTTTTAAGCTTTTGAAATGATCCGCTGTAAACGGATCGAACTGCACTCTCAATATAGCTCAATTTTTCCCACATACTAACTAGATTTGAGCAATTGTTTACGCTTCGGGTTGAACGGTTATCGTTTTGGCTGTCAGCGAAGCCGTTCGATCTTCTGTTTTGGGAGTAGTCGGTTTACTGTTAAAAGATAAACCCTCCTCAGTGCGATCTATATAAATAGTATCTCCGCCCACAAATTTTTGTTCGAGTAATAGGTTGGCGATGGGATTTTCCAATTCGCGTTGAATGGCTCGTTTTAAAGGTCTAGCCCCATAAACCGGATCGTAACCGACATCCGCAATGTAATTCATGGCCTCTTTCGACAACACCAAGCTAATTTTTTGATCGACTAATAACCGCATCAGTCGTTTGACTTGAATGGCTACAATATGACGCAATTCTGATTTATTTAAGGCATGGAATAAGATCGTCTCATCAACGCGATTGAGAAATTCAGGGCGGAAATGCGATCGCAAAGCCCCCATGACTCGACGGTGCATTTCTTCGTATCGCGAATCATCCCCAGCTAAATCGAGAATATATTCACCGCCAATATTACTGGTCATCACAATTACAGTATTACGGAAATCGATTTTCCGTCCTTGAGAATCGGTAATCCGGCCATCATCTAAGACTTGTAGGAGAATATTAAACACGTCAGGATGGGCTTTTTCCACCTCATCAAACAAAATCACGGAGTAGGGATGACGGCGAACAGATTCGGAGAGTTGGCCCCCTTCGTCGTAACCAATATACCCTGGAGGCGCCCCAACTAACCGAGAAACGGCGTGTTTTTCCATGTATTCGGACATATCAATCCGAATTAAGGCATCTTCGCTGTCAAACAAAAACTCCGCTAAAGCTCTTGCTAATTCGGTTTTTCCGACCCCTGTTGGCCCCATAAACAGAAACGAACCAATCGGACGGGAGGGATCTTTCATTCCGGCTCTTGCTCGGCGTATCGCAGCAGAAACGGCGGCTACGGCTTCCTGTTGTCCGATCACTCGTTGATGGAGGTGGCTTTCGAGTTGTAGGAGTTTTTGGCGTTCGGACTCTAACAAACGGTTAACCGGAATTCCGGTCCATTTCGCGACAATGGCGGCGATATCGGCTTCGGTGACTTGTTCACGCAGCAGGGTTGACCCTTGAGACTGAAGTTTGAGGAGTTCGGCTTCTTTCGCTTCGCGATCGCGATGAACGGCTTCGAGTCGGCCATACTTTAACTGAGCGGCTTTATTGAGATCATAATCTCGTTCAGCTTGTTCGATTTGAACTCGTAGCTTTTCTTCTTCTTCTTTGAGGGTATTAATTCCGTCGAGTAATTCTTTTTCTGACTTCCATTGCGAGGAAAGACTTTCTTGCTTAAGTTTCAGGTTTTCAATTTCTTGTTTGATCCGTTCTAAGCGGATATTTAAAGCCACATCCGCTTGAGAATCACCATTTTTTGTCTCACTTTCGTCTTCGATGGAAAGTTTTTCCATTTCCAACTGAATTAGTCGCCGATCAATTTGTTCTAAATCAACAGGCTTGGAGGTAATCTCCATTTTCAGTTGGGCTGCGGCTTCATCAACTAAATCAATGGCTTTATCGGGTAAAAAGCGATCGCTAATATAACGACTCGACAACATCGCCGCCGCCACTAAGGCTGAGTCTGTTATTTTCACGCCATGATGGCGTTCGTAGCGATCTTTGAGTCCACGCAGAATAGAAATCGTATCTTCCGGGGAAGGCTGATCGACGTAAACTTGTTGGAAACGGCGTTCTAAAGCCGCATCTTTTTCAATATGTTTGCGGTATTCATCGAGGGTCGTTGCCCCAATACAGCGCAGTTCACCTCGTGCTAACATCGGCTTGAGTAAATTTCCGGCATCCATCCCCGAACCTCCGGTATTTCCGCCCGCCCCTGCACCGACAACAGTATGCAGTTCATCAATAAACAGAACAATTTGTCCGTCAGAATGAGTCACTTCTCGCAGGACTGAACGGAGGCGTTCTTCAAATTCGCCGCGATATTTCGCCCCTGCAATTAAACTCCCCATATCCAGAGAAATCAGTTGACGGTCTTTGAGAGATTCCGGAACGTCCCCATTAACAATGCGTTGGGCGAGACCTTCGGCTATAGCCGTTTTTCCGACACCGGGTTCTCCAATAAGTACAGGATTATTTTTAGTCCGGCGAGACAGACAACTTACCACGCGACGAATTTCTTCATCTCGACCAATGACAGGGTCTAGTTTTCCCGCTTTCGCCTGTTCAGTCAGGTCACGACCAAACCGTTCTAGGGCATCATAACCGCTTTCGGGGTTCTGAGTTTCCACTTTTGCACTTCCGCGAGTCGCTTTAATGGCTTCTTCTAATTTTTTGCGAACCGCAGCAGAGGAGGGGCGCGATGAGGGACGTTGTTCCATTCCAGGGCGACTCGGACGATTGGGTTGTTGTCCACTTCCGCAGAATATCCGCCGCCCGATGCGTTCATCGTCTACAAAAGCCAGCAAAATGTGTTCAACGGAGATATATTCATCTTCCCAGGTTTCTCGCACTTGTTCGGCGACATCCAGTAATACATCTAACCCCCGACCCAAGTAAAGATGCTCGATTTTACCGACTCTGGGCTGACGCTTTGTAAAGGCTTCGAGTTGTTGCGTTAAATTTTCTGGATCGATTCCGGCTCGCAGTAAAATCGTTGTGGCGAGTCCATTCTGTTCGAGGAGAGCAACAATTAAATGTTCAACTTCGAGTTGCTGATTTTGAAAACGACGAGCCACATCCTGAGATTTTACAATGGCTTCCCAGGCTTTATCGGTAAACTTGCTCGGATCAGTCGGTTGCATCTTGGGTGTTTATTGGGAGGTTGGTCTTTGAAAAGGAGATATTTCAGATAGAAGCAGGAGACACCGACAAACTCATTAAAGTGAACTCAATTACTCTCGGTGTTGCTGCTATTGCTTCTCCTACTTCTATTATTATGATGTTAACTCGCAGCAGTCGCCGTTTCTTTTTCAGAGCTGCTTTCTTGAGTTTTTTGTTGAATCAGTTCTATCTTATAACCATTGGGGTCTTCTACGAAGGCAATCACGGTAGAACCATGTTTCATTGGGCCAGGTTCACGGGTTACGTTACCGCCTGCGGCTTTTATTTGATCACAAGTTGTGTAGATATCGTCTACACCTAAAGCAATGTGACCGTATCCATCCCCGATATCATAGCCATCGACTCCCCAGTTATAGGTTAGCTCGATTACCGCCTGATCCGCTTCATCACCATAGCCGACAAATGCCAATGTGAATTCTCCGCCTGGATAATCTTTCTGGCGCAGAAGTTTCATTCCGAGAATATCACAGTAAAACTTTTTCGATTCTTCGAGGTTGCCGACTCGCAACATTGTGTGTAACAGTCTCATGGCTCGTATTCCCCTTAAGTTTAGGTATCCTCACTGTTCATTGTAAGGGGATGTTTGCCACTTGAGCAGATGGGTGAACCTTGAAATTGAGTCCAGCCTTGCTGCGGTTTAGGAACGGTTGGGATTATAGAAGCCCAAGTTAACTTGTTCAAACTTATTAAAATTCTTAGCTTACTTTTGATGTTTTGTCTATTATTTTGACCGTTTTCTTCATAGTTTGTTACTTCAATATCACCCAAATGGGTTACGTGTTTCTACGGAAATGTTGTGATTTCAATGTTTAGTTTAATTTCTGTAACTATACCCTAGTCATCTTGAGCAAAAGTGCTTATAGTGAACATATAGCAAAAAAGAAGGGATGCAAACGAGTTCATCAAGTTAAAGATTAACTATCCCTCGGAATTCATTTCTGTTTTGAATACAAAGCACAGTTGGTATTAAGCCAGCTAGACTTGCAGTTTTTGGCATTACTGAAAGAAATATATAGAGTTTTGGGGTTTGACCATGAATACACTGACAACAACATTAGAACCTGTGACCGAAGAAGATATTACAAACGTAACTGGAATTGAAACAACTGAAGTTAAAAAGATTTTAGAGGCGATCGCTGATTTTACAACGGCTGATTATCGACAAATTCGACGGGCGGAACAAGAAGGAATTCCAGATGTTCGGATTGATCGTCTCAATTTATTTATGAAAAAAATGCCTCGTTATGAAGGCTATATTTATCGAGGTTTATCCTTGGGAAAAAAATCTATTCAACCCTTTATTGAAAGACTCGAAAAATCAGAACGTTATACCCTAGAAGCCATGGCTAGCTTTACCTGTTCGCCCAGTGTAGCTGAAAATTATTCAGGGTCTTGCTATTCAGTTGTATTGCGAGTTCAAGGCAATCATTCCGGTGTCTCTATTCGCAACTTCTCCGCAATGTATACAGAAGAAGAAGTTCTAGTTCCGAAAGACACTCAATATCAAGTGGTTAATCTTCCGGAAAAATTTGAACGGGGCAAAATTAATTATATTGATCTGCGAGAAATTTAATCAAACCAGTTAATTAAACCCATCATCAACATCATCTGCAATTCGGTCAACTCGACGATTAATCCTTCTAGCGCGTCGTCGGGTGTGCCGAATTTCGTCATTAATATCGAGATCTAAATCTAGATCGATATCATCATCAAAAATATCGACTACATCCTCAACATCATCAATCACATCATCAACCTCTCGCTCAATTTGTTTTACCGGAGTAATACTACGATAATCTCCATTCTTCAATAATGACAATGGGACATTCAGTTTGAGGGTCTAGTTGACTCAAATTTTGCGAACCTGGACAGAGCAAAGAAGAGTGGCTTAACTGAATTCATGTCATCTAAATTGAGTAGCTTGTTTGGAAGGAGTCAAGTCGGAAAATTAATGAACTGTAGAGAGTTTTAGCAATTTTATTGCCATTCAAAAAGATTAGTTCATTTTAGGTCACACAAACAAGTTACATCAAAATGACTGCAATTTAAACTCAGCAAGTCACCTAAAAAAGTGACTGTTCAATCCCTAAGTTTAATAACTATATTGGATATATAAATCAAACAAGGAAACAAAACTTTCATCCTTGTTCATTAATCTAGGAGCTTAAACCATGAGTGCAATGGCAAATATCGAAACCAACGGACAAGCAACAGTAAAAGCAGCAAATTATCTGACTTCTACACCTGTTCAAGCTGCGGGAATTCAATCTCACGGAATTGACCTTCCTGTTTTACAATTAGGTGTAGCAGGAGAGGCTGTTCGTTTCGCACAGCAGCGTTTAATGGCTTACGGATATCGGCTCGGTTTCAACGGACAATATGGCCCTCAAATGAAGGCGGCTGTTGAGCATTTTCAAGCCTATTATGGTGGCTTAGTTGTTGATGGGATTATCGGAGAAAATACCTGGGGTGCATTGTGCGATGATGAATTTGCTCGCTTAGGTTGGGATTTCTTTTATGCGCTGAAAACCACAAAATATCCCTATAATGTTCAGATGCCTGAACTGTATGAGGGTCAGATCGGTAATGCTGTTGAATGTCTTCAGTTACGCCTTCATGCAAATGGTTTCTTCCGACTCTATATTGATGGTATTTTCGGTCAGAATACTCGCGCAGCGGTTGAAGCATTCCAACGTCGTGAAGGTTTAATCGTTGATGGGATTGTGGGTCAACTCACTTGGCGTCAACTTGGCTAATAATATTGGCTAATAATATTGGCTAATACTAATTGATGAGATGGGGGAGGTTTCCCCCTCTTACTCACTTCTGATTATTTCGGTGACTGAACTTTCGCTTCACTTTTTCTCAAAGGTGAGGCGATCGCTTTTTATCCTTTTTTGAGTAGGCGAATAAACTCCAAGGGTAAACCATCGCTATCTGCGATAAAAGTGACTTCATAAACCGAATTCCCAATCATTTGTTGAGTGGGTTCTAGCAACACTTTCAACGGTTGGTATAAATCGGGTTGATCTTGAACGGCGTTCTCAAACTGTTCTTGAAGATGATTTAACCATTGCGGTAAATTTGGAGTGGCATCACTCAAGTCAAAGGAAAGATGATAATACCCCACATAATGCTCATCAGAAAAAGCATCCGGTGGAGGTGAGGGCTGAGGAATTTGAATCAATTCAATGCGCCCGTTTAACCCTTCCATCCAACAAGCTAAGGTATAACCTGTCGTGAAGCGCTCACAGACTTGAAAACCGAGTTGCTCATAAAACGCGATCGCCCGATGAATATCAGCAGTGCGAATAGAGGCATGGTGCATAGAACATAGAAGTCGAGGCTGAACTCCAATAAACTATTCAAACAGGCGAAAATAGGGATAACGAATTGGCACTCCTTGTTCTTTTTCCAAGTCAAAATTAATCACATCCCAACAGGGTTCCTCTTGAGGATCGGGACTAAATTCAACAGGTAAGCCATAGAGTTTGGGCTGAGTGGTCTCCGACTGACCGCGCCAGGGGGTACTCCGTTCGAGATAGGAACTGATCAAGTCTCGATAACGTTCGGCAATGATCACGCGAGTAGCACGATAGCCTTGAGTATAGAGCCGATCTAACGCCTCGTGAATTTCAAATCGAATTCCGTCAGGATGAGTGTGCTGTCGATACCACTCTCCATTCCATTGACGCCAATGTCGTCCGGACTGAAGATGGACTAATTCACTGGTTTTGGGATCAGCTTCAAAAGCACCATGACGTGGACACAAGTATGTATCTGTCAACGTCAAAGCGGGAATCTTTTGACGACAGTGAGGACAGCGAATTTCCGAGCCGAATATAGGATACTGCAAGGCAGAATTCATGGTGAAATAAGTTTCGCACCAGGGATTGTAAACTCTATTATAGCGGGGGTGATTCTTCCCTTTCGGTTAATATTCACCGACTTAGCAATGACTTAAGGATTGACGCATGAATAATGACACGAATCAGTCGTTTTGGAGAGAGGGAATAAATTGGCCTGTTCCCGATTTGTCTCTAGCAACCTTTATCGCTCCCAATGCAACGGTTATGGGATGGGTTGATGTGGCTTCTGGGGTCAGTATTTGGTATTCTGCTGTGGTTCGTGGAGATGTGGAGAAAATTCAGCTCGGAGCCAATACTAATATTCAGGATGGGGCAATTTTACATGGTGATCCGGGTCAAATTACCGTTTTGGAAGATTTTGTCACTGTTGGACATCGAGCTGTCGTTCATTCGGCTCATATCGAACGGGGAAGCTTGATCGGGATGGGAGCGATTATTTTGAACGGGGTGCGTGTGGGGAGTGGGAGTATTATCGGAGCTGGAGCAGTGGTAACAAAAGATGTTCCGCCCCGAACTCTGGTTGCAGGTGTCCCGGCTAAACCCAGACGAGAGGTGTCCGAAGCCGAAGCACAGGATCTAATCGAACACGCTCAACATTATCAGCACTTAGCCCTAGTTCACGCTCAGAAAATAACGGAACAGTGACCCTGCTTTTCGTCTCCCAAAAAAATTAAGGATTGAGGAATGGGGAAAAATGAGATAAAAATAAAGTTATGAGAACTTTTTTAATAAACTGGAGGAGAACAAATGGATTTTGATTTTCGTATCGTTATCGTTTTACTACCTATCATTGCGGCTGGAAGCTGGGCTCTGTTTAATATTGGAGCTGCTGCTATCAGACAATTCCAAGGCTTACTCAGCAAATAAGACGATTACACAGTAAGCAGTAAGCAGTGAGCAGTGAGCAGTGAGCAGTGAGCCCTTCGACTTCGCTCAGGGTGAACAGTGAGTAGTACACAGTGGAGAATTGGATGGCGCTGAATAACTGAAAACTCTGTACTGTACGACTTGGTCACTGTTTACTGTCAAACTGTAAACAGAAAAAACTGGTCACTGCTCACTGTAAAAACTGTGTACTGTAAATGCGGGATTTGGTATGATGATCGTGTTTTTGGCTAACCCGAATCCTAGACCCTATGACCCCAGAAGCTGCCCTGAGTGAAATTGCGATTAAGCAAAACCTAGAGCAATTTTTATTAGTTTTATTGGTTTCTCTGAGTGTTGCGACACTCTCTCGCTTGTTCGTATGGTTCCGTCGCATTCCCTTCACCCTACTTTTAGTGATTGTGGGATTGGTTCTGGCGTTTGAGGATATTCGCCTGGTTAACCTCTCTCCGGAACTCATCTTAGAAATTTTTCTTCCGCCTTTATTGTTCGAGGCGGGTTGGAACCTGAAATGGCGAGAGTTGAAACGAGATTTGATTCCTGTCACCCTGTTTGCGGTGGTTGGAGTTATCATTTCGGTGGTTGGGATCGCCTTTGGACTAAATTGGTTTGCGGGAATTCCGATCGCGATCGCTTTATTAGTGGGGGCGAGTTTATCTGCAACCGATCCGATCTCTGTTGTCGCTTTATTAAAGGAGTTAGGAGCCAGCCAACGTTTACGAACGTTGATGGAGGGAGAAAGTCTATTTAACGACGGGGTAGCGGTTGTTGCGTTTAGCTTGCTGGTGGGGATACCGATGGGAACCAGCGAGTTTTCTATTTCCCAAACTTTACTCCAGTTTTTTACATTTGTAGGAATTGGTGCGGGAGTTGGGAGTTTAATTGGGTTTGGAATTTCCTATCTGACTCAACGATTTGATTCTTCTTTGGTTGAACAATCTTTAACGCTGGTTTCGGCTTACGGAACTTATGTGGTAACGGAGGATTTAGGCGGTTCTGGTGTAATTGGAGTCGTTACCGTTGGTTTGATTTTAGGGAATTTCGGTTCTCGGATTGGGATGAATCCCCGGACTCGGATTATTGTCAGTGAATTTTGGGAGTTTCTGGCATTTTTTGTGAATTCAATTGTTTTTCTGTTGATTGGAGATCAGATTGAATTTCAAAATTTAGCAGATAATATTCAACCGATTCTGATTACGATTGGGGGAATGATTATCACCCGTGCGATTAGTACCTATGGGTTAAGTGCGATTAGTAATGGATTCGCCAACTCGAAAATTGATTTCAAAATTCAAACTGTTCTTTGGTGGGGAGGACTCAGAGGTTCTGTTTCGATCGCATTGGCTTTAAGTGTTCCTATTGCTTTACAACAACGGGATGAAATTATCGCCACTGTTTTTGGAGTGGTCTTATTTACGTTATTGGTTCAAGGGTTAACCACTCAACCTTTACTGGATAAATTAGGATTAATTGGCGAGCAACCTCTACGTCAAGAATATTTAGAATTGATTGCTCGTCGGATTGCTTTAAATCGAGTTCAAAATCATCTAGTAGATGTGATTCGCAGACAAGAAACTGATCCAGAGTTTTATCAATATCAAGCAAATTTAGTCAAGCTAGAGCTAGACCAGATTCAAGAAAAAATTGACAAAATGCAGGCTGAACATTCTGCTTTACAGGAGCTGAGTTTGAAATTATTACTAGAAGAAATGGTTGATATCGAAGCAGATACTTATGCAGACTTGATTCGCTCGGGTCGTCTCGATAGTAACCTCTCTCCGATTCTTTGGAAGGTTTTTGAAGAACAAGAAATTAAACCAAAACCAGCAGAATAAAAGATTAACTCAAATTTAAAAGTGTAACGTAGTTGTGATGCGGCTCTTTAAAAACTAGCGTAGTTGTGCTTCAGCACTCTCGATACTTTGATGCACTCAAGTGCAACTCCGAATTCAGTAACGTGGTGTACTTTCAAACTTGAAATATTTTGCTGCACTCAAGCGTAACTCCGAACTTAATTCTCCTTTTCAAAGACTCGTAACTGAATATAAACTAAAATTAAAGCAACGCCTAACAAAATGGTTGCAGCAGCGGCGGCATACCCGAAATCAAATTGAGCAAAGGCTTGGTCATAAATATAATAAACTAATAGATTAGTCGAGTTTAGTGGGCCGCCTCCCGTGATAATATAAACCTGCTCAAAACTCCGTAAGGTAAAAATTGCAGTGGTAACGGTTGCAAAGACTAAAGTAGGTCTTAATCCCGGTAAAGTCACGTACAAAAACTGTTGCCAAAAGTTCGCCCCATCCAGTTCTGCGGCTTCATAGCGGTTGAGAGGAATTGCTTGTAATCCTGCTAAAAATACAACCATATTAAAGCCCAATTGTTTCCAAATACTGAGTAAAATCAGGACAGGCATTGCCCAAACGGTACTACTCAGCCAAGGAATTGGATCGAACCCAAAATTGGATAAAAACGCATTAATCGGGCCATCAGTTTGGAACAACCAACGCCACCCCAAACCGACAGCAACCAGTGAAGTAATTGAAGGAATAAAATAAGCGGTTCGTAGAATTCCGCGCCAGGCTAGGGCTTGGTTTAATAATACGGCGAGTGCGAGGGGAATCACAAGACTCGGAAGCACAGTGGCGACGGTAAAATAGACCGTATTCCCTATCACTTGCCAAAAATCTGGACTTACGATTAACTGCCAATAGTTCTTGAGACCGACCCAACGCACGCCGGAAGTGGTAAAATTACCCTCAGTCAAACTCAAATAAAAGAGGTACGCGATCGGCCAGAGAACAAAGATAGCCATGAGTAAAGCAGCCGGACTGAGAAATATCCACGCGGCGATCGCATCTTGATCGAGAAGATTTTGATTAGAGGTAGGAGTTGATTTCATCTGCCTCACTTGCAGTTAATTGGCTGTAGAACTATTCTACAAAATAGTGAGATTTTATTTTGAATTTTTTAATCTATCAATTTTAATCTATCAATTTTAATCTATCAATGAATTCCGATTTAACATCTATCGATCCCACACCTAGCTTTGTCTCTCCCGAAATTATCCCGTCTGTTCCTTTTCAGGGATCTCCACTCAAATTAGGGATTTTAGCATCAGGAAGTGGCAGTAATTTTGAAGTGATTGCGAGGGCGATCGCTGAACAAAAACTCAATGCTCAAGTTCAAGTTTTAATTTACAATAATCCTAACGCTAAAGTTTTAGAACGAGCCAAAAAGTTTGAAGTTCCTTCAATTTTACTCAATCATCGCCAGTATTCTCAGCGCGAAGACCTTGATCGAGACATTGTCAAAACTTTAAATCAGTATCAGGTAGACTGGGTGGTGATGGCAGGTTGGATGCGAATTGTGACTCCGGTTTTAATTGATGCCTTTCCGCAAAAAATTATTAATCTTCATCCCAGTTTGTTACCGAGTTTTCCGGGAATTCATGCGATTGAACAAGCCTTGAAAGCGGGTGTGAAAATTACAGGCTGTACAGTTCATTTAGTGGAGTTAGAAGTGGATAGTGGTCCGATTTTGATGCAAGCGGCTGTACCAATTTTACCTGATGATACCGCAGAAACTCTACACGCTCGGATTCAAGTTCAAGAACATCGAATTATTGTCGGTGCGATCGCGAATATTCAACATTCACAATATCATAAGTAAGTAAATTAAGCGGGTTCAGGACTAAATTTTCCATCACCCACTGATTACGGCTTTATTTTTTACAGCTTTATTTTGCGGTTGCAGGTGTTGATGTTTCTTCGGTTGTTACAACAGCTTCTACCTGAACTTTTTGCTGCTGTTCATCAACGCTTGTGATTGCCCAACGCAGAGGTGTTCCTCGTTTTTGCAGTTCAGTTTCAATGTCTTTTTGCAACTGTTGAGGAGATTCATTCAGGTCAATTTCAGCTTCAATAAAATGAGTCGTCATCATTACCCTCGATTAAGTTCTCATCTTTAATTTTATCCTATTACTGTGTACTGTAAAAGAGGCCAGAGATTAAAGTCTCTGTCTAAAACATTAAGTTCTTTCCCAAGGACTAAATTTAATTCACTGTCACCTGTCACCTGTCACCTGTGTACTGTTTACTGTTTACTGACAAAACTGTGTACTGTTTGTGTTTCTTGATCTAAAATGGCAACTACTTGGTTATAAATATCTTGAGCTTCTTGAGGTGTATTACCAATACAAGTTAAGCCCAGTTTTCCAAATTCAGATAAACAACCCATTAAATGAAATACTGTTCCAGTTTCAGTGCTGTTATCAAAATGTAAGCCATGATGGGCAACAATATCCATTAAATCATTCGGGAGTAATCCTTGATACTGTTGACTTTTTAAATTATCTGAAGCCATGTAAAATTTAGGTTTCTTTTGTCGGCTATAAAATAATCCAGTTGCTCGATCATAGGAACCATTTGTTAAGAGTTTCAACGTCATAAAGGGATGAGTTGTTCCTCCTCGACGTAAGTTAATTTCAATGGCATAAATATCCCAAACATTTGAACCCAAATCATCTCGAAGAACGGTGACAAAATCTAACCCAAATCTTTCTAAAGCTCCTTTTTGAGCTAGGTTTTCCCCAACTTTTTCGCCCATTTCCTGCAAACCGAGTCGATAAGCTTCATCAGCGGGAAAGCGACAACCTTCAAAAATCTGACCATCGGGTCCTCCGAGAATTTGATCATGAGTTGAGAGAACTTCGACATTGCCATCCGGATGAATCAGACATTGAACACTAGGCGATCGCTTAACTTTTCCTTCGATAAAAACTTCAACAATTGCTCCCAAATCTCGAATACAATCACTGTATTTTTCCCAGGTTTCATCTTGGGATTGAAAGCGTAAATTCGGGAGGCTATCTTGAATGATTTTTAAGCGTTCTGAATAGGTTAAATCTTGAACGGAGGGTAAATCGAGCAAGGCATTTCCCTCACCAGAAAAGCCTTCATTGAGCTTGACAACCAATCGTTTAACCTGGGGTTGTCGTTCCCATAATTGGGTTGTAGCTTCGACTAAATCTTCTACACTAAAAACGAGAGAACTTCCATCGGGATAGGAAATATTACATTCTCCAAAAATTTGCCGACTTCCGCTTTTTGTTCCCCAATAGAGTAAATCAGGATCGGAGGCGAGTAAGGGAATTCCTAACTTGACTGAAAGTTGCCGTTCAAAAGAGGTAGAATTGTAGCAGACCATGTAAGATTGTTTTGGACGTAAAGCATTCGCAATTCGTTCAATTAAACGAGGACGTTTGAGAATTTTTTCAGTGAGAGATTGGGGAGAGGAATCATAGGTTGAAAAGAGTAATAGGCGATCGCGAGCATGAGAAAACGGAATTCCCGGCATTAAATGTAAGTAATAATCAATTACACTGGGATGAATAGGCTGAGATGTCACATAGATAAGACGCATTCGAGGGTTTCGCAAACGAGTTAATGAAAAAAGCAACCGTTCTTCGTATTGATGAACACCGGGAACTTTTTGAAGTTGTTGTTGATCGAGGGTGAGAGAAGGAATCACCAAGACATCATAATCATCTAAATGAAGTCCTTCTGCTGCTGAGGCTTGCTGACGAAGTTGATTTTGTAAAAGCTGAAACTGTTGAATTATTTCTTTTGAGGGAGGATGAGAGACTGTCATAGAATTTTAATATTACTTCCAAGAATAGTTTGATTTTAGTTGATCGGTTATCCAAGAATAACTTTTCGATAAGAATCTCAAACGATTATTTTAAGTTTCTTTTCAATATCTAGATCTAGAATCAAAAACTAAAACTGACTTCAGATCTGAGATCGCGGTATCAAGTTCGTTATCAGAAAGAGTTGATCGGACTCTAAGTTGATGATGAACTAATTTTCCATAGCTCATTTGATGGAGGAATTTTTTCAAGTCTGTATTGATTTTGTTCGAGACGTTTGCGTAGAGATATGGAAGGATGAAATACAAAAACTGTTGAACTTTTAGGAATCAAAGATAATTTTGGCGGTTGATCCAGTAAAATGATTTTTACATCTTTATTCAATAAATAGCTCAGTGAAATAATTTCTCCAAAATTAATCCCATAATCTCCGGAATCAGTGATTACATAAGCTGAATTTACTGCATTCACTTGACGAGCAATTTCTGCATTCCAGTAGCTGGGAATTTTCGACCACCAGGTTTGAGAAAAAGCACTAACGTTACAGGAAACAAGACTAGCGGTAAAACAAAATATTAATATTCCTCGCCACACGTGTATGCTATCGGCTAATGAAAATCGACCGCTATTAATATGAGTAGCGAATACATAAGTCACTGCAAGTTGGATAGCGGGAAAACAAGAAACTAGATAGCGAGTTGTTGCAGAACGTCGTCCTCCTAGTAGTAAATCAGGAAGAGCTAAAAATAAAAAAGGAACAAAAATAGACGTGAGAATAAATTGTCGAGTTCTAGGAGGTGTTTGAGTACATATCTGATATAAACCGAAAACAGTTAAAATAACAAAAGGTAGCCTGAGTAAATAAGTTTGGATATTGTTAAAGCCGAAGTCAATATCGATAAAGAGAACGGTAAAATTCAAAATCCAATATTTGAATAGATCTAAATAACTCAAAGTCTGTTTAGTCCAGTCTGTTGTGCCAACAACTTGCTGAATATTAGTGACTATAATATAGATCCAAGGACTAAATAAAAGAAGTATTATAACTGATGAGACTAGAAATTTTAAGAAGAGATGAAGAGCAGATCGGTGAGATTCAGAGACAGAAATTAAAAGGAGTACATAGGAGCCTTGAGCAAGAAGTGTGAAAGCAAAAAAAGGATGTGTATATAATCCTAATACTGAAACTAAACTATACAGTATCCAGAATAAGTAACCCGATGAACGAATTGATTTGAGTAGTAAATAGCTACTCCCTAGAATGAAAACAGTTAGTAAACTATATTGGCGGGCGGTTTGAGCAAATAAAATATCAAAAGGGGATAATGCTAGAAAAGCTGTGGCGAGCAATGCTGTAAAATGAGAGCCAAAAAGTTCCCAGGCTAAACCATACATTAAGGGTAAAGAGAGTAAACTTAATAATGCAGGTAAAAACCGAGAGGCTGTTACTGATGATCCAAATAAAAACATCCAATACCGAGCGATCAGAAAATAAACGGGTGGATGATGAGGATCTTCAACTCTTAAGGAATTTATTGTATCTTTAAATGTGCTCTCCGGTTTCATTTCTTGATAGATGAGGAGTTCAGGTGGAGAGTAAATTTTATTGCTAAAAAGCTTGGGATAAGCAACACTAACACTATACCCTGAACTTCGCAAATTGGTGTAAACTTCATCATGCCAGAACAGTTTACGATCAAGCTCGATAAACCGAAAAACAACCCCTAGAACAATAACAACAGCTAAAAAAATAACAAGATATCGATGTCGGGTTCCTGTGAATAGCTGATATCGAGAGAACATTTTAGGCTTTAAACTCACGATGATTAATAATAAACTCTAAATGCCAGAGGTTTGGGTTTTTAGTTGATACTCCTCAGTGCTAGATATCCTTTCACTCCCAGTCTAGTTGTAATCAAGTCTAGTTGTAATAAACTCAAGTTTGAGGAATCAAATTAGTTTATCACATTTTGGCAAATTAACAGAGAGGAAAAAGTCATTTCTCTGACCTCTTCCCCTGTGTTTGAGTTTAAAATACTATTTGAATACTATTTGTCAAGTTTGAACCCGCCGGACAAGTTCCCGGAAATTGACTGAGTTAAATTTGACACTGTGCTAGATGATGTTGTAATGTTAGCGTTAATTCCTTGTCATTCCAGGGTTTAGTAAGATAGTCATTTGCTCCAAGTTGTTTGGCGAGTTTCCGATGACGATCGTTATTCCGAGAGGTTAGAATTAATACGGGAAGTTTATCTATTTTAAATTGACGGCGACAGTGACTTAAAAACTCAAATCCGTTCATTTCTGGCATTTCTAAATCACAAATTACAATATTCACTGAACTGTGTTGCTCTAGTTGCTTTAATCCTTCTTTTCCATTGTTGGCTTGTAGAATTTTATATCCTTCTTTTTGTAATGTTGTACATAGAGATTGACGAGTTGTAATTGAATCATCTATCACGAGAACGGTTCGTTTCGGAGAATTTTTAGGTTTTCTTTGAGGTGATAAGACTTTCAGTGGGGTGGTGGAAGAAAACTGTTGATGAGAATAGGTTAATAGCTCTGGACTATCAATAACTGGAACGAGACGACCATCTCCTAAAATGGTACAACCATATAAGTATGAAGGGGCTGTAAAGATTTCTCCAAAGGGTTTAATGGTCAAGTTTTGTTCCATTAATACTTGATCGATCTTGAGACAGGCTGTTTCTAATCCCTGAGAAATTAACAGTAATATTGAGTGATCTTTTCTGTCAATACTACTTTTTGTTTGAGAATTTAACTGATAGTCACTATGAATAAAGTTAATCTCGCCGGGGTAGTTATAATTTAAGAACAAGGATTGAACTAGGGGAACTTTTTGACCGTACCAGTTATAAAACTCTTGTTGACCCTCTGTAGAAATTTCTTGAGGCTTTGCGGAAACAATTCCGGCTAAAGTATCAAGAGGAATTGCAAATAGATTGTTGGCGATTTCAAAGACGAGCAGTTTTGTAATGGTTAATGTCCAAGGTAAACGCAGGGTAAATGTAGTTCCTTTTCCTAATTCTGATTGAATACTAATATATCCTTTTAAAGATTCAATTTGATTGCGAACTGCTTCTAGACCGACTCCTCGACCTGATAAATCACTGACGGTTTCACGAGTTGAAAAATCAGGATAAAATAATAACTCATAGGTTTGAGTTTTAGAAAGTCGTTCGGCTTCTTTTATAGAGATAATTCCTTTCTGGATGGCTTGAGAACGAATTTTTTCGACATCAATACCTTGACCATCATCTTTGATTTCTACATAGGTATAGTTTCCTTGCTGATAGGCTTTGATTTCGATTTTTCCTGACTGGGGCTTTCCTCTTAACTGACGAACTGTGGGGTCTTCAATTCCGTGATCGAACGCATTTCTAAGGAGGTGAACTAAAGGATCGTATAATTTTTCTAAAATTGCTTTATCAACTAATGTATTTTTACCAATTAATTCAAGTTTGACTTGCTTTTGCTTACGAACGGATAAATCTCGAATCATCCGAGGAAATCGATTTAAAAGGGATTCCACAGGTAGCATTCGAGTTTCTGTTAAATGCTTTTGAACTTTTTGTAGGGTTTGTTGACGTTTTTTGATGATTTGTTGGCTCTGTAGCGTCAGCCATTTCATATCATAAATGACTTCTCGCACTTGGTCAAGTTCTTCTACTGTTCTTTGAAGTAAGAGATTGATGGATTTAGAAACTCTTTGATAATCCTCTGGATTAACGGTTCGATTAGATCGATGAAAATCTGTGTGATTTTGAGCTTTCACTAAGGATTTACGAAATTGGTTGCGAATTGTTTCTAATCGCTCTAATGCAGTTTCAGATTTTTGATTATGGAGGAGAAAACTATTATCTTGTGTGGCGAGTTCTCCGACTAAATTATTAATTAAATCTAATCGAGTGACATCGACTCTCACTCCTAATGAGATTTGACGAGAGACAGAAGAATCAACGGAAGTTGAGGGTTGAGAAGGAGATTCTGAGGGAGGGACTTCTTCTTGAATTTCTTGACCTGTCAGAATTGCTTTTTCTACTGTCCAAAATTCGGCTAAGGCGAGTATACCAATTTTGAAATGTGATAGAGGATCGCTATCTAAAGTCTCTAAAGCTGTTTGAGCGATCGCACTAAACTGGGATAAGTTTAACATATTTCCCAGCGTTCCTAACATTTCGAGTTGAGTTTGTAGTTCTTCGGTAATATTAGGGGTTGACTGAAGGCTGGAACCCTGAGAATGGTTATTTTCTAGATGTTCTGAAGTGGGTTCAACTTGATCCTCTAAAATAGAAAGTGTGCTGAGTTTTGCAGTATTTTTTAAAGAACATCCGAGTTGAGTTTCTAACTGCTCTAAAACAGGTTCAATGGTTTTAATGTCTTCTGGAGTCGGTGATTTTCCTGATTCGATTTGCTCTAACAGTGGAATTCGCAACCGATCATAAGCTTGTAATAAAAGTTCGCTGAGTTTGGGTTGTTCAGACGAGGCAATTAATAAGGTTTTATTCCGTTTATCCTGATTCTCTGAATGGCTCAACTCCTGAGTGACTTCAGCTTGAATTTCTATAGTTTTAACTTGATTTTTGGTAAAATCAATTAGGGCTACACTTGGTTTTCCGCCTTCGGTGCGATCGCCTTCTAAAACAGCTTTTTGTCCAATCCAGAGATCGGCTAAGGCGACTTTTGTAATTTCGACTGCTAAATTTGGATGCAGTTGTAATGCGTCTAAAGTTGTTTGAGTAATTGTTGTAAACCCAGATAGATTTAACATACTTCCGAGGGTTGATAAAACCTCTAACTGTCCTTGCAGTTCTTCTTGAAAATTTTCGGGTGAAGTCGTTAATAAATTTTGAATCTGACGTAAACTAGCTGGAACTTCTTGCTCAAATAAAAACAGCGTCATGTCTGTTTCGAGGGGAACTTCTGGTAGTTCAACGGCTTCTTCGAGGGGGATTCCGAGCTTGGCTTCGATGTTAATAAAAATCCCTTGAGCGCGACTGACTGCAATGGCTTCGTCACAAGATCCGGTTTCAATTTGTTCAAGAATGGGCGATCGCAAACAGTCGAAGGCTTGTAAGAGTAATTCTTCTAATTCTAAATCAAAAACAGTATCTTCTGGATATAAGGCTCGAATTCCATTTTCAAGTTGATGAGCAATTTCTTGAATTCCCATTAACCCCACACAAGCCGCCCCCCCTTTAATAGAGTGAGCAGCACGCATGAGTCCGTGAAGTTTTTGGAGGTCATGGTCTTGAGCCAGACTCATTAATCCTTGTTCAAGAAGGTTTAAAAGTTCTAAGGATTCTTGAACAAAAAATTCGTAAGATTGATCCTGAGTAATGGTAGGCATCTTCAACAGTTAACAGTACACAGTAGACAGTGAACCCAACGACTTCGCTCAGGGTGAACAGTAATCAGTGAACAATGAACAGTAGACCGTCCTACGCACGAGGACTTTAAGTATTAGACAGGGATTTTAATCCCTGGACTGGTAACTGTAAACTGAAAAAACTGTTCACTGTAAGAGCTGTCGAGGTTGTTTATTCTTTGACTTTGAACTGAGAAACTCCAGTTTGCAACTCCCCTGCAACTCCTAACAGTTGGGTAAAAGAATCGACCACTTGTGAAGACTGTTCAGAGGTAGAACGCGCAATTCCTGCCACTTCTTTAATGGTCTGCGAAATTTGTCCGGAAGTTTGAGCCTGTTCTGTCGCAGAGTCGGCAATTTGTTCGACTAAATCTCGAATTGAAGAACTCACTTCCACCAATTCAGTCAGAGTTTGACGAGTTTGCTTGACTAATTTTGTTCCGTTCATTACTCGTTTTAATCCGATTTTCATCGCCCGAACGACTTCATGGGTTTCTGTCTTAATTTCCTCAACAATTTGCTCAATTTCTTTCGTCGCATTGGCAGATTGTTCGGCTAAGGTTCGGACTTCGGTGGCGACAGTTGAGAACCCTTGACCATCTTCCATCGAACGGGTACTTTCTACTGAAGCATTTAAGGCTAAAATATGGGTTTGATTGGCAAACTCATTAATCAAATTCACAACCCGGGAAATTTTCTGAGAGGCTTCACCCAAATTTTTCACCTTGCGAGCGGTCAGGTATACTGTTTTTTGAATGGTTAAAATCCCCTCAACGGTATCATTCATGGCTAGATCGCCTTTTTGCAGGATGTCGGCTGCCGATCGCACTTGAGTTTGAGCTGATTGAGCATTTTCAGCAACGCCTTGAATAGAATTAGCCATGGTCTGAATTTGATTGAGAGCCTCGTTAATCGCAGAAGCTTGACGCAGCGCTTCATTGGATAATTCTTGAATCCCCTGTTCGCTATCAACGACAGTAGAACTCATCACGTTCGCGCCCTCTTGAACTTGCAGCACCAATCGCTGTAAACTCTCGATGGTGGCATTAAAGAAGTCTGCGACTGTTCCCATCACCCCTTCTGCAACTCGCGCCCGAACGGTTAAGTCTCCGTTAAACGATTCTTCAATATCGCCCAAAAAGGTTTCAATTTGAGATTCGAGCTGCTCTTTTTCCTGTTGTTGTTCGAGTCGGGCGTGTTCGGCAAATTCTCTGGCTTGTTCGATTTGAGTCAAGAGGTAAGCCTGCTCCAAAGCATAACCGACTTGTAATGCAACTTGTCGGAATCCTTCCATTTCCGATTCGGGTAAGATGTCGATTTGAGTGCATTGATGGACTTCGAGCAGTCCATACAGTTGTTGATCGACCATAATCGGTACACTGACCAAAGATTTAACGCCCCACTGACGCAGTTGTTCTTGATAGGCGGGTGTGAGGGTTGCTTCTTCGAGATTTGCGATCACCTGAATCCGGTTTTGACGATATCCTTTCAACAGTTCCGGACACAGAGGTAAACGCACGTGATCGAAGGGTTGACGCTCTTCTTCGGTGTCGGAGAGTTCCGGCAAAATTTGCACACAATCGGGTTGAACCGCCTCTGAAGCCAAGGTGACAACGATTTGGTCGCTGCTTTCTTCGGGTTCTTCATTAAAACGATAAATGACGATCCGATCTCCTCGAACTAATTCTAAGCTTTCGATCACAGTTGTTTGAATAATTTGTTCGGGATCGAGGGATTCTCGAATTCGAGAACTGATCTCACTCAAGAGTTGGGCTTGTTGAGTTGCGGCGAGTTGTTCTTCGAGCAAGAAAGACTGTTCTAGTGCATAACCAATTTGAATCCCAATCTGCTGAACGAGTTCGACTTCGTGGGATTTCCAAGGGCGTGGGTATGCACATTGATGGACGATGAGTAGTCCGTAGAGTTCTTGTTTGACGAGAATCGGTGCGACAACCATCGCTTTGACTTGATAGGATTCAAGCTGACCCACTTGACAGTCACTCAGTTCACCTGAATAAATGTTGTCAACGACTTTGACTCGTCCGCGAACATAGGGTTTGATATAGTTCTCGGCTAAACAAAAGTCCTCTACAGCCAGTCCATAGGTTTTTGTGAGTTCACCATTGACGGATTCGGCGACAATGCTTCCAGTCCAATTGGAGTTAAATTGATTAATGATGACCCGGTCAACCCCTAAGATGTATTTTGTTTCTTCAACAGATGTTTGTAAGATATCTTCGGCATTGAGAGATTCTCGAATCCGAGAACTAATCTCGTTGAGACGACGGGCTTGTTCGGCGGCGTTTTGCTGTTTTTGAAAGAGTAGGAATTGATCCAGGGCTAAACCAATTTGAATGGCGAGTTGTTTGGTAAAGCGAATCGCAGACTCGCTCCATTTTCGCGGACCTGAACATTGATGAACGATTAACAGTCCATGTAGTTGAGTATCAGCAATAATAGGGGCAACGATGTTCGCTTTCACCCCAAAAGGCTCCAACATCTGTGAATAACAGTCATCCAATCCAGACTCGTTAATATTTTCAATGCTGGTGACTCGACCCCTTGCATAGGGCTTGATATAATCTGTCGTGAAGCAGGGATCGGCTATTTGTTTCCCGAGTGTTATCGACCATTTGCTATTGACTGACTCTGCAATCACTTTTCCGGCCCAGTGTTGATCGAATTGATAGATAAGCACCCGATCCGCCCTCAGAGCAGTTCTCGCATCTTCGACAATTGAATCAAAAATTTCTTCTGGGTTGCTGGTGTTCTTGCGAAATTGAATGGTGATTTCGTTGAGGAATTTCGCTTTTCGGGCGGTGGCTTGTTGTTCTTGAAGAATATAGGCTTGATCGAGAGAATATCCTGATTGTACCGCTACTTTTCGGATCAGATCGATTTCGAGTTCTGTCCAGGCTCTCGGCTCTGAACATTGGTGAGCAATCAGTAATCCCATTAACTTTTGGTTGACGAGAATGGGAGCCACTAAATTGGCTTTAACCGCAAAACGTTCGAGTTGAGCCAGATAACATTCATCTAACCCCACTTCGTAGACATTATTAATCGCCGCAACTCGTCCCCGTAAATAAGGCTGAATATAGCGATCTGCAAAGCAAGGGTCGTCAATGACTGCATTAAGGGATTTTGGCCATTTCAAATCCACAGATTCTGCAATCACGGTACCTTTCCAGTTGCTATCAAAACTGTAGACGATGACGCGATCGCTTTTGAGGATGATTCGAGTTTCTTCAACAACGGTGTTTAATATGTCGTCAACGCTGAAGGATTTGCGGATTTGGGAATTAATATAGTTAAGCTGTTGAGCTTGTTGAGCGGCGGCTTGTTGTTTTCTCAGCAGTATAGCTTGATCGAGGGCATACCCCATTTGCGTTGCCAGTTGGCTGAAAAATTCGATTTCTGTTTCCAGCCAAATGCGAGTGTTCGCACATTGATGAGCAATCAGGAGACCATATAGTACACCGGTGGGATTATCTGGGGTTTTGATTAAAATCGGAGTAATCAGGTTGGCTTGCACCGCAAAGGGTTCGAGTTGAGCAATGTGGCAGTCGGTGAGTCCCGCGTCATAGATGTTGGCAGTGGCTTTAACTCGACCTTTTTGATAAAATTCCACATAGCGATCGGCAAAACAAGGATCGGTAATTTCTGCACCGAGAGCTGTAGGCCATTGACTGTCAACGGATTCGGCGATAATCGTGCCTTTCCAGGTCGGGTCGAAGCGATAGACAATGACGCGATCGCTCTGTAAGGCTAGACGGGCATCTTCAACGACGGTTTGACAAATTTTTTCGATTTCCAGAGATTCCCGCATTCGCCGAGTAATCAGGTTAATCAGTTCGGCTCGTTCGGCGGCGGTTCCTTCTTTTTCGATGAAGTTTTGCAGTTGGTTAATGCGAGCGTCAATATTAGAGCGTAACGCTGTTAATTCTTGGGAAAGGGCTGTGGTTCTGGCTTTTAATCCAGTGCGTTTACTCGGGGTGTAAACAGATTGGTTATTGGTATCGACAACAAACGGAATAATCGCGGCATTCTCGAGACTATTGGCTGGAATGTTAGATAATTTTCCATTTTCTAAGTAAGCCGATCCCGATGAATTTTTTTCTGGAAGATTAGAGTTTGATGGATACAAAGGTGAAGCTGTCATTGTTAGTTAGTTAAAGGCAGAATATTTTAATCAAATCATGAGTCAGCAATTGAGCGGGTTGATCCGGTTCAATTGTCGAGAAGTTGAAATGAGGTTGTATCTAAAATTAACAACCGTTCCCCCTGGGAATTCGTCCAAACTCCTTTAATACAGTCTTTTCGAGCTGGATGCTGGAGGATGGATTCTGGTAGATTGTTTAAGTCAGCCGCAGTAATCCCTTGATTCTTTTGCGTTTCACAACAGATAAATTTGCTGACTTGATAAGTTAAAAGACCTAGAAATTTTCCTTGAGTTTTTACTTTTAAGATACTATACGTTGTGTTACTCAACGATGAGTTAAATAAAGGTTCAAAGCCCATCCAATAACTCAGATCGACTGTCCATAAAACTTCTCCTTGCCAGGGAACAACACCCACAATTGCAGTAGACATTTGAGGAATGGGAACGATGTCATGGGAAGCAATGCTGATAATTTCAACCAGTTGTCGGGCGGGTAACATTGCGTTTACATTGGGTGTGATTGAGAAACTGAGAAAGTTTTCAGTTCCTTGTGGGGAAGATTGAATTGTCATAAACTGTCAAAATCTATAGCACCTGCTGCCAGGAATTCGGAGGCAAAAAGATTGGGATTTAGCTTAGGCTTCTTGTCAATCTATTGAATTTTTCCTAAGAGTTTGACTCCGCTCACTGTCAACGGATTTTCGTAATTTTAGAGGAGAAATTTTGGTTGGAAAAATATTTTTTATTGATGTATTAATCCTTTGAGAGTTTGAATAATCTCTTCTTCTTTAATGGGCTTACATAAATAGGCATAAGCCCCTTGCTTTAAACCCCAGCTTTTATCGAATTTTTCAGATTTACTCGAACAGATAATAATCGGAATATCTGCCGTTTTTTCTTGCTTTTTGAGTTCTCGACACAAGCCAAACCCACTTTGTCCAGGTAGAACAACATCCATTAAAATGGCATCAAAGTTTTGTTCAGTGAGCATGGCTTTTGCTGCTTCTGCTGTGGTGACACTGCGAACCTGAAAACCGGATTTTTGTAGACAGTTTGTTAAAATCGTTGCTTCTATGTTACTATCTTCGACGACTAAAATGTTCGCCATTCGTTAATCTCCTAATTGCATTAATCATAATGTAGATACGACCCCTTTGGTTGAAAGTTTAAGCTTAAAAATTTGAGCTTGAAAATTTAAGCTTGAAAATTTTAGGGCAATGAAATGCAATATTTTATTCGATCTAGAACCCTTCTCTGAATACTACAAATTGGGTTGGAGATATTCCGAACCCTTTTAAACTTATTTGCAGCATTTTTCAGATGATTATCAATTAATCCAGATTAACCCGACTCTTCTATAAAACTCAGTAGATGCTTCAACTCCTTTCCTATCAATGCACCAAGGTCAAGGAATTTTTTGCGATGGGTTTTTCGTGGACTTTATATCTATAATTATACACCCAGATGGCTCAAAATTTGATTATGATGATCGAAAAATTTTTCGTCTCTCAAATACTGCCAATTCAATTTTTACCGGTTTCTAACCCATCGATCTGGTTTAATATTCACCTACTTCGAGTTCGAGTTTACTGCGAATTTCGAGTCCGGAATTACTACCACCTGATGTCTCATCTGATGCTTTTCCCAGGTATCGGCTCACCATTCTCAGAGTTTCTTCTGGATCGGGTGGCTTTCCTAAAAAGCCAGAAGCTCCAATTAGTTTGGTGCGACTGCGATCGATCACATTATCACGACTGGTGAGAATAATTACAGGTGTATTTTTGAAGATCGGTGCTTTTCGCAAAAATTGGCAGATAGTGTAACCATTCGCGTCTGGCATCACCAAATCTAGGAAAATTAAATCGGGTTTGTATCGGGCAACTTGAGCGATCGCCTGTACCGGATCTTGTAATCCAACGACTTGATATCCTGCGGGTTCCAGAATATTTTTCATGACCTGAAACACAACCGGACTATCATCAATACAAGCAATTAATGGCTTATCTTCTTCCGGTTCAACGGATGAGAGATCGGACTCACCTGGAGTAGACTCCCAACTCGCAGTTCTGAGGTTAAAGGTGGGGGCCCGAAGATCGGAAACCGTTCGTAACTGCACTAATCCTTTTTTGATCAAGGGAAGTAAAGCGCGAGTGACTGATGTGATCGATTTTCCCAAACGCAGAGAAATATCCCACAGTGTAAATTTACCGTTGAGGTATTTATCCCATCCCGATAATGTTTGAGAATGAACAGGTTTGCGGAGAATCGGGGCTTCGATGGGGTTCATCGAACTTAAGCCTGCGGCGTCCCATTGCGATCGCAATTGTGCGGCTTTTGTGAGGACAGGTTCAAGTTCATTAAATGATAATCCTAAACTCAAAGAGACATTAGCCGTTGTTTCTGAATTCACATCTACTTTGGCAAAAACATCGGTACAGTGAAGTAAAGAAAATAGAATTTCTACTGTAACATAGCCAATAATGCTTTTAGCTTGAGTTAGGGTGAGTTGTTCGTTAGCGACACCTTGATAAAGAAGTTGATATTCCCAAGGCTTTTCGTTATCAAAAGAAACAGATACAGGCTGGGGCTTCCAGTTTGGACTATTTTTTTTCAGCGCCCGATGCCAACGACGAACTCGATGAAAATTACTGGTTGCGTAGAGCAATTGGCCATTTTGAATATGAAGTTTACCTTCTTTGGCCGGATTGCTTAGAATGATATCACCCGTTGCAGATTGTTGACAGAGTGTGTCTAACTGGTGAATCAAGTTATCTAGCTTGGCTGATTCAGCACTCAATAGTTCTTCTCCTTAGAGTCAAATGACTTTCCTTCCTTCTGTATTATATCTGATCGTTATTAACCGCAGCTTGAGAGGTTATGCCGAATGTATGATACTGGGTTGACTCCGAATAACCGCGAGTTTACGGATAACTTCGATGAGATTCGCACTGGGGGTCAAATCCGATTCTGGCTCGGTTGAAGCCAATGTAAGTCGTTGTTGATGCTGTTTTTCGAGCTGATGAAGTTGTTTGGTATAAAATTGATTTGCAATGACTTTAAATTCGGATTTTTCGATAAATGGAGAGATTTTAAAGCGGACAATTAATGTTTGATCTCCATTCATTTCTAGTGCAATAATTGATAGATGCTCGCTTCCGTATTCCTGTTGTAAAGCTTGAAATGATAGATAAAGAGCCTGCCAATTAATGCCAGCTTCAAAAGCGATATCAACTGTGTCCAGACTGGGTTGAAAGAGCTTTGTAAATTCTCCTTCTCGAAAGGTTTTATCCGCCCTTGGACAACGGCCTTGTTGATCGTCTTTCAAGTATACATATTCACAGATCACTTGACTTAAATTGGTGGTACTGTCAAGATCCCAATCCGCAATACAAGCGCCAGTCAGAGTCGCTTGTTCTAGATTAGCCCCGTGAAGTTGAGTGGCTTCTAGATTCGTTTCGGTGAAATTGGCTTTTTTGAAGTTTCCTTGACTGAGATCTGCGCCTTTGAGGTTCGCTCGCCACAAATCAGCCTCACTTAAATTCGCTTGACTCAGGTCGGCTTCACTTAGGTTCACATTCCACAAATCGGCTCCGGTGAGATTCACTTCTCGTAAATCTGCGCCCCAGAGATCGGCACCAATTAAGTTCACTTGAGAAAGGTCGGCTTTCCATAGGTTAGCCTCTCGCAAATCGACTTCTGCGAGATCTAATCCTTCTGTTCCTTGGTTGAGAATTTGCCACACCAGTTTCCATTTCGGTTCCCAACTGGTTTGTAAGTCGATGATCGTGTCTTTGAGGTAAACTCCTCTAAAGTCGGCTTTCCAAAGGTTGGCTTCACTGAGATTCGCGCCTTGGAGGTTAGCTCCCCACAGATCGGCTTCACTTAAGTTTGTTCCCATCAGGCTAACTCTGGTGAGATCGGCTCCTCGTAGGTCGGTTCTCCAGAGATAGGCTCCAGTCAGATTAGCATCTTCTAAGTTGGCTCCCCGCAGATCGGCTCTCCACAGGTTGCTATCACTTAAGTCTGCTCCTCGTAGGTCTGCGCCCCAGAGATCGGCACTCCACAAATCCGCCATCCAGAGGTTGACGCCATTGAGATCGGCACCACTGAGATCAGCTCCGCGTAAATCCGGTTTGACTTCTAGATTGTTTGCTCTCCATTGGTTCCACATCTCAACTCCCTGTTTGAGTTGAGCCAGGTGTTGATTATTCGCCATGTCAATATCAGCTCCGAGTCACATTAATTGTGGGTTTTAGAATTGTTCAAGCTAGTTATTTCTTAATTCATTCCGTTGGCTAATTTTAAACAGTTCTCAAGGGGAAAGAAGGGGAAGGATGACTCTAAGATTCAGTAAATCTATTTTCCTTGAGAAAACCGTTTGACAATTAGAAAACTCGGGTTTGAGTTCGGGAAGATTAAGGCAGTTTCTGTTAATCGTTGATCAAAATCTGACTTTTCTAGATTGCTTGGAGTTGAGTTGGGTGTTATACCGCTGTTCTCAACTGACTAACCCTGGTTATCAAAGTTACTTTCCCGATCTCAATAAGATTGATGAAGGATTTGCTGCGACTTCCCTGATGATTAAAATCCTGTCTCTACACACCATCAACATGGCATCATAGAATTGGTTGGCCTTCGTTGTGCTTTCAATCTATTGAGTCTTAGGGTTGGATTTTGAGTTATTTGTAGTGACACACCCGCTCTCTATGAGCTGTGATTATTTTGCTATCTTTAATGCTGCAAATTGATAGATACTACACCCTAATATACCAAACATGATAACTGACTTTCGATGATTTTGTCAACATTGCCTAACTTTTGAACTTAGAAATAATAGCTGAGAAATGAATGAAATTTGTCTAGACTTGAGTGACCTTAAATTGTGAAACTCCGTCTTGTAGTTCCGCCGCAACTTGCATCAGTTGAGCAAAGGCTTGACGGACTTGTACACTTTGTTGAGAACTCGCGTGAGCGATCGCAGCAACCTGTTGCATGGTTTCAGAAAGTTGGGTTGAGGTTTCGGTTTGATGGCGGGCAGACCCGGCAATTTGATTGACAAATTCGTGAGTTTGATTACTCGCTTGTACAATCTCTGTTAGTGTTTTTCGGGTTTTTTGAACCATTTCAGTTTCTTGCTGCACTCGCTTGAAACCGATTTTCATCGCTTGCATCACTTCGGCAATTTCGGTTTGAATTTCCCCAATCATTTCTTCAATCTCTGCCGTTGCATTTCCTGATTGTTCTGCTAAAGTTCGGACTTCATTGGCAACCATGGCAAATCCGCTATCGGTATGATTCATGCGGCTGGCTTCTACAGAAGCATTTAAAGCGAGTACATGAGTCTGACTTGCGAACTCATTAATCAGTTTCACAATTCGTGAAATTTTCTGAGAAGATTCTCCCAAATTTTTCACTTTTCGAGCGGTCATGCGGATGGTTTTTTCTAAGGTTAAAATCCCCTCAACAGTACGGTTCATTGCTTGATCTCCTTTCTGAAGAATCTCAGCAACGATTTGCACTTGAGTTTGCGCCCCTTGCGCCGAAGCCGCCACGGCTTCAATCGACTGGGTTAACTCGTGAATTTGGTCAACCACAGCTAGAATTGCCTTTGTTTGTTGTACCGTTTCACAAGATAAGTTTTCGACATCTTGTTCTCGTTCAGCGACTGTTATTGTCACCACTTTCGCGCTTTGCTCGACTTGAGCTACTAATTGTTGAAGGCTTTCGAGAGTGGCATTAAAGAAGTCCGCTACTGTTCCCATGACCCCTTCTTTTACCTGCGCTCGCACGGTTAAATCTCCACCGAATGAATCTTCAATTTCCGTCAGGAAGGTTTCAATTTGAGCTTGAAGGTGTTGTTTTTGCTGTTGTTGTTCGCTCATCATTTGTTCGGCGAGGGTGCGACTCTGTTGAACTTCTTCTAATAGTTGAGCTTGTTCGAGAGCGTAACCGACTTGTAAACCGACTTGCTTAAACAGTTCGATTTCAGATTCTCGCCAGTAATGAACTTCTGAACAGTGATGAGTTTCAATCACGTAAAGGGTTTGATTGACAAAAACCGGAATCATTAAAGCTGTTTTGACTTGCCATTGACGCAATTGATGGTACTGAGTTGTTAATTCTACATCCGTCAGATCGGATAGCAAAACTTCTTTTCCTTGAGCGAGTTTTTCTAAGCCTTCATCTTTAGGATGAGGAATTTGAGTGGAGAAATCACTAATCTTCAAATACCCTGAACGGACCCGTACCGCTTCAGCAATGACAGAAGACTGCTTACTCTGATTCGGTTGATACATCACGAGGCGATCAGCACTCATCAGTTCTAATAATTCTTCAACCGCAGTGCGACAGATCTCTTTAGGGTTGAGGGTTTGGCGAATATGACAGCAAATTTCGTTAATTTGTTTGGCTTGTTTGGTGGCTTGTTGTTGTTGCTGGAGGAAGGTTTGATTCACCGCGTGTCCAACATACACTGCTAATTGTCGAACAAAATTAATCTCGTGAAGTTTCCAATCTTGAGTTTCGGAACAATTATGAACAATTAACAACCCATGCAGTCGTTGTTTGGCGATGATCGGAGCAACTAATTTCGCTTTCACGTTTAAGTTCGCCAGTTGACGCAGATGATCCCGACTGAATGTACCTTGTTGAATATCTGCGATCGCTGTAACATATCCTTGACGATAGGGTTTAATGTCGTGATTTGAACCGGGATCGTAGAGTTGACTATTCAGTGCGCTGGGGAATTTGGGATCGACGGATTCTGCCACAATTTTACCGTTAACAGTCAGCGTAGCCGAACTGTCCCACTCTCGGTCAAACTGATAGATAATCGCTCGATCTGCATTCAGAACGACACGAGTTTCTCCGACAACTATATTGAAAATCTCCTCAAGATTGAGAGAGTCTTGAATAACTGCACTAATTTGATTGAGACGACGTTCCTGTTGAGCAACGGCTTCTTGTTGTTGACGTGCAATTAATTGATCCAGCGCTAAACTCACTTGAGCGGTTAACTGCTTGACAAAATCTAACTCGGAATTTTCCCAAACTCGTTTAGGGTTAGCGTCATTGATGATCAGTAAACCATGCAGTTGAGTAGACGCGACGAGCGGTGCAATCAGATGAGTTTTGGCGTCCAGAAGCTTCTGATAGGGTTGAAAATTCGAGAGTTGAGCGTTCAGTTCACAGTTATCAAGGTCAGTAATTGGGTAAACTCGTTTACGTTGCAGAATCTTTAGATCGGCTTCTGAGAAGGCGGCGTTATCAATGGTTTTCCCGAGAAACTTCGGTAAATGATTCGCAACCGATTCAGAAATGACTTCTCCAGAACCATTCTGATGGTATTGATAAATCAAGACTTGATCGGTTTTGAACACCTGACGAACCTGGTCAACAAGGAGATCGAAAACTTGTTCGGGTTTGGTGCTATTGAGCAGTTGATGAGTAATGCTGTTGAGAACTTTGGCTTTTTGAGCAGTGGCTTGCTGCTGTTCGAGAGCGGAGGCTTGATCGAGTGCATAACCGAGGTGAATGGCGACGTTACGCACCATATCAATATCAAGTTCTGTCCAAACTCTCGGTCCGGAACATTGATGAGCGACGAGTAATCCTCTCAGTTTATTTTCGACTAAAATCGGAGCAACTAGATTGGCTCTGACTGAAAAGGCTTCAAGTTGATTCAGGTAACATTCTCCCAAACCTGCTTGATAGATATCGTTGATGGCTTTGACTCGTCCCTGTTGATAGGGTTGTACATAGCGTTCGGCAAAGCAAGGGTCATCAATTTCTGCATCGATTGCAGCGGGCCATTGGCGACCGACTGATTCGGCAATAATTCTTCCATCCCATTCGGGTCTAAATTCATACACGACAACGCGATCGCATTTTAGAGTTTCTCGTGTCTCTTCAACTGCTGTGATTAAGATCTGTTTAACACTGCTAGAGCGACGCAGTTGATCTTGAATATAATTTAGACGTTTAGCGTGCCAAAGTAAGGTTTGTTGCTGTTGGAATAGGAGCAGTTCATCGAGAGCGTAACTGAGTTGTTGAGAAACGCTACGGAAAAATTCTATATCTGTGGAATTCCAAGTGCGCGGTTGACTACATTCCTGGGCAATTAATAATCCATAGAGTTGCTTTTCTGCTGTCTTTTCACTCCTAATATTGAGATTGCGAGCATAAATCGGAGCAATCAGACAAGATTGAATATTTAAGCTTTTCAGTTGTTCAATTAATCGTTCATCCAGTTGGGAATTATTAATATTCGTAATCGCTTGGACTTGTCCGCTACGATAGGAGTCGGTTTGGTAAGCTAACCGTAAATCAACAATTTCTGAGTTTAAAATAGACGAACACTGGCACGCAATGGATTCGACAACGATTTTCCCTTTAAAATTTGATGTGAACTGATATAAGAAAACCCGGTCAGTCTTGAGGATTGTATTCGCTTCTTTTACAGCCGTTTTGAGTAAATCATTGAGGCTGAGAGTGTCCCGCATTTGAGCTGTAATCTGATCGAGAAGTTGAGCAGTTTCACTAGCATTACCTTCTTGTTCAACTAGGTTTTGAAGCTGACTAACTCGATGTTCCATATCAGAACGTAAAACCGCTAATTCTTGAGCCAATGCTGTGTTTTTTGCCGAGTCTTCTAAGCGTGTTTCACGTTGAGAAGGATTCACATCAGGCTCAACAATAAAAGATTCTACGGGAATAATGGTTGTGTTGTTCATTCGCTTGAGTCAAAGTTTATTGCGTACAGGTTTGGGGTCAAATAAGTGTTTTTTGCAAAAAAACTTGCAAAAATATAGAGATTTCCTGAAGTATTTAAGCTTATTTTTTTTTAGATAAACTTTTTAAAAGCTAAAAATTTTCAGGATAAATGGCTCCGAAACTTCGGAGGATAGGTCACTCTATCAACCTCATTATCTTTGGATAAAGTAGATGAAATTTGCAGCACAATTACTTCAAACTGACCTCAAAAGTTGTCAGCATGAATTGAGTTTTGAAAAGTATTTTAGCGGCTCAAAGCGGCACCAAGCTTTATCCCAGACTTAGAGGGATCTTTAAGATAATTGAGCAGAAAAAAAGCTCTAAGTCTTTTTCAAAAAAAGCAAATATTTCGTCAATTTCTGCAATGTATATCACTTTTCAGTCAAAAGAGAATGCTTTCCGCTTTCTTTGCTGAAGAGTTGAAGAAATTTGTAGTTTCAGTTGGTAGTTGGTAGTTGCACAAGACACCCTGGTGTTTAGGTGAATCAATTTCTAGTTTTCAAAGCTTGCTTGATACTTATCCCTAGAACGATTGAATATACCTTTTTTCAATTTGTAGCTGGTAGAAGACACCCTAGCGTCTATGTGAATCGATCTCCAGTTAGAATGGCTCCCTTTCGGCTGACCTCTGGAATGATCAAACAAATTTTCAATCAAGAGCTTTCATAACACACCCTTAAACTTAAGTAGCTTTCATCCAACTGTCACATTCATTGTGAAAGACTTCTTACCTATCTACACTACTGATATTTGGAGCTACTGTCAAGGGATTTACATCAAATTGATTAGATTTTACAAAAACAAGTTTGATTTTACAGTTCCTTTAAGTAATTGGAGTGATTCCTTGACCCTAGGATGATTATAGTAGGAAACAATAAGTCAGTTGATATACCAATCAATATAGTGCCAAAAGAACTATACTTTACTAAAGAATTTCACAACTTTTTTCAAGAGATCAGATCACGTTTTTTTATGAATCTGATCACATGGATACGGGGATGAGATCACAAATCCCAACTAAGCAAGAGCAAAATGCCACGATATAGCCCGACTTGAATCAGGAACAGGGAATAGGAAACACTGCTTGCCTTGGGACTTACGGTCAGATCCGGCTCGGGTTTCCGGAGCATGGGAATGCTGACTATCAAGGTTAGAATATTGCAGGAGTAGGGTCGGCGATGCCCACTACTTGACTAATACCGTTTGATTGGAGGTGATGAGAACAAAGACAATCAATCCAACGGTACTGGCTGCACTGACGCAAGCCCCCAAAACCATTGCTTTCGTCCATTGACCATATCGCAATTGGATTTGGTATGAACCGGGTTCTAGGTTAAACTGCATGGTACTGTCATCAGCAACATCGATTTGTTGTTTTTCTTGATTCACAAACAAATGCCAAGCCGGATAATGATAAGTCCGAATCTTAATCATAGATGGAGTCTCCGCATTCACTGTAAATCGTCGATTATAACTTCCCCAATCCTCAACTGTAATACCTGCTTGTCCACTTGTAACAGAAACTTGGGGTTGACCAATGATTGGGTCGGGAGGTGGAGATCCATCGGGTAATATAGGTCGATATTCTCCGACATCGACTAACTTATCGCTATAAGGATTATATAGTATCGTTTCGAGGTATTCTAAATTCGGAATTACACCTCGTCCGGGGTTTTGAACTGTTGGCAGCGATCGCGATAAACGATAACTATATCTAAAATTGAACAGTAAAATCAGAACAAGAATGGCAAGGGGTATGATTTTGAGAAATCCTCTGCGCTTCAGTAAACCGCTTGCAGTTAATCCCAGGAGTCCAGCACCCCCGAAGCTATAAATCATTATTAATCGATAGGGAAATTGAACCTTTTGTAAAAGGGAACTGAGCGCCCAAATTGGGGCAGATAACCGACTCATAAAAAAGGCGATTATTAAGATAAATGCTAACCAAAATAAAGCTTGACGTCGAATTGGCTTTTGCGGGGAACAGAACAAAAAGACAATAATTGCACAGATTAAAGCATTTACAGATTGATGAACAAAGGCATAATTTAGATTTTTAATTTGTCCAATCGGGAAAATGGGCAAACTGGAACTCCCCAACATATTCTCATACCAGCCTCCCTTCACATCTTCCATATAAGCGATATTAACCAGGGGTTGTTCGAGTATCACTGGAAATAGGTAAAAGCAAACTAAACCAAATCCAATTCCTCCCGCAATTAGGGTGGCAACGATAGATTTCCAGGAATGCTGAGGTAATAAACAAAGCGTATAAATAAAGGCGATGATAGTATACAGCAATAAACTCGGTAGATGAGTGATTGCCATGATGGCGGCAAAAAAGACTAATGCAATTCTCCATTTAGGTTTGGTAATCGCCTGATTAATCAGATACAAACCGAGAGGAATCAAAGTAATCGCAAATCCAGTTGATAATCCTCCAAAGCTGGCAATTCGAGTCACAGGAGGTGCGCTCATAAATGCTAATGCACCTAGAATCGAAGCAACTCGTCCCCATTGACTCCGAGCAAAAATATAGAAATTTAGACCGGATAAAAATAGAATTAAGGTAAACAAAGCTGCCATGGTTTGCTCGATATCTAATCCCAGTAATTTAAAGCCCGATCCAATGTAATAGGCGAGGGGAGGATAGAAAACAAAAGTCGGACTACCATAGCCATAGTTAGTTCCAGCTAGCCATCGAGGATACAAAACCCCTTCAGAAATTTGTTGAGAGAAATGCTGAACCCAAGTTAAATGCCAGAATAGATCTCCTAAACCATTGACTCCATCTCGAATCATTCTTGAGTTCAGGAATAAAGCGATTAATCCGATTAATAAGATTATCCCGATTTCAATTACAATACCATTCAAAAAAAAAGGTTTATTTTGAGGATTTAGTGATTGATCTGTTGCTTCGGACATGGTAGTTTCCTAGATGCAATTATAAATTAAAGCTATCAATATCAGTTATTTTTGAGGTTTTATAGATTGACTGAAAATTAATCATTCGCTCTCGTTCAAGTCAGAAGAAGATTGCGATCGCTCTATTTCTTCTCTAACTTTAGGTGAAAGTTGACGCCGTCTCCGATACCAAGTTGCCCCTCCAACTAAGAGTCCAGTTAAACTTAAAGCCCCAATCAGAGGTAAAACATCTCCCGTTCTTAATGCTTTTAATCCCGAACTTCCCAACATTACAAAAGGTAAAACACCGGGAACGGTTCCCAAAGTTGTACCGATGACATAATCTTTAAAACTGACAGAGGTTAGACCCGCAGAAAAATTAACTAAACCATAGGGAATAATCGGAAGTAACCGAATTGCAAACATATAAAAAAGTCCGCCCTGTTGCATTTCTGCATCCATTGCTTGCCAGCGTCCACTGAGTTTATTAGCAACCCAATTGCGGCCAATCGTTCGGGTAAAGGTAAAGGCAATAATCGCCGCAATAATCGCCGCAATACTTGTCCAAAGTGTGCCTAACCAAGGGCCAAAAATTGCACCTCCAGTTAAGTTGAGGGCTGTGGAAGGGAGAATGAGAATAGTCGCCAATGTATAAACAACAATATAGATAATCGGCGCCCAAATTCCGGCTTTTTCTAACCAAATTTGAATTTGTTCAGGGTCAAGACCTCCAATTAGATAAACGGCAATTGCCGTCGCAAATACACAAATCAGAGTTAGGATAATGATTCCTTTTTTAAATTTCAGCATCACTCCTCAATCTTTAACTCTAAAATTTACACAATCCTGATCATTAATTTACTATAGATATGTAGTTAATCAGATTCTGGCTGAGATTGTTCTACTTTTTCAGAAGAGTTACCTTGAGAAACGGTCTCGAAACCGTAGCAGTCTCGCACCAAATACAAGGGTCGTCTTTTAACTTCATCGTACACACGGCCAATGTATTCTCCGAGAATTCCTAATGTTAGCAACTGAACACCTCCCAAGAATAAGGTCACAACCATCAAAGACGCATATCCAGGTACATCAATTCCCAGAATCAGCGTCCGAATGATTAAAAAAGATCCGTAGATAAAAGCAAGTATTGCGATGAATAATCCCACATAACTCCAAATTCTGAGCGGAACAGAACTAAAAGACGTAATACCTTCGATCGCAAAATTCCAAAGTTTCCAATAATTCCACTTTGTTGTCCCCTGAAAACGAGGAGAACGATCATATTCGATAAAGGTTTGCTTAAACCCAACCCAAGCGAACAAACCTTTCATAAAGCGATGGGTTTCTTGCAGGTTTTTTAAAGCATCAATCACCTGTCTATCCATAAGCCGAAAATCACCCGTATCACGAGGAATCGGAATCGGTGTGATCTTCTCAATCACTCGGTAAAAGACATTTGCAGTTGCTTTTTTTAACCAACTTTCCCCCTGACGCGATCGCCGTTTACAATAAACAACATCATAGCCTTCTTGCCACTTTTCCACTAATTCTCCAATTAATTCGGGTGGATCTTGTAGGTCAGCATCAATGGGAATAACCGCATCCCCGGTCGCATATTCCAGTCCGGCTGTCAGTGCAATTTCCTTTCCGAAGTTGCGGGATAAGTTTACGACTTTCACGGCGGGATTTCGATGATGATGTTCAATCAAATACTTTAGTGTATTATCTCGACTCCCGTCATTCACACAAACAATTTCATACTTTAAATTTAGGGGATCTAGTACCGTGACTAACCGCCCGATTAGAGAATCAAGATTTGGCTCCTCATTATAGCAAGGAACAACAACAGAAAGCACAACTGGACTAGATTTTAAAACCATCTTAACCGTAATATATTATAAAGAACATATCCTAAATGTCTCCAGGACTTTAATAATCAATCACTTTGATGATATTTTCAACTCTAGATGCTAATCATGTTGCCCCAGAATTGATCCAGTCGGTTCTTTTTTAGCCATTCTGACCAATTAGAAGTTGTTTCTCAGTATACAATAAACATTTGGACGGTCCCCTCAAGAAAGTTTTTCGGTTGAACGGCTCAAAATGTGAATGCTTTATCCTGAATAGCAGCAGTATAAAGGTTAAATTGGTGTTTAAGCAAGATGAGAACAAAAAAATACACTCTTCCCGCTAGAGAAGTGTGCATTCAAGTTCTTTACATGAGAGAGATTTTGACAACTGCTAAAAGCCTATACGTTTCACAATCAAAATTTATGCAGTTACACTCTGCTCTCTGGTGAGGTACGATATTTATACTTAAGATAATAATCAAAAAAAGTTGTTGACTGGGGCTATGAAACGGATTGTCTTGATTGCTGGGTTTGAATCTTTTAATGCTGATTTGTATCGTCAGGCGGCTGATTTAGCCTCGACTCGGTGTCTGGACTTGAAAATTGACATTTTTAGCGATCGCGCCATTAGCAGCGAACCGGATACCGTAGAAGCTGCCTTAGAAAAGGCTGATGTCTTTTTTGGGAGTTTGTTGTTTGATTATGACCAAGTGTTATGGTTGCGTGAAAGAGTCCAACAGATTCCCATTCGTCTGGTATTTGAATCTGCCCTAGAATTAATGAGTCTGACTCAGATTGGGGCATTTAAAATCGGAGATAAACCGAAAGGAATGCCGAAACCTGTTCAATTCATCCTCAGCAAATTTTCCAGTGGACGGGAAGAAGATAAACTGGCTGGATATATTAGCTTTCTCAAAACTGGCCCCAAACTGTTAAAATTTGTTCCCGTTCAAAAAGTTCAAGACCTCCGGAACTGGTTGATTATTTACGGCTATTGGAATGCAGGCGGAACGGAGAATGTTGCTGCGATGTTTTGGACAATTGCCGAAAAATATCTCGACCTGGAAATTGGGGAAATTCCGCCGCCTCTGGAAACACCCAATATGGGTTTACTTCATCCGGATTATCAGGGCTATTTTGAGTCTCCAAAACAGTATTTAAACTGGTATCACCACAATCAAAAAACAAATCAAAAAAATAGTCAAAATACTGCGGTTGTTGGTATTCTTCTCTACCGGAAACACGTGATTACCAAGCAATCCTATATTCCTCAACTTATTCGTTATTTTGAACAAGCCGGATTAATCCCGTTACCGATTTTTATTAATGGTGTGGAAGGTCATGTCGCGGTTCGAGACTGGATGACAACTACCTATGAAACTCAACAACGTCAACAAGGAAATACAGAAATATTATCTCTTTCAAAAGAAGCGGTTGAAGTTGATGCGATTGTCTCTACAATTGGCTTTCCACTTGTCGGTGGCCCCGCAGGTTCAATGGAAGCCGGAAGACAGGTTGATATTGCTAAAAAAATTCTCATCGCTAAGAATATTCCCTATTTAATTGCAGCGCCTTTACTGATTCAAGATATTTACTCCTGGACTCGTCAAGGTATTGGCGGTTTACAAAGTGTTGTTCTTTATGCCTTACCTGAACTCGATGGGGCAATTGATACCGTTCCATTGGGCGGTTTAGTCGGAGAAAAAATTTATATTGTTCCTGAACGAGTGAAACGATTAACCGGACGAGTCAAAAATTGGATTCATCTCCGCAAAACACCCACTTCTCAACGTAAAATTGCCATTATTCTCTATGGTTTTCCTCCCGGTTATGGCGCAACAGGAACTGCTGCATTATTGAATGTTCCTCGGAGTTTAACTAAGTTTATTCATGCCTTGAAAGCACAGGGCTATCACGTTGGGGAAGTTCCCGAAGATGGAGAGGAACTGATTCGTAAAGTTAAGGATGCAGATGAAGATATTACTGGCATTTTATCTCAGAAAAATGGCAAAAATAGAAATATTGTCAATGTCAAAACCTTAGATAATTGGCTAGGATACTTATTCTCAACTCGCATTGAAAAACAATGGCAATCTTTAACCGGAACTGGCATTAAAACCGATGGGGAAGACTTTAATATTGGTGGTATTCACCTCGGTAATATTTGGATCGGTGTTCAGCCACCTCTGGGGATTTCCGGCGACCCGATGCGATTAATGTTTGAGCGAGATTTAACGCCTCACCCCCAATATGCCGCTTATTATAAATGGCTACAAAATGAGTTTAAAGCCGATGCAATCGTTCACTTTGGAATGCACGGAACCGTTGAATGGTTGCCTGGTTCTCCTCTGGGAAATACAGGTTATTCTTGGTCTGATATTTTACTCGGAAATCTCCCAAATCTCTATATTTATGCCGCCAACAATCCCTCAGAATCCATTCTCGCAAAACGTCGAGGTTATGGTGTTTTAATTTCCCATAATGTTCCGCCTTATAGTCGGGCTGGACTTTATAAAGAATTAGTCTCATTGCGAGACTTAATTGGTGAATATCGAGAAGACCCGCAGAAAAATTCAGCTTTACAGGAAGCGATTTCTAAAAAAATAATTGATACTGGCTTAGACACAGACTGTCCCTTTGAAGATGCGAAAAAATTAGGAATTGAGTTTAGTCCAGAAACCGCAAAACTGTTTAGTGTTGAGTCTTTGTCTCGCTACTTTGTCGAAGTCTATGAATACCTACAAATCGTCGAACAACGTTTGTTTTCTTCGGGATTACATACATTAGGAGAAGCCCCAACCGAAGAGGATTTAGATTCCTATCTGCAAGCGTATTTTGAAGGTCAGGATACAGAAATTGATCTGAAAAATCATCCTCAAGCCCAAATAATTCGGGAGTTATTATTGCAAACAACAGATGAATTGACGAACTTATTACGAGGCTTAAATGGTGAATATGTTCCGCCCGCGCCCGGAGGAGATTTATTACGAGACGGGCCAGGAGTCTTGCCAACAGGTCGTAATATTCATGCGTTAGACCCCTATAGAATGCCCTCTCCTGCTGCCTATGAACGGGGTCGAGAAATTGCCAAGAAAATCATCGCCCAACAGTTAGAAGAACAGGGCAAATATCCGGAAACCGTTGCCGTTATGTTGTGGGGATTAGACGCCATTAAAACCCGGGGAGAATCGATTGGTATTTTGTTAGAATTAGTCGGTGCAGAACCGCTTAAAGAAGGTACAGGTCGAATCGTTCGCTACGAACTCAAACCCTTAGCAGAAGTCGGTCATCCGCGTATCGATGTTTTAGGAAATCTTTCGGGTATTTTCCGAGATAGTTTTGTGAATATTATTGAGTTAATTGATGACCTGTTTCAACGGGCGACTGATGCCGATGAATCTCCCGAACAAAACTACATTCGCAAACACGCTTTAGAATTGAAATCTCAAGGAATTGAGAACCCTTCCGCCCGACTTTTTTCTAATCCTGCGGGAGATTTTGGGTCTTTAGTCAATGACCGAGTTGTGGATGGAAATTGGGAGTCTGGAGATGAACTAGCCCAAACTTGGGAAGGGCGAAATGTATTTAGTTATGGACGCAAAGATAAAGGTCAAGCTAGACCCGAAGTGATGACTCAATTGTTAAAAACAACAGACCGAATTGTTCAAGAAATTGACTCTGTGGAATACGGTTTAACTGATATTCAAGAGTATTATGCCAATACTGGCGGTTTGAAACGGGCAGCCGAAAAACAACAGGGTAAAAAAGTAAAAGCAAGTTTTGTCGAAAGCTTTTCAAAAGATACCACACCGCGCAATTTAGAAGACCTATTGCGGATGGAATATCGCACAAAATTATTAAATCCTAAGTGGGCAGAATCGATGTCAAATCAAGGCAGTGGTGGGGCTTATGAAATCTCTCAACGCATGACAGCTTTGATAGGCTGGGGCGGAACTGCAAATTTTCAAGATAATTGGGTTTATGACCAAGCCGCAGAAACCTATGCTTTTGATGAACAAATGGCACAGAAATTACAGCAGGCAAATCCAGAAGCCTTCCGTAATATTATTGGGCGGATGTTAGAAGCAAATGGTCGAGGGTTATGGGAAACTGATGATGAAACACTCCAGAAATTAAGACAGTTGTATGACGTAGCTGAAGCTGAAATCGAGGGTGTTAAAATCGAGTATAATTTGAGCGAACTGGGTTTGGTTTTTCTGAATTGTTGTCTAATTTTACATTGTCTAATTTTAAGTTAATAACTCCTCTAACTGATGTTGATTCCAAAGAGCCTGATATAATCCTTTTCGCTGAACTAATTGAGTATGAGTTCCTTCTTGAACAATTTTACCGCGATCCATCACTAAAATGCGATCGGCTTTGGCTGCGGCTGACATTTGGTGAGAAATAAACACAACAGTTTTTCGCTGGGTTCCAGTTGTTAAATTCTGCAAAATTCCGGTTGCGGTTTGATTATCAACACTGGAAAGCGCATCATCTAAAATTAATACAGGTGCATCAACCAGTAAAGCGCGGGCTAAAGCGGTTCGTTGTCGTTGTCCACCAGAAAGGGTAATTCCTCGTTCTCCTACAATGGTTTCATATTGTCGAGGAAATTTGATAATTTCATCATTAATTTGAGCAATTTTTGCAGCAGATTCGATAGCATAACTATCAGCTACAGGGTTTCCATAGCGAATATTTTCCCGAATGGTGGTACTGAATAAAAAACTTTCTTGGGGAACATAAGCGATCGCATTTCGTAACTCTGATAGTCGTAACTGAGTGATATCTTGACCATCCAGAAAAACGCGATCAATATCAATATCGAGTAACCGAGGGATCGCATTAGCGAGAGTTGATTTACCCGAACCAATCGGCCCGACAATCGCAACCGTTTCACCGGGTTTAATGGTAAAATTAACTCGATCTAAGGCTTGCTCTTTTTCTCCAGGATAGGAGTAAGTTAAATCCCGAACACTCAGCCATCCTTGAACGGGAGTAAATAAGGAAATTGGATCGGGGTGATTGTAAATTTTCGGTTTAACATTAAGAATAGCTTCAACCCGATCAATACTCACCTCTCCCCGTTGATAGGCGGTAATCGTAAATCCGAGTAATGCAGTGGGGAAAACTAACCGTTCAATGTAGAGAACTAACGCCACAAAGTTTCCAATGCTTAAGTCTCCTTGAGCAATCACGCTATCACCAACAGCTAAAAGAATAAGTAAACTTAAACTCGCAAGTCCTCCGAGTACAGGAAACAGAAAGTTCCGAGTTTTAGCGAGGGCTAAATTGGCAGAAAATAGTTCATGATTGTAGCGTTCAAAAGCCCGTTGTTCATTCTCCTCTTGAGCATAGATTTTAATTAATGAAATCCCGCTCATATCCTCTTGAATCAGGTCACTAATATTCGAGAGTTTCTCCTGAACTTCTATCTGTTCTTCTCTGAGTTTATCACTAAAAACCTGTACCAATATCAACATAATCGGATAAACCGAAACTGATAATAGGGTGAGCTTGACATTAATACTTAACATCACAGGAAGCGTTAACCCGTAGGCAAAAATTGTATTAGCCAAGCTCAAAATCGCAAACCCTAGCAATCGCCGAATATTATCAACATCACTGGTCGCTCTATTAATTAAATCTCCAATTCGACTATTAGAAAAATAAGAGGGTTCCAGATTTAATAGATGTTCAAAAATCCTTTGTTTAAGGTCAAATTCTACCTGTCTTCCGACTCCAAAAATCTGAATGCGAGAGATCATCCGAATCACCCACATCAGAGAAGCCAATCCCAAAACCAAGAGAACTTGACCCTGAATTTGACTTAAATTCGTTGCACTTTCAAGATCGTCAACGCCATTACGAATGAGCAATGGAATATAAACGCCGAGTCCATTTACAAGCAATAATGCAAATATCCCAATTAGTGATTGTTTCCAATGGGGTTGAATATAACTTCCGAGTTTTTGGAGTCTAGAATAAGCCATATCAAGAAAATCTATCCGGTAAATGACCACAGAAAGCAACTTGGCGCAAAAATATCTGTTTTAAACCCAAGCCACCTAATTGTACAAAGATCTCCAGATCTTGACAAAATGCCCATTCTCCAGGTTAATTCATCGTTCTGGAAAAAGCTGACAAGCACGAGAGGTTGGCTGGTTCACATCGAATAAACGAGAGGTTAAAAATCGATCCATCCAACTGGCTAAATAGGCATGGTTTGCTTGCTGTTGTTCGGGATCTGTTGTATCCAGTGGATAGGGTGCTAACCCTCGAATTGCGGCTGTGGTAACGCAATACATTGACTTTTGAAAACTCTGACAAATTTGCACTCGCAAGTCATCTTCTCCCCGACAACTATGGCGATAAATCTCATGTAAATATTCGGGTAAAAAGTGACGCATATCTTGCATTAATTGAGTTGGTGGAATTCCAGAACCGCCAATGGGAAGCGGATCGGCGTATAATGCACCATAGTTAAATTGAGGCTGTTCGGTGGGAATTTGATGGACTTGAGCGTTATAAGAAACAGTGCCTAAAAAGGGTGTTCCTCGGAAAAATACCGCTTCAACATAGGGAACACCTGTATCCATCAGGAAGGTTAATCCGGCTGATTTGGGGAGAATATCGTAAACTTGATCACGAATTTTGACGCTATAAGTAATGGGTCGATTCGCATCAGCAACTAAGCCATTTAAAATATGTTCAACAACTTCAGGAATGGATTTGATTTCTCCGCGATCGTAGCGATCTGAAAGCTCAATGAAAATATCACTCATTACCCGCCAAAATTGACCTAATCCACTATAATACGCCATTTGACGAACTTGTTCGATCAGAAATTCAGGGAAGATTTTATCAATCCCTAACATCAGTGGGTTATTTTTAAATTTAGCTTGAACTGCTGCATTAGCAAGTTGTTGAAATTCAGGAGTATCTAGATAAGCATCTAATCCGCCACCGCCATGCCACAGCATGGCTTTCATACAATATTCTGCATATTCATAGTTAATGCGATCGTGCCACCAATGTTGTAGCAATTTTGACAGCGTAAATTCTCCATTGAAATATTTAAAAAAGGGAAAGAATACGAGGAATTGATGATCGGCAATGTAAATTAGATTACGTGAGTACGCATCCAAAACCACCCCATAACTTTTAAGAATACCGACAACTTCTACTACATTTTCGGGGTAGTCAGGTAGGAGAGCATCACCTGCTTGAAGTCGTTGAATGTATTCTTCGAGTGGATGCCGAGTGGGTTGCGATGTGGTACTGGTCATAGTTTGATTGTTTGTTGTTTGTTCGTTGTTAACGTTTGGTTGTTTGAAGGTAAATTGCAGGGCTAAACTTCGATATTATAATCAATAAAATGATTGAAGTTAGTCCTCTTTTTTTTTTAACTACAGCTTGAGACTATAACTTGAAACTAAAACTTGAAGCTAAAACTTGAAACTACAACTTGAAACTACAACTGATGAGTTTGGGAAGCATTAGCAACAGTTGTTGAAAGGTTCACTAAAGCAGTCGTTGTACTTTCACTCAAGTTGACAATTAAACTCGGATAAACACCTAAAACAGTAATAATCATGGCTAAAGCTATTGCCGGAATGCGATCGCGCCATTGAACTTGTGGTAAATTCACAACATCATCAGATAAACGCCCAAAAAAGACTCGGTTAATCATAATTAAAAAGTAAACCGAAGTTAATCCTGTTCCGATCATACAGAGTAAAGTTTGAACGGGAAAAACCTCAAGACTTCCTCGAAATACAATAAATTCTGATACAAATCCAACTAAACCCGGAATTCCTGAACTTGCCATCACAGCTAACACCATTAAACTGCCAATTAAAGGTAAACCTCGTTCTGGATTCAGCAGTCCACACAACACATTCAAATCCCGACTTCCTGACTTTTTATAAACAACTCCAACGAGTAAAAACAGTAAGCCCGAAATTAAACCGTGACTGACCATTTGCACAACAGATCCGAGTAAACTTAATGGAGTTGCTGCGGCAAATGCGAGTAAAATATAGCCCATGTGAGCAATCGAACTATAGGCTACCATTTTCTTCATATCAGTTTGGGAAATGGCACAAAATGCCCCATATAAAACACTAACCACCGCCCAACTTGCCATCCAGGGCGCAACAACTGTCCAAGCATCAGGAAATAACCCGACACCAAACCGTAGTAAACCATAAGTTCCTAGCTTTAGTAACACACCCGCGAGTAAGACAGAAATCGGTGTCGAGGCTTCAACGTGGGCATCCGGTAGCCAAGTATGAAAGGGAACTAAAGGAATTTTAATTCCAAAACCTATGACAATTCCAGTTAGTAGAATCAGTTGGGTATTGATCGGTAAAGCGGAAATCCCTAAAGATCCAGAACCGAGAATTTCTAAATCAAAATTCGGGGCATTTGTGAGAAAGACAATTCCGAGAAAAGAGGCTAAAATTAAAATCCCAGAAATTGCGGTATAAATCAGGAATTTAGTTGCTGCATAACCGCGTCTTTTTCCTCCCCAAATCGCAATCAGCAGATAAAGGGGAATCAGTTCAAGTTCATAAAAGATTAAAAACAGCAAGAGATTTTGAGCGAGGAAAGTTCCAGCAATTCCTGATGCAATCAGCAGAATTAAAATATAGTACAGTCGATGGCGAGTAATATTCGTCGGTGTAATCCAAATCGCAATAGTTGTGAGTAAAGCATTGAGAAGAATTAACGGCAATGACAAACCATCTAAACCCAGATAATAGTTTAATCCCAAGGGTGGAATCCAAGCAATAAACTCGCTCATTTGTAACCCAGGGATATCGGGGTTATAGAGACTGACTAAAACGACTGACCAAACCAACAAGCTTCCGGCGACAATAAAAGCAACTCGTCTGGCTTGTTTGGGGTTAAGTTGCGGCCAAAATCCCAGTATTGCCGCTGCGATAATCGGTATCCAAATAAAAGCACTTAGCATGGACTATTTGTTATTTTTGATTTTAAATGTGTTTGATTAAAGTTGGAGGTGAATCAGTTATAAATCCGATCAAAAAAGAGTAACCTCTCAAATTCTAAAATTGCCACAACATCAACGCGACAATTAACCCAACTCCGATGGTAATCGTAAAAACGTAAAATTGAGACTGACCGGAAATACTATATTTTAAGCCTTCTCCACTGCCTAATGTCGCTAAACCAAAAACATTGACTAACCCATCAATCACATAGCGATCAATCCAAGAACTCATCGCTGAAACTCGACTGACAATAAAAACAACTGTCAAATCGTATAGTTTATCAATGTAAAAATCATAAGCTAATAGATCTTGAACCGATTTCCAAGGCAGTTTCACAGGTTTTTCTGTTGCGCCATAGAGGTAAATAGATCCGGCGATCGCCACTCCGATTAAACTAGAGATCAAAAGTAGCGGAACGGCAGCTTCTTCAATTAAAAGGTTGAAGTTAGATCCGACTGTTTCAGTCGAAGGAACAGACCAACTCAAGTGCCATCGTTGCAACATCACAGGCACCAATAAAGTCACAATTGTCAGAGAAACCATCGGGACTGCCATCGGCCAGAAAATTTCCGGTGTTCGTCGGGTTTTGGGTTGAGGTTTTCCCGCAAAGACGAGACCAAAGACTCTCGTTAAATTCAAAGCAGTTAACCCATCCACCAGAAGTACCGTCAAAATTAACCAAATCGGCATTTTTCCCATACCGCTGATCCACCGATCTAGTGTCCAGAACATTCCAGAAGGGAACAAAGCAATCATCCCACTCGACCCAACGAGAAACGCCGTTGTCGTCACAGGCATCCGCGACCATAATCCTCCCATTTCGGTGATATCTTGGGTATTGGTGCTGATAATAATCGAGCCAACACTCATAAATAGTAAGGCTTTAGCAAAAGCATGAGCCAGTAACAGCGATAACGCCACATCAGGTTGTTGAAGTCCGACAGCTACGAAAACTAACCCTAAGTAGGCACTGGTGGAATGAGAGAAGGTGCGTTTAATATCAATTTGGGCGATCGCCACTAAACTCGCCCCAATTGCGGTTGCGGTTCCCAGCGCAATTAAAACAGCGTCAGTAATCGGAGATAGGGCTAAAATCGGTTCTAGCTGAATCAGAACATAGGCACCGCCAGAAACTACTATCGAGTTTCGCAAAATCGAAGCGGGGTTAGGCCCTTCCATCGCTTCATCCAACCACAAATGTAAGGGGAACTGAGCGCATTTCCCCACTGGCCCCGCAATCAAAGCTAAACCCAGAAGCGTGGCGGTTAGAGGGGCTAATTCTGCCGTTTCTGCCCAAACTTCGATATCCGAGAAGGTTAAACTCCCCGATAACATCGACACCGCAACCACACCCATTAACAGCAAGACATCCCCAACTCGTTTGGTGAGGAAGGCATCACGGGCGGCGGTAACAACCAGAGGTTGAGCGTACCAGAAGCCCACCAGCAGATAGGTTGAGAGAGTCAGCATCTCCAGCAACCCATAAGTTAGGAATAGGGAATCACTCAAAGCAATTCCACTAATGGCGGCTTCAAAAAAGCCAAGTAAGGCATAAAACCGAGCCAATGCCCAGTCTTTTTCCATGTATCCTAGAGCAAAGAGTTGAGCGAGTAAACTTAGCCCTGTGACCAACTCCATCGCACCGACACTGACTGGAGAGACTTCTAAAACCAGAGATAAATCGAGTCCAGCCGCTTGTAACCAGGATAGAGTTAGATGAACTGGAGCATGATCCCAAGTTAATCTAAAGACAATCGAGCCATGAATAAAGGCTAAGGTCGTCATCAAAAGATTAAGATAAGCCGCAGGTCGTGGGCCTGTCCGTCGAATCACTCCCGTCGCCCAAGGTAAGCTCAAAATCGCACCCAGCAAGCCGTAAAAAGGTATCCACCAACTTGATTCTAAAAAGAATTGACTCATTATGATTCCTAAAATTGCGCCATCATGTCGCGTGACAGTCTTCCGCCTCTAAGTAATCTCGACCTCAATGCGATCGCTATAGATTAGCAGTTCTGTCTACTCTGATTAAAAATGTTTATTTATTGTAATGATTGTCTCATTGCTTGGCCTTTCCGTCTACCGATCTCACAAAGGAACTTGAGGAATTCACTCACAAGTCACTGTTTAAAGTTCAACTTTTCCCCAAATGCCAGATTAGCGATGCGAACAATAGAACCCACACCCAAAATTTTTCTGCATTCCTAGAAGATGGTGCAGAAGTGGCATCGTATGCTTCAAGCTGAAATTTAGCAACTTGATAATCTGTGAATTTAATTACCCAGCAAATTGTGAGAACAAAGAGTCCTCAAGGGGAACTTCATCCTCACAACTTCTCTAAAATTAAGCCACTATTCTGTCAGCTTTATCCATGCGTTCTCGCATTGACACAATAACGGCGGCAGAAAATTATCGAATTGATAAGCACATATTTTCTTGTTGGCAAGCTGCCAGACTAAGTGCTATACAGTCAGGGGAATAAGAGAGAATATCACAAGCAAAAAAAGCAAGAATCATCAATACTTTGTTGTCTACAATTTGAGGCATAGCAAAGCCTGTTCTAACTCCAAAAGCCTTAGCAATTAGATTTCTCAAAAAATACCTTTCAGATTCAGCAGAGACATCTATCATCCATTCTGGTTGTTGCGCTAACCAGACTCGTCCCGGTAATCCTTCCCCTTTAAATAAGATCAAATCTTGACTACAGAGGCGGAAATTTTCTAAATCATCTTTGTGATTACTGGCAGTAATGTGGTAAATCGGGCTGAGTTCTAGCCAATAATTTTCAGGATTAGGCAACCAAACTTCTCCATACATAAAATTTGTAATTTCACAAATTCTAGAGAGAGTTGTTTTGAGATTAATTTGAGAGATATTTTCTGGATTAATTTTCATCATCTAAAATGTGAACGACAAGCATTTTTTTTTATGACAGTATGTGAACTAGCAATGATTTTCTGCACTTTTCCTCGCATAGAACCACCAATTCACGATCAAGCAACTGAGATAATAAACCGCAAAACCATACAGCGCATATTCCAGATGACCTGCCTTAATCTGACTGCCTAAAACTTTAGGGATAATAAAAGCACCATAAGCAGCAATCGCTGAAGTCCAGCCCAAAACAGGGCCTGCTTGATTGGGCTCAAAAATAATTGGAATCATCCGAAAGGTTGAACCATTACCAATTCCAGTCGCAATAAAGAGAATTAGAAACAGAATTAGAAAAGGGATGAAATAAATTTCAGGAGTTGGAGAAGCACTCGCTTTTTTCGCATAAAAAGCAACCCCTAAAACTGAACCAATCATAATCATCGTATCCCAATGAGTAACACTTGCACCGCCTAATTTATCTGCTAGCCAACCCCCTAAAGGTCGAGTTAAGGAACCGACTAAAGGACCTAGCCAAGCATAAGCAAAAGGATTAATAGCATTGGGATTTATTGTGCCATCCGGCAACTCTCCAAATACAACTTGAATTAACAACGGGAAGGCAGCTGAATAGCCAATAAATGAACCAAATGTCATGGTATATAACCAGGTCATAATCCAATTATGCTTATTCTTAAAAATCCTATATTGGGGACTGAGGGAAATTTTAAAAGGCTTTTGCATCATCCCCATTATGACCACAGTTAAGGCAATTGTTATGGGTAAAACAATCCACATACTGATCTGATCTACGAAGAGCATATATAAACCAATTGCTGCACTTACAAAAGCACATGAAATCAGAATAAGAGACTTCCATAAAGCAGTCAAAGTGTCTTCTAGGGTTGAGCCAATATTGGGACTTGCTGTGGCTAAATTATCCATATTGAACCAAGCATTAACGATCAAAATCACCAAAATTGGCACCCAAATCAATCCACAATTTTGTAGCCAGATTAATGTTCCAACAGCTTTTCCTCCCACACCAACAGTTAAGGGAATTCCCTCTCCACTAAAGGTTCCGAATATAGAAAAAGTCATTACAAAAGGTAATAAAACCTGCATAATGCTAACACCAAGATTTCCCAAACCTGCATTCAAACCTAAAGCGACTCCTTTATGCTTCTTGGGAAAGAAAAAACTAATGTTGGACATTGAAGACGCAAAATTTCCACCCCCAAAACCTGACAAAGCCGCTAAGATAATGAAAATCGGATATGGAGTATTGAGACTTTGTAAAGCCATCCCTGTCCCTAATGCAGGAATAATCAATAATGCTGTCGTGATGGCGATTACATTTCTTCCTCCTGATATCGCAATTAAGAAGGAATTGGGAATGCGTAAAGTTGCACCTGTAAGTCCAGCAACTGCACTTAAATTGAAAAGTTGATCGGTATCAAATGCAAAACCTAAGTTTTTCATTTGTACAGTAATAATGCTCCAATAAAGCCAAATGGCAAAAGCACATAATAAACAAGGGATAGAAGACCAAAGATTGCGATTAGCTATTTGTGCGCCTTCTTTTTCCCAAAAATCTTGATTTTCAGGATTCCAATTTTCTAATTTCATTGTTCAAGAATTCCGGTGAAAGGGACAGGATTTAATAGACGGGATCGAACTTAAATTACTCTGGGTATGCCAAGGCGTTTGTTGAGGGAAGAAATTCGGTTTCCAACAGACATTTTCCATCGGTTGATGAAATACTTCAGTTGTTGCAGGAGAAATTGGAGGTATGATTCTGCCCCAATCGGCTGGAACGATGCGATTCTCTTTTTCTTCTTTTTTACAGTGCTGTATAAACTGTTTAGAAGCTGTATGATGATCTACAATTTTCACACCATGCCTAGCAAAAGAATATAAAACTGCTGCATTGAGTTCTACCAAAGCTCGATCTTTCCAAAGTGAGAGTTTAGAGTTAGTATTTAAACCCATTTTTTCAGCAATAATTGGGAGCATATTGTAGCGATCGCTATCACTGAAGTTACGAGCACCAATTTCTGCACTCATATACCAACCATTGAAAGGAGAAGCGGGATAGGAAATTCCCCCAATTTCTAATCGCCAATCAGCAACGGCGGGTAAGGCGTGCCACTTTAAGCCTAAATCTACAAACCAAGGATATTCTGGATGCGTAATCGGTACTTCCATGACAATTTTTTTGGGAAGTTCAAACCATTGGGGAGATTGTTTTGGACACTTGATTACGATTGGCAAAATATCAAAGGCTGTTTTTTCCCCTTTCCAACCCATCATTTGACAAACTTTAGTCAATTCGATCTGAGCTGGATCTCCGATGACGGTACCATCAGGTTGAGGATATCCCGCATAACGAATGAATTGAGGATTCCAGATGCGAATGCCTTCTTCTCCAGGTTTTTGAGGGGCAAAAATACTAATGGTTGGGCGAATTTTACCTTGATTTGTTGCTGCTTCAATATGTTCAACAATGGCGGCAAAAATATCTTTAGGATCAGTGAGATGACGTAAATCACGCACCGTTAAACTTTTCCAACCAATTCGCCCTATACAATTTACACTATTGCGCCACGCAAGTCTTGCTCCATTGATGAGTTCTTCTGTTGTTTGCCAATAGGTATCTGTTCGTTCATATTCTTCATAAATCTGATTCAGACGTTGCTCAATATTCTGACTGGACAGATACTTTTCTCGAACTAATAAATTCTGGTAATCAATAGCTTCTTGCAAAGAGATTGGCAAAGAAGCTCTATTTTTTTGCTTGAATTCTTGATGCAATATGAACATTACAAAAAAAGTTGAAAGTCAATTTGTAAAAATCAATGAAATTTTGTCTGAGGAGGCACAAACTCAACTGAAAACTTTCTCCTCTAGGGGTTGTAACCCCTGAAGGTACTGTTGCACCCCTATAGATTGTCACCCTGTATGAAATTCTATGCGGAATATCAAGTTTGTTGTATAGGGGAGCAAATACATAGGGTATAAAGTATCTAGGGTAAAAACATACAATGTATTAAACACATCAGGTGTAAAGTATTTGGTGTATTAAATACATCAGGTTAATAATACATAAGGTACAAAACCTATAAAGTATAAAGTACCTAGATCAAAAAACAGATCGGAGAAAAATCTATGAAGAATATCCCTCGACGAGACAAGACGAGTAACTCGTTATGACTGAAATTTCGACCGAATGTTGAACAATAAGTCAATATAATAGATTAACTTCATCTCAAATTTGACGCACTGCAAATCTTCATTAACGATTTGTTACTGCTATATTAATTAAAATGTTATACCCATAAAATAATTGATAGATTTAGCGATTTCATTGCAGTGTTCTCTAGAATCTGCGGTCTTTAATTCCACTGAATCAGTTTCATCAGTTTACCTTGGGTATAAATGACTGACGAGTTTAGAAGTTGTGTCTTCTATCTCTCTGCGAACACATATCTCCTATAGAAGTAGGCTTATGCGCTTCACCGTTCGTATCCCATCAGTCACTCATACCCAGTTCGGTGGTCACGCCCCTTTGAACACTATTGTGGGTGCGTTATTGACATACTCCCCCGTTTTAAAACGGGGGATTCTAAATTCAAACAACAGTTGCAGGAAAATCCTGTCTAACACCGTCTAGCTTAAGAGTTGATGCCCCAACTCTCTTGATAATTAAAGAAGCATTTTCATCACGTCCATTAATACTTGAACATGATGGACAACGCCATTCTCTAATATCTAATTCCAGTTTTTCTAGAACATGACCACAGTGAAAACAAGTTTTGCTTGAGGGATACCACTGGTCAATAAATACAATTAATTTTCCTTTCTTGGTGGCAACCCATTCAAGGATTTCAATGAACTCGCCAAAAGCTAAGTCACCTATTTTTCGCCCCCAAAGTCTTTGCATTCCTTTGAGGTTTAAAGTCTCGAAGCAAAGTACATCAAACTGCTCAGTGAGTTGATGAGCCAACTTCCAGAACCAATCACGGCGACGGTTTACAACTTTTTCATGTTGTCTGACTAGATGTTTTCTCGCTTTTTCCCAGTTATTGGAACCCTTACGTTTTTTAGAAAGGCTGCGAGACGCTTTCTTAACATCGTTGAGAGCTTGTTTTAAAAACTGTGGTGAATGAATATAAAACCCTTCTGAGCAAGTGAGAAATGTTTTGAGTCCAAAATCAAATCCAGCAATTTTACGCAGTCGGCGCAGCTCTCGGAGCTTGCATCCGAGAGAACGCAGACCTGTCTCTGACTTGATTTCGGGTTGACTACCGTTATCGACAACAACCACTAAAAACATTTCACCTAAAGGCGTTCTCTTAACCGTTACAGTTTTTATTTTTCCTTCGATAGCTTGAGAATTCCAGAACTGATAGGTTTTACTACCAATCTTAATCCTGTTGCCGCCGAGGAATTTATAGCCCGCTTGTTTTAAGGTGAATGATTTGTACTTTTTAACCTTCTTGAAGTTAGGTGGTCTGACTCCTTTTTTGTTGTGTTTGAAAAAGAGTTGATAGGCTTTTTCAATGCGCTGACAGACATCCTGAACAGCTTGAGAACCCACTAATTGCCAGAATTTTTTACGTTTTCTTAGCTTGGCGATGTGTTTCTGAAGTTTTGCACAGTTTAAGTGTTTCCCCCACATACGGTAGTACCGTTTATGCAAGGCAATACAATGATTATAGATGACTCCTGCGGCATTAATAGTGCGCTTAAGGTATCTATTTCGCTTATTTTGGTAGAGCTTAAACTTCAGTGTTTTCATAGCTAATTATGGTATCATATGTTGTAGACTATTACAAGCTATCAACGTGAAATCAACAGATAGACACTTTAATCATGCTGTCGGAAAGGCGACTGTACATCTAGTCTGGATTCCTTGTCGTCGAAAAAGACTGTTTTACCGAAATGAACCCCTAAAGCTCAGATGTATAGAAATTTTTCAGTCGGTAGCCAATGATAATAAGTGGATTATTAAAGCTATAGAGGTTGCATCGGATCATGTTCATCTTCTAGTTGAATACGACCCCCATCATTCGATTGCTCAAGTGGTTAAAGCTTTTAAGGGTAGAACGTCTCGCTTTCTAAGACTTGAGTTTCCAGAACTGTTAAAACTTCCTAGTTTGTGGACTCACTCTTATATGTTCGATACCACCGGAAAAATAAGTAGCAAGAGAATACTTGATTATATCAACGATCCACATCACGGCTAATATGCACACTGCCATTTAAAAATGGCTCCC
>JBCBCI010000017.1:0-97028 GCA_038530755.1 Cyanobacteria bacterium J06592_8 | reverse complement strand
ATCACTGGTAATGGTCAAGAAGATATCATTGGCTTTGGTACTAGCGATGTTTTCGCCAGTATCTGGTAGTCAGGTTCTCTGCTCTGGTTCGATTTTCTCACAAAGCACGATTTACACTGGATTAATTTAGAGGCTTGGGGTTTTTCCCCAGGCTTTTTTTGTGGGGATGTGGCGATTGTCTAAGAGCGATTGGCTCCGCCAGTGAGGCTACTGCGTTAATTGCTCTGAGGCGTGCCAACCCATTTTTAAGTTTTGCGATCGCTTCATTTAACCTCAGCTTAACCTGAATAAATATAAACCTGTACTTTCCTGAACTTTTCGGGATTTTTTCTGCTGAGGATTATTGGTACAGTTAGCTTATTCAAGCACAACCGCAAAATCATGCCATCAAAATCTCACCAGGATTTATGTAAGCAAGATCAAGTCGTTGGACATCATAAAGTTGTTTGTGAGTTCAGGTAACAGAGGAGAATTTGAGCTTTGTTAATCGTTCTTAATAGAGTAGAGACGCAAATTACCCACCTTTCCCCACCTTTCCCCACCTACAAAAACTGTCAAACATTAGATAATACTGATGAGCTTGACAGTTAAAGGCTTATACAAGTCGGATCACCTTGTCAATTCTCGTTTCAATCCCAAATTGACTTGAGGACTTTTGACCAATGTTGTGTGCCTACCGTTTTGAAAACCTCAGCGAAAATCTAAGTAGTTTAGGCTCTGGATTCCTGCCCATGTTTAAAAATACAACCATTCTGGGCTGGGATTTTGACAATACTCAGAATCCCGTTCACAATTTGATTCCAAGTGCAGGCAGTGTTCAAGATATCAACGCTTGCACTCATCATCCCATCGAAGAAACTCCTCAAAACAAAGAGGTTGAGCATTCGCGAACCCTGAAGTGTGAATCTTGTTTGATGGAACAATTAAATGGACTCACTCTCGACTCCTGTTTGCTAGATCTTCCCAACCATGACTTTCAAGTTGACATCACAACGCCTGGAAAAGTTGTTGCTGAAGCCTTTCACGAACATTCTGAACTTCCTGGAGTGATGATTACAAAGCATGGTCAAATTGTAGGCATGATTTCTCGGATGCAATTTTTTGAGCGGTTGAGTCGTCCTTATGGCCCAGAAACGTTCCTAACTCGACCCATTCAAGTCATGTGGAAAATTATTGCAGATACTGAAAGAATGCTGAATAAAGAAGCATTAGTTGAAAAGTATCTACTATTGGATGGAACTTGCTTGATCGATCAAGCCATAGAACAAGCTCTTAAACGCCCAATTACTTTTATCTACGAACCCATTGTAGTTAAAAGTCACAATGGTCAGTGGCGGTTAGTGGATATACAAGTTTTACTCTTGGCTCAATCCCGTCTTTTTGCTAAGGCCAAGCAAGCGGCGGATCACGCTAGCAAAGCTAAGAGTGAATTCTTGGCAAATATGAGCCACGAACTGCGTACTCCTCTGAATGCAATTTTAGGTTTTACTCAAGTGATGAGTCGTTCACGTTCGGGTTCTTTATCGCCTGAACAACAAGAACATCTCAGTATTATTAGTCGTTCTGGAGAACATCTACTCGAGTTGATTAACGATATTCTGGAAATGTCCAAAATTGAGGCAGGTCGAACCACTCTCAATAATGCTGATTTTGATCTACACGCTTTGCTTGTGGATTTGCAAAATATGTTTTGCCTCAAAGTTCAAAACAAAGGACTACAATTTGTCTTAGAACCGGATGAAAATTTACCTCAATATATCTCAGCAGATGAAGGGAAGCTGCGACAAATCTTAATTAATTTAATTAGTAATGCTGTTAAATTTACACAAAAAGGTAAGGTAATTTTAAGAGCTAAAGTTAATTCAAGTCAGCAACAGAACTCTTCTCAACTCGAAATCGAAGTCAAGGATACAGGTGTAGGGATTGCTCCAGAAGAAATCCCTAAATTATTTGTTCCCTTTGAACAAACCGCAGCCGGACGGAAAGTTAAGCAGGGGACCGGACTTGGACTGGCGATTACAAATAAGTTTATTAAGCTGATGGGAGGCAATATTACTACAAAAAGTCGTGTTAATGTCGGGACTTGTTTTAAATTTTCGATTCCAATTTGTCTAGTTTCTAGTGAAGCTATCCCTGTCAAATCAGTTCAAGGAGAAGTGGTAGGTATTGTACCGGGACAGCCTGAGTATCGGATTTTAGTGGTTGATGATGAACCTGATAATCGTCGATTATTAATTGAATTACTTACCTCAGTTGGGTTATCGGTAAAGCAAGCGGGCAATGGAAAAGAAGCTCTTAAAATCTGGAAATTATGGCATCCTCAGTTAATTTTTATGGATTTGCGAATGCCTAAAATAAATGGATACCAAGTGACCAAAAAAATTCGACAAATCGAATCACAGTTAGACCAACAAAAGCCGGTGACAAAGATCATTGCTTTAACGGGGAGTGTTCTTCAAAATAAGCGAAATTTCACCCTAGCATCAGGCTTTGATGATTACATGGTTAAACCTTTTCGACAAGAGGTGTTCTGGGAGAAAATCCACCAACATCTAGGCGTTGAGTTCATTTACGAGTCCTTATCTGAAGTCAAGAACAAAAAACTGCAAAAAACAATTTGTTGTCAAAAACAAGAGAAAGTGGCTGATTTATCAACTCAGCTAAAGGAAATGCCCTCTGAGTGGTTAATGGAACTTCACCAAGCTTCCTGTCAACTTCGAGGGAAAAAAGTCATGCAGCTCATTCGAGATATTTTGCCTGAAAAAGCAGCGATCGCGGCTCAACTGCAAACTCTAGCAGACAACTATCAATTTAATGAGATTGTTCAAAAAATCGAGCAATTATTAAGGTAGTCTGCCCGTCATTTTAAACTAAGTGTGTAGTCATTTCTTCAATCTTTTTAAGAGCCTCCTGTAATTGATGATCTTTTTGTTGTAATTCATGTTGAACTTGTTGTAACTGAAATTGCAGATGTCGAACTTTTAATTGATTTTCGACTCGGGCTAAGACTTCTACAGTTTTGTAAGGTTTGGTAATATAGTCACTCCCTCCGACAGAAAAAGCTTTGACTTTATCCCACGCTTCATCAAGAGCACTGACAAAAATTATCGGAATGTCTTGAGTTTGAGAATTAGCTTTGAGTTTTTGACAAACAGTATAGCCATCTAATCCAGGCATATTAATATCTAATAAAATAACATCCGGAGTTTCGATCTCAATTACTTTCAACGCAATTGCACCATTAATAGCTTGTTGTACTTCATGTCCCTGTTCTTCAAGTAAATCAGACAACAGTTTGAGATTCGCAGGTTGATCATCCACGAGTAGAATATTACCCTTCTCAGAATTCGATGCAACTGAGGTTTTGGGTTCAGATGATCCAACTCCAGCAGGAGAAGACTCGACTTGAGGCGGCTGATGACGCATGATATGTTCGAGTACAGGTTTAACATTAGATTTCGTAATTTTTCGGTCCAATGTTTCTGAAAGAAGTTTCCACAATTTAGGAGCAACATCTTGCTTGAGATATTTGGCTGAGTAGCCACTGTCTGTAGCAATTTGTTCATAGGTTTTTTTACTACCCTGTAAGCTATTCAGTAATATGCTACGTTGCAAATCACTTAAATATTCTTCTCGCCTTGTATATACAAATTCTTCAATAAAGATTAAAAGCTCATCAAAGTTACTCATGCTACTAAAGTCTCGAGTAAAGAGAATATCAACTATCATATAAAATACAATAAAAGAGGGATTGAGGTTTAATCCGGAGCCTTTTTTCTTGAGATATTATGATTGTCTCATTACGATTGTCTCCACCAATAACGCTCTCAAGGCCCGGCTTCCTCTGTCTTGCAAACTTCGCTCAACTCAGTCCCGGAGACGCTGCGCTCTCGACGGAAACCGCCAAGGAGCTCTGCTGGACAAGGCTTGTTTAACTGAAGTTTGATCTAAAGGTAACACCCAATACCCTCTGAATCTTAAGCGAGTAAAGCTAACTGAGGAACAAGTTGAGATTCCTCAAACAGATAGTCGAGGAAAGTCTGAGCCACAACAGAAAGCTGTTTCCCGCCCAGATAAACCACATACCAACGCCGCTGAATAGGAAAATGTTGAATATCAAGAATAGTTAATTCTTGGGATAAACTCTCTAAAACCAGCGTATGCTTTGACAGCACCGAAATTCCTAAACCGCCCGCGATCGCGTGTTTAATGGCTTCATTACTTCCGAGTTCCAGACGCACCTGAACTTTGACTTTGTGTTTCTCAAATAACTGTTGTACCGCTTGGCGTGTACCTGAACCCGGTTCTCGCATGATGAACGCTTCACCCCGAAGTTGTTTGATCGAAATATTTCTCTGATTCGCCAGAGGGTGATCTTGTCGCGCCACCACAACTAAAGGATTATCCAGAAACGGTTCTATACATAGATCCAGATCTTTGGGAGGTTGACTGAGGATGTAGAGATCATCTTTATTTTCTTGCATTCGTCGAGTCAGTTCCTGATGGTTGTTGACCTGAAGTGAGATATCGATACCGGGATATTTTTGGCAAAACGAACCCAGAAATCGAGGAACAAAATATTTAGCGGTTGTCACCACAGCAAGCCGCAGTTGTCCTTGCTTCACCCCTTTCAAGTCTGCCACCTTCATCTGAAAATTTTCGAGTTGTTCAAAGATGTAGTGACAGGTTGTGGATAATTCCTGGCCTGCTTCGGTGAGATAGAGTTGTTTGCCAATTTGTTCAAACAAGGGTAGACCAACTGCTTGAGTGAGTTGCTTGACTTGGCTGGAAACTGTCGGCTGAGTGATATACAACTCCTCCGCTGCTTTGGTAAAGCTACCATGACGAGCCACAGTCTCAAAGACTCGTAACTGATGTAAAGTTGCCTGCATCAAGAACGTCCTCCTTTTTATTAAGTAAGCGTTGGGAAAGCTATAAGCAATTGAAATTTGAAAAAGGTTGTGTTCTATTTCTATTTTAATGGTATGCTAACCATAGACGTAAGTCAATCAATGATAAAAGCTTAATAGACCCTTATCTATTTTAGGGTTAATTCAGATTTAACAAACCATGCAGATTACGAATCGAATTCATTTTAGAAATTTACAGGGTGACATTTTTGGAGGAGTCACCGCCGCTGTTATTGCCCTACCGATGGCTTTAGCCTTCGGGGTTGCATCAGGAGCCGGAGCCGCCTCTGGTCTTTGGGGTGCTGTTCTTATTGGTTTCTTCGCTGCGTTATTTGGAGGAACACCAACGCTCATCTCCGAACCGACTGGTCCGATGACCGTTGTATTCACGGCAGTTATTGCTAAATTAACTGCTGATAACCCGGAAAACGGGATGGCAATGGCCTTTACCGTTGTCATGTTGGCTGGTGTATTTCAGCTTGCATTTGGGGGATTAAAACTGGGTAAATATATTACCCTGATGCCTTACACGGTTATTTCTGGCTTCATGTCAGGAATTGGGATCATCCTAATTATTCTGCAAATAGGACCTATGCTAGGACAAGCAGGCCCGAAAGGTGGGGTATTAGGAACGCTACAAAATATTCCTAACTTACTGGCAAATGTTAATCCACTCGAAACTGTTTTAGGTGTGATTGCCATTGCAATTATTTTCTTCACACCCGCCAAGCTGAAAAAAGTAGTTCCCCCTCAACTCGCTGCTTTAGTGATAGGAACACTGATTTCTTTATTCATCTTCTCAGATGCGGATATTCGTCGTATTGGCGAAATTCCGATGGGTCTACCTCAACTGGTTCTACCGACCTTTTCCCCTGGACAAATCAACATCATGTTGATTGATGCTCTAGTTTTAGGAATGCTCGGTTGTATTGACTCTTTGTTGACTTCTGTAATCGCCGATAGTTTAACTCAAAGTCAACACGATTCTGATAAAGAACTTCTCGGTCAAGGATTGGGTAACCTGATTTCCGGAATTTGCGGTGGTCTTCCTGGTGCAGGTGCAACAATGGGAACCGTTGTTAACATCCAAGCTGGGGGTCGGACTGCGGTTTCGGGTTTAACTCGCGCTCTGATTTTATTAGTCATCGTTCTCGCTGCGGCACCTCTAACCCAAAGTATTCCGATGGCAGTTCTTGCAGGGATTGCACTGAAAGTCGGTATCGATATTATCGACTGGAAATTCCTCAGACGCGCTCACAAACTTTCCTGGAAAGCAGCAGCTATCATGTATGCTGTCGTGTTGCTCACCGTCTTCTATGACTTGATTATTGCGGTTGGTGTTGGGGTATTTATCGCGAATATGCTTACCATCAAGCGTTTGGCAGATATTCAAGCTGAACAGGTCAAAGCCGTTGACACACACAATGATGAAGTTCTCGTTAACGAAGAAGTTAAGCAGTTAATGAAGAAAGCCAATGGTCGTGTTCTGTTACTCGACTTTGGTGGCCCGATGAGCTTTGGTGCAGCAAAAGCAATTACCCAACGTCAAGGTATTTTGGATAACTATAAAGCGGTTATCATTGACTTAAATAATGTTCCGCTTCTGGGTGTAACGGCTACACTCGCTTTAGAAAAAATGGTTGATACCGCTTATAACAAATCCATCGATATTTACATGGTTGGAGGCGAAGATAAAGTTAAAAAACGTCTACAAAGCTTCGATATCATGGACCGTTTACCCCAACAAAATCGAGTGGCAACCCGTGTTGTTGCCCTACGCCGTGCGGTAGCTAAGATTAATGGTCAACCGATTCCCCCTGATGCTTACAACGAAGATATTCCCTCCGAAAACTTCAATGAAGATGTGAATAAGCAGACCAATAACAGTGGCTCAAATAATGTCTCAGTTAGTGCGGACGCATTACAAAAGTTTTGATTGTCTAGCCCCGGATATAACTCCTTGATTTCTCCCTAGAGCCGGGGCTATTTCCTCTTCCTTATACACGAAAGATCTGATTATGACCTTTCCCTTAACCCCTCTCCTCCTAGAAGGTGAGGGGAATATTTTTGCAGTTAAAAGTTTGACAATGAACAGTGAATAGATTAAAGAGGACAGGGGACAGCACAGCGCAAAGTCCAGGGACAGTTTGACAGTAAACAGGGAATAAATTCCCTGTCTCAAAAATCGCGCGTCCTACACGCGAGGACTTTAAGTATTAGACAGAGATTAAAATCTCTGGACTTAATTGACTTTTGATGTCTTGATTAATTCAGGTTTCAGATGAATTCAGTTAGCCTTACTGAGGAATATGAACCCCAATTTTTTGACCATTGGGCTTATAAACCTCTAGAGGAATTTTGGCATTATCACTAATCGCTTCGAGAGCAATTTTAAAGGTTTGTACGTGTTTTTCTGCTTCATTGCGTTTTTGGGGATTTCCACTGCGATCGCCTGAAAGTGCAGTATCTTCAATTTTCTCTACATATTGCGGTGAAAGCCGAACAATCATCAAATCTCGACTCACACTATATCGACAAATCGTTGGAGAACCTGTACAAGCAGTTTTAAGATCTTGACGAGCTTTATTAACACGAGACGTAATCTTATTTTCAGCTTCGGCTTGTTTCCAAGACTCGGTATAAGAAACCATTAAAGGCTTCATTTCCAGATGATAGGAACTACTTTTGGGAACTCGCTTCCCATAGGTCATCGCCTGACTCCAATATCTTACGGCTTCTGACCAGGCTCCCCGCTCCTGAAAAACTTTAGCTTGATCGGCGTTATTTACCGCTCGATTATAGGCATCTTGACCGACTTGTTCGATGGTTTTGCGATCGCGTGCTTCTTCTAATTTGGGTTGATAACGCGCTAAGAGGAGTTGCGCCTCTTGATAGGAAGTCGTTCTCGGTGTCACAGAAGCAAAAGTATTGGTTGCATCTTGCCAGGTATCATAAACTAATTGCCAACTCTCCACCCCTTTAGCGACTCCGTGACGGGCTTGAGCGACCTGAGTAATTTTTTTAGCTTCCGAGAGGGTTTGACGGGCTTGACGCTCCAGAGCGAGGCGTCCGCGAACTTCCGCTAAATTGGCGCGATATTGTTTGAGTCGATCTTGAGCAAAAGGATAAATGCTATTTTCTGGGGGAATGGCTTCAAGTTTGGCGATCGCTTTTTCCCAACGGGTTTTGATCTGATCCCATTTTTCCACTTCGTAGGGCGGTTCTTGACCTTCCTTTACCGCCAAACCCGCATTCCAAAGAGCCTTTACAACAGAATCTAGCTCATTAGAATCTTGTTTATAAGCCGAAGCTAAAGCCCTCGCTTGGCGATGATAGGGAGACCAAAAGGGGATTCTATTCAGTTGTTTAATGGCACCATCAAGCTCTTGTTTGGCAATTCCTGGAGCTTGAGAAGTGGTAACATTCTTAATCGTTTCTTCAGATTTTGCCGCTTGCTGTTTCGCCGCATCAATCACCTGACATTCCCCAATCACGCAGGGACGAGTCATCACGTACACACAGCCCAAAATTGCCAGTAAACTGAGTCCAATTTGAGGCGTGAGTGAAGCATTATTCTTCGGTTTCTCTGTTTCCTCGATTTTTTGAGGGGGAACTTCTGGCTGTGCATCCAGAATATCTCTTAAAGATTGTGCAGTTTCGGTTCCTGATGGTTCTGGATGGGGAGTGGTCTCAATTTCTGCGACATCGTTTGCATCGAAGGGATTATCTTCCCACTCCGAGAAGGGATTGAGAGTTTCAATATTTGCCTGTCGATCTTGAAGTTCAGCCGATAGATTTTGACTATCCTCGATTGACGTTTGAACCTCTCTTTTCTTGATTTTTCCAGGTTTTTCTTGAATCAGAGCAGTTTTCATTAATGATTTCCTCACAGCTAAGAACTCAAAGCGTACTTAATAAAATATTCGATACTGAAAAAAATATTCAAGCCGAAGTCATCGATTAATCGGACACTTCGGATTCTACAAGATTAAAAATCAGAGTCTAAATTCTTTACCATAGACTTCTCCATGACAAACCTGTTCCAAGCTAAACCGCCCACCATACTTTTTAAAGGGTTCGGCTGGATATCCTAGTGGTAAGAGACAACAGACATCGACGTCCTCCGGAATTTTAAAGGCTTCTTTAACCTGAGTGGTGACAAATCCTTCCATCGGACAACTATCAACCCCGTAGCCTCGAGCTGCAATCGTTAGATAGGCAACGGCAAGGATTGTATGGCGATTTGTCCAGGCTTCGAGGGATTCAAAACAGGGACGATTTTCAAACAACGCCGGAATTTTCGAGCGAATCACATCAGCATAAGTATCATTAATCGCGTCTTGCTCTTTGCCTAAAGCAATCACCGATTCAATATAATCAGATTGACTGACATTGCGATCGCCACAACAAATCAAAACAACAGGTGCTTCCTCAACTTGACGTTGATCGAATGCACAGGCTCTGAGCTTTTGTTTATTTTCGAGGCTGCGAACGACAATAAATCGCCAAGGCTGGAGATTAAATCCAGACGGAGCTTGTGTCCCTAACCGCAAAATTTCCTGTAAAATTGCATCCGGAATCGGATCGCTTCGGAAAGCACGAGCCGCCCGCCGCCCTTCAATTGCTTGTCTGAGATTAACTGACGGTTCCATAAAAATCGTTTGAACTTTGATAGAGGTAAGTTTATCATCAGTACCTGTACCAGAGATTAAAATCCCTGTCTGATATCCAAAGTCCTCGTGGGTAGGACGCGCGATTTACTGTTTACTGTGTACTGTGTACTGCTTACGGTTCAATGTTTCCTCTCAATTTAAGCCTAATTCTCGTTTGAGTAAATTAATAGACTCAGCCCCAATGTAGTTTTCACAGCAGAGGATTTGTGGAGGACGGATAATTTCATCCCGGTTAGTTGCGACTGCGGCTTTCACCGTCTCAAAACTCGCTTGATCGCAAATAATTACTTTAGCACTCCGAACGATCGCGTTAATCTTGTAAGTATCGGTCAGTTGAGCCGTCATCACCAAAATTTCCTCGCCGCGAAGACTGTGAATAATCACCTCAGTTGCTCGCAGTAACCCTGAACTGAGACTGACAATTCCGAGATAGGTTCCTTTGTCTAAATCTTGAACCAGTTCAATTTCGCGGGCGTAGTCGTAGATATCAATCGGAATCACTCGAACTGATTTCGGAGCGGCGATCGCTTCCGCCTGGCCGATAAAATAACGACTGGTGACAATTGTTCCCGATGGGACCTGTTCAATCGTTTCACTCAACTGTTCAACCGGAACAAGCTGAACCGGAATTCGCAGAGACTGTTCGAGTTCTTGAGCCATCAACTGACCAATTCCGATATCCTGCATCGGAGCAGTGACTAAAACTCTAGCACTACATCGCAACCGCCAGTCAATTTCAGCGAGGAACAATTCTCTAGCCTCATTAAGAGTACAGCCTTGAGAAAGCAGTTCATCTAAACTGCGTTGAATAATTTGGTTCGCCTCTGGATAATGTTCGAGAATGGGCGAATTTAATCGAGAACCACCTTCGTGACCCAAAGCACGCACGTAAATACCCGACCCGGCTTGAGCTTCTACTAGCCCACTATCTTCTAGCTGGCGGTAGACCTTGCTAATGGTATTCCGGTGGAGTCCCGTTTGCATAGCCAGTTGACGGGTACTCGGTAAGCGATGTCCCGGTGGATATTGTCGGGACGCGATCGCAAACCGAATTTGATTAAATAATTGGTTAGAAGCCGGAATGTCACTATCAGGCTGAATGTAGAACTGAACCATAACAAATCCTCCTTAATTCAGCCTCAGAGGTTGAAAGGCCATCTGTGCTGTCTTGGGTCTGTATCAGAATGTAAGCAACTTGTTTATCTAAGGGCAATCACCTGTACTATAGAGTAGTTTACTCAAAATACATCTTAGGCAACAGCATTTTGATTTGAGAAGCTCCACCCATAGAGAATTATGTCAGATCTAGAAATTCGCACGTCTAATATTACGGTAACGAACGGGGACTTAGAGATCGCCGCCTATCTAGCCGAACCCGTCAGTGAGGGAGCATTTCCAGGAGTTGTGGTTATTCAAGAAATCTTTGGAGTTAACGATCACATCCGAGATATTACCCGCAGAATTGCTAAATTGGGTTACGTGGCGATCGCTCCGGCTATTTATCAGCGTCAAGCCCCCGGTTTTGAAGTCGGTTACAGTGACGAAGATTTAAAATTGGGTCGAAAATACAAAGAGCAAACGAAAGCATCAGAACTTCTCAGCGACGTCCAAGCCACGATCAACTTTCTCAAAACTCTAGACTCCATCAACTCAGACGGCTTTGGAACGATTGGCTTTTGCTTTGGGGGTCATGTGGTTTACCTTGCGGCGACCTTACCCGATGTTAAAGCAACGGCTTCGTTTTATGGGGCGGGAATTGTTACTGGAACGCCTGGAGGAGGTGAACCGACTGTGAGTCGCACTCCAGAGATTAAAGGCGTGATTTATGGATTTTTTGGGACAGAAGATCCCTTAATACCTAACGAACAGGTCGATCAAGTTGAAGCCGCCTTAAAACAGCATCAAATTTCCCATAAAATTTTCCGGTATCCGGCGACACATGGGTTTTTATGCGATCAACGAGACAGTTTCGATCAAAACGCCGCAGAAGACGCCTGGAAACAGGTTCAACAGCTTTTTAGCCAAGAACTGAAAACCACTGCATAAACTGACCTCGTTGTTTAACTTTTCTTTAACCATACCCACAATCCCTCTCGTTCGTTATAGTGGAGGGGCAACGTACACAAGTTTTCAATTGGGCCATTGAGAAAAGAGTCAAAATAGATTGAAGTCGCCCAATTGATTGAATCTTAGTTTTCTTGTGAATTCCTATGAATATGAACAATACATCTTTTTCACTTGATGATTTTGCAAAAGCCTTAGAACAACATGATTATGACCTCCAAAAAGGGCAAATTGTACGAGGTCACGTTTTTGAATATACAAGTGATGGCGTCTATATTGATATTGAAGGTGGCAAATCTCCAGGATTTTTACCTCGTAAAGAGGCATCTGTAGCCGATGTGGAAGATTTATCAGAAATTTTACCCTTACAAGAACAACGAGAGTTTTTAGTCATTCGTGAACAAAATTCAGAAGGTCAAGTTCTGCTTTCGATTCGACAACTTGAACTCGAAAAGGTTTGGGATAGACTGAATGATTCTCAGCAGCAAGGTCAAAGCTTTCAAGTTCGTGTTACCGGGATGAACCGAGGCGGAGTCACGGTGGATTTTGACTCACTGCGAGGGTTTGTTCCTCGCTCTCATTTGCTGGAAAAGGAAAACTTAGAAAGTTTGATGGATCAAATGCTCACGGTTAATATTTTAGAGCTAGATCGCGATCGCAATAAGTTGGTTTTCTCCCAACGTCTCGCCACTGAGTCGGTCAGTTTTGGTCAACTTCAAATTGGTCAATTAGTGGAAGGGAAGGTTAGTAGCGTCAAACCATTCGGTGTTTTCGTAGATTTAGAAGGGGTGACGGGATTAATTCATATTAAAGAAGTGAGTCAGAAATATATTGATTCTCTTCCTGATTTATTCCCCATTGGTATGTTTGTAAAAGCAATGATTATTGACCTCGAAGAAGGACGCCGACGAGTTTCGTTATCGACTCGACTTCTGGAAAATTATCCAGGAGAAATTGTTGATAAATTCCCCGAAGTGATGGACTCAGCCGAAGCCAGGGCTGAACGGGCGAAAAAACTGATTGTCGGTTAATCATTGATTTCAGACATCTAGGGGCGCTCTACCTGCGCCCTTCAAAACATTTGAGACGCTTTGATTCATGGTTTATGTACTGGGTATTGATGGTGGAGGGACAAAAACAGTTTGTTTTCTCCTCAATGAAGAAGGAACAATCCTCAGTCAAGGACAAGCTGGACCCTCAAACTATCAAACAATCGGAATAGAAGCCGCAAAACAATCGATAGAAACTGCTATAACTAATGCAGTTGTTAACTTTTTAGGAAAAGAAAATCAAGCGAAAATATCAATTCAAGGCTTATGTTTGGGATTGGCTGGAGTCGGAAGAAAGGAAGACTTTGCCGTCATAAAAGATTTAATAGAACAGATTAAAAATACACAAAATCTATCAATAAATTGGCAATTAAAACTAGATTCTACCTTAGTAAAAAGTGATAGCGCGATCGCATTAGTCGGAGGATTAGGTCATCGAGTTGGTATCGTCGTCATTGCGGGAACAGGTTCACAAATATTTGGACAAAATCATCGCGGAAAAACCAAACGAGTCGGCGGTTGGGGTTATCTACTGGGTGATGAAGGAAGTGGGTATTATATCGCGATTTTTGGACTGAAAGCCGCATTAAAATCCTATGATGGGCGGTTAGGATCAACTCAGTTAATCTCAGCTTTTCAACACTATTTAAACCTAACCACAATTGAATCTTTAATTGAAGTTGTTTACAGGCGAGGATGGACAGTTTCTCAAATTGCAGATTTAGCTAAAATTGTCGATCAAGTTGCTTTAGCCGGAGATAAAATTGCCAACGAAATTATTGATAATGCGATTGAAGAATTAGTCGGGGCGACAACCGTTACCATCAAAAGCTTATTTGAACCGGATGAACCTGTTGAAATTGTGACAACAGGCGGAGTCTTTCAAGGTATGAAGCATTTTCGCTCAAAATTTATGCAAGCCTTAAAAGTTGTCGAACCCACTGCTAACGTGATTTCACCCCGTTATGAACCGGCTTACGGCGCCGGAATATTAGCATTAAATTCATTAGGGTATTTTCCAAGTCAGTTAAAAAATAATCATCATTAAATTCAAAAAGCTTGTAGTTGGGCTTTAGCCCTAGCCTCATGGACTCAAGTGCAGCAAAAGAAATTATTGTATGCAATACTACTGAAACTGCGAGAGGATATCGGATGTCACAATGCTGTAGATCAATTCATAGGATCTTCGCTCTTGACAGATGAGTTCCCCTTAGCGCATTATACTGTGATAGTTAGTGGATACTCTAGTTTTGAGATTTTGCAAAAGAGTATCCTTGCAGGTGTGCCTATAGTTTGTGTAGTGTCAGCAGCGAGCAGTTTAGCTGTTGAAATTGCTCAAGCGTTTAATATTACATTGATTGTGTTTTTACGAAGCCGACGCTTTAATGTTTATTCAGGAATAGAACGCATTCAATACATTTCTTAATTATTGGAATCATCAGAAAATATTTTGAAATGTCTTGAAAAGAAAATATTCTGATTTTCTCGGGATGACCCACAAGAGGTAAAATAGAGACCAGAGTATAATGTATAGTTATTAGGAGTTGGGTATTTATATGGACTACAAACAGGAATTAATTACAACAATACATGACTTTAGTTGTGATGTAGAACTTTTAGAAGCAAGATTAACTCAACTGAGTGAAACCTCTCCAACTGCGGTTTTAATTCCCGCATTGTATGATGAACTTCAACGACCGGCTTTGAGCTTAATTCGAGATCAATTGAAAGACTGTAAATTTGTGAATACCGTTGTAGTTTGTCTATGCGCTAAAACATCCGAACAGTATACTAAAGCCGTCGAGTTTTTTAGTGTACTGCCTCAACCCACCTTTGTTATTTGGGAAAACGGTCCTCGCGTGACTAAACTTTTAGAGAAACTGCGAGATAAAGGCTTAGATTTATTAAGTTTTAAAGGGAAAGGTCAAGCGGTTTGGTTAGGACTGGGTGTCGCCTCTTTACAAGCCGAAGCGATCGCACTGCACGATGCTGATATTATCACTTACGATAAAACCTATCCCTTGAAGCTCCTTTTCCCTCTGGTTGAAAAAGAGCTAGGGATCGCCTTTAACAAAGCCTATTATGCTCGTTTAGGAGGTGAACCCGTTCGGTTTAATGGGCGAGTGGTGCGGTTATTTGTGATGCCGTTACTCACAGCATTAACAGATATGTTGGGCTACCGTAATTATCTACGATACTTAGGAGCTTATCGCTATCCTCTGTCTGGAGAATGTGCTTTAACCAATGACTTAGCCCTTAATATTCGGATTCCCGGAAATTGGGGTTTAGAAATCGGTTTATTAGCGGAAGTTTATCGAAATGTTGCTGAAAAACGCATCGCTCAAATTGATTTAGGAATCTTCGATCACAAACATCAACCGATTGGAAATACGGCTCACGAAGGACTCCGCAAAATGTGTCGAGATATTCTTCGTTCCATCCTCAGAACCTTAACAGAAACAGAGCGTGTCGTCCTAACGATGGATCAAATTCATACCCTCCGAGTTAAGTTCAGACGCAAAGCTCAAGACTATACTCGTCAATATTTTGTCGATGCTCGCTTTAACAACATAGACTACGATCGCCATCAAGAAGAAATCAATGTCGAACTCTTTGAACAGGTGATCACAGAAGCGGGACAAGACTACCTCAACAACCCCGCAAACGTCCAAATTCCAGACTGGACACGCGCCTTGGCGGTAATGCCTGCCCTCCGCGAACAATTGCGAGAAGCAACCCGACGTGACATGACCGAAGCCAAAGCCTCAATTAATACTCAGAGCAATACGGAACTCTCCCTATCCGAAAATTGCAATGCTCACAACCCCGTGATTACAGTACATAGTGGACAGTAAACAGTATACAGAGGACAGTATACAGGGGACAGTATACAGGAGACAGAGAATAGTAAAAGCTGATAACTGTGTACTGTAAACTGTAACAAGCGTTATCCTAAACTTAATAAAGATGCTTGATGACTTCAGGCGTTGCTGCTCCAAGTTAAAGGTCTAGAATGTTTACTGCGTTTGACAATACAACCATTTTCATCTTGTTAATTGCCCTGGGAATCGTCGGTTGGGGCTTTTATCGCGCTCAACCCTATGGATTACCCGGAATATTATCGTGGTTGCAGTCAGTCGTTCTGATGACCCCGTGGTTGCTGTTTTTTGCGCTGGCTGCGGCGGGAGTCTATCTCAATCTAGCTAGCATTCTGTTTCTATTCCTCGCTTCAACCGGACTCTATATCATTCTGGGTCGAAAACTGCGGGAAATAGCAGCAGAAGATGACCAACAACGTTCTGAGTCTCAGCACGACTCTCAATTTCAGTCCTTTGAACAGCCAAAAGAAAGTGATGAAAAGACTCCGGTCAATGGAGTTAAGAATCCTTCAACATCAGTAAGTTCCTCTACAGAACTCGAAGAGAAACCGGAACCCATTGACCCAGACGATCTCAAGATCATTCAAAATATTTTTGGGGTTGATACCTTTTTTGCGACGGAAACTTTACCCTATCAAGAAGGTGTAATCTTTAAGGGCAACCTCCGAACCGATGCGGAAAGAGCCTACTCTCGTTTGTCTGAGAACTTGCAACAGAAGATGGGCGATCGCTTTCGACTCTTTCTCGTCGAGAACCCTGAAGAAAAGCCTGTCGTCATCGTTCTCCCTCGCAAAAACGATCCTCAACCCACGACTATTTCTCAAAAAATCTTAGCCATTATTTTACTGGCACTGAGTGTACTGACCACTTTTGAAGCCGGGAGTATTTTACTGGGATTTGACTTTTTTGTGGAACCGAATCGTTATGGTGAAGTTCTTCCGATTGTGATGGGTTTATTTTTGATTCTTGCCACCCATGAAATCGCTCATCAGCTGATGGCAAAACGGCATCAAGTTAAATTTGGCTGGCCGTTTTTTATCCCGACCATTCAAATCGGAACATTTGGCGGCTTCAATCGTTTTGAGTCTATTCTTCCCAATCGAACCGTACTCTTTGATGTGGCATTTTCAGGGCCAGCCGCAGGCGGTTTACTCTCACTAGGAATGTTATTTGTGGGGTTGGTTTTATCTCATCCCGGTAGCCTATTTCAAATTCCGAGTGAATTTTTTCAGGGGTCGGCTTTGGTTGGGATTTTAGCCAAACTGGTTCTAGGGTCTGCATTACGTGAACCCATTGTTGATGTTCATCCTCTGATGGTGATCGGGTGGTTAGGATTAGCGATCACTGCTATTAATTTAATGCCTGCCGGACAACTCGATGGCGGAAGAATTATGCAGGCGATTTATGGTCGTAAAATTGCAGGTCGTGCGACATTAGCGACGTTTATTGTTTTGGCGATCGCATCATTAGTGAACTCAATTGCATTGTATTGGGCGGTGGTAATTTTAATCTTACAACGCAATTTGGAACGTCCGAGTTTGAATGAATTAACCGAACCTAATGATACTCGCGCTGCTTTAGGTTTACTGGCTTTATTTTTGATGATTGCCACCTTATTTCCCCTGACTCCTGCGTTAGCCAGTCGCTTAGGAATTGGCAGTTAAGAGGGAAGGAAAAATTAGTATCTCGCTGAGATGCAATATAAATATCGACCAGAAAATAAGAGAATAGCTCTCAAAATTCTGGTCGAACTCAAATATTTAGAGTATTCTGATTGAAAAGATGATGAGATTATTCTTTGCTTTTTTCAGCTTTTTCCTCCTCAATCTGTTCTTTGGTTGGCAGATTTTTTTTCTCTTTGGTTTCCGTCTTTTTCAGTTTAGATTTATTGAAATTAGCAATTTCTGAAAGATCCGGTTTTTCTGTCATGGTGATTGACCTCCTCTTAAAAATAATTGGGATTGAAAAAACAAAAGTTCAGACGTTTTGATCTGCGGTTAGAAACATTTACGATGGACGATAGACGAGCCGCTTTCGTCGTATTCCTGCTTAGAAATCCACATCTGTTGGAATGTTGAAAGAGAAGCCAGAATCGAACCCCCAATCCAGGTACTATATTTCCGTTCTGGAGGGGCAATAATTTTAATTTTCATCGTGGGGGGAGCAAGGGCAGAAATTTCCTTTTGCATTCGATCTGCGATACCCGGAAACATTGTATTATTACCTGAAAGAACAGTGTTAGCGTAGAGATCCTTACGAATATCTACATCACACTTCATAATTGAGTTATAGGTTGTTTCGTGAATACCTGCTGATTCCATGCCAATAAATGCAGGTTGAAATAGAGTTTCAGGACAGCGGAAACGTTCATTACCGATTGTAATCACTTGACCATCCGGGAGTTGATAAGACTTTTCCAGGGAACTGCTACTGGCTGCGGTTTGCATTTCTTGCTCAAAATCTAAAGCAATGTAGCACAGTTTGTCTTTGATATCTGCAACAATCTCCCGTTCTGCGGTTGTGGTAAAGCTATAACCTCTTTCAGTTAAAATCTTCATCAAGTAATCCGTCAAATCGCGCCCCGCTAAATCTAGACGGATAATCGCGTGAGGTAAAGCATAGCCTTCATAAATTGGCACAGTATGAGTGACTCCCCCCCCAGAATGCAATACTATACCTGTAGTTCGACCACTGGCATAGAGTGATAAGACTGCATTAATTGCGACATACATTGCGGGGACATTAAAGGTCTCGAAAAGGATTTGGGTGATTTTCTCCCGATTTGCCTTTGGGTTAAGAGGAGCCTCAGTAACGAGAACTGGGTGTTTTGACGGATCAACTTTTAGTTCGTTGTAAAAGGTATGATGCAATATTTTCTCTAAATCATCCCAATTCGTCACAATGCCGTGTTCAATGGGATATTTGAGCGTTAAAATCCCTCGTTTACTCTGCGCTTCATCCCCAACATAAGAGTCTTTCTGACCCATACCAACCATGACCCCTTGATGACGGGGTCTACCCACAATCGTTGGAAAAACAGCTGTGGGTCTGTCATCCCCAGCAAAGCCTGCTGAAATTGTTCCTGAACCTAGCTCAATGACGATAGCTGCGACATCATTATCTGCCATAATTCACTCGTGATTGTTAACAATTGACTGATTCACTCTAATTGCTAGGTACTGAGTGCCTCCTGATTTAATTGAAATCAGTTAAGAGAGCCTTTCTCTCAGTCATTCTATTCAACTAGAGTTCTAGATAATAAACGAATGCACTTTCCGAAAATTCTGTTCATTCAACCCTGAACAATCCCTAAAAAGCTTGCAGTGTAGCTTGTCAACTCTATTCAATAAAAAAACTAAGGTTTTGACAATCTATTGCTACGCTTTTGCTCCAAAATATATCACAAAAAATAATAACTTTGCTACTTATCCCAATCTTTTTTGTTTTTGAGCATTAAGTATTTGTCTTGATTTTACAATCTACTCCAGATAGGGTATAATAGAAAATCTAGCTATAAATCTTTGATAAATAGAGTGGCAGTGTTCTAGCTCAAGGATGTAGCTCAAGGATTGTAGCAATGAAAGGTCAGCTTAGGGATTATTCAAAAATCAGAACAGGAATCAGGTAAAAATTCGTAATGTTTTCAAGATCGGTAAAACAATGCGTTAACCTGACAGATAGGAATGAACTAGGTAGGTCAGTGGGATTGGTTCCGGAGTGTGCGCGGCGAGCGTGCGTGCTATGAGATCCATCAAGCTACCATCGTCAATTATTAATTTTCTGGAGTCACCTAAAAAATGGCCGATTTGTGGATTTGGGTTCTTATTTTTGTTGTTAGTTTAGCAGTTTTAATTAAATTTTCAGATATTTTCACAGAAACAGCAGGAAAAATCGGAGTTTTTTTAGGATTGAGTCCATTTTTAGTCGGTGTCACGATTGTAGCAATTGGTACCTCGCTTCCAGAATTAGTCTCCTCAATTTTTGCTATTTCTCAGGGCGCAACAGAAATTATTCCCAGTAATGTAATTGGTTCAAATATCGCTAATATCTTTCTGATTATTGGGGTGGCGACTGTCATTAGTAGTCCTCTGAAAATTTCTTACAACTTACTCGACGTTGACTTACCTTTGTTTGTCGGTTCAGCATTTTTACTTTATTTTACTTTATCAAATGGTAGTTTTTCGAGGGTAGAAGCAGTTCTCTGCATTCTCGGTTATTTAATTCATCTGGCTTATACCATTCGCTGCGGACAAATTGAAACGCCAACTGTTTCTGGTCATGTCGGAAATCGCTCTAAGTACCTCCTCAAACAAAGTCTGATTCTGATCTTCTGCACGGTGTTTATGTTTCTCGGTGCTAATTATACAATTAAATCTATTACTGAAATTGCAGATATTCTAGAAATTGGTAAAGATTTAGTCGCGATTAGTGCGGTGGCGATTGGAACATCTTTACCCGAACTTGCTGTTACCATTTCTGCGTCTCGTAGAGGAGATGCTGAGGTTGCTATTGGTAATGTTTTAGGATCTAATATTTTCAATTCATTAATCGTGATGGGCGTTCCAGGATTAATTGATGACTTGATTGTTCCAGATACTATTATTAAAGATGGTTTACCGATGTTACTGGCTGCAACTTTACTCTTCTTTTTTGTCACTCAAGATAAGAAAGTAACCAAATGGGAAGGATGGCTATTTTTTGTTTTATATGCTTGGTTTATTGGAAATCTATTCAATCTGGTTTAAGATTTAATCTTTAATTTTTCAGAAAATCGTAGTTGCGCTCTTTGCAAACCTACAATCCAATAGTGCTGAAGCACAACTACAAACTTAGTCTATTTTTATGAGGTAACTCCAATCATTTGATAGATGACTGAGTTAATCACCGTTAATGCAAGCGAACCAATTAAAGCACTCAAAATTCCCCACTGAAGCCGAAATCCGGAAACTAGCCAAGCGGCTAACCCAAAAATTGCCATATTGAGAATAATGCCAACGATAAAAGTAGAGAAAACTTCATCTAAAGGAACAGCTAACCTTTCTAAAACAGGTCGAATCAAAACATTCAAAAGCCCAAACATAATAGCTGACCATAATGCCTTTTGAAAGTTATCAATCTCAACTCCTGTAATCGGACGCAGTTGAGCAATCAAAAACAAGCTAATTGCGTTAACAATCCAAACAATCAGTAACGCCATGGGCTCGTCCATTATATTGTCCATCTGAGTTCACCTCTTCAGTGATTGTTTTTCGGATTACACCTTACACATTAAACCGGAATAGCATCACATCTCCTTCTTGTACAGTATAATCTTTACCTTCTGAACGCACTAAGCCTTTCTCTTTCGCCGCAGCCATCGAACCGGTATCAACTAAATCTTGATAAGCAACGGTTTCCGCCCGAATAAATCCCCGTTCAAAATCTGTATGAATCACACCTGCGGCTTGAGGGGCTAACATCCCCGCATTAATCGTCCAAGCCCGCGTTTCTTTTGGCCCTGTTGTGATAAATGTTCGTAAACCCAACAATTGATAGGTCGCTTTAATTAAAGACTGTAAACCGCCTTCTTGTACGCCCAAAGATTCTAGAAAATCCGCCCGTTCTTCTGCGGGTAACTCAACTAATTCTGATTCAACTTGAGCCGAAATGACCACAACTTGAGCATTTTCTTGAGCCGCAACTCCACGAACCTGTTCCACCCAAGCATTCCCCGTCGCCAAATCATCTTCAGAAACATTTGTGGCGTAGATAATCGGCTTTTGAGTTAATAGTTCTAAGACCTTAACCGCTTCAACTTCTTCTTCAGTTAAGTCAGCTTGTCTGGCTGATTTTCCTTCATTCAATACGGCTATCAACTTTTCGAGTACCCCTAACTCAAATTGCGCCTCTTTACTGGTGCGGGCTTGCTTGCGAACTCGTTCCATGCGACGTTCAATCTGTGATAAATCCGCAAGACCCAACTCTAGGTTAATCACCTCAATATCCCGTACTGGATCGACCGAACCCGATACATGGATAATATCATCATTTTCAAAGCAGCGAACCACATGAATAATCGCATCAACCTGACGAATATTCGACAAAAATTGATTTCCCAACCCTTCGCCCTGACTCGCACCTTTGACTAATCCTGCAATATCGACAAATTCAATCCGAGTCGGGATAATTTCCTCAGAGTCAGAAATCTTGGCTAACACCTCTAAGCGTTCATCGGGTACGGCGACAACTCCCACATTCGGTTCGATGGTACAAAAGGGAAAGTTCGCCGCAGTTGCTTTTGCATTCGCAACAACAGCATTAAACAGGGTTGATTTACCAACATTCGGAAGTCCGACAATTCCAGCTCTGAGCATCTTACAGATTAAAAGGCTTTACTTTTGTAACGATAGCAGAAAAGACATCAGTTTCTCAGCCTCATCCTACCCAATTGGCGGCGGCTTCCCATCCTTTCCCCTCTCGCACTAAAACGGGTTCATCTCCCGTCAGATCTAGAATAGTCGAAACTTGATAACCCGGATCGGAGGTATCATCAACAATAATATCGACCAACTTTTCTAAACTATCAAACAACTCCGCTTTCCCAATATCTCCAGTAACCGGAACAGTGACAGGTGCTTGTCCTTCTTCATCGTTGGTAATATGAGCGGAAGTTGATATAATCGGATTTCCCAACTTCTCAATTAACGCCAAACAAAAATTATGATCGGGAACTCGAATTCCAGTGGTTTTCCGTTTGGGAGACATCACCAGACGTGGTACCAACTTTGTCGCGGGAAGTAAAAAGGTGTAACTCCCGGGTATCAATCGCTTGATCATCCGATAAGCAGAATCACTCACGCGCGCGTAATCGGAAATATTCGACAACGACGAACACAGGAACGTTAACGGTTTATCATTAGAGAGTTGCTTAATCTGTCGGACCCGTTCAACCGCAGACTTGACCGTCAGATCGCAGCCGATCGCATAAACTGTATCCGTTGGGTAAAGCATCACCGCCCCTGAACGCAGATCCGCAATCACTTTCGCGATCGCCCGTTCTTGAGGATTTTCGGGATGAACTTCATAGTAAGTTGCCATAGTTTTTTATTTTATAATTTTAATTCTAGTTTTAATATGACTAAAATCGCCTATCTTCAATGTCCAACGGGTATCGCCGGAGATATGTGCCTGGGAGCCTTAGTTCATGCGGGAGTCCCCCTCGATTATATCGCCGAAAACCTCGAACGTTTAGGGCTTTCCTCAGAATATCAGCTTTGGGCAGAATCGGTTCATCGCAACGGTCAATTCGCCACGAAAGTTCATGTTCATCTGACTCATTCCCACGATGACGATCATCACCACCATCATCACATTGTTCGTCATCTCCCCGATATTGAGAAACTGATTCTCGCCGCCCAACTCCCGAAACAAGCCCAAACCTGGAGTTTAGCCGTTTTCCGCCAACTCGCAGAAGCAGAGGGAGCCGTTCACGGCATTTCACCTCAAAAAGTTCATTTTCACGAAGTCGGGGCAACAGATGCCATTGTTGATATTGTCGGGACTTGTTTAGGTTTAGACTGGCTAAAAATTGAACAGTTGTATTGTTCGGCGTTACCGACTGGTGGAGGAACAATTCGGGCGGCGCATGGTCAATTACCCGTTCCTGCACCTGCGGTTTTAAACTTATTAGAACAGCGTCAAGTTCCGATTTATTCTAACAATATTGAACGAGAATTAGTCACGCCGACTGGAGCCGCGATCGCCGTTACTCTCGCCAAAGCCTTCGGACAACCGCCAGCCATGACCTTACAAAAAGTTGGTTTAGGCGCAGGTTCACGAGATTTACCCCTTCCTAATATTTTACGGCTTTGGATTGGAGAATCTTCCCAAACTATAACTTCTCAAGTTTCCTCAACTGCAACTCATTCACACGAAAAAAAATCTAATTTAGAAACTAATCTAGAAACAATTTCAGTTCTGGAAACACAAATTGATGATCTCAGCCCACAAGCGATCGCCTTTACCTTAGAAGAATTATTAACCGTCGGGGCGTTGGATGTTTTCACTCAACCGATTACGATGAAAAAATCTCGTCAAGGCGTATTATTAACCGTTATTTGTCATCCTGAACAACAGTCCATCTGCGAAGAAATTTTATTTCGTCACACCACCACATTAGGGATTCGTTCAAGTCAGCAAAAACGGCGAATATTACGGAGAGAAATGCAAAGCGTCGAAACACCTTATGGTTCAATTGCAGTGAAAGTTGCTTATTCTGGAGAGACTGTTACCAACGTTCATCCTGAATACGAAGACTGTGCGAAACTTGCTCGACAGCATAACGAAAGTTTGCTAGATATTCATCGAACAGCATTGCAAACTTGGTACAATTCCCACAAGGATATAGCACGACTTTACTGAATCTTTACATTAACAATCCCAAAAATTTACAAAAATTGCTTGCCGACATCTAGAGTCACTGTATACTATGGTTTATATATTAATAGGGAAAAGAAGAAAAAATGATTTCATACAGGTATAAGTGCATTTTTGTTCACATTCCCAAAACGGGTGGGACAAGTATAGAGGATTTAGTCTGGCCAAAATCTGAAGATAGAATAGAATCTAATTTGTGCAGGGGATTCGTCAAACCCTATTGTAATAAGTATCAAACCGGAGGATTGCAGCATCTCCTTGGTAGACAAATTAAACAAGAAGTTGGAGAAAATATTTTCAATAGTTTTTTTAAATTTACTATTATTCGCAATCCCTGGGAAAAAGCGATATCTCAATTTTCGTACATGAAAAAGAGGCAAGATCTTAGAGATTGGATAGGAATGTCTGAAGATGACTGCTTTAAAAAGTATTTATCACTAATTCAGAAAAAAGCTCACGTTCAATGGGAGCCTCAATATAAATTTGTTTTTGACGAGCAAGGAAAACAGATTGTGGATTTTGTGGGTCGGCTTGAGAACTTTGAAAATGATGCCTATAAAATTTTGGATAAAATTGGAATGCGAACTAAAATATTGGGAATTCGAGTTAAAAAAATCCCTCATAATAATAAAAGTAATCGTTTACACTATACGGAATATTATGATGCTGAATCAAAAGAGATTATAGAAGATTTGTATCGTCAGGATATAGAAGTCTTTAACTACTCTTTTTAGCTTCTCGGTCAACTTCTATCTTTTTAATTCAGATTCACGGCGATCGCAGTGTTCAGCTAAATTTTATGATATTACTGAACTATGCTTGATCAATCTGCGAAGAGATATGATTTCGTCACACCACCACACTAGGGATTCGTTCAACTCAGCAAAAACGGCGAATTCTACGACGAGAAATGCAAACCGTCGAAACACCCTACGGTTCAATTGCAGTTAAAGTTGCTTATTCTGGAGAGACTGTTACCAACGTTCACCCGGAATACGAAGACTGTGCAAAACTCGCTGTATAATTCTAAAAAAGGTACAAATTATGTAGATCATTAACTATCCATGATTTGACGGCCAGCCCAGCTTAGGTGAGTATTAATGCTGAGTAAAACTATTGGAATTCTTCGGGATTTGCCAACTGGGTTTTCCCATGATGCCGCTAAAGAAATTGAACAAGCAACTTCTCTGCCATGGCAAGAAAATTCTTACCGTGAGTATACAAGTCAAGGATATGAAGTTTTTTCACTATGTAGTAAAAGTGGAGACTCCACCCATACAATTATTGAGGATTGCAGCCCAAAACCAACTCCTGAACTTGATCAATTGCCAACAATACGTTCGTTTTTAGAGCATTGCAATCTATCGTTGATGTGGGTTCGATTAAACAAGCTTGCTCCAGGGACTTGCTTTTGGGAACATCGAGATTATTCTGAACTCTCACAGAAGCAGAAAGTCAGGCTGCACGTACCCATTTCTACATCGCCGGATAGCTACATGGTTTTTCAAGATAAAGCAGTTCACTTAAAACTAGATGCTCTCTGGCTTTTACGACCTGATTCTGATGTACATGGTTTTATTAATGGAAGTTCTGTAAGAATCCATTTAATCATAGATGCTTATCTAAACAATGAACTCAGCCATCAAATTGAGCAGGTATATTTACCTGAAGAAAGTGTAACCCCACTGCCTGATCCCACCCCTGAGATCTACGAGAAACGACTTAGCCTTGCTGCTAGACTTATGGATGAGAATCGAGAACAGGATGCTGAAGAATTACTACTTAAAACTTTTTTGCAATATAATCAGCCCGTAGGTTTTTCCTATAACTTAGTTGTAAGTTTGTATGAAAAATATTCCCGGGGTGAAAAGGTGCAGGAATGGATGAGTAGAAAGTCTAGATTTTTGCATCAAGAAGAACTTCAAAATGTCAAGAAGAAATGGGAGCAGAAAAATCATGCAACAAGATCATATTGAAGGTCAGATCATTGACGGTCGTCTTGGACAATTTCACAGAGATGTGCATAGCCTCACTTACGATCCAGATAGGCTACAGAGAGCCTATGATAAACACGCAGAGAATTACGATGAATTTCTCCTTGAGTTAGCTGGAGATGGTACATCTGGCTGTAGCCACTATACAACCCTATTTTTTAGTCAGCACGTGCCAAAACTTCAGGGTCTGCGTATCTTGGATGCAGGGGTGGGTACAGGTATTGGTGGAGTTGAACTGATCAATCTAGGTTACAATCGTCTCTCGCTCATCGGTGTTGATCTGTCCTCAAAAATGTTAGCGCAAGCAGAGAAGCGAGGAATTTATCAGGGACTTCATCATGCTTGCTTCCCAGAAACAGATGAAATTTTACAGCCCGATGAATTTGACGCAGTTCTGTGTGCTGGAGGGTTCAGCCATGCCGCAATGCCATCCTCAGCAATGCCTGAATTTGTCAGAGTCACTCGAGCTGGAGGGTTTGTTGTATTTAGCGTTCGCAAATCTGTCTATGACCAGTCAGATTCAGCAATCACTGCCATGATCAAACGCCTAGAAGAAGATCGCTCCTGGAAGATTGTTGCTCAAGAGTGTGGAAAATATCTACCTGCTGATGGGGTACAAGCCGTTTACTTTGCTTGTCAAGTTCTGTAGCAGCTTGAGGGCGCTTTTGCTGATTGATGACCTTACCTCACAACTCAAACTCAGTAGGGCTAGCCCCTACTGTGGTCTACCGTGCAGGAAAACCTCTGTAAAGGTAGCTCATAAAAACTTGTGTTACAGAAGATACAAAATCTCTAAAATCTTTCCCTTTTTAATTAGTATGTTTGCTGGAATAGGCTCAGTCCAATAACTGGTAAGAATAATTGCATGAATCTAACAATGATTTTATTGTGGATAAGTATATTTGCAATGTCTTGGGAACCGATATTTGCTAGATTGAGCGAGTATGAAATCAGCCCCCTTGCAACATCTTTTTTCCGTGAATCAATTCCAATAACAGTGTTTGGAGGATGGGTTGCTTTTCAAAACCGATTTCAATCGGGCACTGTAGAGAAAACTGATGAACTTAAATCTAGTTATTCTACAAGGCTTTTTATAGTGCTGATAGTAGCTGGTACTTCTGCTACCTTAGCCGTTGTTCTATATACTTGGTCACTCACTAAAACTTCTGTTGCAAATTCTACGGTGCTTCATAGTCTCGCACCTGTATTTACAACTCTTGGGGCGTGGCTCGTATTCTCTGAGCGTTTTAGTCTTCAGTTTCTCATTGGGATGGGGATAGCGATTGTAGGGGCAATTTCTATTGGGGCAGAAGATTTACATATTTCCCTGGAAAATCTTCAAGGTGATCTGATGAGCCTAGTCTCTGTTATTTTCTATAGTATCTACTTGTTGGCTGTGTCAAAAATAAGAGCAGAAATCAGTACGGCAGCTATCTTATTATGGCGATGTTGCATAGGAGCTGTTTCCTTATTCCCTATTCTTTTAATTACCAAAGATCCGATTTTTCCATTCTCATTTAGTGGTTGGTTATCTGTTCTAGCATTAGCTTTAGTCAACCAAATCCTTGCTCAAGGGTTAGTAGCCTATGTTCTTGAAAGTCTAACGGCAGAAGTTGTCGCTTTGTACTTTCTAATAATTCCTGGGCTTTCAGCAATTCTAGGTTGGCTTATTTTTGCTGAAAGTTTGAGCCTGTTCAACTTGTTATCGTTCTCGATCATTCTAATCGGTATTTATTTAGCTCTAGCAGGAAAAAAACCTGAGCGACAATAGGCACATACATCTTGACATACTCCTGACGTTTCTGCTGACGGGGTACAAGCCATTTACTTGGCTTGTCAAGTTTTTTAGTATCGGCTTTTGCGCTCCTAATTAAAGTTTGCTGAATTCAATCAGTTGTCACTCCTAAATCTACGATTTAAACCTCAAATATCAACCGATGAAATTACTTCTGAAACAACTCACATTGACGATAACTTGTAACGCTAGTTTAATGGGTTTAATCGCCTGTCAACCCATTTCGGATTCTGCTAATTCTGAATCCACGAATTCTGCTGAATCACTACCGGGTCAAGGTGTGATCGTGAGTTCTGCTGTTGGCATACAAGAAGAAAAATTTCAAGCCGAAATTGTGAATATTGGCTTAGAAAAACTGGGGTATAAAACAGAAGAAATTAAACAACTTGACTACCCAACAATGTACGTGGCGATCGCTAATCAAGACTTGGATTTTACGGCAGCTTATTATCGTAGAGGTCACATTGAATTTTTTGAAAACGCGGGAGGTTCCGAGAAGTTAGAAAGGATAGGAAGCATTGTTGATCCAGTTACACAAGCCTACAAGATTGATCTCAAAACAGCCGATGAATACAATATTACGAACTTAGAACAACTTAAAGACCCAAAAATTGCTCAACAGTTTGACTCTGATGGCGATGGTAAAGCGAATTTAATTGGTTGTAACACGGGTTGGCGTTGTGAAAGAGTAATTGACCATCACATTGATGTTTATGGACTGCGAGATACAGTAGAGCAAGACTCTGGCAGCTACTTTGCCTTAATTGCAGATGGCATAACTCGCTACAATCAAGGAGAACCAATACTCTTCTATACTTGGACTCCGTTGTGGGTGAGTTCTGTATTAAAAGAGGGTCAAGATGTCATTTCGTTGGAAGTTCCTTACACTGATTTACCGGGAGCTTTAGATCAGTACAGAGAAAAAGATACTACAGTCAATGGTAAAAATATGGGATTGTTGATTGAGCAAGCCGCCGTTTTAGGCAATCATGTATTTTTGAGTGCTAACCCCGCAGCTAAACGTTTCTTTGAATTGGTTCAGGTTCCTGTTGAAGATGTGAGTGCAGAAAATGAATTAATTCAACAAGGTGAGAATAAACCCGAAGATATTCGTCGTCATGCTGAAGAATGGGTACAGAACAATCAACAGCTATTTGACAGTTGGGTAGAAGCTGCCAAAGAAGCTGATGAATAGAATTAGAAATTATGAAAATTTCCTCATTGATTTGAATAAATAGATGAAGTTTGTAGTTGCGCGGAGTGCGCGTTTACCTAACATATTATTTGGTGCTAAAGCACAACTACGATTTAATTATCGCAAATATCGCGATCGCCTTCATTCACATCTGGATTATGCTGAAGGTAATTTTCCACCCAGCTACATCCTTCTTCTAACAGTTGTTCTCGATCTAGAATTTGAGGTAAGTTCCACAAAATCACAGAATGGTCGTCACTGGCGGTGGCTAGGGTTTGACCATCGGGACTGAATGTAACTTGGCGAATCTTCTCTGTATGGGCGTTGAGTATCGATCGCAAAATTCCTGTATTATTATTTATAGCCCAAAGTTTAACCGTTCCATCTTTACTGGCAGAGGCGATCGTTTGCCCCTCCGGACTGAACGCCACATCCCAAACTCCGCTATCATGGGCATCAATTGTCGTTTGTAAATCTCCCTTCAGACTCCAAAGTTTGACGGTTCCATTTTCACTGGCTGTCGCTAAGGTTTGACCGTCTGGACTGAACGCTACGCCCCGAACTTCCGACTCATGGGCGTTCCAGCTTTCTAACGTCTCCCCATTCCGACTCCAAAGTTGAATAATTCCGTTGCGACTTACCGCCGCGATAGTCTGACTATCAGGACTAAAGACCACGTCCCATACTTCACTCCGAAAATCTGTTAGCGTTCGGATGACGACAGGTTGACCGTTGGGTTGCAGTTTCCAGAGTTTGACGGTTTTATCGGAACTGGCGGAAACCATCATTTGACTATCCCGACTAAACGCCACAGTGGAAACTCGGTCTTGGTGGTCGGTGAGGGTCGCGCGAAGGGTTCCATCTGCATTCCAGAGTTTAATCGTTCTATCCCAACTCCCCGTCGCAATGGTTTGATTATCGGGACTAATGGCAACGCTGGCGACCTCTTGGGTATGACCTTTCAAGGTTGAACGCAAGCTACCATCGGGGTTCTGGAGTTTAACAGTATTGTCGCGGCTGGCGGTGGCTAAGGTCTGACCATCCGGACTGTAGGTAACGCCCCAAATTTGATTATTCGCCGCATTTAAGCGAGTCAGCAGACTGTTCTTGAGTCGCCAAACTCGAACGGTTTCATCTCCACTCACAGAGACTAACTGTTGTCCATCGGGTGTGAAGGCGACCTTCCAAACCCCGTCGTTATGACCGTTGAGGGTTTGTTGGAGTTCTCCTTTGCGGTTCCAAAGTTTGATGGTTTCGTCTCCACTGGTTGAGGCGAGGGTTTGACCGTCGGGGCTGAAGGTGACAGAATACACTTGATCTTCGTGGCTATTGAGGGTTTGTTGGAGTTCTCCTTTGCGGTTCCAGAGTTTGACGGTTTTATCTAAACTAGCAGAGGCCAGAGTCTGACCATCGGGGCTGAAGGTAACGCCAAAGACTCCATCCTGATGACCTTTGAGAGTATTTTGCAGAACAGGTGTTTTGAGGCTACTAATGTTCCAGAGTTTTAGGGTATTATCTTCGCTGGCGGAGGCGAGAGTCTGACCATCGGGACTGAATGCTAGACCGCGAACAGGCTTCTGATGACCGTTAATTGTGGTGATTAAGGTACCGTCAAGCGTCCAAAGTTTAACCGTTTTATCTCGGCTAGAGGTGGCTAATGTTTGACCATCCGGACTAAAAGCAACGGCATAAACATCGCCATCAACAACAGTATTATGGGCGTTATTATGGGCGTTAATTTCAGTGCGTAAATTACCCTCAATTGTCCACAGTTTAACGGTTTTATCTCGACTTCCAGACGCAATGGTTTGACCATCTGGACTCAAGGCGACTGCAAAAATTTCGGCATCGTGTGCATTATCAATGCTAGTTCGTAAACTCCCGTCTATATTCCATATTTTAATACTTTGATCTGAACTCACGGTGACAATGGTTTGACCTTCTGGACTAACTGCAACTTGCCAAACTCGGTCCTGATGTCCGACTAAACGGTTGAATTCTAAGCGGTGATAAAGGGTTTGATGAAAGACTTCTTTAACCTGATGTTCTAAATCTGAATTTCCTCGTATTAATTGTTCGACTTTTTGGGTCGCACTCAAAGCCCCAACTAAGGCATCTAAATGATTATCTGAGACTAATAAAGACTGAGAAGATTGTAGAATAGCTTCGATTTCATTAGATAAGGATTTTTGCCATTGTCCGAAGGCAACGGTAGCCAAACTTGCTGCAACAAATAAACCCCCACTGAGTCCTGAAACTGTGTATTGGCGGCGGCGTCGTTGTCGTCTCAGTTCAGCTTCTCGATATTCAACACTTTTATCAATAAAATGTTGATCTCGTGAACTCAATTCTTTATATCGCCATTTTTGCCAAAATTCTGCATCTAATAGAATCTTACACCGCAGTAAAGCACTCTCATCATAATTACTTTTTTCCCACTGATTATTCAAATGACGTAACTGTTCTTGCCAACTGCGAAACTCTAGATCTGATTTAATCCATTCTTTCAGACGTTGCCAATGTTTCATCAAGGCTTCGTGAACAATTTCAACGGTTTTTTCGGCAGTTTGTTCATTGTAGTTTGTGAGTAATAAACGCGCTGAGGCGAGATGAGTGACAATATCCCAGTTTTCAGGACGAATTTCGTCGGTTGTCGCAATTCTGCGGCTTAAATCGGTGCCTTCTCCGGGTTGAACGAGTTGTAAAAAAATTCGCTGGGTTCTAATTTGATCGTGTAGATTCAGTTGATGATAAACAGCTTCAGCGTGGCGAGCGAGCGCCTGTTCTACACCTCCGATTTCTTCATAATCTTGGTGAGTTAGCCAGCCTTTTTGTTGCTTTGACCACAGTTCAGTTAGGGCAAATTCTAATAAGGGTAAATGTCCGGGTTCTAGCGTGGCTTTAATTAATTTATCGGTGAGTCCAATTTGCAGTTTGACTTGTCGTTGATGAGCGGGTCTTTCAATTACAGTTTTTAACTCTTCTACACTCATCGGACCGAGATTATAGACCGCCCCTTGTAAGGCATCACTAAAGGGTCGATAGGAGACGGCATAGCCATAAAAATCAGCCCTTAAGGTTAAAACAACACTGAAGCGAGGAACGAGGTCAAATGCTGTTAATAATCCTTCTAAAAAGGCAAGACGTTCTTCTTCTTTGGTTTGGGTATAAAGTTCTTCAAATTGATCGATAATTAGGATAATACGTTGATTCAGAGCGTTCTGAGCATAACGATAGAGAATTTCGGCTAAAGTTTGTTTATCCTGCTGAAGTTCGACGGCAAGTTCAAGTTCAAGTAAACGATGATAAGCGGCTCGATCTTGAGTATTATTTATAGTGTTAATATTCTGCGGTTGCCAGTGAACTTCTTGCAGCAAAGCCACCGCTAAAGCTTCTAAAGGATTATGACCGGGGCGAATTGAAAGAACTTTCCAATCCTGCGTTTTATCTTGGCGCAATTCAGGGACTAAGCCAGCAAAAACCACACTAGATTTCCCACTTCCACTCGCCCCCACCACAGCAACTAAAGGCTTAGTTTTAACGGCATTATATAGTTTTTGCGTGAAGGTTTCTCGCCCAAAAAATAGGTCTGCATCGGCTTCGGTAAAGGCAAATAAACCTTGATAGGGACAGGGCGGACTTCCGCCAAGTTGTAACCAAGTGGGTGCGGCGACGGATGGATTTTGACAAATAATCGGTAAACCCGAAGCCCCTGGAAATTCGGCTTCTAAAGTTTGGAGTTTAAGACGGGCTTGGTGAACGGAGCGATAAAATGAGAAGCGTTGAATGGCAAAGGTATCCAAAAAATGTCTTAAAAATTCCTGGGCGACATAATTCGGCACAGGTTCGCGCATCACAATTACAGTCGGGATATGTAAATGTTCGAGGGCTTTTGCCAACCCTAAACCATCGCAGGAATTAAAAATTGCTAGCTTTAATCCATTAAAAATCGCTTGGTCAAGAGTGGTTGAAAGTTCTTCGAGGGTGAGGCTATTATCGGTGGGATGGTCATTCAAATAAATCCGCCCCGTTTCGCTTTGGGTTTGACTATGACCTGCAAAAAAGAGGATATCCCAACCGCGATAATCACTGAGATTTTCTTCAAATTCTTGACGAGTGGGATTAACGAGAAACCGAGGTTCAGCATCGCTTAAATTTTGCAACATTTTCCGCTCAGTTGTCAGGTCAATCCCGCGACTATTCCCAAAAACCGCTAAGATTCTAACCGCTGTTTTTTTCGGTTTCATATCAGCCGAGTCGGGGATATGATACTCCGGTTGACTCAAAGCTAATTCCGCAAAAGGATAACTTTGAAAAAAGTTCCAATTCTGCCAAGGAAGTCGTCGTAAAATTTCATCAGGTGTCTCTAGAATCACCCGAATTTCTTGACTCGCATCGAGATGGGAATGTAACTGCTTTTCGAGATGAGAAAAAGATTCAGATTGTAGCCAATGATTGAGTTGTGCTTGGAATTGACGATTTAATTCTTGAAAACTGATCTGAGAAACATTAGTAATGCCTCCCCGTTCAACTTCTAAATCATCATCCTCATCATCGTCAGTATCTGGTTCGTCTTCTGTATCGGTAATCGACAATAAAGCATAGCGCTGGCACAAGCTTTGATAAACTAATTTCCAGCTTTGATACTGTTCGATGAGCGTGGGTTCAGGCGGCAAACTCCCGACAAACTGAGCCAGTACCGCCGAGGCTAGGTCACGAATTTGCACGCAAACACGCGGAAAACCCTCTTGTAAACTGCCTGCCCCCAGCGACAACACAACAACTCGACTCAATTCAGAATCTAAATTCTTCTCTAATTCGGGTTTCATTCCAACTAACCTCTATACTAAATTGTTTCCCAGACTTGCCTTTAAACGGACTGAGTTGAATGTAGTTATCGTAGCTGCGGGAGACAACTTCTTGGTGAATTTTACCAGTTTTAGATTGTAATGTCAATTGTACGGAGGGCGGCAAATATTCCTCACCTCCTGTTGGATGAAGTTGCGCTAAAACTCGTCGTTTTTCATCAGCTTCTGCGGTGACAGTCATCAGTATCATAAAGCGGCGATGATTTAATTCCATCCCTAAATTAATCAGCTTTCCTCGCTGAATGCCTTGCTGCAATCCTTCAGAGACACTTCGCGTTTGATGGGCTAAACTGAGTTCAGAAGAAACTAACTCTTCTAGGGGTTTCCAGGCGGATTCAAAAATATTCTGAAACCAGCCGGAAATTTGAGTACAACTATTTAATAAACCATCCGTCGGTGAAGAATGAGTAGGAAGATTTGTTGGTGAATGAAGAAAGATATTCTCACTCATCCAAGGAAATTGTACGGGTTCTAATATAGGTTTAGGTAAGGTTTGAGCTGATTTAGAGAGTAATTCAGACTGGATAAATTGGCAGTAATAGAGTAAATGATTGGGTTTGATCTCAAATTCATCGAGAGGAACAAAAGCCTCAGCTTCCGCAGATGAAGAGCAATAATTATAAGATTGACGCTCAATATAATGTAATAGTTTCTCCTGAGAAATTGCCCCTCGAAATATAATTTCTTCATCTTCTTCTAGCACTTCAGCAATAGCGTAAAAATTAGCCATTTGTTCCGGTTGAGCTAAAATTTCCTTGGGAAAAACAATCACTTCATCTAAAACCTGTTCAACGGTAATAACCCCGATGTTGACATTTCCTAATTTAAAAATTCCCACACTTTCGAGGCTAGATGTAAGATTTTGAAGAATCTTTCCAACAGATAACCGTTCATTAAACCAGCGTTCTAAACCCAGTAATGCTAAAGCATTTAAGTAGGTTTGCCATTGTTTGGTTTCAGGGGCGATCGGATTACTCAAAATCATCGCTTGTTCAAAGTCGGAGGCTTCTAACTCAATCCTATCCAACTCCGAAACCATTAATCCTAAATCTGGCATAGCATTTTGATGTGTAAACATTGCAAACTCCGATTAGACTAGATAAGTTCACTAAGACAGGCACGTAGATGTTGAGCGTAAAGACTGTTGAAAGAGCGGTTTTTTCCAGTTCGCATTTCTTCGGTTGCTACCTGAAAAATTTCTTGATCGGCAAAGGCTTCAATGGCTTGGATAACTCTGTTTAAATACTCCGCTTTAGGGGGAATTGAAGTCAAACCCATTTTCTGGGCTTTTTGTAAGACTTGTTCAAGCAGATTTTGAACCGTGAGGGTGCGAACTTTGTTTAAAAGTTCACCCGGATTTAAAATTCTTCTCGCCTGATCCCAACTCGTCATTCCCAAAACTGGAGCAATTTCTTTGAGAGACATTCCTTGAATATAATACAGTCTCAAACCCGGAATGAATTGATCAGCTTTATCAGCATATTTGCGACTCTTTTTGAGTTTGGCAAGTTTTTGCTGAATTTCTTGCTGAATTGCTGTGAGTAAGACAGATTCCAACTGTTCATACAAAAATTCTCGAATTTCCCGTTGTTCAATTTCAACGAGGGGTTCGGGTTCGGGATGAATATCACTGCGGATCTCATATTTTTCACTATCACAGTTATAAACCTCTAGCGGTTGTCTACTATTCCAAACGTCGTATTGTCGCAGTTGTTGAGCAACCTGTTTGAGATCCTGTAACAGTTGAATTTCACTGTAAATAATCACCTCCTGATCTTTTAGTATATTCAGCATTTCTTGTAACTGCTGAGGAGACGGATCGGGACATTTTCTCGCCCCTTTCGGTTGCTGACGGCGATCGCGACGATAAACAGTATGAAAGGCTTCTACTAATAGGCGATCGCGAGTTGCAAGATCTTGCAATTGTCGGGAGCGAGTTCGATTTAATAAAGCCCAATCACTAATCTTTTTAAATCCATGATCGGACAAATATTTTTTGAGTTCTGAATTTTGTTTGGTCTTAAAATAAACCCAATTTTTCAGACTCATATTTGCAGTTGAATTGACCCTTCGACTCCGCTCACCGTTGACCTGAAAACTTTGCAAAATCTCTACAGAAAAGACCGGATAAGGATTCAGCGTTAAACTGTCATCCGATTGCCAAAGGAGTTGTTGTTTCTGGTCTTGATCCAGCACAATTAAATTCTGACCATCATCATTGAGAACGAAAGGAAGTAAATCTCGATAGGTGAAAGACTTTTCTCCTCCAAATAAATTCTCAAGTTTTTGACAAGCTTTTAGAATCGGTTCAGAAACGGCACAACGTAAGCACAACCCAGCTAAGGCACGAGTTTGTAAATTCGGAGGAGAATTTTGTGCTTTAAAATCAGTCAAAAGGACGGCTTCAAACGACCCTTTAGATGAAAGTAAATCCTCTAATTCAAGCTGTTTGTGTTCGAGAAATTCTTGTGCCAATTTAAGAGTATCAGCTTGGTATCCCGCTGTATCACTGGCTGGATGAATGCGGAACATTCTCCAATATTTCGACAAGACACTCGGCAACACTGCATTTTGATTAGATAAACTCATGGAGGTAGATTTTTGGCGGTTATGGCCTGGACGATAGACTATAACACCCCGACCTTTAAAATCAGGCATAAGTTGATGTTTCCTGCAATATTAAAGAAGAACAAAGTTAGCTTGGTTTGTCAGGTTTTTGCCTCCTCCTCATCCACTTTTTAGATTACTTCTTCTCTATAGATGTCAGTCTTTTCAACTGATGCAGTTTGGAAACCGATTCTGACAGATTTAGGTCAAAACCTTTCTGAGAGCAGGTTTAAAGGCTCAACAGATAGCCATTGTCAATGACTGCATGAGTTCATCATTCAAATCTCTATTTACAGCCAGCAGAAAAATTAACGGTCTGCAACATTATTGCAATCCTCTAGTCTGATAACCTGGAGATTTAGATATGAATATTCTATCGTTAGTTCTCTCTTTTTTAACTAACAATTCTCAAACTTCGGAGAAAACTTATACCCCAAATTATCGCCGCTTTAATGTTGATTCATCCGGCAATCTTGATGAGGAAATCAGCTTACAGCAACAGCAGCTTGAATATCATCTTCACCTTAACTCTCAAAACACCTATCATCCTCGATTTTTACCGGATTTTTCCTCTGATTATCTTAGCTATCTGAGTGGTCATCCCGCCATCAAACCCCGTTAACTCAATTCTAAATGTAGAAATGTAGGGTGCGTTAGTAACGCACCTAATAGAATATAAACACCAAGTTTGCTCAATTGAAGTTCTGTTCATCATTCATCATTCATCATTTATCATTCATAAATACGTGAAATCACGCAGCTCAAACACAGATTGAATACCCATCAAAAACTTAAATTTCAGTAGGTCTACGGTTGGCTATCTCCGGCTCGAAGTCTAAGCTTAAAAAAGGGTATCCTCCATCGAACCCTTAACCCCTTCTTTACGAAGAGTCAGATAAAATCCGTGTTTGATAAAGCCATGAAATTTACACCCTCTCCTTTCAACCCTGGATGGCTAGGTTTAGCCTTATTCAGTGCAGTTACGACCCCAGTTCATGCTCAACCTGCACCCATTACCCCTGCATCCGACGGTACAGGAACGGTTGTCAATCAAAACGGAAATCAGATTGATATCAATGGCGGAACTCTCAGCGGAGATGGTGGCAATTTATTTCATAGCTTTCAAGAGTTTGGGTTATCTGAAGGGCAAATTGCTAACTTTATTTCTAATCCTAATATTCATAATATTTTAGGGCGAGTGGTTGGCGGCAATGTTTCAGTCATTCAAGGATTAATTCAAGTCACAGGCGGAAATTCTAATCTATTTTTAATCAATCCTGCGGGTGTAATTTTTGGCTCTAATGCTAGCCTTAATTTGCCCGGTAGTTTAACTGTTACAACTGCAACAGGAATTGATTTTAACGGCAATACCTTCCAAAGTGTTGGGTCAAATAATTACGCCGATTTAGTCGGAAATCCCAGTGGATATCGATTTAATATTGCTCAACCGGGTGTAATTTTAAATGAAGGTGAACTCGCACTACAACCCGGTCAAAATTTAACGCTACTCGGTGGAACAGTCATCAACACAGGAACCCTTTCCACTCCGGGAGGAAGCGTTACAATGGCAGCCGTTCCAGGAGAAAGTTTAGTTCGGATTAGTCAAGCTGGACAACTTTTAAATTTGGAAGTGAATCCCCTCAATAATAGTATCACAAATTCCGCTATTACTCCTTTAAGTTTACCTCAACTTTTAACTGGAGGCGAAGCAAAATATCACGCCAATACTGTCACGGTTAATGCGGCGGGAGAAGTGGTTCTTCAGCGTACCAATACCATTATCCCCGAACAAGGTGCAGTTGCGATCGCTTCTGGAATTGTTGATGTTTCTAATACAGATATCGGCGGACAAATTGGTGTTTTTGGGAATACTGTTGGCGTTCTTGATGCCACGCTTAATGCTTCGGGAGTGAATGGCGGTGGCAATATTCGGGTCGGTGGAGATTATCAAGGTCAAGGTTTAGTTCCCAATGCTAATCAGACTTTTGTTAACAATCAGAGTGCAATTATTGCTGATGCTACTGATACAGGTGATGGTGGGCGAGTCATTATTTGGGCGGATGTAAATACTAACTTTCAAGGCAATATTACCGCTCGTTCAGCCAATATCGGAAATGGTGGATTTGTTGAAATTTCCGGAAAAGAAAACCTCCGATTTGATGGCAGCGTTGATGTCAGTGCTGTTAATGGAGTTGCTGGAACAATTCTATTTGACCCCAAAAATATTATTATTGCGGATGGAGGAAATAATCCGGTTGAAGAGAACAATCAATTTTCGGAAATTTTAGACGGTGATGCCACCTTTGATGCCGACCAATTTCGAGATTTAACAGGCGAAGTTATCCTCGAAGCCAATAACGATATTGTCGTTGATGAACCGATTATTACTAATAGCGTAGAAACCCTAGAATTAAGAGCAGGTCGCAGTATTCAAGTTAACGCTGACATTGACACTTCCGCCAGTAATGGTAATATTAATCTCCGCGCAAATTCTGATAGTGGAATATTAGCAAATCGAGAAACAGGGTCGGCTCAAATCACTCAAAAATCTGGCACAGTCCTGAATGCAGGAACGGGAAATATTTCCCTAGAAATTGGCAGCCTTGGAACTATAAGCCAAATAGATATCGGTAATATTCAAACCAGTGGAAATTTAACGGTTAATGCTAATGGTGGAAATATTAATCGAGTTGCACCAGAGTCCACGATTAAAGCCGGAAATATTCACCTAGAAACATTTGGAAGTGGCGGAATTGGCAATCAAACAGCACCTTTAAGAATAGATGCAAATAATATTGAGGCAGAAGCTGGGGCTGGAGGCATTGCTATTGATTTTCTCAATCATATTAATATTGGCGGTGTGAGTGATTCTCTAACCGGAATCGTCAGCAAAGATGGTGGTAATATTATTCTCAATACCCAAGGAGACTTAACCTTAACTGAAAATCTTGATACTGTCGCAGTTGGTGTTCAAACTGGAGATATTACGATTCGCAGTACCGGACAAGTTGACACGACTCCAGGAGAAATTAGAACAGTCGGACAGGACAGCAATAGTGGTAGTATTGTTATTGAAGCTGAAGCTGATCTTTTGACTGGATTTATCAACAGTTCATCTGATGCCTCACAAGGTCAAGCAGGCAATATTACGCTCAAAAGTAATACCGGAAATATTGATACGACAGCAAGTGATATTTATGCAGATGCCATTACTGGAGTTGGCGGGAATGTAACGCTTTTAGCCGAACAAGAAATCACCGTTGGTTTTATCAGTACGAGTGGTGCAACCCAAGCCGGAAATATTATTATTACCAGCAATAACGGGAATATTGAACTGAGTGACAGTACACTCCTCGCTGATGCTTTTCTCGAAACAGGAACGCAAGGAACGATTACGATTAATGCTGCAAATGGGAGTATTTTTAAAGGAGAAAGTAGAGCCGGATTTGACCCAGATGACATTGGGGATTTTAGTGGAGAAGTGATTCTCGAAGCTTATAATGATATTACCGTGAGCGATGATATTAATACTTCAGATTCTATTTCAATTCAAGCCGGACGTAGCATTTTTCTCAACGCTGATATTAACACCTCTAGCGGTAATGGTAACATTGTTATCAGAGCAAACGACCCCCAAGCCGCAGAAAATCAACGGGAAGCGGGGGCTGCTAATATTACTCAACAACAAGGTCGAACTTTAAATGCAGGGAGTGGCAATATTCTCCTGCAACTGGGAAACGCCGGAGAAGTGGGCAATATTTCAATTGATAATATGAATACCACTGGCGTTGCTATTATTGATGCCAATGGCGGCAACATTGAACGAGTCGCAGAAACGTCTCAAATTACCGCAGGTTCTGCCCTATTTCGCACCAAGAATACAGCAGGGATTGGGTCATCAACCGCTCCCATTTCAATTAATGTTAATAATTTAGAAGCCAGAAGTGGAAGCGGAGGAGTTTTCTTCACCTCTACAAGTCCGAGTTTAACCATTGGCGGTATTAGCGAAGGCTTTGACAGCATTAAAACAGAAGCAGGTTCTGTCTTCATCGATGCAGCCGGAGATATTACCCTAACTGGCGATATTATTACCGGAGGCCAAACAGCAACTGGCGGGTCTATTCAACTGCTATCTCAAGGCAATATCAACACGACCAACGGTGCCTTAGATACCGTTCCTAAACAACCCGAAGGTCAAGGGGGAGAGGTGACGCTATCCGCAGCGCGAGACATTCTGACGGGAGAAATTTACACCAGAGGCGAAACTCAAGGTGGTAACATCAACATCACCGCAGGCGGAACCCTCAACACCACCGCTGATATTATTGATGCGAGTAGCCGCAACGGAACCGGAGGAAATATCAATCTAACTGCAACGAATGATATTTTATTGGGTTTTATCAGCACATTTGGAGAGATAAAAGGGGGCGATGTTACCCTCGAAACAACAGCCGGAACTATTGATATCAGTCAAGGATTTATACAGACAGAATCACCTCTCGGAGAAGATGGAATTATCACTCCAGCATTAGAGTTTGAGAATCCGCCTGCAACCGAACCCGGAACATTTGAACCCAGTGCAGAAATCGAATTTGATGCTGATACTGTTGCTGATTTTAGAGGGAAAGTTGTTCTTGAAGCCTACAATGATGTGAAGATTGATGAGGCAATTGTTACCAGTGATTCGATTCAAGTTAAAGCCGGACGCAGTATCTTTATTAATGCAGATATTGATACCTCTAGTGGGAATGGAAATATTGCTTTAAGAGCGAATAATTCAGACGCAGCCGCCGATTTACGAGAAGCCGGACGCGCCGATATTGTCCAACAAGCGGGAACAACAATTCGTGCAGGTAGTGGTAATATTCTCTTTGAAATGGGTGACGCGGGAGAAGTCGGTAATCTGCAAGTTGGAGAGATTAATACAACAGGATTAGCTATATTTGATGCCAATGGTGGCAAAATTGACCCTACAACAGATAATAGTTTAATTACCGCAGGTTCAGTGATTTTTCATACCTATAGCCAAGGTGGAATTGGAACACCAACAGCACCTGTTCAGATTAATGTTAATAATTTAGAAGCCGTTACTGGAGAAGCTGGAGCATTTTTGGACTCTCCAAATTCTGCTGTTACGATTGGAGGGGTCACAAACCGTCTGGAAGGAATTAATAGTTTTGGAGGCGGACAAATCTCAATTAATGCAGCTGGAGATATTAATGTTACCGAGAGTATAGCTAGGGCTTCTTTCTTCGGGAAAGGTGGCAATATTGACTTAGTCAGTCAAGGTTCAATCGATGTTTCTCAAACCGAAATTTTCTCTTTCTCAGCTAACGGAACAGGTGGAAATATTACTCTGAATGCAGCCGGAGATATTCGCACTGGATTAATTGTTGCACCCGGAATTCAACAAGGCGGTTCGATTAATATTACCAGTCAAACCGGTTCAATTGATACCACGGCTAATGGGGAAATTGCTAACAGCACGATTGCGGCTGATGCAGATGTTACCTCCACAGAAGTCGCTCAAACTTTTACCGAACGACCGGCGAATTTAAACGCTTTTTCGGAGGAAGGTTCGGGCGGAAATATTACTCTGAATGCACCGGGAAATATTGTTACCGGAGATATTAGTTCCTTTGGAGAAACTAAGAGTGGAGATGTTAACCTTTCCAGTCAAACGGGAGATGTAACAACTGGAGTCATTTTCTCGACAACTGAAACCGGAGTTAGTGGTGATATTACAGTCGAAAGTTCAGCCGGAAATATTTCAATTAATCATATTGCAACTCACTCGGTAGAAGGAGAAGGGGGAGATATTAGCCTCAGTTCTCAAGGCAATATAACCATTCGCAATATTGCTTCGTTTGGGGAACAAGGCAGTGGTGATGTAAATTTACAAAGTAATAACGGTACGATTGAAACTCACAAAATTCAAACCCTTTCTCCGGGTGGTGAAAGTGGGAATATTACCCTCAATACTTACAGCACTTCTGGAGATATTCAAACTTCTAATCTACAAACATCTGGTGAAGCAGGTTCCGGTCAAATTTCGATTACAACAACGGATGGAAATGTGATTACTGAAGATTTAGAATCTTCTTCAGATTCTGGAGAAGCGGGAGGAATTGAGATTGATTCTGGCGGTGATATTACAACCGGAGATCAAACTGTTGAAGCTATTGAAGGTGATGCTAATATTTCTAATCAAGCTGAGGGTAATATTACTACCGGAGACCAAACTGCAACGACAGAAATAGGTGATGCTAATATTTCTAATCAAGCTGAAGGTGATATTACCACAGAAAATCAAACGGCAACTAGCAGTATCGGTGATGTGAATATTGATAATAATGCAGGCGGTAATATTACAACAGAAAATCAAACTGCAACTAGCACTATCGGCGATGTAAATATTGATAATAACGCAGGCGATAATATTACAACAGGAGATCAAACTTCAACGACAGAAATCGGCGATGCTAGTATTTCTAATAATGCAGGCGGTAATATTACAACCGGAGATCAAACTGCAACTAGCAGTATCGGTGATGTAAGTATTGATAATAACGCAGGCGGTAATATTACAACGGGAAATCAAACCGCAACAACAGAAATAGGTGATGTTAATCTGGCGAATAATGCTAGCGGTAATATTTTAACCGGAAATCAAACGGCTATTACTCAAGAAGGAAATGCAACTCTACTTAATAATGCAGGCGGTAATATTGTCACCGGGAATCAAACCTCAGTTACAAATAATGGAGAAGCAACGATTACCAATCAAACCCCTGTTAACCTCACAACCGGAAACCAAATCGCATTAGAAAATGGAGGAATTGGTTCGATTAATAATCAAGTTGGAGGTGAAATTAATATCCAAAACCCTCAGTCAAATAATATAGTATCTCAAATTCAAACTCATCAAATTCAAAATAATATTACTGAAACTCCTGTAAATCCCTCTGAATCTGTAACACCTACGACTTCTGAACCTGCAATAAATTCCCCAATTCAGCTTGGTTCTAATATTGTATCAGAACGTGCGATCGCCTCAGTCGGAATCGAGCGAAATCCGAACCCTACCTCTGAAAAAACCGATCAACGATTTGAGAATAGCCCCGAACAAATTCAGAATATAATGAGCAGTCTCAATGCGGCAAATCCCAATGTTCTTTCAGTACAAGCTACAGGTTCAATTGCCCTTCTCGATCAAAACCGCAGTCTAGAATATAGTCACTATTTCGGGGATGATTTTGCTCGCAATGCGATTACAACTGAAAGCGTTCAAGAAGCCTTAAAAGAAGTAGAAAGCCAAACCGGAACTCGTTCTGCGATTATCTATATTACTCTTTTATCCGATCAAGTTGATCTTGTCATCTTTACCGCCCAAGATCAACCCATCCGAAAAACCGTTTCTAATCTCAGCCGTTCTCAAGTCTTAAAACTGGCTCAAACCTTCCGTTCTTACATTACCAATCCTCGTTATCGAAACTCTCAAAAATATTTAGAATCTGCCCAACAACTTTATCAGTGGTTTATTGAACCCTTAGAAGCCGAACTGAAAGCCCAATCTATCGATACATTACTGTTTAGTATGGATAGTGGATTACGCAGTCTTCCTATCGCCGCTTTACATGATGGTGAAAAGTTCCTCGTTGAACAATATAGCCTCAGTTTAATTCCCAGCGTCACCTTAACAGATATGCGTTATCGTTCCCTTGAAGATACTCAAGTCTTGGCAATGGGAGCCAGTCAATTTAACGAACTCAATCCTTTACCTGCCGTTCCCATCGAGTTAACAACGATTACTCAACAATTATGGCAAGGAAATGCCTTCCTCGAACAACAATTTACACGAGAAAACTTAATTAATGAACGTCAACAATATCCTTATCCAATTATTCACCTGGCGACACATGGAGAATTTCGAGCTGGAGATGCGAGTCAATCTTATATTCAACTCTGGGGAGATGAACAACTCAAACTTAATGAACTTCGCAAACTCGGTTGGCATGAACCTGCGGTAGAGTTATTAGTATTATCTGCCTGTCGAACCGCTTTAGGCGATGAACAAGCCGAATTAGGGTTTGCGGGACTCGCAGTACAAGCAGGTGTGAAGTCAGCCCTAGCCAGTTTGTGGTACGTTAGCGATGAAGGAACCCTCGGATTAATGACCGAATTTTATACTCATCTCAGTCAAACAAAAATCAAGTCAGAAGCCCTACGACAAGCCCAATTAGCGATGATTCAAGGGAATGTAGTTATCGAAGCCGGAGAACTGCGAGGTTCACTCTCACGAGGCGCAACGCTGAAACTCCCCAAAGGATTAATAGAAGCCGAAAATATGAATTTATCTCATCCTTATTACTGGGCAGGATTTACAATGATAGGTAGCCCTTGGTAAGATGGCGATCGCATTTAAGTCAACTGTCCAAGATGCCACAGATTAAAATCTTTGTCTAAATAAGGACTCAACTGTATTTTTCAGAACTTCTTCGGTTGGGAACACCCAATCACTCAAACTGTAGACCAATTCCTTTGGATAATTCGTCATAAAAAAACGTGGGCTTGTAGTTGCGCTTCAGCGCACACAGACCAGATGTGTTACTTTGTGTTTAAGTTAGGGCTTGTAGTTATGTAGCGATCGCACTGAGTAAATGCTCTGCTGCTCAAGCACAACTACGCTCAATCAGCCTATAGTTATGTAAAGAGCGATCGCATTGAGTAAATGATCGGGTGCTTTAGCACAACTACGCTCCAGATTTTGAGTGGTTTACAAGCAAACTGTCAAACTGTTCACTGTCAAACTGTAAACTGTAAAAACTGTAAACTGAACAAAGGTGATCTCTGTCACGGAATAATTCAACTATAATCACACTACAGAGAGATTCTCCTCATTTCTCGTTTTCTTAAAATAAGGAATAGTAAAGACTATCGAGTTTACCCGAGGGTGTGCGAATGAAACTAGCAATGATCGCAACTGCGATTTTACTAACAAAAGTAGGTTTAGCCAGTCCAGCATTCGCTGAGAATCCCGCACACCTGAAGCAGTTGCAGGAAACGAACAACTGTCAAGGCTGTGATCTCAGCAATGCTCAACTCACTGGAATGGACTTAAGCGGGGCTAACCTCCAAGGCGCGAACCTACAAGGTGCAAATTTATCAGATACAAATCTTAACGAAGCCAATTTAATTCGGGCGAACTTGCAAGGAGCAAATTTAAGCAATTCCAGCTTAATTGTTGCTAAATTACATGGTGCAAATTTAACGGAAGCTAATCTTAGAGATGCCAACTTAAGTTTAGCGGGAATGGTGATTGCAGATCTGACCAATGCAGATCTCAGTGATGCGAATTTAGTGGGTGCAAATCTAGAGAGTGCAGATTTAACCGGGGCAAATCTTCAAGATGCTCGTCAATCCATTGGTAGATTAGGTCAAGTTAAGCTCCAAGAAGGAAGTCTTTCTGGGATTGATGTTGCTGGGGTGAATTTGAGAGGGGCAAACCTAACTGATGCTGATTTAACCGGAGCGAATTTGAGTGCTTCTGATTTAGGTGGAGCTAAGTTAGATAATACAATCTTATGGAAAACCAATCTCGTTAATACACGGCGATAATTGCAATTTTTGAATGCTTTTTTGAGGGTTTTGACAACAGTCTGTGAATTCAGGTTAAAAAAACATCTTTTAAAGAAATAGTGATACTCTTGCATTGTTCAATTGATTTCAAGGTTTAGTCAATTTCATTAGTAAATTTAAAATTTAGAAAGTCGGCAGTTCTAGAAATTGTCGGCTTTTGTTTTTGTGAGGTATAATAAAACACAGAAAAGACTCAGTAAAGACAAGCAACCAATTACATGAAGCCTGAAAACTGGCGGGAGTTACTAACCCAATATCGAGTTATTGCAGTCATTCGTTCTCAAGATTTAGAACTGGGAAGACAAATGGCAAAGGCGATCGCGGCGGGAGGAATTCGCCTCATAGAAATTACCTGGAATAGCGATCGCCCAACCGAATTAATCTCAAAACTGTGTTCAGAATTACCGAATTGTACAATCGGAACAGGTACATTATTGACGTTAGAAGATGTACATCAAGCAATTGATTGTGGTGCGGAGTTTTTATTTACTCCTCACACCGATCCGCAGTTGATAGAAGCTGCAAAAAAAGCAGAGACTCCGATGATTCCGGGTGCATTTTCTCCCACCGAAATTGTTCGGGCGTGGCAAGCTGGAGCCAGTTGTGTAAAAGTCTTTCCGATTTCAACGCTTGGTGGAGTTACCTATATTAAAAATTTACAGGGGCCACTGGGAGAAATCCCATTAATTCCAACTGGGGGAGTGACCCTAGAAAATGCCAAAGCCTTTATCGAAGCAGGGGCAATAGCAGTCGGACTTTCGAGTCAATTATTTCCCGCCTCTCTACTCTCCGAACGAAACTGGCAAGCGATCGCAAATCAAGCAAAAATCCTCACCCAACAATTCGTAAAAATTTAGGTGCAATTCCGCCAAGATCGACTAAAATACGGTCATCTTATGTCAAATTAAGTCAAATAATTGGCAAATGTGGAGGAGATAATGCCAAAGCTTACAAAAATCAAAAAGTGGCAAACATTAGGAACATTAATCACCAGTGTAGCTCTGAGTGTAAATCTGATTGCTCAGGAGTCAAATCCGGTTTTCGCGAACGAGTATCACAATGCGATCGCAAGCCGAATGCTAGAGTTACAAGACTCCGCAGAACGCTGGATTTCAATTGACTTAACTCGACAACGGTTGGTCGCTTGGGAAGGCAATAAAGCCGTCTATGCAGTGATCGTCTCCACAGGGAAACGTTCTACCCCAACCCGTCTTGGAACCTTTAAAATTTATACCAAATATCAGGAAACACGCATGACAGGCCCCGATTATGATGTGCCAGATGTTCCCTATACCATGTATTATGATGGCGGTATGGCTATACATGGAGCCTATTGGCATAATCTATTCGGAACTCCAGTCACACATGGCTGTACCAATGTAGCCGTTGACCATGCCCAGTGGTTATTTGAGTGGGCGTCTGTGGGAACCCCAGTTGTCGTGCATGAGTAGAATTCACAAGCCAAGACGAACGCTAGTAATTGGTGATATTCATGGTTGTCTGAAGGCATTCGATACGCTGATGGCAACTGTGAAGCCTCGTTCTGGCGATCGCATTATTACGCTTGGGGATTACGTTGATCGAGGGCCAAACTCAAAAGCCATTATTGATCGTTTAATCGAACTTCATCATCGCGGACAACTGGTGGCGTTGCGCGGAAACCATGAACTGATGATGTTGAGGGCACGGGAGGGACATCGCTACAAGCTGTATCATTGGTTAGCCGCAGGCGGAGAAAGTACCTTAGCATCCTACTCAAAAGTCAGTTCCCGTCGAGGGCTTGCCAGTATTCCCGATGAACATTGGAATTTTTTAGAGAATACTTGTGTGAATTGGTGGGAGACAAAATCCCACTTTTTCGTTCATGCGAATGTTTATCCTAATTTACCGCTACATCAACAACCCGAACGGATGCTATTTTGGCAACAATTTGCCAACCCTTCTCCTCATTATTCGGGAAAAGTCATGGTCTGTGGTCATACCAGCCAAAAAAGCGGTCAACCGATTAGTTTAGGTCATGCAATTTGTATTGATACTTGGGTTTATGGTCGAGGCTGGTTAACTTGTTTGGATATTGTCAGTGGTCGGATTTGGCAAGCCAATCAAAACGGGCAATTCAAAACAGCTTGGATTGATGATTATTATCAGAAATATTATCAACGATATTCTCAAGTCTGAACTGACGTTGCATGACCTGTCTCATGCAGACAGATAACTGGGATACACCACCTTTGTTAAAATGCCGATACAATTGACCTTATTAATGGAATCTTAAAAATAAATCTAAGAGTCGAAACAGGGGATTTATGCGAACTCTTGCTATTGGTGACATACATGGCTGCTCTATAGCCTTCGATACACTCATGGAGGCGATTCAACTCAAACCCACAGATCGCTTGATTACCCTGGGTGACTACATTGATCGCGGGCCAGATGCTAGAGGTATAATTGACCGCTTGATTGGGTTACACCATTGCGGACAACTGCTAGCCGCCTTGCGAGGAAACCATGAGATTATGATGCTAGAAGCGCGTCGGTATTCCCATCGGTTAGAAGGATGGCTTTCCTGTGGAGGACGAGACACCCTAGCTTCCTATGCACCCTCTCCCAAAATCAGAGGTCAAATTCAAGATGTTCCAGAGGAACACTGGCACTTTATCGCTGATATTTGTCAGGATTGGTGGGAAACCGAGAATCACTTTTATGTTCACGGTAATGTTAACCCGAATAAACCTTTGTCTAAACAATCCAGTCAGGATTTATTCTGGACAAGATTTTATCATGCTCAACCTCATTATTCTGGTAAAACCATGATTTGCGGTCATACCCGCCAGAAAAATGGTCATCCGATTAGTTTAGGATATGCAATTTGTATTGATACTTGGGTTTATGGAAAGGGTTGGCTGACTTGCTTAGATATTAATAGCGGTCAGATTTGGCAAGCGAATCAAAAAGGTCAACAACGTACTGCTTGGATTGAAGATTACAGCACCTCTTGTGCGATTTCTTCCTAAATAATTTCCATTTTCAGTTTGAGACCGTTCACTCGCTTTGAATCAGTTGAAAATCAATCAATAAAATCTAATCTGTTCTCATCGCGCGCTCTAATCAAAGAGTTCTAAAACTTGACTGATCACAATCTGCTCCCACTCTCCAGGGGGACGATCTTCTGGTGCAATTACAAACATTTCTTCCTCATCATCATAACCCATGGGGCTACCATAGCGTTCTTCCCCTTGAACATCTCGGAACTTTAAACGGGGAGCAGAGAGAATTTGTTCTTGTGTGAGTTTAGAGTTCATCAACCCAGGGATTCCCTTACTTGATTGCTTCTCCTTATTATACAGAGAAAGTCGCGGGAGCATAAGATCCCAGTTTTTTCAGGCAAAAGGGAAAGCAAGTCAATAACAGCAAAAAGAAAGTCTCAGGTCAAAAGCAGATCGCTACTATGTCGTTCATAATATCAGAGTTAGATATATGCTTCCAGGGCAGAGCGGAAACATATATCTTATCTCTGACCTTTTCTTTCTTAAATCACCTCAATCATTAAAATTTCATTCCTTTAGAAGCGATTTTCAACCACCAACTCACTCAACGGTAATTGTCCGGGTTTGGGCCAAGGATCTTTGACTTTTTTACCAATTGCTACCATTGGACCCATTACATAATCTTTGGGTAAGTTAATTAATTCTGCGACTTTCTCAATGTCAAAACCAATCATCGGGCAAGAGTCATAACCCATGGCTTGAGCTGTTAACATTAAAGTCTGCATTGCCATACCAATTGAACGTTGAGCCTCATCTCGCTGAAGCCATTCGCGCCCTTCATGGAAAGGCTTCATCCAATTGACAAGGAGATCTGCAACTTCTTGCGGAGCATTCTGCCAATAACGTTCGGGTTGTTTTTGCCAAGCGTTGACATCTGCGGTAAACAGAACGAGCAGAGAAGCATCTGTCATTTGAGCTTGATCATTCCCTAACTCTTTTCGGATCTTTTGTCGTAATTCTGGCTCTCGAAGAATAACAAAACGCCAATGTTGAATATTAAAACTCGTAGGAGACTGAATTGTTGCTTCTAAAAGTTTCTGTTCTTCTTCTGGCGTGATTTGATAGTTAGGATCGTAATGCTTCACAGCACGACGTTGATAAATTGCCTCTAAGGTATCCATTAAGTCAAACCTCTGTTGATAAAGCGTTAAGGAGACAAAGAGTTATTATCCCATGACTGTGGTTTAGTTTGCCAAGGGGGATGTCAGAAAAGTACAGAAGTTGAGTCATCATAAACAGATGGAAACCTTAATCCAGCGTACAGCCGACATACATAGAAGCATCATTTTTTATCAGTAATTCTGAACTGAGGTTAAACCTTAATATCCCACAAGCCTTCCTGATACTTCTTCACATCTTCAATAAAACGCTGAGGATAAACATTGCGAAATTTATGATGGTCTTGAGGAATAGTCTCGATCATAAAGTCAATCATTCCTTGAGGATCGAGTTGCAAATCATCACCCGCAAATAGTTGCTGTGCATCGCGAACTGGCTTTTCAGGGGTGAAGTTTTGCTCAGGATCATACCATTGGTCAAGTGTGTCGTACATACGATCATTAAAGCCTGTACGAAATGGACCGGGGTTAATAGTCGCAATCTGTACTCCAGTACCTTCCATTTCCTCACGCATTAACTGTACGATCGCCTCAAGGGCGTGTTTGGAGGCGCAATAGGGTGCGAGGAACGCAAAGGTAGAAAACCCTGCAATCGAAGAAGTAAAGATAATCTTTCCCTGACCTTTTTTGGCAAAATGACGGGCGAAGGGCTGAATAAATTCTAGTGTGCAGAAGACATTCACCTCAAATACACGACGTACCCGATCAACAGGAATTTCAGCGATGGGACCTGTTTCGCCAATAGCGGCGTTGGGCGCTAAAATGTCGATCTTGTCGGCATATTTCTCAAACACAAATTCGCGTTCTTCAAGATTGAGCAAATCCATCTTAGCGACTTCCATTTCCACGCCTTCTTGTTCTGCGGCGGCTCTGAGTTGAGTAACTTGGGGCCAGTTTTCACAGGTCGCAATCACCTTATGACCTTTTTTTGCTAACCCTAACACCGTACCTTTACCGAGTCCCGAACCTGTACCTGTCATTAAAATTGTCTTACTCATTGGAAATCTCCTAATCTTGGGAAAAATACTTTGATGGATGACACAAACTTAGATGATTTGATGGCTTTTATAAATGGTGGGTTCGCCATCTAAAATGTCCTTGAATTTTTCAATCGCCGAAGTAAGATGGGGTGTTTTCCAATGGGCAGATTCAACATCCGCATCAAGCCATTCTTCAAAAGACAATATGGTATTAGGATCTTCAAGGGTACGGTAAAACCCATATTGCAACGCCCCAGCTTCCTGACGAGTCTGTTTTGCTAGTTCTTCTAGAATTGCAACGAGCTCGTCAAACTTTCCAATTTGAGCCTTTAATACAGCAACAGTGTATAGTTTTTCACTCATAATTTTTACTCAAAGTCTCTAATTTTCTATGGGTCACTACGATTGAAATTGGTGCATCAGTTATCTTTAAACCGGGCTGCATTAGCACTTTGGGCAATGTCAACATTACCTCGACCAAAAAACTCAGGTACAGGTTTGGGTTTTTCTAAGGCTCTCTGGGTAGCAGGTCGTTGATCAATACGGTCAAACCAAGCTTGAAGGTTGTTAAGCCCATCTACAGAAACCTTTGCCCAATAGTAGGATCTCGTCCAAGGGTAAGTCGCAATATCTGCGATCGTAAATTCATCTCCCAGCAAGAAGGTTTTATCCTCAAGCTGTTTGTCCAACACTTCGAGTAGCCTGCGTGATTCTTTGACATATCGCTCGATCGCAAACTCATCTCGATGTCCCTGGGGTTCGGCAATCCTTTGAAAGTACATCGCCTGTCCCATCATCGGTCCAATACCCCCCATTTGAAACATTAACCATTGCAGTGTTTGAGAGCGAGCTTTTTGGTTTTGAGGGAGAAACTTTTGATATTTTTCTGCTAAATACCAGAGAATTGCACCTGATTCAAAAACAGCAAAATCGTCATTACCTCGATCTACGATTGTTGGAATACGTCCGTTTGGGTTGAGCTTCATGTACCAATCTGACTTTTGCTCTTTTTTAGAAAAGTCAATATAGGTCATGTCATACTCAACTTCGGCTTCTTCAAGAAAGATTAGTGGCTTCCATCCGTTCATAGTGGAGGCTGTATAAAGATGAATGTCTGGTTGTTTCGTCACGATCTTGTCTCGGTTCTAGATTAACAGTGTTTTTTGAGGAAAAATTAAACATTAGCCAAGATTACTGGCTAGAGATAATACTTTTTTTGATTAGAGTGACCTTGAGAAAGTCTGTTAGTTTCTTTGCCGAAAATCAAGCACAGAGTTTTCATAATATTACCTGAATTTTGGGGGATTTATCACTGCCCTCTGTACCTGAAAAAAGTTACTATCGTGACTTGATATCCTAGTGAATTTGCGGCTCATAAAGATTGAAAAGAGAATGCTTTTTGAAACTCTTTATGTCTCCGTCTTTCTGAGGATTCCAGTATTCAAAGAGTCATGTTTGATCATGTACTGAGGTCGCTGACACAATTGAAAGATATAACATCAAATTGTTATAGTCAACTAGTATACTTTTAGTAACCAAGTGAGGAATGAGTTATAAAATTGAAATAGAAACCGACGATCTAGGTCGTAAACGGGCCATTGAACCTTGTCTTACACCTTGCCCAATTGAACGTGGAATGAGGCTTATAGGCGGAAAATGGAAAGGATCTATTCTTTGGCATCTCAAGGATGAACCTGTCCGTTTTTGCGATCTAGCTCGTCAACTCGGCGGAGCGAGCAAAAAAATAATAACTCAAAGGTTAAGAGAGATGGAGAATGATGGTTTGGTTAAGCGTCAGGTCATTAGTACAAGACCTTTTGCTGTCACCTATGAAATTACTAATTTTGGCAAAACAGCCCTCTCTTTTTTAGAGGAGTTGAAGCAATGGGCAGAGGAGCAAAATATCTAATTTCTCTATCTTCTGAGGTTAAACCTGCTCGTTTTAAACCAATACTATTGAGCGATCGCATTGGTCAATCCCTATCGTATCGTAAACGCGATCGCTCTGATGAACTTCTATAAATTTAATCGCACAGTCAATTATCGCAGTAAAGCGGCAAAAGGACAGCGACTAACAGAATCGTTCGTCGTCTTAGAATAGTTTGAACGTCCTAAAAACCGCTGAATAAAACCCAAAAACTTTTGCGATGGAGAATTAGAAGTTTGGAGATTTCCAGAGGCTTTTTGTTGATTGGTCATACTCCTTTTTCCTCCAGATGTAAGCTGGTCTAGAAATTTAGTATTATCATAGTAGTGTTCCAAAGACAAAATTTTCAAATCCTCACTCACGTTAACAATACTGATCCCAATCACTTCAATCATTTCTCCGGTGGGAGCATAGTCTTTGTAAGCACCTCGAAAATGTCCCCAGTGTCTCCATTTAACCGCGATTGTCGGAGGGGGAGAATAAACCTCTACAACTTCCCATAAAAATCCTTCAGGAAATGCTGAGTGAAAGAGATTTGTGGAAGTCTCAAAATTTTCCTCAGATGCCTTATAATGCTGAGTATTACCAATTAATAGTTTGTAGGTTCCTGATTCTACTAAATCTTCCAGCTTATATTGAGTTCCTCCATTGGTACTCATCCGGAACTGTTCTTGAACCACAGATATCCATTCTTGAGGATTGGTTTTGAAATTCGCTTCAACATCGAACGTTCTGACTAAATTTTGGACCAGTGCTTCTAGAGAATTTTCGGGATGGTTTTGGGTACTTTGTTGAGCTAACTTTTCATTTGAACGGGTATAATCGGGTTGCTTTCCATAACGCCATTGTACATTTTGATTAGACTTCAATACTGTGTCTCGATTTTGAACCCAGAGTGGTAGATTCTCCGTATTTATGGGAGTCATGTATACCTCCTTGAAAATAACTCAGATCAATGACAGATTGCTCAATAACTTCTTAGGTTTAGTTGTTAATGATACAGATTTTTTCAAGTTTTATCATCGAAATTTCTGAGAAATATTCCGACTACAAACTGTAATCTGTTTGCAATTCCATCTGAGAGTATAATTACATCCGCGATTAATAAACACCAGGGAAGTTCAGGAAGTAAACAAAATCGTTGACATCGCCAATCGTGATATATTCTGAAAGTGAGTCATGTCAAGATTTCTATGGCAAAATAAAATTAGTTCACAATTCAATTAAAATATAAAACTTCTCTAAAAAGTCCAGAATTGTTAGATTGATCAGCAAGTGCTACACTTTTAATCAGGTATGAACAAATTATAAAATTGTATATTCGATAACGGACGTACTAATAACTAAACGTTACATATCAATTCAGGATACTCGTTGCAAAATGATGATGAGACGAACTAAAGCTAGACGAGGCGTTATTCTCACCAGTGAAGGATGGAAAAAACTACAAAATGCTCAACAAGAAAGAGAAAAGCAAGAAAATTCTGTTAAATCTTATACGATTGAGATATTAAGTGAAATAACTCAACTCGATCCGGCTACAATTTCTAAAGTTTTACATCGAGAAGTTGGAGTAGATAAACGAACGTTAGAGCGATTTTTTCATGCTTTCAATCTAGAATTCAGTCAAAGTGATTATAAAAAATTAGACCTTGTTCCGAATAAAGTTGAAAAGGTTTTAGATGATAAGCGCAATCATTATTTTGGAAAGGAAGCACCCGATGTTTCTACTTTTTATGGTCGTACAGAAGAGATAAATCTCCTCAAGCAATGGATTTTAGATGATAATTGTCGTTTAATTGCATTAGTAGGTATTGGGGGAATTGGGAAAACAACTTTATCTGCAAAAGTCGCTGAAAATCTGAGTCAGTATTTCGATTATTCCATCTGGTTTTCTTTGCGAAATGCGCCACTCCCGATCACAATCATTACGAATTTAGTACAAATTTTCTCGAATGGGGAAGAGACAGATTTAGGTCAGAATACTACAATAATTATTAATCGATTAATCGGATATCTTCAAAGTCAACGTTGTTTAGTGATTTTAGATAATATTGATGCTATTTTTTCAGAGGGTTGCTACTCAGGTCATTATTTAGGAGGATATGAGGGATATGGTGAACTTTTTCAGAAACTAGGGGAAAGCCTTCATCAAAGTTGCTTGTTAATGACATCTAGAGATAAACCTAAAGAAGTTGCAGCAATGGAAGGACAAGAACTCCCCATTCGTTCATTGCAAATTACCGGTTTAGATATTCCAGAAGTCAAAGAGATTTTCAAAGTTAAAGGAATTTTTGAGGCTAAAGATTCAGACTTAAAACAGTTAATTAATCACTATAGCGGAAATCCTTTGTATCTGAAAGTAATCGCAACGACTGTGTTAGATTTATTTGAGGGAAATCTGGCTGATTTTCTTGCTCAAAATAAAATCCTATTTGGAGATATCTCTGATCTTCTTGATCGACAATTTAAACGTTTATCAAAACTTGAAAAAACTTTATTATATTGGTTGGCGATTAATAGAGAACCTGTCAATATCAATGAACTCAAAGCAGATTTGTTATTACCGAAGTTAGAGTACACGAAGAAATCGATCCAGGAATTCACAATCAGTCATCAATTTAATTTATTAGAGATATTAGAATCATTACATCGACGTTCTCTGATTGAAAAGACTAGAGACTCTGATAATTGTCAGAAGTTTTTCTTGCAGCCTGTTATTATGGAATATGTGACGATAAATTTAATCCATACAATATTACACGAAATCATCTGTCAAGAAATTTCACTCTGTCAAAGTCATGCTTTACTGAAAGCAACTGCACCTGATTATATTCAAGATATACAACAGCGTCTAATTCTTGCGCCGATTATAGACCATTTAGAAAGAACTTTAGGAAGTCAAGAAGCTATCGAAGAAAAATTGATGAATATTCTTGATTTATTTCGAGGGAAGTCTGAGAATTTTACTGGATATATTGCGGGGAATATCATTAATTTATTATCTAGTTTTTCAACAAAAATAAGCAATAAAGATTTATCTCGTCTCAATATTTTACAAGGAAAGCTACAAGGAATGACTTTAAAGAATATCAACTTTAAAAATAGCAATTTTACGAAAACAACTTTTACGGATACATTTGGAATCATTTTTAGCCTAGCATTCAGTGAAAATGAAGAATTCTTAGTCACCGGAAGTATTAGAGGTGAAGTTTGTGTTTGGAGATGGAAAGACAATCAACAAATCTTTAAACGCCAAGAACATACAACAATTGTTGATTCTGTAACTTTTAGTCCAGATTCTAACAAAATAGCAAGTTCAAGTCGAGACCGAACTGTAAAAATATGGGATACTATAATAGGAAAATGTATTTTCACCTTCAAATCACCCAATCATCATACGATTAAAAATTTAGCTTTTAATGCAGATGGAAGTCAGTTATTTGGTTACTCCTCTCAAGAAATAATATCTTGGGATTTAGAGACAGGTCATTCAACAATATTGATGAAATCAGAACATCGGATTTGTTCCTTGAGGTTGTCGTCTCGTTCTTCTATTTTAGTTTTGGGTTGTGAAAATGGTCAAGTTGACGTTTGGGATATCCATAAAAAAGCTTTAATTAACCGCTTTCAGATGAATAATGGTTTGATTTTATCTGTCAAGATTACAGACGAGGAACAGATTTTAGCTTGCAGCCTAGACAAGGAACTCGATAATAAAGTTGTCAAAATTTGGGATTTGCAGAATCAGCAATGTTTAGATACCCTCAAATCTCAAAGCTATCATATCTCCTTAATAGATATTAGCAATTGTGGCAACAAGATAGCAACAGGGAGTGGAGAAAAAATGATCAAAGTTTGGGATATTAATACAGGTTTATATTTGCAAAGTTTAGAAGGTCATCTTTCCGAAATTAATGCGGTAACGTTTAGTCATCAAAATAAATTAGCGACGGCTAGTGTTGATAGAACTGTAAAAATATGGGATGTAACGACAGGACAATGTTTGAAAACTTTGCAGGGACGTGCTGACTTTGTTCATTCTGTTATCTGTAGTCAGAATCATCGAATTATTGCCAGTGGAAGTCAACATACCATTCAATTTTGGGATCTAGACACTCACGACTGTATATCCACTTTCTTTGAAGAAAAAGACTGGCTTTCGTCATTAATTCTGAGTCCAGATGAGAAAATGATTGCTTGTGCAAATATAGGCGATCGCCAGAATATAATTAGAATATGGCAGATTAATAATCTAGATCGCGATCGCATTCGTACAATCACAAAAGATCAAATCTCTCACCAAATCTTAGCCGGACATAACGATAGTATTTGGTCAATTGCATTTAGTCCAGATAGTACAAAAATAGCAAGTGGGAGTAGTGATAGAACCGTCAAAATTTGGCAGACTCAAACGGGAGACTGTTTAACGACTTTGGAGGGTCATACTCGTCCCGTCCTTTCCGTTACATTTAGTCCGGATGGAAAGACAATTGCAAGCTGTGGGGGTCACTCCATTATTAAAATTTGGGATGTCGAAACCGCAGAATGCAAGCTAACCTTACAAGAAAAAGCATCCTATATTATTAAATTTAGTTCTAATGATATTTTAGCCAGTGGACAAACCAGCGGTATTGTTAAGCTTTGGGACACCCAGAATGGTGAATGTATTGAAACTTTAGGAAAATTAGGGAAACCCATTGTTTCTATGACTTGTAGCCATGACGGTCAGTTTCTCGCCTATGGTTGTTACGATGGAACCGTAAATGTATGGGATATTAATACTCATCAATTAATCGAGATCTTACCCGAACAATTCTCCTCAGCTTGGTCACTCGCTTTTAGTTCCGACTCAAATTTCTTAGTCGTTGGTCGAGAACAAGAAGTTATTCAACTTTGGGAGATTAAAACCGGGAGAATGGTCAACTTTTTTCGAGGGGATAGACCCTACGAAAGCATCAATATTTCTGGAGTGACCGGGTTAGCCAGTTCAAGGATTACCAGTTTAAAAGAATTAGGAGGATATACTTAGGGCTTGCTCAAAAAGTAGTGATAAAATCGCATAAAACTGCCGAATAAATCAACTCAATTGCCAGACAAATAATTATCTTTAGAAAATTATGAATCAGGATTAATCATCATTAAACTCAAAATGATAGGGTCTGGAAAAATTCGTCAAAAAAACACTGCTTATGGGCTTTAAAATTGGGAGTACCGCAATTATTTGGGGATTTTCAACAGGGATGCTAGCAATTTGTATCCCTCTTGTCTCCATGACTGAAAGTGGTGTAATTCTCCCTCTGGCTGTAGTGATCGGAGCAACGATAAGCACGGTAGTCGTCTGGCTAAGTTCTCCCCAAGTCATAGAGGATGAAAAGAAAAATAACGCAGATAGCTAGTAGTAATTCTTTGAAAACAGTGATGAAAATCTTATTCGTTGATTGTGATGGAACTATGAGGCAGCCCAAGTCTGGGGCGAAATTTATTAATCGTCCAGATGACCAACAAGCTATGCCTGGAGCTGATGAGGGGTATTCCCCCGCTCGGCTTCATTTCTTTCTCAACGCTCTCAGTTATATGTCTATACGACTTCAATTTCGCTTTATGCCAGCACAACTAAGATAATCAGTTACAGGAATTCGATATAATAAAAGGGGGTACTACCCCCTTACTTACTTCACATTTCTTTCACAGCTTCTAGTTATACGTCTATACAACTGAAATTTCGATTTATTCTCTCCACTTCATTCATCTGGGGGAGTCTAGGGTCGCGCTAGCAACAGCCGGAAAATCCGGTCTGACCGCAGATCATTCTGATCAATCGACATGAGATTAATTTAACGTTCTGAATAAATCAAATCCCAAGCAGCGACTGTTTTTTCCCCAATTAAACTATTGACAGTCTCTCCACCTTCTAAAATTAATCGAATATTAACATTGCGATTAGGTGAATCCATTAAAGCTTGAGCGAGTTCATCTGTGACCGCAAAGGTATTATTATTACCCTCAAGTTGAAAAACTTGTTCTCCAATTTTTACCCAAAACGTCTCGATCATAGCGGCAGGTTCACATGGCCCGGCAATTAAAACTCGAACAAACTCAGGTGTCCACAAAGTTATTACTTGTCGGGTTCCCTGACCGCCAAAAGCACTAAATTTCCAATAGTTTCGATCAAATACCCCTGGATAACTCCCTTCGTAAGGATCAACCACTTGAACCGCCTTAGACCACGGGACATCATCAGGATCTCGTTCTAATCCAGGAGAGTTGAACTTTGGGAGTTGAGAGGCTTGTTGTTGTGCAACGCTCATATTCTGACTAGAGGATAAAACCCAGGCGAGGATGATTACTATCGTAAGAGTGGATATTCTGTTAATAGAAGTCATAAGCTCTCCACTAATAAAAGGTGTGCTTACTTCTCTATCCGCTCAAATCTATGATTTTTACGTCTGATACAAAATCCGGTTGTCATCCCAATCTTCTTGATCTACCTCTTTCGTAAACGTTGGTGATTGGAGGCGATCGCTCTTGAGTAAACGAAAAACCCGGCAAAATGTGAGTCAGAATTGGCAATTTCAGAGATTGTTACTTCTCAATACCAACCCCAGCGATACTTCGACCCAGAGAAGCAAAAACAACTTGAGTAAAAGCATCACGCTGATCTCTAACTGAAAAAAGTTTCAGGAATTTCTCACAGTCTGCTTAGTATACTCGCCTAAATTAAGGATGTCGATCCGGCAATCCCAAAATCCTTTTGAGAAAAAGTTAAGATGAAACATCGATATTTTGTCCTGTCTTTAGTTAGTTTCGGGTTGGTCATGGGGTGTGCTTCCCTAAAAACCAAAGATTCCCCTCAACCGTCAGTGGAACTGTCCACCGCTCCCGCACCGTCTGTTGCCCTATCGCCCAACAAGGCGGATGAAGCTCAAATCGCCAATGTCACAGAGCCGATTTTTGCTAAAAATGGAGTAGCCATTCGAGGTGCTGATCCAGTGGCTTATTTTCAAGTCGGTCAAACAGTCCTTGGCAATCAACAATTTACTCACAACTGGATGGGTGTGGACTGGTGGTTTTCCAGTGCCAAAAATCGCGACTTGTTTGCCGCCAACCCCGAGCAATATGCCCCACAGTATGGCGGTTTCTGTGCTTTTGCCGTTGCCAATGGATACACAGCTCCTATCGCTCCTGAAGCTTGGAGCATTGTTGATGGGAAGCTGTATCTTAATTTCAGTTTAGGAGTTCGCTCACGCTGGGAACGCGATATTCCCGGCAATATTACCCGCGCCAATGACAACTGGCCGACTGCCGCCACTAACTTTCAGGGGTGAGGAGTGAAGAACTGAAGGTTAAAGTGCTTAAAAAGAAAGTATAGCAGTGCTTTCGGTTCGTTGGCACTTCGTGACAGTTTGAGGATCACCAAAAGTTGCCAAGATCCTTCACTGTTTGCAAGCCGCTACAACTAAGACCCAGAGCTTATCCTGTTGAGGAGGAAACCCAAAGACGGCTAAAAACCAATACAAAATCCAAGAGTTTTGGCGTGGAGGTGTTGACAAATCTGGTTCTGCAACCTCTAATAAATAGGATAAGTAATTCGCCTGATCTTCTAAAGACTCGGACTTTAAACCTGCAATACCTTTTGACCACGCTAATACCGGAACAGTTGTTAATCCTTGAGGCTGTAGAAATGCTTTTGCTTCTTGGCGGGCAAATTCCGGAGAAACTCGCCGAAAATAACAGTGTTCTAATAAGGTTCGGAAGGCTTGATGAATGGATTTCTGGGCTTGACTCTGAAATAAAAGCTGGAGTTCGTCTTCCGGTTCCGGTTTTTCTGAGATTGGAAATTCATACCCACAATGGTCACATTGCATTTGAGATGCTTTTAAGACCTGACCGCATTCTGGGCAATTTTTAACCGCAGGTTCTCCAGAATTGTCTTTTTTAGCATCACTGAATTCAGTCAGGGGTTCATACTGAATTTCTTCAACTGAACCATGTCGCTGAATATTTCCACCTTGATCTAAAATCAAACAATCTGTCTTTCCTCGCTGCGGACATAATCTCATCCCACGACCAATCATCTGCACATAAAGAGCTTTGGATTGCGTTGGACGTGCTAAAATAATACAACTGACTTCCGGTCGATCAAAACCCGTCGAACAAACCCCGACATTAATCAGAACTTTCACCTCTCCTTTTGAAAAGCGATCAAAGATATTTAGCCGTTCTTCATCGGAGGTGTTTCCCGTGACCAAAGCTGGATGATGACCTCTTTGACTAAACTCTTGAAACAGAGATTGAGCGTGTTTAATTCCGACTGCATAAACTAGCGTTAATCGTTCCGGACACAAGCGTTCATAGTTATCAACACTGGCTTTGACAACAGCAGGTGTATTACAGCGAAGTTCAAGTTCACCTGTCGCAAAGTCCCCTTGACTAATTTTCACCCCTTTCAAATCTGCACCGGCAATGCCATAACAAACTGTGGGAACAAGAGAACCACTTTTGATTAAATTCCCAGGAGATTGATTGGCAATTTGTACCTCAAAAATATGACTAAAACTTTCCCGTTTACTCAGCCGCCAAGGACTCGCGGTAAACCCAATTAACAGCGGAGAGGGCCTTGATAAATTTTGAGTTTTATTTTGAGTTTTATTTAGAGGTTTATTCAGAGGTGGAAATAAATCTTTTGCCCACTTTGACCACATCACCTGATGACATTCATCAATAATTACTAAATCCGGTTCAAACCAAGATTCTCGACGACCTCGTTCTAGGGTTTGTCTCATCGCTACTTGAATATTTGGCTCGCGATCTTCTTTCCAGCCTCCCGCAATCACACCCGCTTTAATCTCAAATAATGCTAAACTTTCTAAAACTTGTTGAATTAAAGCTTGAAACGGAACAACAATCAGTACCTTGAGATTTTTTTGCAAGGCATCAAATGCAATTGAAGAAAAGACAATGGTTTTCCCGTAAGCACAAGGCGCAACAAACAGAACTCGCTTGTATCCTTGTTGAATCAGTTGGTAAAGTTCTTGTTTGTCTTGTTGTTGATAATCTCTCAGTTTGATCTGGGGTTGTCTATCCCGATGCGAGGGGTTGGGATTTTCTCTCCACAATGTTTGCGGTTCAGGTGTTTTGGGTTTTTCTAAGGTGGAAGGAAAATAGGGATTTGACATTTGAGCCTAAACTGAGCATTGCATTTAATTTAACCTTAAATTTGATCGAGTAAACTCCGAAGGTGTCACTTTTATAAAGGCTGTCTTTATGCAACTTTCTCTGGATGCGAATATTAACAGTGCAAGAGTTCAGCAGGTTCCGCTAACTATTCAACAACAAGATACAATCGTAGTCAGGTTTGTCGATGCCGATCAACAGCCCTTTTCTTGGTCTGCGATCGCCGCTGGACTCTCTAGTGAACCGAAGTTTCGCCACCTCTGGAACAATACCTGGGCTGATATTCCCTTTGACTTTTTGTGGCAACCTGTCCCGATTCACTCTAGCTTTTCGATAACACATCCTTTCTTTGTGGTCTTGGTGCCGTCTTCCTTTGCTAAAGCCGATTCCTCCACCTATCAAGGCTATCTTCAGAAGCTGAAACCCGACGAACACGTCACAACCTTTTCTAATTTATCGGGTGATGCTTTATTAGTCGTTCCTCAAGCTAAAGGTGCCTACGGTCATATTGCAGCCTTTTGTCGGTTAGCCTCAGTGGAGGAACAGCAGGCGTTTTGGAAGCGAGTTGGAGAAATTGTAACTGTTGCAATCGAGAAACGAGACTCGCTGTGGTGTAACACACATGGTCATGGTGTGCCTTGGCTACACCTTCGTTTTGACAATCGTTTGAAGTATTTGAGACTGCTAGCCGATAAAACCATTAATGACTATACTCAGGCTCTGTGGTATCAGAATGTATACGACCAAGCTTATAATGAGTCCAGCTTGAATTAAAACGCTTTCTGCGTCAGAGATTCTACTCGGGGTCTTCTCGCTCCATGAAGATAATGATAAAGTCTGGAATAGCCGAATTTCTTCTTTTCAGACGTCTGTGAATCAATGACCACTACGACTGTGCGACTCCTCCTGATTGATGATGACCCGATTTTTCGTATGGGCTTACGAGCTGCTTGTCAAGCCTATCCGGATGTAGAAGTGATTGCAGAAGCCCCAGGTGCAGAAGCCGCACTCGCGATTTTAGACCCACAACGGCTAGAAAGCGATCGCTCAGAAGCTCGCACATCCACGAATAACACCGTTGATGTTGTGATTTTAGATTTGGGGATGGCAAACCTCAGCACCCCAAGAGTACGGCTGAGTTCTACAACTGACAGTGCGATCGCCTTTTGTCAGCATTTAATCACGAATTATCCCAACTTAGCCGTTTTACTGCTCACTTCTATCCAGCAAACTGACCGACTCCAAGCCGCCCAAGGCATCGGCGTTCAAGGCTACTGTCCCAAAGGAGTAGACATAGAAGAAATTATCACTGCTGTTCGTCGTGTAGCGGCGGGTGAGGCTGTGTGGGACGATCTCGATATCGAGCTAGAAATTTCTTCAGTTAGGCGTCCTGTGGGGCGTTTATCTCCACTTGGTCGTTGGCGTTATCGTTGGGGACGGTCTGGACTGCGACAAATTGACGAAACCATTGCTGAAGTGACGGCTCAACTTCCACAGACCTACGATGTCAAACGAGGAGAATTGAAAGCAGTGGTCAACTGGTTAATTCTTACAGGTCATCGACGTGAACTTTTGGCGGCGCGTTGGATGGTCAGTCATTTGTTGCCCGCTTCTGTTCGCCCTCAAGCCAGCGAAATAGAGGAAAAGACTCCCGCCTCAAACTCTCCCTCAAACTCACCTCCAAGACCTGAAGAATCTCTGGTGGTGCGTTCAAACTCAGCCCTGACCTATCAAAAGCCTGTCCTCGCTACAGAAGTCAAGTCACTTTTATTTGATGTGACTTTTTCGAGATTACAGTCAGAGTTGCTGAATTTGACAAGTTCTGCTTTAGAAATTGATATTTTACGAGTGACTCAAAAGCGGGAACTGATTTATTTGATTTTACAAAAGTTTGAACAGATGTTAGATGAGTGTGGGTTCTCAGAAGTTCAAGCCGATCAACTCCCCGATAAATGTCAAACAATGTTGCTCGATCTGTGGGAAGTTAGTCTCACGAATTTTTTTGGCAAATATTACACTTTAACAGTTCAAGATCAAGAAGTTGAAGTCGTTTTAGTTTTATTGCGAGATGCTCCGATTATTCAAGCCGTTATTCTCGAAAAAATTCCGCTGGTTCCGGACTTGATGGCGCATTTATTATTTCAAGTTCCACTGATGGTGGATAATTCTTCCTGTGCTGTGGGTAGCCCTGAAGCCATGTATCGAGCTGAAGCGATTCTCCAAAACTTAGTCATTCAAGTTGCGAATGCGGTAATACAACCTTTACTGAATCATTTTGCAGATTTTGAAGAAGTTAAACAAAAATATTATGATCGCAGACTTTTATCAACTCGAGAGATCGAAAAATTTAGAAATGAATTATCCTGGAAATATCGGGTTGAGCGATATTTTGGAGAACCCAAAGAAATCTTTGAAAGCTCTTATGTATTAAGGGTATTTGGAGAGCGAGGAATTCAAAAGCTGGAAATTTATTCTCCTCGAAATGCAGAACTCGAACAACTGTATGGTGTGCAGTTAGCCGTGACTTTAATCTTAGAAACCCGTGATGCCGTTGCACCCAGAGTCCGAGCAACAATTGCATTTTTAGGCAGTGGTGTTGTTTATATTTTAACCCAAGTTGTGGGTCGAGGAATTGGTCTAATTGGTCGAGGAATTGTGCAAGGAATTGGGAATTCATTACAGGAAAGTCGGGTGAATAAAAAGAGCGATCGTCAACCCTGAAAAGTTATGAAGTGCCAGATTAATTCATCAGAAAAACTCCTCAGAAAATGTAATATTTTCTATCCCAATACAAGCGTAGTTATCGACGAAACTAGAGATATACTTTGTCTAAAATAAAGAATTCAAGAAATTAGCCTTTATAGGGAGTGCAGGCCTCTAGTTTACTTAAAATGTGCTAGAGGCTTGTACTTCCAAGTCATTTAAAAACTATACTATAATATAATAAGTATACTGAATCACTCAATAATTGACTGTGGTAGATGAAGAACTTTATCTGAAAAATTTCCTACAACCTCTGAATGTTTGTAGAGGATATAAACCCAAATTAGGTCAGGGTAATAAAGGGGAGGGATTAAATTTAACTCAGTTTCTATCACTTTATGGAGCAGACCCATTTTACTCTTGGATTGGTCTTGATTCAAATTTAATGTATGCAGCTCACAAAGCAGCAGGTGGTATGACTTCTATCTACCGTCAGATTGGTAGAGGATGTGAGAATTTATTTCGACAGATATTAATTGACTCTACAGGTTATAGAGATATAAAATATGCTACTTGGTCTTATACAACAAAGACAAAAGCAAATAAAGATAAAACGTTGACATTAGATGGTCGCTTGGAACTTTCTGAAATTCAGAACTTAGAGACTAAAGCAAGAGTTGCTAAATGGATAGCTGATTATAGTCATTCTTTAAATGTTCCTGTTCCTGCAAATGGAGCTGTATTTGAGGTGCGTCAGGGATACAAGAGCAAAGACAGTAAAAGACAAAATGCTGATATAGATAATATTGCAGTTGCTTGGGCGAACGGATATTTACCCGTTTTTGCCATTTTCTCCTCTCAAATAGATGCAGATTTAGTATTACGTTATCGAAATAGTTGTGGTGGTGTAATTATCGGAAGCCTCACCGGGAATAGCACGACTTCTCTGTTCATTTTCTGTCAAGAAGTTCTCAATTATGATTTAGCAAGCTTTTTTCAAAAGAACTCTGAATCAATAAAAAGAGAAATATTGACTACACTAGAAATATTATTGAGTGCAAAATAAATTAATGACACTGACTTCCAATCGACGAGTAGATTATACTTTCAAATATAACCGTAGTTATGGGCGACATGGATGGCTACGTTTGACACCAGCGTACAGCGTTAAACTGGTTGAAACATTATTAATCAATACAGATCAAAATTCGATTATTCTTGATCCTTTTTCTGGAACAGCGACAACAGCACTGGTTTCGGTGGAAAAAGGACATGAAGCTTTAGCTTTTGATATCAATCCTTTCCTAGTTTGGCTGGGGAATCTTAAATGTAAAAATTACTCTGAAGATCAAATTATAAGTATTCGTCATGCAGTTAATCATGTTCTCGTAGAATTTAAAGACTATATAGAAGAAGAAAACTGGAAACCGAACATCTTTAATATTGAACGCTGGTGGTCTCCTCAAACATTAAAAATTATTTCAGCTCTAAGATCTAGTCTAGTTAAACAATTGAATGAGCCTCGAGAAAGTGGAGAGTATGGAATTGTTTGGATTGCATTTTGTCGGCTAGTTATTGAGACTTCTTCCGCCGCGTTTAATCATATTTCAATGTCGTTTAGTGAAACTGTAACTCATTTTGAAGTCAACCAAATCGAAAAACTTTTTTTGGAGATTATTGATTGTATCCTGGAATCTACTGTACAATCTATTAAAGGTAATGCAAAATTGAGAAATATAGATGCTCGTTACTTAGAAAATATACAGGGAATAAAAGTAGATCGGATTATTACTTCACCGCCTTATCCTAACCGAATTAGCTATATTCGTGAGTTGCGTCCATATATGTATTGGACAAAGTTTCTAAATGAAGCAAAAGAAGCGGGTGAGCTTGATTGGTTGGCGATTGGTGGGACGTGGGGAATTGCAACCAGTAGACTCAAAGATTGGCAGATCAATGAAGTTAATCTACTACCTGAAGCTGTTAATACTTCTGTAGAAAATATTAGAAATTCTTCCGGAAAGAATGCTCATATTTTATCAATATATGTCTTGAAATACTTCTATGATATGCACATTCATCTAACCTCACTTCGACATCTTCTCAAAGATGGTGCTGAGATTCATTACATTGTCGGAAATTCGACTTTCTTTGGTAATGGAGTTGATACCGCTAGTTTATTGGCTGAGTCTATGAAAATGCTAGGATATAAAAGAATTAGCTCAGAAATTATTAGAAAACGAAATTGTAAAAAGTCATTGTACGAGTATTGTATCTCTGCCACTTGGGAGAACGCTTGAAATTTTTTCAAGAAATCATTGTTAATCATCGAAACCAAAGCAACTCTAAAAATTACTATCATTATAGAAGCCTATTTCAAGCAGTTATCACAATGACCGCAACGCATTGACTGGGCTTCTGTTGTAAAACCAAAAGCATTCAGTAAAAACTGCCATCGACATTGACGAGTATTGAGATATTGAGTCATTTTTTGAATAGCTTGATTATTTTGATCGGGGAAAGTCACCGCAGTATTATTGATAGTATAATGAAACGGATCTTGCCAGGTTAACTGTCCCGAACTGTGCAGTAAAGAAAGAGCGATCGCACCGTTGCGAAACTGGCTTGTAATCTCCTGAATTTCTCCTTGTTTGGGTAGTTTTTTGATGAGTTGATTAGCTTGTTGATATTGCTTTCGCCAATTCTCTTGTAAATATTGACGGCGTTGTTTATCTTCAGGATATAAAAAACCTGTCGGTTCACTGACTAAAGTTAAAGCAGTTGCAGACTTTCCATCTCGTCCCGCTCGTCCGACTTCTTGAAGATATTCAGAGAGCAAAAATGGGGATTGAAAATGCACAACCCAACGCACATTTGGCTTGTTAATTCCCATTCCAAAGGCTGAGGTACAAACCACAAATTTGAGTCCACCTTTTAACCAGGCTTGTTCAATTTGGCGACGTTCTTCTGAGCTTAAGCCTGCATGATATGGGGCAGTTTTATAGCCTTGTTGTTCGAGTAAATCTGCTAATTCTTCACTATCTTTACGAGTACGAACATAAACTAAACCTGTTTGTTTGCGATGAGTTTGAATAAACTTGAAAAGTTGTTGTCGTCGTCCTCTAGGTGTCCAAACAGTTCTCACGTTTAAGTTTAAATTAGGGCGATAGGGATTTAATAGAAAAGATTGTGGATTTTGGAGATTAAGAACGGTTTGAATGGTTTGTTGTGCAGATGGATTTGCTGTCGCGGTAAATGCTGCGATCGCAAAATTTTTTTGAGTGGGTTTCAGCTTTAGAAGTGTGGGTCGAATTGTACCTAAACGACGGTAAGCGGGTCGAAAAGTATCGCCCCACTGTACTAAACAATGGGCTTCATCTAAAATTAATCCATTCACTCTAATACGTGGATGAATAATCACATTCCAAACCACTGAACTGAGTAATGTTTCTGGCGAAAGATAGAGTAATCTTAAGCGATTTTGTTCTAATAATCTTATCGTCTGGCGTCGCTGTTGAGGTAACATTTGACTATGGAGTAATCCGGCTGATAAGTGTTTCTCTCGCAATTCTTGGACTTGATTTTCCATCAAGGCAATTAACGGCGAAACCACTAAGGTCAACCCAGTTTGTAATAACGCCGGAAGTTGAAAACAAATTGATTTTCCGCCTCCAGTAGGCATGACCACCAGTGCATCTTGTCGTGATAGTATACTGCGAATCACTTCTCCCTGGGGAGCGCGAAAATCTTCGTATCCCCAAATCCGTTTAAATTCGGCTTTGACTCGTTCCCAAGAGAGTGATTGAGGATTTTTTGTATTCATTGGAGTTGACAGCTTTCCCTGATATTCTATAGGATTATTTTAGCAAATATAAAATTTTTTTCCTTTATTCTCTATGAATCCAACTCGCAAAACTGTAGAACTTAATCGGGTTACAATCTCTTATTTAGAATGGAATTCACCTAAAAATCCAGAAACCGCTCAACCTTTATTACTTTTACATGGGTTAGCCGATCATGCTTTAGTTTGGAGAGATTTAGGTAATTTTTTAGCTGATCGTTATCATATTGTTGCACCCGATATGCGAGGTCATGGCAATAGCAGCAAGCCTGATCAAGGCTACACTTTTTCCGAAGTGATTACAGATTTAGAATGTTTAATGCAGCACCTAAACTGGTCAAATGCTCATTGCTTAGGACATTCTTGGACAGGTAAACTGCTACCGATTTGGGCAACACAAAACCCAGACTATTTTCGCAGTATGATTTTAGTCGATCCCATTTTTATTACTAAAATGCCGAGTATTTTGAAACTTACCTTACCGATTGTTTATCGTCAACTTGATTGTTTGAAAGGAATGGGGCCTTTTTCCAGTTATGAACAAGCGGAAGAACAAGCGCGTCAACTGAGTCAGTATCAAGGCTGGAGTTCTCTACAACAGCAAGTTTTTCAAGAAGGAATTGAACAGAAACCTGATGGACAATGGGGAAGTAAATTTGTGATTCCGGCTCGAAATCAAATTTTTTTAGATGTGATGAAAGTTGCGGGTTTGACTCAAGAAATTAAGATTCCGACTTTGTTTATTCAACCAGAAAGAGGTGTGAACCGAAGTTCATGGCAACTCAAGCCTTATCAAAAATATCTGACAAATCTCACGCTGAAACAGGTTCCGGGCAATCACTGGTCTTTCTTGGTTGAACCTGAAACTTTCAATCAAACTGTTGCTGATTTTTTAGATCATGTTAGTGCAACCTAAAAGTGAAACTAAATATCATCAGGATTAATACCTTGAGAACGCAATAACTCCGCTAATCGTTCAGCTCGTTGACGTTCTTGTTCTAATTGAGTTTCTGTTTGCTGGAGTTGAGTTTCTGTTTGTTCTAATTGAGTTTCCGTTTGTTCTAACTGAGTTTCTGTTTGTTCTAATTGAGTTTCTGTTTGTTTTAACTGAAGTTTGGTTTGCTGGTCTGTTTCCCATCCCGTTAACAATAAATTCCCCTGTTCATCCCACCATCGCAGCCAAGGTAATTCTACATTCTGGTATTGACCTTGCCAAATTCCTAGTTCAACTCCCAACAGAGGAATGGGATAGTGACCTCGTTCATTGGGTGTCACTAACTGATAGTTACCCCTGATTAAAACATAAAGCTCAATACTGGCTTTTTTGACCTCATAAATTCCATAGAAAACTGGACGGATAATATTTTCATACACCCAAAATTTGCCCGGTCTTCGAGTTTCCGCTTGCACTCGGCTCAACAGTGGAGTTTGGTCTCGTTCTTCTGAACCATCTCCTGACACAAATTCCAGCACAATATAAGGCGGCATTAATTCTTGCCAGAGTACATAAGACCGTCGGATTTCTCCTTCTAAATCAGCCGGAACATTGGGAACATAAAACCAATCTGGAGATTCCGCTCCTCGTTCGGGAGGTTCTGTTATCCGCCAATAAATTCCGCAGTCTTGACCGATACAATACTCGGATTCTGGATGTCTTTTTTCTAAAACGGGTTTAATTGAGTCGGTCAGTAAAATACTTTGAGGATGTTCTTGGAAGTTCTTCACGAAAGTACCGTCTGAGTCAGGAAGTTGAGTATGGTCGGGAAAGGGTTGAATTTCACTTTCAGTTTTGATCAGTTGTGAAGACATAGTTTTATTTTTTTGAATTATTTTAGCACAAAATATCAAGAGGGTAGTTATGATGCACAAACATTCGATTCATTGCAGTAAAAACATAGAAAATTACAACTCACTCAATTTAAACGATGTCCTGTCTCAACATCAAACCAATGAAGTTGCTTTTTCGGTAGAGAAAGGGTAATATTTTCTCTTTCCAAACTTTGTTCAGAAGGAATCATAACTCGAAGTATTTGATCGCAACCCTTAATCCGCACACTTAATAATTTTTCTTTCCCAAAATCTTCAACTAAAAATAGAGTTCCTGAAATTGTTTGACCGACTTCAGTTGACCTAACACTAATATGTTCTGGACGAATCCCTAAAACGACTCGCTCAACTTGAGTTATAAGCTGGGGTAAAGCAATTTTATAATCGCCTAAAAAAGCAGTATTTCCCTGACAGTCCAGTGTTAAAAGATTCATCTGTGGACTTCCAACAAAACCAGCAATAAACTGACTAGCAGGAGTCGTATAAATCTCATGGGGTGATGCCAATTGTTGTAAATAACCATCAGATAAAACGGCAATTTTATCGGATAATGTCATTGCCTCAATCTGGTCATGGGTGACATAAACAACAGGCTTATTTTGAGATTCAAAGAGTTGTTTTAAATCTGCTCTCACCTGTTCTCGTAATAACGCATCTAAATTACTCAAAGGTTCATCAAGTAAAAAGATATCCGGATTTCGGACCAGAGAACGAGCCAATGCAACCCGTTGACGTTGACCTCCTGAGAGTTGACCAGGTTTGCGAGTGAGGAGGTGTTCTAAACCAAGTCGTTGGGCGACATCGTGAACTCGTCTTTGAATTTCATCTCTAGGAACTTTTCGCAATTTTAAAGCGGCTGAAATATTTTCAAATATACTGAGATGAGGATACAACGCATAGCTTTGAAACACCATTGCAATATTACGTTTTCCTGGAGGAATAGAGGTGACATCTTTTCCATTAATGATGACTTTTCCTTCGGAGGGTTGTTCGAGTCCGGCGATGAGTCTGAGTAAGGTTGATTTTCCACATCCTGAAGGACCGAGTAAAGTCAGAAATTCACCATCTTTGATGTCTAAACTGATATCTTTGACTGGAACGACAGAAGATGAAAATTGTTTACGGAGATTTTGAAGTTGCAGTGTCATAGTCAGATTGTTTTATAGATTAATCAATGATGAATAAGTTGTACAGTTTATCCCTTAACCGCACCCGCAGTAATGCCTTGAACGATTCGTTTTTGAAAGAGTAAAACTAAAATAATTAAAGGGAATGTTCCTGAAATTGTTGCCGCTGCAATCGGCCCATAAGGAATTTCGTAGACCGATGCACCTCCGAGTTGTGCCACAGCAACGGGAATCGTATACAAGTTTTCTCGCGTGATAAAAGTGAGGGCAAAAATAAACTCATTCCAAGCAAAAATAAAGGTGAGAATTCCGGTTGTAATCAGAGCTGGAGTTGTCATAGGCAGGACAATTTTTAATAACATAGATACGGTATTGTAGCCGTCTACTTTAGCTGCATCTTCTAAATCTTGCGGAAGTTGCTGAAAGAAGCTTCGCAACACTAAAATAGTTAAGGGTAAGTTAATGGCGGTGTAGGGGATAATCAAAGCCAAATAGTTATTTCCGAGTCCTAATAATTTTATAACTTCTAAAAGCCCTAAAAACAAGAGAACATAGGGAAATAATGTGATGATCAGGATGAAGCCTAAAATAATATTTTCGCCCGGAATTTTTAAGCGAGCCAAACTGTAAGCGGCTGGCGCACCAATTGCTAAACAAAAAACGGTTGAGGTTAAAGAAACAAAGGCACTATTAAGAATGTACCGCAGAAATGGTAATCCTAAACTGAGATAATGTTCTAGGGTAAGTTGATTGAATTTCGGGAAATAAATGGCGGGAAGTGCAGAAATAGCTTCATTCGTTTTGAATGATGTCAAAACTTGCCATAAAATTGGGGCTAAACAAAAAATAACCGTACAAATGATTCCAATTCCTAGAATAATCGATTTTAAATTGATAGAAATCGAAGGTGTAGAGGTTTTATTAGATGCCATCTTTGTCATGGGTTATGATTCTCCTGTGATATTAATACGACTTCTTGATAATAAAAACGAGGCGATGACTACGGCGGTTACTAAGAGTAGAAAAGTCACGACAACTAATGCGGCTCCATAACCAAAGTCTAAGTAGCGTCTAATGGTTGCATAAATATAGATAGAAACGGTTTCTGTTGCTCCGGCTGGCCCGCCTCCTGTCATTACTTGAATTAAGTCAAATACTCCGAAGGCTTGAGCAAATCGAAATAGTAAGGCAATAATAATTTGAGGTCTGAGTAAGGGTAAAGTAATTTTCCGAAAGCTCTGAAACGGTGTCGCTCCATCTATGGCATAAGCTTCGTATAAAGCAATGGGAATTGATTGTAAACCCGCCAATAAAAGTAGGGCAATAAATGGGGTCGTTTTCCATACTTCTGCAACAATTAAAGCTAACATTGCTCTTGTTGGATCGCCAAGCCAAGTGATGCTGGTTTCCATCAATCCTAACCGTTGTAAAATATCATTGACGATACCATATTGACCATTGAAAATCCACGCCCAAGCTAATCCCATAACTGCTGTCGGTAACGCCCAAGGAATTAATGCTGAGGTTCGTACAAATCCTCGTCCCCGAAAGTTTTGATTGAGAATTAGAGCGATTCCCATTCCTAAGATTAATTCTATTGTAATTGAAGTTAGGGTGAAAATGCTGGTATTCCATAAACTTTGCCAAAACCGACCATCCCCTAAAAGTCGAGAATAGTTATTCCATCCAGAAAATATAGGTTGTAATTGAGTTCCTAAGTTTTCTGTAAAAAAACTCAACCAAAAGGCTCTAGCAATGGGATAGATAAAGACCAATGCTAAAACGAGTAATGCAGGTAAAATTAGTAACCATCCGGTCAATTTTTGCGACTGTTCAAGATTTTTTGGTTTCATTCCTGTTTCGGGGTAAATCTAAATAAATTCACTCAATATATTCATCATATATTCATCGAAATCTGCTGCTATCTTTCCCAACTTCTGACTCGCCGCTCTCCTCCGAGTAACGCTCGTGTCTCGGTTGCTGCGGCTTCCATTGCGGCTTCTGAGGTTTGAGAACCCGTTAATGCTGCACTCAGATAGCGCTGTAAAATGTCGGAAGTTTGAGCATATTGAGGAATAGGTGGGCGTAAGACAGAGTTATTAATGACATCTAGAAGTTCTGGGTAATGGGGATATTTTGCCACTAATTCTGGATCGAGGAAGAGCGATCGCTGTGCGGGTACAAAACCTGTTTTTAAAAAATACTGTCGTTGCACATCAATATTATTAAAATATTCAATCACTTTCCAAGCTTCGGCTTGATGAGAGGAGCGACTATAAATTCCAAATCCCCAACCGCCTAAACAAGCTCCACTTTTAAAACGTGGGGTATGAACCATCGGTTTAATTGCGAATTTATTGGCAATTTTTGACTGATTTGCTAGGGGAACAACGTAAGGCCAATTTCGTAAAAATACCGTATTTCCACTTTGAAAAAAGAGTCGGGTTTCTTCTTCTGAATAGGTGGTCACATCTGGTGGAGAAATTCCGGCTGTAATGGTTTGGCGTAAAAAGTCTACCGCCATAATTGCTTCGGGGCGATCTAGTCCGACTTCATTAGTTTCTGGATCGACCCAAAATCCGCCAAATCCTCGCAATACTTCGGTAAACATTGCTGATAAGCCTTCATACTGCTTCCCTTGCCAAACATATCCCCATTCAGCTAAATTTTTGTCTTGAATTTGTTTAGAAATATTGATTAACTCTGTGAATGTTTCTGGAGGTTCTGCCCCAATTTCTTTTAATAAATCTGTACGATAATACAACATTCCACCGTCCGCCCGCAATGGCATTCGATAGAGTTTTCCTTGATAACGTCCGCCCTTTTTTACTCCTTCTAAATAGGGTTTTAATTCCTCAGAATTAACCCAGGTTGACAAATCAGCTAGCCAACCGGCTGCGGCGAATTTTTGCACCCAAACAATATCCATATAAATGATATCATAGGGTGAATCTCCGAGTAAAAAGGCTGAAGTATAGAGATCTTCAACGAGATTGGTATTATTCGGACCTTTGACAATTTCTAGGGTAATATTTGGGTTTTTTTGGTTGAAATCTTCAGCAAAGGATTCGAGTTGAGTCGCTTCTCCGGCTTGAACTAAAAATCTGACTGTGACTGGATCTTGAGATAAAGCAGGAGAATCACCAATTAGCTGAATACTTAAAATTATTGCGATCGCGAATCCAACTAAATATATAATTCGCCGATACCCTATCCCAGAAACGATTTGTTCCTTAAACGGTGTTTTCTGAGAAATATTAAACTGATTTTCCAAGTTTTTGCGCTTAACCATTCTTCTTTTTTCCAGAACCCATGACAACTAACTCAACATCATTATTTAATCTATTATATATCTAGAAATTTTATCGCCGTCCCTAGCTAATCTTTAAATTTAAAAGATTTTCATAACGTTTAGAGGGGAAATCCCCCTCCTTTTAACCCTGAATCTAAGCACTCACTTCAGAATGACTAACTCAGTTTATCGCGATCGTGAGGTTCATCAAAGTTAATAATCGGGCCTTTTGGAACAACTCGTGTCGGGTTAATTTGAGTGTGGCTTTTGTAGTAATGACGCTTGATATGGTCTAAATTGCAGGTGTCTTTAACTCCTGGTGTTTGATAAAAATCTTTGATGTAATTCCACAAGTTCGGATAATCAACAATTCGCTGTAAATTACATTTAAAGTGACCATGATAAACCGCATCAAATCGAACCAAAGTTGTGAACATACAAATATCGGCTTCTGTCAATTGATTCCCACATAAATACCGCTGACTACTGAGTACCTTTTCCCAATGTTCGAGATGTTCAAATAATTCCGTCACCGCCTCTTCATAAGCCGTTTGAGTTGAGGCAAATCCTGAACGATAAACCCCGTTATTAATCGGCTGATAAATCGCATTCATGGTTTCATCAATATTCTCTTGAAGTTCAGCCGGACATAAATTTAAACCGGATTTTGAATAGTCTTCAAATTCCAAGTCTAACATCCGAATAATTTCCCGTGATTCATTATTCACGATTTGCTGATTTTGCTTATCCCACAACACAGGAACCGTCACCCTTCCCGTATATTCAGAATCAGCTTTAACATACAATTCTCGTAAATAATTACAGTGATTAATTTGATCGGGAATACATCCAGGTTCCTCGGAAAAATGCCAACCGTTTTCTCCCATTTCTGGATCGACAATTGAAATCGTAATCATCTCTTCTAGTCCTTTTAAACTTCGCATAATTAAAGTTCGATGCGCCCAAGGACAAGCCAAACTCACATACAGATGATAACGATTTGCTTCCGGTTTAAAGGGAGTAGAACCGTCTTTTTTAATCCAATTACGAAACTGGGTTGGCATTCGGTTAAACTTCCCTTGTTGATCTCGTTCTTTCCATTCTGTTGTCCATTTTCCATCGACTAACATTCCTAGTGGCATAATTTTCTCCTATAATTTTGTGGAAATTCAGTTGGCAGCATTCTGAAGACATCTCTTTTTGATTTTAATTCATAATTGCTCCATTAAATCAGTCGGGATAAATTTTTGCTCCCCTTGATCTTGGAACAGCTATTAAGCTATACTTAAAAGTATGTTAAGTTTTTTGAATTCTTGTTATTCAGGGTAAATTTTGCTTGATGTTCAAACCAAAGCTCAAACCGAAGTTCAAAGCGCAATTCGATCAGCTACACTCTCGTTTTATTCACCTCGCAACAGTTAATATTCTCTCTAATTTAATGGTGCCTATTGCGAGTTTAGTTGATATCGCATTTTTGGGGCATTTAACCGAAATTCGTCATTTAGCTGGAGTCGCTTTATCAACGGTACTCTTCAAATATATCTACTGGACTTTCGGTTTTCTGCGGATGGGAACAACCGGAACAACCGCTCAAGCTTTGGGAGCAAAAGATCACGATACAGCATTATTAACTTTACTCCGAAATGGTTTAATCGCGCTCATCGTCGGGTTAATCATTCTTCTGATCCAAGTTCCCCTGCGCGAACTGGGTTTTACTCTACTCAGTGCTACACCTGAAGTCAAAATTGCCGGAATTTCCTATTATAATGCTTTGATTTGGAGTGCGCCTGCAACGCTTTTAAACTTTGTATTTTTAGGCTGGTTTTTAGGACGAGCACAGAGCGGAAAAGTCTTCCTCCTCTCCGCCGTCAGTAACGGCAGTAACGTAATTTTGGATTATTTTTTCATTCGACAATGGGGCTGGGAAAGTGCCGGAGCGGGAGCCGCAACCGCATTAAGTCAATATCTGATGCTAGGGGTGGCTTTAATATTACTCGCTTGGGAAAAACCATTTGCGAAAATTAAAACTTTAGCAGTTAAAATCCTCAATCCAGATGCTTTAAAAGCCTCTTTTCTCCTGAATACTAATATATTAATCCGAACCTTTTCCTTGATTTCGACCTTTGCCCTATTTACAAACCTCAGTTCCGCATTTGGAACAATAGTTCTGACAACCAATACCCTATTAATGGAAGCGGTGACTCTCTGCGTTTACTTCCTAGATGGGTTAGCTTTTGCCACCGAAAGTTTAGCCGGAAACTATAAAGGAGAAGGATCAAAACAGCAACTCATTCATTTAGTGAAATTTTCCGGAGGTCTAAGTTTGATCCTGGGACTCGGACTCGCCCTAATTTTTGTTCTGGTTCCAGGAGTTTTCTTTAGCTTACTGACCAATCACAGCGAAGTCATCTCTGGAATTGATCGCTATGTATACTGGCTTTTGCCTGTACTCGGTTTAGGATCGATTGCATTCATGCTCGATGGTTATTTCCTGGGCTTAACAGAAGGGAAAATTTTGCGAGATGGGACGATTATTGCTGCTTTTGTCGGCTGTATGGCCATGGCAATAAACGCTTGGCAATTTCAGAGTTCTCATTTACTGTGGTTCGGGTTATCCTTATTTATGGGAACCAGAGTGCTAACATTAGGCTTCAAGCTCCCCTTGAGTTTAAATCAAATCTCAGAAGGCGTTCCCAACAGTTAGCATACCTTCACAAAATTTCTGAAAAGAGTCCTTCAGATCTGGGCAACCGATCGCGGATGCGTTAAAGTTGTTTTGAATGATCACTCCGTTGCTTCATCGCGGCGGTTTTTACATCAAGCTTAACCCCTCTTGTCCGAAAGTGGGATATTACTTCAACCGTAACACTTGGCTTGGCATTAGAACAGATTAGGAGGATAGCCGTGCCCCCAGATCAACAGCAGTACCAAAAAATTCTTGTTGCCTTCATGGAAGAAGCCGGAGAACACCTCGAAATCATGGAGCAAGGGCTAAAACGGCTGCCTGCTGTCATGGCAAATCCGGATCGTGAAGACGCGATCGCCATCTACCGTGCTGCTCACACGATTAAAGGAGGGGCGGCAATGTTAATGAATCAAGCACCGAGTTTGACCAGTATTAACAAGGTTGCTAAGAGTCTCGAAGACTGCTTTAAACCCGTTAAAGATACCCCGTTTAAAGTAGACGCAACCGCTCAAACTCTGGCGAACAAAGCCTATGATGTCCTGAAAAACCTGATTGATCGCTGTCAGAGTCCATCGGGTTTATCTCCGCAAATGGGGGAGAAAATAGTCACCGCCTCTGCTCCTCTATTTGAAAAACTGCAAACTCATCTCCACGCTCTTGTAAATGGAAGTGCAGCCCCGGCAGCTTCTGCAACTCCAGCCGCAGCACCCGTTCCCAAAGCAGCCGCTCAAGTGATGACCGTTCTCAAACCGATGTTACAGGGCTTAAAACAGCCAGAATCAGCCGCAGGGCGCAAGAAAATAGCTGCTTTGTGTGGACGGTTGCAAAAAGTCGGGTCAGGGGTTGAACCTTGGCAAACTCTCGTGAAAACCGCCTACCAAGCGATCGCCAATCCTAAAAATTCCTACAGAGATATCGCCAACACTGTCATTAAGGAATTAAAACAGGGCGGAGAATTTCTCGAAAAAGGAAAAGCCAACGACATTGCACCGAGTTCGGCACTTCAGCAACTCGCATCCGGAGCCGCTCAACCTGCCACAGCCGGAGAGATTACCATTCCCGCCGATCCGAAAGAAGTGGTGAAAGTGTTGCTGAAAACCTTTAATAAAAAGCAACTGCAAGCGATCGCTCAATTGTTAATCAAGCACATAAAATCCTGATGTTTGGAGTTTTTGTCGGAATATTTGCGGGAATTGGAAACTGAGAGGCTGAGTTTCTGATAGCTGAAGTTTAAAAAAATGCAAAATCCTATAGAAGGAGAGAGGCTTAAAGACCTTAATTTTTTACTGTTCTTCTAAGATATAGCAGTCCTCTTAACAGGCAAAACACTTATCACTCCCTTTCTTCGTAGGAGAGGGCTGGCCAGAGGTCATAAAGTTCACTTATTTTCTAACCGCGAGGTTAATCAAATCGTGTCACAAATATTTAAGTCTTTTAGATTAGCTCTGAGGTGGGACATGAGAACGGTTATAATAGAAGATTATATGATTTGCTGAAAACACCTAAACGCTTAAGATTCTATGGTTTCAACTATCCCAACTCTTAATACGGTTAATCAGTCTCAACTCCGCCTCGAAGTTCGCAATCTTCAACCTCAATTAGTCGAATGGCGACGCCGACTTCATCAACGCCCGGAACTGGGTTTCAAAGAACAGTTAACTGCTCAATTTATTTCCGAGAAATTAAAATCTTGGGGAATCGAACATCAAACAGAAATTGCTCATACGGGAATCGTTGCAACCATTGAAAGCGGTCAGCCAGGACCCGTTCTAGCCATTCGAGCCGATATGGATGCTCTCCCCATCCAAGAAGAAAATCAAGTGCCTTACAAGTCCCAGCATGACGGGATTATGCACGCTTGCGGACATGACGGACATACTGCGATCGCATTGGGAACTGCTTATTATTTAGCTAATCATCGTCAAAATTTCAAAGGAACAATTAAAATTATTTTTCAACCCGCCGAAGAAGGCCCTGGTGGAGCCAAACCCATGGTGGAAGCAGGAGTGTTAAAAAACCCCGATGTTGATGCCATTATCGGGCTACATTTATGGAATAATTTACCCCTCGGAACAGTTGGGGTGAGAAGTGGTGCATTAATGGCAGCAGTCGAGTTATTTGAATGTCATATTCAAGGCAAGGGCGGACATGGTGCGATGCCCCATCAAACCGTTGATTCTATTGTTGTTTCTGCTCAAATTGTTAATGCTTTGCAAACTATTGTCGGTCGCAATGTTGACCCCTTAGAAGCCGCAGTTGTTACTGTCGGTTCACTTCATGCCGGACACGCTAATAATGTGATTGCAGATACGGCAAAAATGACGGGAACTGTACGATATTTTGATCCGAAATATACAGACTTTTTTGGCAAACGAGTTGAAGAAATTATCGCCGGAATTTGTCAAGGTCAAGGCGCAAGTTATGATTTGAACTATTACTCCTTTTATCCTCCTGTAATTAACAATAGTGAAATCGCTGATTTAGTCAGAAGCGTAGCAGAAACAGTCGTCGAAACACCTTTAGGAATTGTGCCAGATTGTCAAACAATGGGCGGCGAAGATATGGCATTTTTCCTGCAAGAAGTTCCCGGCTGCTATTTCTTCTTGGGTTCGGCGAATCAGGATAAAGATTTAGCCTACCCGCACCATCATCCTCGATTTGACTTTGATGAAACAGCCTTGGGAATGGGCGTGGAAATGTTTGTTCGTTGTGTCGAAAAGTTCTGTCATTAGTCATCAATTTTAGGTGAGCAGATTGCCCACTCAAACCCCACTCAAACATGATGTTTACAACTCCTTGAGAACGACTCTATGATTAAAAAAACTGTAGTGACTTTAATTCGGGGGTATAGGATGTTTATCTCTCCATTATTACCCCCTTCCTGTCGATATACACCCACTTGTTCACAATATGCGATTGAAGCTGTAGAACGATTTGGAGTGATTGAAGGCGGTTGGTTAGCGACTAAAAGAATCCTGCGCTGTCATCCTTTTCATCCCGGTGGATATGACCCCGTTCCACTCAAAAAAAAGAAGAAAAATAGTTTAAAATAAAACTCCATTTCGTGCATTACCTCAATCCCATCTTTGAAAGTTTAGCTCCTAGATAGCGTAAGTTAGATTTCCAACGAAAACCCAGGTACTTGACATGATTGATGGGGTTTAGGCGTCCTCGATAGAAATGAACAAATTCGGGTTGCGATCGCCCATTACGACTTACAATGAAATAGGGCGGTTCAACCCCCGGATCAAAGTGTTTAATAGACATATACTCAATCACATAAGTCCATCGAGGATTTGGGGTTACATTGGGATTCGTTTTGTGCAGCATGAATGATGAAAATAAGACAACATCACCCGGTTCTGCGGCAATAAAGACAGCATTTTCAGAATTGCCTTCCCATTCTAAATGATTGCCTGTTTGTCGATGAGGTAATAACTGTTTATGACTTCCTGGAACCAGCCATAGTCCGCCATTCTCAGGACTCATCTCAGTCATCGCAATCCAGAGTTGATAGTAACCATCTTTAAGATCACTATAAGCATTATCCTGATGCCAAGGAAATATTCCTGCACCTGACCCTTTAGCAACAGCTTGATCCCATCTCACCCAGAAATCTGGACCAATAATTGGAGTCAATAAATCTATAATTCGCGGTTGAGAAATGAAGGATTGGATGGCTTTGCTATAAAAAAATAGGCTACTATAAAAAGTTAAAGGCCCTCGATCTATTCCACTGGCTCCATTTCGAGTTTCTGCCGATTTGATATCGTTCATTAGAGTTGTCATTTCTTCTGGAGAAAAGAAATTTTTAACAAGAATATACCCGTCTTTTTCAAACTTTTCTCGTCGGTTTTTTCCTAAGTTTTTAGTCGTTGTTTGCATTGATTTTGCCTCCAATTCAATCTAAAATTTAATCTTGTTTTTCATGCCGTCAATTAATGGTTTTTTTGACACCCAGAATAACATCTTCAATATCTTCATCTGTGAGCTTGGCAGATAAGGGTAAACTAACGGTACTTCGCCCAATCAACATCGCGTTCGGATAATCTTCTGGCTTCCAACCCAAGGTTTGCTGATAGTAAGGATGCTCAGGAATACTCAGATAATGAACCCCGATGCCAATATTTTCTGCGGTCATAGCATTCAAGAAATCATCGCGACAAATGCCACTTTTTTCCTGATCAATTAAAATTGTATAGAGGTGATAGCCATGCCGAGTTCCGACTTCGGGTTCAGCAGGTAATGCGATCGGTAAATCCTGGAATGCTTGTTGATAGCGATGCCAAATTTCCTGACGACGTTTCCAATACTTTTCTATACGCTTGAGCTGATGAATACCAATGGCAGCTTGTAAGTCCATCATGTTGTATTTGAACCCACATTCTATGACTTTATAGTGCTTGTATCCTTCATCCCCAAACCGTTTCCAGGCATCTTTGCTCATACCATGTAGAGCTAATATTTTCAGTCGAGCTGCATCCTCTTCTCCCTGTGTTAAGATCATTCCGCCCTCACCTGTGACAATGTTTTTGGTCACATAAAAACTGAAACAACCAAAGTCACCCAGGGTTCCAGCTTTTTGTCCTTTATACTCGGTTTCAATGGCGTGGGCGCAATCTTCAATTACTTTCAGATGATAACGTTGGGCAATCTCCAGAATCTGATTCATATCACAAGGACGACCTGCAAAATGAACAGGTATAATCGCTTTAGTTCTGGGAGTAATTTTGGATTCAACCGCTGTGGGGTCAATATTCATCGTCACAGGGTCAATATCTGCTAAAACGGGAGTTGCTCCAGTATGCAAAATTGAATTTACCGTTGCACAAAATGTCACCGCAGTCGTAATCACTTCATCTCCCGGCTTTAATTCCGCAGCGAGTAAGGCAAGATGTAGAGCCGCAGTACAAGAGTTAACCGCTACAGCTTCGTTAGATCCTTTGTAGGTTTTGAAATCCCGTTCAAACTGAGCCACCTTGGGACCAGTTCCCAGCCATCCTGTCTTCATACTGGCAACAACTTCTTGAATTTCTGCTTCTTCAATAGCCGGAGAGCCAAAAACTAGAAATTGCTCTTTTGAGCGTATCGGTTTTTTGTAGTCTACAATCACGATAGTTTTCTAAGCCTCAATAAAATGATCAGAAATTTAAAGGCTAGTCGAGGTTTTATACTCAATTAGAACTGCCTGCCGTTTAAGTAAGCGATCGCGATGAAATTGAATTTGACCGAATAGTTCGGGAAACTTAGCTAGAACACAAAAGCCGCTATACAAAAGATTTTCTCGAAAGTTCCAAGAGTAGGTTTGATAGAAACGAAAAATTTTTGCCCATTGTATGAGATAGCCGATCAGTAGCAATAAACTCCACAGGCCAACAAACCCAATTCCAAAAATAGAAAACACAGGAATCCAAAAACCCCACAACCAAATTCGGCGGCTTTCTTTCACCCAATGTTTTTCTGGGGTATGTCCGTACATCCAAGCGCCTTCCGCGTAGGCATAGCCAGCTCGAACTGTCCGTTTCCACCACTGACTAAAGCGAGTCATCTCGGCATCATGGCAAGTCATATCTGCACCCAGTCGTAGGATTTTCCAACCCTGTTGACGGAGTCGAATACACAGTTCGGGGTCTTCCCCAGCAATTAAGCTTGAGTTATAGCCGTTCACCTCTGCAAAAGCAGTCACTCGCATTAAGGCATCACCCATGCTACTTTTGACTTCTCCGCTCGGAATATCCCACTCCAGTTCACACAGCAAGTTATAGATAGAAGCTTCGGGAAACTTTTCTCGCCTCCGTCCACAAACAACTCCCAGTTGAGGCTGAGATTGACAAACTTCTATCCCTTGTTCGAGCCAGCCTGCTGCTAACTCACAATCCCCATCCACAAACTGCACAAATTCTAAGTCCGGACAAATTTCTAAAAGCCGGTAAAAGCCTGCATTCCGCGCACGGGCGGCAGTGAACGGAGTCGATAAATCTAGCTCAACTGTCTCAATTCCCACCGAACGAGCAAACTCTGGGCTGTTATCGGTAGAGCCTGAGTCTACATAAACGATCAAATCTACTTCTTTGAGAAGAGAGTGCAAGCAGTCCTTGAGGCGATCGCCTTCGTTGCGACCAATTGCGACCACTCCAATATTTGTGGGTTTAGATCTCATCATGTTTCTCTAAGAATAATCGAATCAGGCCAAGTGAGGTGTTGTTGTTTCAGACTTCATTTTGATTAAGGCTTGATAGACCTGTAAACGATGTCCATCAAACTGATTTTCTGTAAAGGTTGCTACCCCTGAAGTTTTGGTTGTTTTGCATTGTCGGATCGAGCCTGCTTGATGAATTCTAGGATGACCGATTCCGCTTTTACTAACAACAATATCATCCGCCCAATATTCAATGGATTCTTGAGAAGCATATCCATTGTCTATGATTTCTTTTGTGTATTCTAAATAGTTTTGAATGTGAGTTTGAGTTACTGCATAGATATTGTACAAAAATTCAACTTCTAGCTCTTGACTCATCACGTACTCACCATCCGCACGGCGACCGATAAAACCATGAGGAATTTCGGGTTGATTAATGAGTTGCTGAAAGAGTACCGCCAGTTGTTGAGGATAAATCAACATATCATCATCAATCACAATAAAATAATCCGCATTTTTTTCTTGACTAGCGACAATCCAACCATATCCACACCCTCGGCGAACCGAATGATTAATTAGCTTGACTCGACTGTCATTCGTTTTCACCCAATCTTCAAGTTTAATATCTGGGTTATGGTTGCTAATGATGATTTTTTCAACAAAGTTACATTTCAAAGCCATGCGGATCAGAGGTTCTAGATTTCTAGCACGACTGGCATGATAACTCGGAACGATGATTGTGACTTTCTTGTCAGTTTCTAGATCGAGGGGAGAGCTGATATATCGCTCTAAAGACCATTTCTGATAGAGGAGTTCTCGCAGTCCAGATCGACCTAAATCCCAGAAGAATCTGATAATTTTCTCCGGTATTGGGAGGGTTTGAGAAAGTTTTTGTTTTGATTTTTCGTTCATTGATTTTAATGGGTAGATATTGATTCTTTGTTCTAACACTGAAGTCGAAAATCGCTAGCATTTGTCTCGATTTTTTATTCAACACAAACCCTCAAATTTATTTCCAAATGTCCGTGTTGTCTATACTCAATAATTCATACTTAGAGATTATCATAAATAGAATTATCAATCCGAAGCCTACCCGTAACTTTACCAAATCTTTACAAATTTAATCTGTGTAAATCTTTCAAATTTAAGAGAGGTATAAACCGGATTTAATCTGTAGACAAGATCTAATCTAATGTTCAGATAATTAGTGATTCAAGAAGGGTCTTGGGGACAACTCATACTCTCTTGTCTAACCTTATTGAAAACTGATAATTGTCGATACAGGGCGCGAATTTTCAGCATGAAACGATTGAACTAGGGTTAGGGAGACTTGTATATACAACTAATGAGAATCAACTTAGACAACTTATAGTTGTTGGATCAAAAGCATGAAATAACCTAACAATATTCAGGGAGGTTTCAGGGTCTGAGCTAGGATTTGCCTTGATTTCAAGTTGGTTTGATGTATTAATGATGTAACATTCAAATCTATAGCAACGAGCGCTCGTGTGTTTACAGATCTAAGTGACCAATAATCGCGAAAACTATAGATGTAACAGGGTTTTTTAGTCCCTAACACCTAACACCTAACACCTGCGCGCAGCGCTATAATTTGTAGAACCTGGGGTCGAGACTTAGGGGACGGGCGATTAACGTAGTAATGCCACAAATGGACAGCTAATCGCGATTGACGCAGAGCGCGTGTCTTGGCGTAGCCAATCGCCATGTTTGAGGATCACCAAAAGTTGCCAAGACCCTTAATCCTGGCTCGGAATGATCGTTATTGCGGGTCGGAGAGGATCTGATTGCTGGCTGCTACAAATATCTCCTCAATTCTCTGAGGTTTCTCTACATCTCATCTCTAAAGAAGTCATACGATTGGTATTCTTTCTGCATCGATACCACAGTTTTTTTCTCAAGTATTTTAAATTATTAAAAAATGTACTGCCATTATTTTGTACGATAAGGTTAGGTCAGATTAAAAGACTTATCATCAGCTAATGGCAAACGAAGACAAAAAATTAACTCACAGTCTCCACAGTAGGAAGGAATTACTGGAACGTTACGCATCAGGTAAGCGAGGATTTATTGGACTAGAGCTTCCGGGGGCGCAGTTACAAGGAGCAAATCTAGCAAAAGTGTTACTCTGGAAAGCCAATTTACAAGGAGCAAATCTCAGTCAAGCGAATCTCAAGCAGGCTCATTTATTTGCAAATTTAAGTAATTCTAATTTATCCTATATTGACTTAACCAGTGCTAAACTGGTCTATGCAGATTTAAAAGCGGCTAATTTAACTCAAGCTAAACTTTTCAAAACCAATCTCAGAGGAGCCGATTTGCGAGGGGCAAACTTAAATGAAGCTAAATTTATTTATGCCGATCTCAGTGAAGCTGACTTGCGAGGAACCAGCTTGAAAGGCACAATGTTTTATAAAGTTAATCTACTCAGAGCTAACTTCCGAGAAACAGATTTGAGTCAAGCATTGATACTGGGAACAGAGCTTTGGCAAACGATGACATTTCCTTCGTAGATTATTTCAACTGTTGAACTAAAATCTCACCATTTTCTCCGCCTGTGATCAGGGTTTTACTATCCGGCGTAAACGCAACCGGAGGGTAAGCCACGAGAGTTTTTAATAATCGTCCCAAGGGATGGCGATCGCTAATATCCCAAAGTTTAACATGACCCTCTCGACTGGCACTAGCGAGTAACTGACCATCTGGACTGACAGCAATCGAAGTCACTTCATCCTCATGTCCTTTGAGTGTATTCAGAGTTTCTCCGGTGTAGAAGTTCCACAATTTTATCGTGCGATCGCCACTTCCACTCACCAACATTTTTCGATCCGGACTAAAGGCTAAAGTATAAACCGGGGCTGAATGTCCGATTAAAGTTGTGAGACTTTTCAAGTGACCAAACTTCCAAATTTTAATCAATCCATCTAAGCCACTACTCGCGAATAAGCTACTCTGAGGACGAGGCTTGGAGTTAAGTCTGAAGGTGAATAAATCCGGATCAGGCTGAGTAAAGGTAACACAAACCACTTCATCCAAATGTTCGCATAATCGATACAATAACTCACCATTTCTTTGATTCCAAAGTTTCAAGCTTCTGTCTTCACTTCCACTCGCAATAATCAAACCATCTGGGCTATAAGCCACAGAAAAAACAGCACCGCAACGATGACTGTAGGGCGAACCCGAATGGCTAAAAAACCGATCCGCTATGCGACGATTAGTCAGATTCCAAGCTAATATTGTCCGATCTGAACTTCCACTGACGAGTCGATGACCATTCGGACTCATCGCAATACTATTTACCACATCTTGATGACCTAAAAATTGATGCAAGAGTTGTCCGGTTTTTAGGTTCCAAAGTCGGACACTGCGATCGTGACTCCCACTCGCTAAAACATAACCATGATGACCCACTGCAATTGATAGAATTGCACCAGAATGACCTTTTAAATATTGAATCTCTGGACTGAGTTTAACCGAGCCTTTTTCTAAATATTTTTCTCGATTTTCTGCGGCTTTCAAAGAGAGTGCTGCATAGGCTTGAACTGGAGCATTTGGAATAATTTTAATCGATTTACTCCCAATTAAACTCGAAAATGAACCCGGATGAGTTTGAGAGGCAAGGGCTAACTCAATCCAATCTTTTTGAAAGGTTAAGGCTGTTTTTTCAGCTTCTATTTCTGCGTTAACAATAATCTCTAATGAAGTCGTTTCTGATTGACAGCAATTCCAAGACTGAGAGTTTAATCTAGTCACATTTTCTAAGACTTCTTGGGCATTTTGATAACGATTTTGCACTAAGTCTTGGAGTAGTTTATCTAAGATTTGGCTTAACTCTCGACTCATTGGAGTTTGGCGTTTGACTAAATGCGATCGCCAAACTAATTCTCCTGAAAAAGAGTCAAACAATTCATTCGGAGGAACTTGAGTCAGAAGATAAATACAAGTTACTCCCAAACTGTAAAGATCGCTAGCTGGATAGGCTTTTCCGCCACGAATTTGCTCAAGGGGTGCATAACCTATGGTTCCCGTCATTGTTCCTGTTGTGGGCTGAAAAAGATTCGGACTATGTTTAGCAACCCCAAAATCGACTAAAACCAATTTCCCATCCGTTTCTCGCCGAATAATATTTTCGGGTTTGAGATCTCGATGAATAATATGATGACTGTGAATAAAGGCTAAAGTCGGTAAAATATCAAGTAAGAGTTCTCGAATTTTCGCTTCACAAAAAGCCCCCTGATCTGCTAATTCTTGAGCCAAATTTTGTCCGGGAATGTATTCTTCAACTAAATATAAATGATTGTCTTGTTCAAAAGACGCAAATAGAGAAGGAATGCGATCGTGTTCGCCTAATTCCTGTAACCGTATTGCCTCTTGATGAAAGAGTTGAACCGCTTTTTGTTGAGTCAAAGTTGAGTAGGCTTGAGAGGAGAATTGCTTAATCACGCAGAACTGTGAGTTGTCCTCATCAACACCCAGGAAAGTTCGACTCATCCCGCCTATGCCAATTTTTCGCTTCGCCCGATAACGATCTTGAAGCAATAAAGTTGAACCACAGGTTTGACAAACGTCGATTTCTTCACCATTATTTGGCTGTTGACAATCGGGGTTGAAGCAGTAGCTCATAGGCATAGCATGAGCAATATAAGATTATATTTGTATGCTTTTAGTATGACGGCTCTATGTTAACGACTTGGCAAATCTTAAGGTTTATTTAGCGTTCCTTTCCGACTTACCACTACCCAGTATTAACAATAATTTAATGGGAATTTAATCAGAATTAAGCAAATCATCTATCTTCCAGAGTTTAATGCTTTTATCTTCGCTTCCACTCACTAAAATTTGGCCATCTGGACTAAATGTAACGGTATTAACGGCACCTGAATGTCCAGAAAGTAAATTGAGTAAATTTCCAGTGTGAAAGTCCCGTAATTTAATCAAACTATCATACCCGCCACTGGCAAGCAGATTACCATTCGGGCTAATTTTAACCGAGTTTACCGCATAAGAATGCCCAGAAAGCGTTCGTAGTAGCTTCTGAGTCGAGAGTTGCCAAATTCTAATGGTTTCATCTTTCCCGCCACTCACCAGAGTTTCTCCATCGGGACTTATCGCCAATGTCAACACTCCACCCGTATGTCCTTGCAGGATACCAATTAATTCTTCATTTCGCAGTGTCCATAACCGAATACGATGGTCAGCCCCATCACTGGCTAGGATATCTCCTTTCGGAGAAATACAAAACGTTTTGACTGAACCTGCATGACCTGTTAATGTGCCTTTGAGGTTCCCCGTTTCCACATCCCATAACCGCACTGTTTGACTGTAGCTGCTACTATGACTAATAATCGTCTTCGAGTCCGGAACAATCGCCACTGGCATAAACCCAGAGTCGAGGCGAGAGTAGCCTGTTACCAAAGTTCGCAGTAGCTTTCCGTTTTTCAGACTCCAAATTTTAATCGTGCCATCTCCGCCACCGGTTGCAAAAAATTCACCATCAGGACTGACTGTGACATTCTTCACTCCGTAGGGATGACCGCCTAAAGTGAGTAAACACTCTCCGGTTCTAAAATTCCAGACCTTAATCTTACCGTCTTCAGAGGCACTAATTAAAATTTTCCCATCAGGACTAACTGCGACCGATTTTACACCGTCGGCGTGACCGCTCAGGGTTATAATTTCCATTATCGAGGGGACTGTTTGCTGATCACTGCTTGTCTAAAGCCTAACACCACCAGAATATTAGAGAGTGTTAGAAAAATCTCTGCACCACCATGTAACCAATCAATATTTGCCAACGTATCGTGATAGACGAGTTTGGCGTAAATTCCAGCCGGGATCGTCACCCCAACAAAAACTAACGTGCCATAAAATCCGATTAATGCCAAGCGGGGTGTTTGCCCGGAACGAGTCAGAAACCACAAAAATCCTAAATAGGGAAACAAGGAAACAGCAAAGAGGGTGTCTTTTGAAAGCATGGGAAGGGGATGAAATCTACAATGGGTAGAAAGGTTTGAAAGTTACGAATCTAACGGATCGCTCTATTTTGTGAAGGATACACTATTTTTATGGGTCTATATTCTGAGAGTCTATTTCCTGTTCATCTTGACTAGAACGCAGGCTGCGCCAAATATACCATCCTGCTAAACATAGAGTACAATTTCCCACAACGGTCATCGCCGCTTGTAACGTTACCAACCATTCAAAGGATGTTGGATTATCAAAATAATGCCAGGTACAAGCACACATTGCACTCACCAGGGCTGGTAACATCGCCAGAGAAAGCCCCCACCAAGCCGGATTTCGAGTCACTTCGCCATACCTCCAAATAAACCAAATTGCTGCTATCCACTCAACAACACTAGAAACATGAATAATCCAGGTCGGAATTGAGAGTGCGTGCATAAATCTTATTGTAGTTTTAGTTCAGTTAATGCGCTAGAAACGCCTCATCTATGGTAGTCTAACATCTAAATCTCAACTGCTGACTCTTGAGTTTTACGAGTGCGGGTGTTGAGAATCATCCAGGTTCAAAATCTCGTCACTAAAAGTTTAAAAATGGAAAGGGTTGTTTGCAGTGGGTACTACGGAAAAGGAAATGGTGGAGATGAAGCATTGCTTGCATCGCTACTTCAGATGTTACCGCCTTCTGTTGAACCGCTAGTGCTTTCGGGAAACCCCACTCAAACCGAAGAACGCTATCAAGTTGCTAGCTATAACCGGATGAATGCCCTAGAAATCTTAAAGGTTCTCAGACACTCAGATGCTTTGATCTGGGGCGGTGGTAGTCTCATCCAGGATGTGACCAGTGCTATTAGTCCATTCTATTATGGGGGATTGATGGGTTTAGCACAACGAATGGGCTTAAAAACAATTGCCTGGGCGCAGGGAATTGGGCCTCTGCAACGCCCCATTACTCAAAAGTTAGCTTATCAGTGTTTTTCTGAATGTACTCGCATCAGTGTTCGCGATCGCGCTTCTGCACAACTTCTATCCGACTGGGAAATTCCATTTATTCTCGCCCCCGATCCTGTTTGGGCCTTAGACTCAAAAGCGGTTCCCGGTTTATGGGATTTACCTGCGCCCCGAGTGGCTTTAACGTTGCGTCCCCATCGACAACTCACCTCAGAACGCTTAAGCCTCTTAATCCAAGCTCTCGTTTCATTTCAAACAGCCACTCAAGCCTTTATTTTATTACTACCCTTCCAACTGAGTCAAGATTTTGCGATCGCTCAACTCATTCATCGAGCCATTCCCAATTGTAGTCAAATTCTCCGATTAGAAGATCCACGTCAACTCAAGGGCGTATTTCGAGGCGTTGAGATGGTGATTGGAATGCGATTTCATAGTTTAATTATGGCAGCCACTCAAGAATGTCGCTGTTTTGCGCTGAGTTACGATCCCAAAGTGACGCAATTAATGACAGAATTAGAATTGCCTGGATGGGAATTGTCAGAATTACCGCCAGACGCGAACCTGATCTGTAAAACTTGGCTAGAATGCTATGCCAATGGAGACGCTCTCTTACCTGCTAAAATAGAATCTCTAATTGAGCGATCGCAAATTCATCAAGAAGTTTTGTACTCCGCTCTTTTGTAGGTTTTATTCAGTAAGTTTTAACTATCTAGTTCTGGGAGGTTTAACCCTTGGGAAGAGTTCGAGTGCGTGAACACGTTAACCCTTTAGCGCAAAAATATCAAGTTCCCATTCAGCCTCCCGACTGGACGAAAATTTATTCAGATTTTTATCAACCCTTGCATCTCGATATCGGTTGTGGTCGAGGGCGACTATTATGGAGTTTAGCCCAACTTAAACCCACCTGGAATTATCTCGGTTTAGAAATTCGAGAACCGCTTGTCGAAGAAGCCAACCAATGGCGAGATGAAAAAGGATTAACCAATTTACACTATTTATTTTGTAATGCTAATAATTCATTACAGCCCATTCTAGAAACCTTACCCGGAGGAATATTAAAGCGAGTTAGCATTCAATTTCCCGATCCTTGGTTCAAACGACGCCATCAACGTCGCCGCATGGTTCAGCCGGAGTTAGTTGCAGAATTGTCCCGTTTTATTCCGGTCGGAGGTGAAGTTTTTATCCAGTCCGATGTCAAAGCTGTTGTTGAACAAATGTGTGATTTGTTTTCCGCCGATCGCGCATTTCAGCGTTTAGGAGAAGATTGGCAAGCAGACAACCCTTTAGTGCTTCCCTCTGAACGAGAACGTTCTACCTTGTCTCGCGGCGAACCTGTTTATCGTGTTTTATTTGAACGGTGCTAAAATGAAAAAAATTCCAACTTTAATCACTGTAATTGTACTCGCGCAAACCTATTTTTGGATTGGACTTTCAACCGCTTTAACCTTAGAGTTTGTTGATAGAACGGTAACGTTAGATGGACAAATCGCTCATAACTTTGACTTACTGTACTCTGAAAGGTTTGGAGAACTCAAAATAGATTTAACCGCAGCAAAAGTTATTGAAAGTTTTGGGGAACCACAAAGCAAAGGAGAGCAAGAATTTTGGGGCGCAGATGGCTTATATCATCAAAAATGGCACTATCCCCAACAAGGAATTATACTCGATATGGCAGCCGAAAAAGAACAGGGTTCTGCCACCGTCAGTTCAGTCCGAATTCAAGCCCCTTCTCCACTCAAAACCCAGCGAGGAATTGGTATAGGGGACTCTTCAGCAAAAGTGAAACAAGCCTATGGTCAAGAAGAAGATGAAGCCGCTCCCATTTCGGCTGAATATTTCGTTGCAGGTTCAGTTTATGGGGGACTAATTTTCACCTTTAAAGACAATATTGTAACTGAAATGTTTTTAGGCGCGATCGCAGAGTAGTCAACTCAATTCTCAGCTTGGCATCAGAACGCAAGGGTGATACTGTTGGGATAGAATCGAATTAACAGCTTCGAGGAGAATTTTCCATGACCCAAATTCTTTTAACTCGTTATGCCGAAACTGATGGGTTATAAATTATTCTAGAGGAAAAATACAATGACAACTTGGAAAAAGTTAAAAATTTATGTGAGTGAAGAAGATCGCTTCGAGCATCATTCACTGTATAAAGCAATTATAGAAGTCGCTCATAAAAAAGGGATGGCGGGTGCAACTGTTTTTCAAGCCATTGAAGGCTATGCCGGAAAAAGTCCTGTGCAAACTGTGAGTATTTTAGCCTTATCTGAAAACCTTCCGCTTGCCATTGAAATTATTGATGAAGAAGAAAAAGTTCGTGAATTCTATGCAGAGATTAAAGGGATGCTTCAGGGACATCTAACGGTACTTGAACCGGTCGAACTCCTGCAATGGGGAGAATCTTAACAGTATACAGTTTTACAGTAGACAGTTATCAGTTATGTAGTCACCAGTTTTCAGTTGTTAGTTCCCAAAGTTTACAGTGTACCGTGTACTGCTCACTGTTTAGTGTTTACTGTTTACTAATTCACTTTTCACTTTACAAATATGCTGCAAATATAAAGTTAAAGCGGTTTGGAGGTGCATCTGTTTAGCACAGGTGTTACCTCCAAATTTATAATGACAAATGAAACCCTTTAAAAACGCTTGAAATTGATATCAATTTGATGAACTGTAATCGGTTGTTCTACAAAAAGTTGATGCCAACCTTATCGTTTGTACATTTATTTTAATCTTAGCTTGAGTTCATCAACTTCACTCAGAGGTCAACTTGAGGAGGTTACAAATGTTAAATTGAATAAGCTGAAATTGAACTCGAATATAAATAGGACTTTGAAACAGCTTTCATCGAAAATTATACCCACTCATCAATTGACTCATAAATTTTATCAAGTGTTATAAACACTAGCAGGCTAAACCTCAAGTCTTAATAGATATTAAGGTTTGTTGAAAGTCTATTCAAACTTTTTCTCTGAATTTGAACATTCCATCCACCTATGAAACTATGATGTCGGAAAATTCTTCTGTTAATTCTATTGAGAATACATCAAAATCTAACGAAGAACTTCGAGAAAGGATTGCTCAACTCGAAGCTGAAAAGCAGGAAATGAAAAAACAGCACAATTTAGAGCTTCAGCAACTTGAAAAAGAATTGAGTGAATTAAAAACGCGATTTATTACCACAGTTTCCCATGAGTTCAGAACGCCATTGACGACAATTTCTTTTTCGGCTGGACTTCTAGAAAACTACAGTGCTAAAATTTCTGAGGCGAAGAAACAAACTCATTTTCAACGAATTAAATATGGCATCGATCAAATGACAAGCTTACTAGAAGATGTTGTCATTATTGGCAAGCTAGAGTTTGGTCAATGTGAGGTCAACTTGACTTTAGTTAATCTAGAAGAAACTTGTCGTAGCCTCATTGAGAAGATCCAGAACAAAACGGATAAACATCAGATTACATTTCAAGTTCAAGGCTCTAATTTGGAAGGACTGTTTGATGAGATATTATTGAAGCAATTAATTAATAAGATTTTGTCGAATGCGGTTAAGTATTCTCCCGAAGGAGGCGAGATTCAATGCGAACTCCTTAATCAAAATCAGCAAGCAATCTTGAAAATTCAAGATTCCGGAATCGGCATCCCCAAATCTGACCAAGAGCGAGTGTTTTCCAATTTTTATCGAGGAACAAATATTGACACAATCTCCGGGACAGGTTTAGGATTGTCTTTAGTTAAAAAGATCGTTGAGTTGCATCACGGTGAGGTTGAAATTGAGAGCGAAGAAAACCAGGGAACTCTTGTACAGGTTTCTCTACCCTTGCTTACTAAATCAGAGGTCGAAAATTAACAGTTGATTGAGAAAACTTAATTTCTCGTTCATCCTTAAAGTTATTTATCCTTTCTGTCTGTACTGTTTATCTGACCTAAAAAAATGAGAAAAATTCTAGTCATAGAAGACGAAGACTTAATTAGAATTAATATTAAGGAACTTCTAGAAGTCGAACACTTCCAGGTTTGGGAAGCTGAAAATGGTGAAATTGGAGTTAACCTAGCACTAAAACATCAACCCGATTTGATCTTGTGTGATGTAATGATGCCTAAATTAGATGGATATGGTGTTTTAGAAAAGTTACGCAATTATTCAACAACAGCCACAATTCCCTTTATCTTTATGACGGCTTTATCCGATCGCACTAGCCTTCGTAAAGGAATGGAACTCGGTGCGGATGACTATTTAAGTAAGCCTTGTAGTGCGACTGAACTTTTAAAAGCGATTACGGCACGACTTGAAAAACACTTAGCCTGGAAACAGCAATATGAAAGTCAAGTTCAAAAAGTTCAAGCCGAACTGCGAAACTTAATTTATATTGACCCTATTACGACTTTGCCGAATCGTTTAGCGCTGAGAGAACAATTTGAAACCATCAAGCAGACTCTAAATTCAGATAGTTCTCAACTCATTCCTCTACTTTCAATCAATATAGATCGATTCCGACGAATTCACGAAGCCTGGGGATATGAAGCCAGTAATCGTCTACTCAAAGCAGTTGGACAACGCATGAAAGAACAGTGGGGTTCAAAAGCAAAAATCGCTCACTTAGATGAAGAAAAGTTCACTCTCATCTTAGAACCCTTAGAGGATGAGCGGAAAATTGTCCAGATGACTCAAATGCTGTTGAAAAACCTTTCTTTTCCATTTTTTATTGATGATAAAGAAGTCGTTCTTAGCTTCAGTATGGGTGTGGCTTTTTATCCTCGGAATGGTTTAGAAGTAGACCAACTGCTGCATCGGAGTCAAATCGCTCTCCGTTATTCGGAAGAGAAAGGTGAAAATCATTATGAATGCTATCAACCCACTTTGGAAGTTAAAAATGACGATCAAATTGCACTCGAAAATGACTTAAGACGAGCCTTAGAACGAGATGAATTTCAATTGTATTATCAGCCAAAATTTAATCTAAAAACAGGTAAAATTGTTGGAGCTGAAGCATTGATTCGGTGGATTGAAACCAAACGAGGCTTTGTTTCTCCTGGTGTTTTCATTCCCCTCGCAGAAGAAACCGGATTAATTGAACCGATTGGCGAATGGGTGCTTGAAACGGCTTGTAGAGAGATTAAAGCTTGCCAGGAATTGGGTTTAGAAGGAATGGAAATTGCAGTCAATTTATCGGGTCGTCAATTTAATCTTCCAGATATTCGTCAACGGATTCTGGAAATTTTATTAGCTGTCGATTTACCACCCAGTTATCTAGAACTCGAATTAACTGAAAGTTTTTTAGTTGAACAAGAGGAGACTTCAATTTCTAAACTCAATAATCTCAGGGAATTAGGTCTACGGATTGCTATTGATGACTTTGGGACGGGATATTCTTCTCTGAGTTATTTACAACAGTTTCCCTTCGATGTCTTAAAACTCGATCTCTGTTTTATTCGAGACTTAGATCAAAATCCTAAGAATCAAATTATTGTTGAAGCTGTCATCAAAATGGCTCACCAGCTTAACTTACAAGTGGTGGCTGAAGGAGTAGAAACCCAAGCAGAGCTTAATCTTTTAAAACAGTATAACTGTGATATTATTCAAGGCTATCTCTTTAGTCGTCCACTCCCGATTCAGGAATTTAAGGCATTAGTTAAGAATCGTAAAAATTTGGGGTAAATTCAGGTTAAATATTTTTATCTCGTGCATTCTAAACATCTTGTTTTACAATCAAAAAGTCTATTGACAATTCTGCCAAAATAATGGAGCAATGAAGCACGATGAATGAAGTTAAAATTTTAATCGTAGAAGATGAGTTACTGATTGCCAAAGGACTGGTTTTATCCATTACGTCTAATGTTGGAAGATATTCGAGATTCTAGCCAACGTTTAAATCGTCTGATTCTTAACTTTTTACTCTATGCAGATTTAGAACGGACTGCTGTCAGCCCTGAACGGATTAAAGCACTACAAAAGAGCCAAGTGGATTCTATCAAAACTGTCGTTTCTGATGGAGCTAAACAACAAGCCCAGCAATTTAATCGAGGATCTGATCTTCAGATATCAGTACAGGAAGCCTCAGTGCAAATATAGCGCTGCGCGCAGGTGTTAGGTGTTAGGTGTTAGGTGTTAGGGACTAAAAAACCCTGTTACATCTATAGTT
>JBCBCI010000016.1:0-99389 GCA_038530755.1 Cyanobacteria bacterium J06592_8 | reverse complement strand
TGCAACAATTATTAAAAAAGCCGATGGTTGGTATGTTAGCTTTAGCTTGAAAGATGACTCTGTTCCTGATTTAATCCCAGTTGAACAGATAAAAACTGGAGTAGGTATTGATGTAGGCTTAAAGGAACTAGCTGTAACTTCAACTGGTGAAACCTTTCCTTTTAAACGCTTTTACCGTAATGCTCAGACTCGGTTAGCCAGAGCGCAACGGAAACTATCAAGAAAGCAAAAACGTTCAAAGAACTACCTTAAACAGTTAAACCAAGTTCAACGAATTCACCAGAAAATACAACGACAACGCAAAGAACAGCACTATAAAATTGCTCATTCTTTAGTTAGTCGGTACGATTTAATTGCTGTTGAGGATTTAAACATCAAAGGGCTGGCGCGGACACCTTTAGGGAAGTCTATTCTTGATGCTGGATGGGGAGGATTTTTAACAATATTGGAAGCAGTAGCGGTAAAACGCGGCGTTCATTTTGTTAAAGTTTCCGCCTATAGAACCACTCAAGAATGTTCAACCTGTGGTGCAATTGTACCGAAAGATTTGTCCGTTAGAACCCATGAATGTCCGAGGTGCAAAATCGAGCTAGACCGAGACGAAAACGCCGCAATTAATGTGTTAAATCGGGCGTTAAACGAGGCAGGTATTGTCTTGTCAGCCTGTGGAGGCTTAGTCGATAGACAGCCCTTGAAGCAGGAAACTTCTAGTACAGAGTATGTTCAACTTTCTCTATTTTAGAACCGAACAGTAGAATGCGAAGCATTTACTGGCGGGAGAAATTCACAAGAGCGTACAATTATTCCCTATTATGCGAATAGAGCTAAGAGTCTTGAAGCTGAATAACAATTGTCCGAGATCAAGGTTGAGTGGAGTGCTGCTGCATCAAGACCTGATAAGCAAAATTAAAATCCTCAGTTGTAATTTTGATCGCAGTTGGATCGCTCATTCCTTCACTACGATAACGACGAATCGCTTCGACGGCAGCGCGATCGCCTAGCAACACCAAATCAGCCCCATTCCAACCTTCCGTGAGAGCGGCCCAGTCTGCTAAATTAACATCTTGTAAGGGACGATCCTGATTCTGAAGTTGTAAAATTGCCAAGCGGCTTTGTAAATCGGGCAAATCTACAACGAGTTGTAAATCTAAACGTCCTGCCCTTAACAATGCCGGGTCAATCGCATCAGGACGATTGGTGGCTGCAATCACGAGAATACTGGCTTCTGTTTTTAAACCATCTAATTCGGTGAGTAACTGTCCGACAACGCGATCGCTAACGCCAGAATCCCCACTATACTGACCTCTGGCGGGGGCTAAAGTATCAATTTCGTCCAGAAAAATCACACAAGGCGATGCTAATCTTGCCTTTGCAAACAGTTCTCGCACGGCTTGTTCTGATGCACCGACCCACTTACTCAACAATTCTGGGCCGTTAACCCCAATAAAATTGGCTCTGGCTTGAGAGGCTACGGCTTTGGCTAACATGGTTTTACCTGTTCCGGGTGGTCCCCAGAGTAAAATTCCTTTCGGGGGTCTTGCTTTTGTTTGCAAATAGAGTTCTGGATGCAGTAGTGCGCCTTCTACCGATTCCCGTAGCGTTTGTTTAATCGTCTCTAGTCCTCCGATATCCTCCCAAGAAACATTCGGAGATTCTACTTCTACCGAACGCAATACCGCAGGTTTAACTTCTGCAATGGCTTGCAAAAACTCCGACTGCTGGACACAGAGGCGTTCTGGAACTTGAGCATCAAGGGAGGGAACTTGGCGACGTAAGGCATTGTAGGCGGCTTTTTGACAAACCGCTTTCAAGTCCGCCCCGACAAATCCCACCGCCAAATCGGCGATCACTTCTAAGTTGACCGCTTGGTCTAAAGGCATCTGACGGGTTAAAATCTGTAAAATTTCTAAGCGTCCTGCACGGTCTGGAACTCGAAACAGCACTTCTCGGTCAAATCGACCCGGACGGCGTAAAGCGGGGTCAAGAGCATCAGGGCGATTGGTTGCGGCGAGGACAATCACTCCTTTTGTTTGAGCGAAACCGTCCATGAGGCTGAGAAGTTGTGCAACGATGCGTTTTTCGACTTCTCCTTCTACCTGGCTGCGATTGGGAGCGAGACTATCTATTTCATCTATAAAGATAATACAAGGGGCATTTTGGGCAGCTTTCTCAAACAGACCTCGCAGTTTTTGTTCAGCTTCGCCATAATATTTACCCAGAATTTCAGGGCCAACAATTGCAATGTAGTTCACGCCCAATTCTTCTGCTAAGGCGCGGGCTGTGAGGGTTTTACCTGTACCAGGAGAACCGACCAACAAAACACCTCGTGTAGGTTCAAGGCCAATTTTGTCGAGTAAGTCCGGACGTTTTAAGGGGATAGCGATCAGTTCTTGGAGTTCTTTGAGAACGTCACCGAGTCCGCCAACATCTTTAAGAGAAGAACTAACCGTTGATGTTGAAGGTTGAGTTGAGTTTGAAGAAGTCGAGTTGGAGTCCGTTGAACTTGGGGATGCTTGAGTGCGAGCCGAACTGGTATTGACATGAACACGACCCGGAGAACGAGGAATATTTCCAGAGCGAGGTATACTGCTGACGCGACGAGTGACAACCTGCATATCTGCCTTAATTTCTCCGGTTTCCAGTTTTTCTTCTAAGGTTTTTGCAAGTTCTAGCAGTTGCTCAAAACCTTTAAACAGCTCACTCATCAAATCCCTCCACGAACTGATTTAATGATAGTCTATTCTCCTTGCGGGCTGTTTCACTCGTTAAAACTGAAAAAAGCTGCATGATTGAAGTGTCAATGTCATAACAAAACCCAAACCCCTCAAAAACCTAAAATGAAGGGATGGGCAATTTTGAAGACAGGAGAGAACAGAGGATGAGTGAAACATTCGGGACAGTATTTGGGTTTCTCGGTGGTACCGTTATGGCTGTAGAGGGAGGATACAAAATTCTCCAACACCCGAACCCTCAACGAATTTATAATCGATTATCGGATGCGAAATGGTTCCTAGCGGTGCAGTGGTGCGAACAGTTTACAACGCCTGCGGGAATTCTCACCAATGAAGGAAAACTCTCCTTTCATAATGCTCCTTCTCTCGAAATTGGCGAAGACACTTTTCTTCCGACTCTTCATCGACAAGCCATCTTCGATCAATGCTTGGGACTCAAGCCCGGTGAAAATATCAGCTATACTATCCCTCAAAGCGAGGCTCGCTCTGAATATACCTTAGAAATCTGGGGTGTAGAGATCGATCCGCGTTATGGGAAAGTCGCATTAGTGCGATCGCTCAATTCCTTCTACGCTAATTCCTACAGGTGACAAATACTTCTCAATCTCCTCAATACTCTACCTCCAAATCTCGCACTTTGAGAGCCGCATTCTTGGTGAGTTTTGGACTCTTATTGATTGTCGGAGTCTCACTGTCTCAGGGAACGGTGAACATGAGTTTACCAGAATTGGGACAAGCGATTTTACGTCAGGGGAGTGTGGTTAATCAAACTATTATTTGGGATTTACGCTTACCGCGTGTGATTGCGGCTTTGGTTGTCGGTTCGGCTCTCGGTGCATCGGGCGCACTCATGCAGGGAATGCTGCGAAATGGTCTAGCGAGTCCGTTTCTATTGGGGATTTCTGCGGGGGCGGGATTAGTTGCCGTGGCGATGCTGAGTTTAGGGGTTCTACAACTTTGGATACCGATTGGAGCCTGGTTAGGCGCAATTTTAACCACATTACTGGTTTACTGGTTAGCGCGTCAAGGATCAACTCTGTCTGTTGAACGGCTAATATTGGGCGGTGTGGCGGTGAGTGCTTTGTTTGGCGCGATTCAATCTGCACTGCTGTTAACGACCGATGATGGCCGAATTCAAGCCGCTCTGACTTGGTTAGTGGGAAGCTTGAATGGTCGTGGATGGCAAGAAGTCACAATCGCCGGACCCTATATTCTAGTCGCATTAGCGATTAGTTGTTTGCTCTCTTCGTCGATTAATTTACTCAATTTAGGAGATGATTTGTCGGTGGGGTTGGGGATTTCGCCCCTACGCGCTCGTTCTATGATTGGTGCAACGGCGGCGCTACTTGCTGCTGGGGCTGTGAGTATGGCAGGATTAATCGGGTTTGTGGGGTTAATTGTTCCTCATGGGGTGCGGTTACTCGTTGGAACAGACTATCGTGTGGTTTTGCCTTTTTCGATTTTAGGCGGGGCTTTAGTTTTATCGTTTGCAGACTTTTTGTCTCGCTTGGGTGCGGTTGAACTTCCCGTCGGAATTGTGACTGCTTTTTTGGGTTCTCCGGTGTTTATTTGGCTGCTATATCGTCGTTCTGATGGAGGAGGATTGTAAATGCCGTTGGAGACTCAAAACCTGTCGGGAGGATACAACAAAACGCCAATTGTAGAAGGGATTAATTTAGCTCTTCAGTCTGGTGAATGGTTGAGTTTGTTGGGGGCGAATGGTTCGGGAAAATCAACGCTGTTACGGTTAATGAGTCGAATTTTGCCGCCTCAACAGGGTGTGGTTCTTTTAGATGGAAAAGCGATTCATCAGCAACCGATTCAAGCTGTCGCTCGTCAATTGGCAATTTTACCTCAACAGCAAACGATTCCTCCCGGTTTAACAGTTGAACAATTGGTGAGTTTAGGACGAGCACCCTATCAGAATTGGTGGGAGTGGGAACTGGATATTGAGGGCAAAGAAAAGGTCACTGAAGCGATGGCAGAAACGGGCGTGATTCAATTTCGCAACCGACTCGCAGAGCAGCTTTCTGGCGGTGAGAAACAACGGGTTTTTCTGGCTCTGGCTTTAGCACAAAATCCGCAAGTTTTATTACTGGATGAACCAACGACCTACCTCGATATTCATTATCAGTTACAGCTACTCGATTTACTCAAATCTCTCAATCAAAAACAAAATCTGACCATTGTTACAGTTTTACATGATATTAATTTAGCGGCTCGATATAGCGATCGCCTCGCCCTTTTGCGTCAAGGTCAACTGCTGACTGTCGGAGGAATAGAGAAAATTCTCACACCGGAAAATATGGCGGCGGTTTTTGAGGTGAATGTGGTAATTTTAGATACGCCTGTGGGTCGGCAAATTTGTCCGATTTCTTCTCCTATTGATTTTTATGAATCTAAAATAAAATGATGATGAACTGGATTAAACGTGGATTAATTGTCAGCCTGAGTCTGATTTTAATGGCTTGTTCGCCCAATACTCCCTCAACAGTTTCGACCAATAATCTGACGGAAACTGTTATCGAACGAGTGGTTACTCTTTCTTCCTTAACGGCTGATCTGACTCAACAGTTATCGGCGGAAAAATTAGTGGGAATTCCAGGAAGTAAACTGCTAGAGAATAACCCGAAGTTTGCTGGAATTAAAATCGTTAGTGGAGGTCGAACTCAACCCAATTTAGAGACAATTGTGGCGCTGGAACCTGATTTGGTTTTAGGTGCGGCTGGTTTTCACGATCAAATTGGCAAACGGTTAGAAGAAATTGGCATTCCTACAATTTTAACCGAGGTGAGAAGTTGGGAGTCTTTAACGAAAATTACCACCGATTTGGCAACTTATTTTGATGTCGATCCTCAACCTGTATTAGAACAGTATCAATCTTGTTTAGAGAAAGCACCAAATGTGGGTAAATCTGTATTAGTTTTGGTCAGTCGTCAACCGATTCTATCTCCAAATCAAGACAGTTGGGCGGGAGACTTTTTGCAACAGTTTCAATCCGAAAATTTAGCCGCGAATTTACAAGGGAATAGCGAAATTAAAGGATATGTTACACTATCGGCAGAGAAAATATTACAAGCCGATCCAGATGTTATTTTAGTGATTGATCCAGGTCAAGCTGGGATCTTAGAACAGTTTCAAAATGATCCGTTTTGGGGTAAACTGCAAGCCAGTACCACTGAGCAAGTCTATGCTTTTGATTACTACGGTTTGGTAAATCCAGGGAGTTTAGAAACCATAGAGCAAGCTTGCGATCGCCTCAGTAAAATTCTCTCACAAGAGTAAAATTTTGACCCAAATTCACCGGAATCTAGAGATTTAATAAAACTTAGAGAGACGATATCTGTTTTAAGTTAGTTGTTCTTGATCATCCGCAAGAGACTCCAACAGTAAGTATTTTGACGCGCTCTAACCTTCAAGAGTTAATTTTGTATGGCTATATAATAAAAAGTTAAAGCTTACCCTCAGTTAAAATGGAAGGGTAATTATATTTTCTTAATTTTTAAGGCTTATTTTTTAATTGTTAAGGTGAGGATTGTTCTAGGGTTGATCGAAGATGATAGAAACAGATCTTTCAAGGCAGTTCAGTTGATTAGAATTCACCCAGGAGTCGAGCCTGATGTGGAGGCTATCGTCAGTAATTCAGAGCCAGGAGCAATCTACACTCCGTAGAATCAACCTTGAAATAACGTTTCAAAAACTCTGGAGATCCGCTTGTAACTGCTAGAACCTGAGAACGACAACGGTGTCTAGATCAGAGATCTCAGCAAAAACCTGAGTTTCCCTAATTTGTATATCAGAGATCATACAAGTTGTCAAGAGTTAGTCTATATTAAAAGGTTTAACTCCCAAGCCTGCAACTGCCTAACAGAGAATTCTGTCGAGATTGGCTCTAATTTAGATTATTCTATGTCTTCTTGCCCCGCTCACCTCCAACGCTTTATCCAAGCAGTCCCCATTTGCCTGCAAACGGCTGCTGTCAGTGAGGTTTGGTCAATCTTCTGCCGAGAAAAATGCGATCGCGTGATTGTGATTGATCGATCTAATCATCCCATCGGAGTGGTTTATTTACAACGTTTAATTGAATATCTGTTTCCTCCGAGTTCGGAAGCACGCGCCCTGATTGAACTAGACGAAACGGTGAAAGCCAATGCTCAACAGTCGCTCCTTAATCTCGATCCTTCCGTGATCGAACCCCTGATTTCTATTTCTGCTGCTCTGACGTGGGAGGAGTTTTGGCAGTCTTTCCAGCAAATTAATTTTCAAGAAAATTCGCAAGATCAATCACAACAAAATTCAACCAATGCTAACGCTTCATCTCTAGTATTGGTTAGCCCAGACAATCAAGTGATTGGATTACTCGATCAATTGCAACTCCTACAATTTTTAGTCAATAATCCTCAGATTCGTCAATCGACAACAGCAACTTCAGACCCCCGAAATATTGTGGAAACCGTTGTCGAAAATGCTTCCGCTCCCGAATCTTCGCCCTCATTGTTACATCTGATCGAACAACTCCCCATTCCACTGATGATTCAACGGGAGAATGGTGAAACTCTAGCTCAAAATCAGACCTGGTCTTCGGAAGTTGAGTTAGACTTTCAATCTCTATGTGAAACATCTAAACCTCTGGCCTCTGAACCTGCTTCTGAGGCTAGCGTTCCTCTGTCTACTCACCCCAACTCAGAGAGTTTGGCTTCAGACTGGATTTATTCCCATCTTCAACCAGACAAGCCAGATTATAATACCTCTCAATTTTCAATGTTTACGGTGCCGTCTGCATCTGTAGAAGCCACCGCTAGCGTTTCGGAAAATGTGAATTTTTTACCCGACTGGTCTCCGGTTGATAGTTCTGGAGACACCTATATATGCGTTTGTTCTCTCCCGAACCGACACGAACGAGTTTGGCAGTTTTTACGTCAACCCTTGCGGGGAGATTGGGCCAGAAGTCTATCCCCAGAACAGCCTCAATTTTGGATTGTCATTGCTCAAGATATCACCGAACAACATCGAGTCGCCCAGGAACTCGCGGCTAAAAATGCAGATTTGGTTCATCTCAACCGACTCAAAGACGAATTTCTCGCCTGTATTAGCCACGAACTCAAAACGCCACTCACCGCAGTTTTGGGACTCTCTAGCCTGCTCAAAGATCAAGCCTTGGGTTCACTCAATGACCGTCAAGCTCGTTATGCTCAACTGATTCATCGCAGTGGGCGACACCTAATGATGGTTGTTAACGACATTTTAGACTTGACTCGGATGGAAACTGGACAGCTTGAACTGATTCCTGAACCTGTCAATATTCGAGCCGTTTGTGAGCGGGCGTTTGAAATGGCGCTGCAACATCAATCCAATACAGCTTCTCCCCAAAAAACCTCAACTTCTACCGCCTCAACGGTGTCTGATTCTGCCGCTTCAACTCCGGCTCAAGAGCGGTTTATTCTAGAAATTGAACCCAATTTAGAAACGATAGTTGCAGATGAGTTGCGTTTGCGACAAATGTTGGTGAATCTACTCTCAAATGCCCTCAAATTTACATCCGAAGAGAGTGAGATTGGACTTCAGGTTAATTACTGGGAAAATTGGATTGGGTTCACCGTTTGGGATAAAGGAATTGGGATTCCTGAAGATAAACAACACTTAATTTTTCAAAAGTTTCAACAACTCGAAAGCCCTCTGACTCGCAAATTTGAAGGAACTGGACTCGGACTGGTTCTGACCCAACGTTTAGCGCGTTTACATGGCGGCGATGTCAGCTTTATTTCTAAGCACAATCAAGGCAGTCAGTTCACATTATTACTACCTCCAAGTCCACCGGAACGGAAAGATTGGGGACTCGATACACGGGACTGGCAACCCTCCCATCCTACAACAAATAGATCTTCTATTAACCCGCCTCGCCCTAGTCCAGAAATTCAATCTCGCCTCGTTTTAATTGTCGAAGCCGCACCCCGTTATATTTCGAGTCTGAGTGAACACCTGACAAATTTGGGTTATCGAGTTGTTATTGCTCGTTCTGGAACCGAAGCACTAGAAAAGGCACGTTGTCTACAACCTCGGATTATTTTTCTTAATCCTCTCCTTCCTTTACTCTCCGGTTGGGATGTATTAACCTTGCTAAAAACTAATACCTATACTCATCAAATTCCAGTTGTGATTACAGCAACTTTAGGAGATAAAAAACGCGCCAAACTGAATAATTCTGATGGCTTTTTGAGTTTACCTGTACAGAAGCCAGAGTTACAGGAAATTCTCAAGGAACTCAAACAAGATTCTCTCTATTCTCCTGCTCATCGACTCACATTATTATGGCTCAATCCAATTGAAGAAGATTCTCAAGTCTCCTTATCGGTTCAGACTCAAAGCTCGCCTTTGAATGCAGAAATGGTGGAGAATTCTATTTATCATTCGGCTTTAATTTTACATCATTTTTCGAGTTGTCGAATTCTCGAGGCTGATGATCTCAATCAAGCTGAACTTTTAGCCCGTATTTGGAATCCGGATGCAATAATTTTACAAAGTACCACAGGGGTTGAAAATCCAACAGCCTTTCTCCAGGAACTCAGCAAACAGGAAATCTTGGTTAATCTTCCTCTGATTACTTTAGATAAATCCACAACGGAAATAGCAAATGAAATTGAACCATTATCGGTTTTTCCTTGCTTGATGACCGATTATTTAGAACAAAGTGAAAATAAAAATTCAGACTCCTCTCAAACTCTAGAGTCGGCTTTATTGCAGGTCATTCAAGTGGCAGTGGGGATGAATTGGAAACCTAATATTCTGCTTGCAGACTTCTCAATCTTGCCGGATTTTCAACCCAGTCACTTTTCTAGAAGATTAGTACAAAATCAGACTGAGTTTTTTGAAATTGAAGAGAATTCCCATCCGTCAGAAACACCAGATAATGAATTTAAAACGAAGATCGATCAAGCCTTAGTTCAGTATTTACAAACCGCAGGATTTAGAGGGGTTATGGCTCAATCTTTGTCTCAAGTTTACCAACAGGTGCAATATCAAAATATAGATTTACTGTTAATTTGTACCCGAAATTTGTCTCCGAAGCTCATTGAGGTTTTATCGACTCTAGAACGAATCTCAACAGAGTTATCAATTTTAATCTTAAATCAATCTAATCTCTCACTAGAGAACTTAAATTCATTAAATCGTTTAGCCGATCAATCTGAGTCTCATCCTCATCAAAATGTTCAAGACAAGATCAAAAAGTTAGAAATTAAAGTTCTACCCAGTCAAATTTCTACATCAGAGCTTTTAGAAGAGATAAAACAAGTTTTTCACGATAAAAAAGAGAAAGATAAACTCTAATTAATCAGACCTAATTTGATTCTCAAAGTAGCACTTTAAATTTCTAATTCAATCTTAATCATTGATTTTTTCACGCCCAGTTTGATCGCGTTAAACTGTCGTTAGTTATTGGTGTTCAATTTTTGTACCCAACACTTTCAAAAATTCTGCAAGCCAACGAGGATGGGCAGGCCATGCGGGTGCCGTCACTAAATTTCCATCCACTACCGCTTCATCAACTGCAATTTCTGCATATTCTCCGCCCGCTAGCGTCACATCTGGACTACAAGCCGGATAAGCTGAACAGCGTTTTCCTTGAATAACATTTGCGGCGGCTAATAATTGGGCACCATGACAAATTGCGGCAATGGGTTTATTCTCTTGGGCAAAATGCTGTACAGTTTTGATCACAGTTTGATTTAAGCGAATATATTCTGGGGCGCGTCCACCGGGAATCACTAAAGCATCATAATTCTCAACATTAATCGTATCAAACGTGGCATTTAGCTTGAAGTTATGACCAGGTTTCTCACTGTAGGTTTGATCTCCCTCAAAGTCGTGAACCGCAGTACGAACAGTTTCTCCAGCTTTCTTCTCTGGACAAACAGCATGAACGGTATGACCGACCATTTGTAAGGCTTGAAACGGCACCATACATTCGTAGTCTTCGACAAAATCACCGACGAGCATCAAAATTTGTTTTCCAGCCATATTAGTCTGACCTCGCATCCGTTGACTCTTCATTTTATTTTTACCATGAATCGCCGAAAATTTGCGTTTGCATTGTGTAGTCTCTGTTAACTGATGTTCAGTTTAGGAATGACGATATTTGGAAAATCACCATGAAACTTAGAATTTTCACCCTAACTTTATTATTACCCTTGACATGGACTGCCCCCATTTTTGCTGAAACTTCTCCCTTATCCTCTCCTGAAAACGTAGCCTCTGAAAATTCTGTTTTAATCGCTCAAAATCCAACTCTGACTTTAGGCGACGCCGCAGATTTAGTGCAGAACTGGTTAGACGCAAAATCCCGAATTTTCGCTCCACCCTTTGATCGCCGAACTGTTGGACAGTTTACCACTGGGCTATTGTATCAGGATACCTTAAAAGCTGTTAATTTTTTAGTAGAAAATGATGCCTATTATGAATATGGTGTCCAGAAACTAGAAACAGTGGAACAGTTTGCGACATCAGGAAATAAAGCTACGATAGAAGTTCGGATTACTGAAGATACCACCTTTTATCAACAAGGAGAAGTCAAAGATAGTAGCTTTAATACCCAGCAAGTTCGATATAAGTTAGAGTATGGGAATGGGATGTGGAAAATCGTTGATTTCCAAGTCATGGATTAAGGGTTCTGAGATGCCCAGTTTAAAAAACTTGTAAAAAATCTAGCCATAGATTACTGAATTTCAAATGATTTCTCCTCAATCTTGTAGATATTTAATGCTCTTAAAAATTTCCCCTCGCCTTTGAGGAGAGGGGCTAGGGGAGAGGTCAAAACTCCATCTTAAAAACAGGGAAGCTTCGTCATTTAATAATGTTTAATAATGTTGATTTCCCACAACCGGAGTCAGCGATCACACAGAGAAATTTCCCTTGCTTGACCGTAAAAGTAAGGGTTTTTTGGTGTGGGATAAACCTTGCTAACTTGATCGAAACGAAGCAAAGTCGGCTGGGTTTTGAGTCAACGTTACACCGCCGTAAAACAACGGTGTCTGCGTTGACCGCATTCCGCGCTCAGAACTTGTGCGCGTGCAGTACCTCCATCACGTCACAGAGATAGGCGATACCCGAATAATCGTCGAAAAACTGCGCTGCGACCTTATCCGAAATCTCCACAGCCATCTCCCGAGTGGGGGTGAGCACCTCGAACTTTACATTCGAGTAGTTGTCGTAAACGGTGGGCCGTCCCGTCGAGCGCACGTTGCGGCTGCCTTTACCGCCCGCGTCCACCACCGTATAACCGGTAGCCCCGGCTTCGTCGATGATCTTGGCGATCTTTTTTAGCAGCAACTTTTCCGTGACGATGACAAGCTTGCTAGCGTTCTGGGTCATGTTAATTACCTCTCGATGTATATATTCATTAAACTATATATAAACTCTGGAAAACAGCAGCACCACCCACCCGGGCACTGATCTAGCTGCTGCGTTGGTCGCCGATCCAGGGAGCCCCGGCAGACCGCGACCTGTCTAGGATCAGTTGCCTGCAAGTGCCTGGGCGAGCCCAATAAAGAGCGGTATTCCCAAAGCAAGCGCAACCGGCGTGCCGACGGCTGTGGACGAGCCGATGTAGGCAGAGGGATTGGCCGACGGGATACCCGCTCGTAAAGTAGGCGGCCCTGAGATGTCTGAGCTGGAAGAAGCGATCACAGCCAGGATCACGACGCCGCCCAGGCTGAATCCTGTGATGGCGTGGGCAATCATGCCGAAACCGAAGGCAAGAAACCCATGCAGCAGCGGTGCTACCAGGGCATATAGGGCGTACCACTGGCCCACCTTGCGTAGCTCGCCGATCCTAGCCGTAGCCTCCATCCCCATGACTAGCATCAGGATCGAAAGCTGTCCACGGAAGAGGGGATTGAAGAAGCTCTCATAGACACTTTCCGGCTTGGTTAGTATGCCTAGAGCGAGGCCGAGCAGCAGTGCCGATAGGGCAGAGCCCTGGAGGCTTTCCTGAATGATCGGCCATATCTTGACGCGATCGTCTGCGGTGTCGGGCTTGGGATACCCGTGTGCGATAATCTCCGGCTGGCTGGGATACCCGTCTGCGGTAACAGGCTGCTGGCTGGGATACCCACCGCCTGCGGCAACGCGCTGCTTGCTGAGAGACTTCTGCTTGCCGAGAGACTCGTGCTTGCTGAGATCCATCTCTGCGGTACGGCTACGCTTTTTAAGATAAATGCTAGCCAAGACGATCGCAGTCACGAGCGCTGGGATGTCCATGAAGGGATAGAGAGCGGCAGCCCAAGGTTCGTATTCGAGGCCTTCCGTTTCCAATATCGTCAAGCCGGCGGCGAGGGTAGAGCCACTCACCGCACCGAACAAGCCCGCTGTCGCAATGGCATCCACGGTTTTGACCTTGGGCAGCATAGCCAATGTGTAGCGTCCGATGAACACGATCGCGATCCCTACTACCACGGCGAACACCGCAGGCAACAGCATTTCCAGCAAATTGGCATTGCGGATCGCAATACCCCCGCTCAAGCCGACTTTGAGCAGCAGCATGAAGACGATGAACTTATAGATCGCATCCGGAATTTGTAGTCGGCTATTGACGGCGGCAACAACCATACCACCAATCAGAAAGCCGAGTGTCGGGGACTGCAACTTCGCTAGGAAGAGCGTCAAGAAATCGGCAAAAAAATCCATGTTGTAATTACTCCTTTATCAAATCTTAGGGGTCAAACAGGCAAGCGTAGCCTCGCATCCTAGATGGCTGTCTCCACGCATCCGGGGGGGTCTTTGTCTTATTTATGATGGTGTCCTTCTATTGTCAAAATAGTTCTTCCAATTGAAACGAACTGAATCAACTAGATCAAATCTGATGCACTTGTTTTTTTAAATTGTCGCCATTATTGAACTCCGTATTTCGGTTTTTGATCTTGGCTTTAAACTGCCGACAATCTAGAATTGACAAAACTATCTGCGATAGAAGATATTTTAAAGGAAAACTGACTAAAAGAATTAGAAAATCGATTTCTAGCGGGAAAAGCTAGTCGTTTTGCCAACTTTTTGGCTAGAAACCGAGTCATTTCCATGCAGATTTAATCCCTCACCCTACCTTTAGAGGGAGTGGGTGGGCAACGCTGCCCTCTCAATCGTTTGCCAAACATGAACTGAATCTCCTCAAACAATTTATTAAATGCAGTTATATGACGTATAGCTCTGATATTATCTTGATCGTATATTTCGCGATATTCACTCCAGAAAACGACTGAAAAATATGAATAAGAGAATTAAACGTCTATACACTCTACTTTTGAAAACTGCATACTTTTCCAGGTGATGAACTAAAACTCAACTCAAAAAGAGCTAAGTGTTCAAACATAGAGGAAAATCTTTTAATGGGTTTGCCTCATATTATCAGTTTACAGGTTTTAGCTTTAGATAAATTCAGAGTTTTCGATAAGAGAATTAGTTTTTACTTATCGACCCCAGTCTAAGTATAATACACTTATCATAGATAAAAGTCTATGAATTGAGTCGATAGAGGCTAGGATGTAGGACCTGTGGAGTTTTGGTCAAACCTCATTCAAAAATCCCAATCAGGTGAAATCACAGCTTAAACGTTAAAAAATTGTCGGGGTTGATTATGCTAAAAGCCTTGCTAAATCAGCAATGTAGCTTTATAAACCCGCTCGGATGAGTATTAGATTTATTTATGCTCACCCAAAGGAAGTTAAGCAAAAGTTATACAATATAAATAAATTTTATATATTTTTAGTCTTTTCATTTGTAGATTTTATGTTTAAGCTAGAAGACAACAAGTTGAGTTCACCGTTTAAGACTGCCATGTTGAATCTAATCAAAATCGCCTATCAATCAATAAATGCTGTAGAAAATATTCAATTCCCTTCATCGAATGGATTGAATCCGATTCGTCAGTGGTTGACAGAATTAGATGTACGCAATGCTGAATTTGCCCATTTCATCTGCCGAATGATTCCAGCGCAGTGTCCCTTTGAGCGAAATTTTTGTCTATTTGGTTGTATTTCTGTGCAGATTCCACCACTCTGTAAACTGAATCCTTTATATGAGGAAGTCGTAGGCTTGCGGTTTCGCGCACTTTGCTATCTGGCGGATGAGTGTAATGAAAATATACATTGCTATCTTTGAGGAGATTTCATTGTTACTCGAAGTCGCTTGTCAAAAATCTCAGCCCAACCTGCTTTCATTTCAAGTACCTCTGATACTAACTCTTGATGAAGTTGCACTGATATGGGCTGAGTCAAAATTCAGATCTTCTGGTGACAAAAAGATTACTGCTTGATGATGGGAAACTGAATCTCCGTTACATAGGATTCATTATCTAGTTCTAGTTCTGACCCTCCTTGAATATAAATTTCTCGATTCGAGTCAATAATTTGATAACCATGTTGCTCAATCCAATTGAGTAAATGACCGTAGGATTGAGTAATCGTGCGAAAACTGCCTTGATGTACAATACAAGCTGCCTGTTCATAACTGGGCAACTCGTAGACTTTGAGCGGTTCAGTTACCGGAGGAGAACTCTGAATAAAGATCACAGCTTCCCCATCAACATCAGATTCTTTGTAATCCATATCATGCCAAATTGATCCACAGTAGCCCGGTTTAATCTTTTGCTGTTCGAGGTAGTCAAAAAGTGGGCTGTATAACTGTCCAATCTGTGAATAATTGGGTAAAATTTCTCGAATTGAAACCACAATTGCAGGTTCTAACTTTTTGATCACAACGTCTTGAGTTCGCATTTGATTCTCCTGTTCGATTTGTTGAAGTCGAGCTTCTACCCGTGCTAATCTTTCCCGTTCCGCCTGAATATGATTTTGCAGTTCTGCTTGTTTAAGCCGGAGCATACTACGAATTTGAACAATAGAAGCTTGTTCATCGAGTAGTTGAGAAATTTGTTCTAAGGAAAACCCTAAGTCTTTAAACGCCAAAATCCGGTTGAGGCGAGGTAATTGTTCAGCACTGTAGTAGCGATATCCATTTTGATCATCAACATGGGCAGGTTTAAGTAGTCCCATTTGATCATAGAGACGAAGTGCTTTGACAGAAACCTGACTCAATTTAGAAAAGTCTCCGATTTTGAGCATCGTTTCAGCCTCCTCTCTCTACATTTCCAAGTAAACACCCTCCTCTAAGGGAAGAGTCAAGTCCTATCAAGAAATTCATCAAAAAACCCTAAACCAATTGGGCTAGGGCTTGAGTGAAAATAAACTGCAAATTAATTTTTTGAACTGAGTTTCAACTAGAGATCCAGAATTCTGCAAGCCGGATGCTGCTATCATGTTCTACACTAGCTCGGATGAAAATTGAACAAGTTGCAAGTTTAGCAATTACATGATCAAAAATAACTGTTGTTGCTAGAATGGCTTTGTTGTTTCAGGATTCACAAAAACTCTTAGTAATTACCAAGTTTTAATTTTCTGACCATAAATATCCTTTTTCTCCTGTTCCATTACCAACCCATTCCATTGGCTTATCTGTTTCTCTTACATAAAAAATAGTTCGATCATCGGAACGTTCATAATTGTCAATTATTCCTTGCTTATAAGAAGGTAAATTCTTCTGGTTGTGGAGAGCTAAATAATGTGCAGTATTAGCTGCTGCTTCTGAGATTTTCCAATAACCCGTTTTGAATCGACCGTCTCCTAAGTCCTCAACATGAAGCCATTTTTGCATACTAAATGAATTCCCAACACTTTTCGATACATTGTTAATAGAAGTTCCAAACGAGATGTTAACTATATTTTATCATTCATCTATGTTATAGAGTTTTGTTTTGATTTTTCAGCCGAGTTGAAATGTATTTATATTGACTTTTTTTACAAAAGTTATCTCTTGTCAAAGCTTCGTTTCAGACTCGCGGGGATAGCTTTGTTTTTTTTGTTAAAATATCAGAATAAAATCACTCCAAACGTGACTGGGGATCGGTTGCTTCCTAAGTTGACAGTTAAAATAGAAAAAGTATGAGCCATTTAACAGGATTTATAACATTAGCCACTGTAGAAATTATACGTTAACTCAAACGACGTTAACTCAAACCTGGCTAACTTTCAAAGTGATGTGAGTTGGCTGTGTATTTTACTATCAGACTTGCTCATGTATTCTTCATTTCAAGGTATTCCAGATTTACCAGATTTAACCCATCCTGATGAGCTGATTGGTTTCGGCTCTCAAATCATTCAGCTATCCTTGCTATTAGGACTGTTAATTTTGGCGTTTGGGGTAGTGATGGCGGCGATCGCCTGGTCTCATTCTCGTCAAAATCCATCAACAGTCGCTCCTATTCTGCAAGGATGGTTAGAGCGTTATGTTTCTCTGATTCAGAAATTACCCCATGTTGGCTTAATTTTAGTCATTGTTGTCAGCGGATTTTTTCTCTGTTCGACTTTGGCGAACCGATATCATCATTGGGAACAACAACGAGTGGCTCAAGTCGCCACCACTGTCGCCGGAGAAAGACTCGAACAAGCCGCGCCTAGTGTACGTTATGAGATTGAAGAAACCTATACCCGCTATCGGTGGGTTGATAATCAACAAGTTGAAGAAAAAGCCACACGCTTAGTGAATCGGTTTTTAGCTCTGACGAGTTCGCAAGTTCAAGTCAGTATCGATCAAACCACCGATCCGGCTACCCGTCAATGGTTATATAGTGCAGACTTTGAAGCCGAATATGAAGTGGTGAACCGACTCAGTGATATCGAGCAGTTTTTCTTTGAAGTTCGTCCTCCCTACGGATACAAGCTTCTACAAGACTTTCAAGTCGAACGAGAAGGTCAACCCTTAATTGCCGTTAATCCGGGGGACTATGGGTTTCCCTTTCGTTTAGCACCCGGAGAAAGCACACGATTTCGGGTTCGTTATCAAGCTCAAGGGGCACCGCGTTGGGTTTATGAACCGACAGGACAACTGTTATCAAATTTTCAATTAACGGTGTTGGCGAATTTTCCCAATGCCGATTTTGCAGGTGCGATCCCAACTGTGACACAAGAAAAGGATAGACAGCGAGAACTGACTTGGATTTTTGAAGGAAATGTCTCGGTGCGGAATCCCTTTGGAGTGTTTACAGCCACCGATCCGGTGACGAATACAGGAATTTTACCTCGTTTGCTGTTGCTAGCTCCGGCCATCTTTTTGTGGTGGATTCTGTTATTGAATTTATCTTTACCCTTGAATGGACGGGATATTGTAGTTCTAGCAAGTATTTTCTTTGCTTGTCTACTGACGCTCACCTACACCAGTCGTATCATCGATGTTAAACTCGCCTTTGTTCTGATTTATCCGATTTTAATGGTTCTCGTTTGGGGACTCGGAAAAGATCGTCACGCTTCTCTAGCGGCTTTAATTTGCACGATCGCAGGTGTCGCTCTACCTGTATTTGGGTTGTTAATTTCCTACAGCGGTTTAACCTTAAGTCTTGCCGGACTGCTATCCGGGGGATGGTTAGCAGCCCAAAGTTGGTATCAGCTCTGGAATAGCGAAGTCTCAAAAGGTTAACTGATTTTCCATTAATTCGGGTCAACAGGATTCTCAAAAGTGTCTTTAAGAACAGTTTTCGCCGCCAAGTGACTTCGAGTCGAACCTAAGATTTCTGCTTCCCGTTGTAAACGAGCCACAGTATCTTGCATTTCTAAAAGAGCTTGTTGTTCTGCGGGTACACCATACAGGTTACTCGCAACCCAATAAGATAGTTCTGTCGGTAAACTCGGAATATCTTCTGGGAGTTTAATCGTTTGATCCATCAGCTTACTAGAGAGACGAACAACATCCCGCAGCAAGCCTTCTACTTCCGTTGCTAAAGGTTTGAGATCTTGTTGGGGAGGTTCGTCTTCTATCCATTCCACCAATCCAACTAAGTAGGGCTTTTCTCGAACAGTTTCTAAAACTCGAAACCGTTGCTGACCCAGAGTAATCATTTTCATGCGATCGTCCGGTAAGCGCTGATGCTGAATAACTTCGGCACAGCAACCGACTGAAGCGACTTTACCTTGCGTTGGATCGAACATTAAGACTCCAAAGCGGCGATCGCTTTCGAGAATGGTGTTCATCATAATCCGATAACGAAACTCAAAAATATGCAACGGTAGAGGTATGGCTGGAAATAGAACCACTTCTGGAAGTGGAAATAGAGGGAGTTCTCGAACTGCAATTGAGGAAGATGATGCCATTATCCGTTTCAGGGTGTGCGATCGTTTACTTTACTTTAACGGATTTTTCTCCCCTGTTTCTGCGTTTAGCTTCCCTTTTCTGGCAACATCATTGCGATTGGAGGGTTCAGCTTCACTCGGTGGCGCTGTGTAAACTGCTCTATTTTCCAAGCAATTCAGCAAACTGAAACCCTTTCCTAATCAGCTTTTATCTAAAAGTACAGTGTACTTTTGCCTATTCAAACGATCTATAGCTTCACCTCAATATCCACACCCGCAGGTAAATCCAATTTCATCAAAGCATCAATGGTTTTGGAAGAGGGCTGATAGATATCAATAATCCGGCGATGCGTCCGAGTTTCAAAATGTTCTCGTGAATCTTTATCAACGTGGGGAGAGCGCAGCACACAATAAATGCGTCGTTTTGTGGGTAGGGGAATCGGGCCGATCGCTGTTGCACCTGTACGGTTAGCAGTATCGACAATTTTCTCACAGGAGGTATCAAGCAAACGACGATCAAAAGCCTTGAGACGAATCCGAATTTTTTGTTGTTGAATAGTAGCCATTTGGGTTTAAAATTTTCCAGGTTCAGTTTCAGTTGGCAATCAGATCTGGTGTAGTACAAATGCTAGCGATTTCAAATAAAACCTTTCCGATTTACTCTGATCTCTAGCTATACTGACCAGAACTTTTCTACGGGTTAACTTTCCCGTTTAGCACTGCTAAATTAATAACAGATCGACTTATAAGTTGAGGAGAATAATCCAACATTAATCTTGGCGATTCTTTCGAGCCACCTTTTCCTTATCTCCGTTTATTCACGGAGAGTAACAGCCCGCCTCAATTCCCAGTAAACGATGATAACGTTAGGGTTAAAGACGAGCTGTTGACATCATCAGTGTTTAGAGTCTCTGCCTACTTGACGATTTTAGCCACAACACCCGCACCGATTGTCCGTCCTCCTTCACGAATCGCAAAGCGCATTCCTTGCTCAATTGCGACTGGAGTGATCAGAGTAACGTTCATTTTAATGCGGTCTCCGGGGATCACCATTTCTACTGCTGAACCATCATCAGCGGTGTAGCTATCAATCGTTCCAGTTACGTCGGTTGTCCGCACGTAGAACTGAGGACGATAGCCAGTAAAGAAAGGAGTATGACGACCTCCTTCTTCTTTTTTGAGAACATACACTTCCGCTTCAAACTGGGTGTGAGGAGTAATACTTCCCGGTTTGGCGAGTACCATACCGCGTTGTACATCAGCTTTTTGTAGACCCCGCAGCAGTAGTCCCACGTTGTCTCCAGCCATTCCTTCATCCAGAAGCTTCTGGAACATTTCTACACCCGTTACAGTGGTGCTACGAGTGTCCCTGATACCGACCAATTCGACGGTTTCACCAATCTTAATTTTACCGCGCTCAATCCGGCCTGTTGCCACAGTACCCCGACCTGTGATGGAGAAAACGTCTTCTACGGCCATTAGGAAAGGCTTATCAATGTCACGCTCAGGAGTGGGGATGTATTCATCAACGCTATCCATGAGTGCGAGGATTTTATCAACCCACTCATCATCTCCCTTCCCAAGAGCAGGATTGCTAGTCAATGCTTCTACAGCTTTGAGAGCCGAACCCGTAGAAATGGGGATATCATCACCCGGAAAATCATAGTCACTCAACAATTCCCGAACTTCTAATTCAACCAGTTCGAGTAATTCTTCGTCGTCAACTTGATCTTGCTTGTTTAGGAAAACGACTAGGTTTGGTACACCAACCTGACGAGAGAGTAGAATATGCTCCCGAGTTTGAGGCATCGGGCCATCTGCTGCAGAAACCACCAGGATTGCTCCATCCATTTGAGCAGCTCCTGTGATCATATTTTTCACATAGTCTGCGTGTCCGGGACAGTCCACGTGAGCATAGTGGCGTGTTTCCGTTTCGTACTCAACGTGAGCAGTATTAATCGTAATCCCACGAGCTTTTTCTTCCGGAGCCGCGTCAATATCTTCATATTTGCGTGCTTTAGCTCCACCTGCTGCTGCCAACGTCATTGTGATTGCAGCCGTTAGAGTGGTTTTACCGTGGTCAACGTGACCAATGGTACCAATGTTAACGTGGGGTTTATTCCGTTCAAATTTTTCGCGTGCCATATCCTACTTGATCTTTGATTCGAGATGTTAGATGTTAATGATCGAGACTTTAAGAGCTGACTGCTCTCAATTGAGTCTAGGGAAACAGAAAGCCAGACAATTCAACCTGTATTTTAGCTTCTCATCTGCACTTTCTGCCCCCTTTTCAACTCAGATTATTCGCCTTTGCTCTTGGCAATAATCGTTTCCGCCACACTGCGAGGAACTTCATCATAATGGCTAAATTCCATTGAGAAAATTCCACGACCTTGGGTATTGGACCGAATATCAGTCGCATAGCCAAACATTTCTGCTAAAGGAACTTTTGCCGTTACTTTAGCTAGACCTTGGGACTGATCTGTTTCCTGAGCCTCTATCTGGCCTCGACGGGAGTTCAGGTCACCGATGACTGTGCCAATAAAATCGTCTGGGACTTCTACCTCGACCTTCATCATTGGCTCTAGTAGAACTGGAGAGGCTTTTTGAACTCCTTGCTTGATCGCCATCGAACCGGCAATCTTAAAAGCCATTTCAGACGAGTCTACGTCGTGATAAGACCCATCGACTAAGGTTGCTCTGACATCAATCAATGGATATCCAGCAATCACACCGGATTCACAGGCTTCTTTCATCCCTTCTGCTGCGGGGTTGATGTACTCTTTGGGTACTGAACCCCCAACGATTTTGGAGATAAATTCAAAGCCAGTTCCGGGTTCGCCTGGTTCAAGTTCGATCACCACATGACCGTATTGACCTTTACCTCCACTCTGACGGACGAATTTACCTTCCGTCTTCACTTGCTTGCGGATGGTTTCTCGATAGGCAACCTGGGGCGCACCCACGTTCGCTTCTACCTTGAACTCTCGCAACATCCGGTCTACCAGAATCTCTAAGTGGAGTTCTCCCATTCCGGCAATTACGGTTTGGTTTGTTTCAGGATCAATGGCGACTCGGAAGGTGGGATCTTCTTCAGATAGAGCCTGTAGAGCTTTGGAGAGTTTCTCCATATCTTGTTTGGTTTTGGGTTCAACCGCAACCGAAATCACCGGCTCTGGGATATACAAAGATTCCAGAATAATTGGATCACTGTCATCACAAATGGTATCTCCGGTTAAGGTATCTTTTAACCCTAAGGCTGCGCCCAAGTCACCCGAACGCAGTTCATCGACTTCAATGCGATCATCTGCTTTCAACACAATCAGACGAGAGATCCGCTCTTTCTTGTCTTTGGTTGAGTTGTAAACATAACTGCCTTTCTGAAGAATTCCAGAATAGACCCGAACAAAGGTCAAACGACCGTAGGGATCAGACATGATCTTGAACGCTAATGCAGACAAGGGGGCTTCATCATCTGCTGGACGCTCTTGCTCTTCTCCACTGGGAAGTGTTCCTTTAATCGCTGGAACTTCTGTCGGAGCAGGGAGATAATCAACAACACAGTCGAGTAACCGTTGTACTCCTCTATTTTTAAAGGCTGAACCGCACAGTATTGGAACGATTTTACCTTCAATGGTTCCTTTACGAACCGCATTGCGGATTTCATCTTCAGTGAGGGGATCGCCTCCTTCTAAGGATTCGAGGTATTTCTCCATAACCGCCTCATCCACCTCGGTTAAGGATTCGAGCATCTTTTCGCGATATTCCTCAACGAGATCCTTAACTTCATCAGGAATTTCATCGCTTTCCTGGATGTCCGTACCCAAGTCGTTGGTGTAGATGTAGGTTTTCATCGCGACCAAGTCTACAAGTCCTTGGAAGTTACTTTCACTTCCAATGGGAATCTGGATCGGAACAGCGTTGGCTCTCAAGCGATCGCGAACTTGTTCATAAACCTTAAAAAAGTTCGCTCCTGTACGATCCATCTTATTTATAAATGCGATCCGGGGAACTTCATAGCGATCGGCTTGCCGCCAAACAGTCTCAGACTGAGGTTGAACACCGCCCACTGAACAGAAGACGGCAATCACTCCATCTAACACCCGCATGGAACGTTCAACTTCAATGGTGAAATCAACGTGACCGGGAGTGTCAATGATATTGATGCGATGATCTCTCCAACTGGTAGTGATAGCAGCAGCCGTGATCGTAATACCACGCTCCCGCTCTTGAGCCATCCAGTCCGTAACCGCAGTACCCTCGTGGACTTCGCCCATTCTATGAACCACACCGGAATAAAATAAGATCCGTTCGGTTGTGGTTGTTTTGCCCGCATCAATGTGGGCTGCAATACCAATGTTGCGTACTCTCTCAAGCGGGATAGTACGTGCCACAGCTACCTCCTTTTTAAACCTTCATTAAGATTCTATAATGTTTGCGGAAATCACTGCTATCCCCACATCATTACATTTTAGTACCGATAGTGGGCAAAGGCTTTGTTTGCTTCTGCCATACGGTGAGTTTCTTCCCGTTTGCGAACGGCACTTCCGGTTTCATTCGCAGCATCCATCAACTCGTTGGCCAGTTTCATTGCCATGGTTCGACCTGCCCGTTGTCTGGAATAATTAATTAACCAACGCAACGCCAAGGTTATACCCCGTTCTGAGCGAACTTCCATTGGCACCTGGTAAGTCGCCCCCCCAACCCGTCTGGCTTTCACCTCGACTAAGGGCGTGACATTTTTGACTGCTTTTTCAAACAGTTCTAAGGGTTCAGACCCGGTGCGTTCTTCTATAATTTTCATCGCATCATAAATAATTTTGTAGGCGAGAGATTTTTTCCCATGCCTCATAATGCGACGCACCATCATACTGACAAGGCGACTATTGTACACTGAGTCAGGCGGAACCGGACGCTTTTGAACTACTCTACGACGAGACATACCTAATTTTTACCCTAATTACTTTTGATTATTGGTCATTTCATCTAAGATTAGCCATCAAACATGATCTAATTTTAGAGTTTTATTTAGGGCGTTTTGCCCCATACTTGGAACGCCCTTGGCGACGGTCTTTCACTCCGGCTGTATCCAGAGTTCCTCGAATAATGTGATATCGAACTCCAGGTAAATCTTTAACCCGACCCCCCCGAATCATCACAACGGAGTGTTCCTGTAAATTATGACCAATTCCGGGAATATATGCTGTCACTTCAAAACCGGAAGTTAGTCGAACCCTTGCGACTTTACGCAGTGCAGAATTCGGCTTTTTGGGTGTAGTTGTATATACTCTTGTACAAACGCCTCGACGCTGGGGACAGCTTTTTAAAGCAGGCGATTTTGTCTTTTTCAGTGATTTCTCTCGTGCAGATCGAATCAGTTGTTGTATAGTGGGCATGAGTTAGAATATCTTTCCTCAAATCAATAGTTTCTACTTTGGGAATTGTTGCCTAGTCTCAACTTCCCTTCATCTTTTCCAAGTCCTTGTCGCCCAAAGGTCACTCGAGTTTTGAACCTTTTATTTGACAGACTTGATTTTACTCTGAATTTCCGAACACTCAATCAACAGCGTTCTCAGTACAGGAGTAAACGGGGGATATCTTCAAAATTTTGGTTTCGTTTACGTCTTGATGTCTTTTCTACCGCAACGGGTAGCAATTGGGTTTAAGCCCAACTTTTAGGGTAAACTCGATCTTAATTGTTTCCTGAACCTTTATGATCTGACACTTGACCCCTACAGCTCTAAGCTGCTTAGGCTAGACTTTCCAGAACGAAAACGCCTAGATGTCAGTTCTTGTGATTTCACAGAACAATATTCTCTAAATTTTACCGTTCTCTAAATTTGACATTCTCAAGTCTCAGGTTTGATGCCCTCTAAAGCATTAACTCCACGCTGTTGACAAGCCTGGAACATTTTCCTGATTCTTTTACAATGTTGATACCCAAATTCTTACTGTAAGTAATAAAACGATACTTTGTCAAGTATTTTTGTCAAAAAGATCGGATTGTCCCTCATGCTTTAATTTCAAAGGAGTGACTGCAACCACAGGTCTGAGTCGCATTCGGATTATTGAAGCGAAATCCTCCACCCATCAAATCCTCTGAATAGTCTAAGGTCAATCCTTCTAGCTGACTCAAGCTTCGAGTATCGATAATCACCTGAATCTCACCACATTTATAAACCCCATCATCGGGTTGTAAGCTGGGATCAAATGTTAACGTATAACACAAACCGCAGCAGCCTCCGGGCTGAACACCCAAGCGAAACAAAGCTTGAGGATTTTTTTGCTTTGACTTCAAACGCAATACTTCACGAGTTGCAGCCTGAGTAATCTGTATCATGGACGATCTGGACTCATCATTAAACTATCACCAGAGACTTAAAGTAAGTTGGGCTAAAGGCAAAGCCAACATTTCACCCGTCCCTGGTGACGTGATTATAATGTTATCTTATTTTGCAGAAGCACGAGAATAGTCATCTTGGAAACGGACGATATCATCTTCTCCCAAATATTCTCCGTTCTGAACTTCGATTAAAATTAAAGGAATTACGCCAGGATTTTCTAGGCGGTGAGAGTGACACTGAGGAACATAGGTTGATTGATTAGCAAACAGGATTTCCTCGCGATCGCCACAAGTCACTTTAGCAGTTCCGGAAACAACGATCCAGTGTTCACTGCGGTGATGGTGCATTTGTAGGCTGAGGCGATGTCCAGGATTCACTTCAATACGCTTAATTTTATAGCCAACGCCTTCTTCTAAAGTGGTGAAAGATCCCCAAGGGCGTAACTCAGTTGCAGCTACACCATGAGAGAATGCTTTAGATTGAGCGGAATCTTGAGTTTTTTCTTGAATAGCAACCATAATAAATTATCCTCTGAGAATGACTTGATAGAAAGAGCTTGGTAAACGGACTTGCTAGAGATGTAACCTTGAACTTCGAGAGAGTATGTGAACCTTTTCACAACCTATTCACAGGCTCAAGCTTGTCTGAGCGGTCAATCATTGCTTCAGTTTAAGTTGATTTTAAGGCAACAGTCTGAAGCTACGAAGTTAAGGATTGTCAGGATGTTTCAGGCTAAAACAAGTTTTGTTAACCCGCTATTTCCTTGACACTATGAACCAACATAGCAAATCGATCTGGGTAGTTGTCATCCCCGATCCTACGGAAATTCATGAATTTTTACCTAACCTTTACTTACGTGCGGTTCTGTTTACAAAAGCTTAATGCTAATAAGAAATCAAAATTCGGGCTGCCAAAATACACCCAATCCATTATGTACAGGAGCGGCTGTTCGCGTCGGACGATTAATTAAATCCCCACCGAAATACAAACTACTTGAACTTCCTCCATCTAGGTTGAGAGCGTCAACGGCTCCTAATTGTTCCAGGATATCAGCGAGTTCCTGAAGGTTTGGCCCTGACCCTAAAGGACGGTTATGAACGGTGACGAGAAGTAGTTTGTTGTCGGCGGTTCTCCCCACCGCACTGCGAATGGCTTGTTGGCTGCTAAAGGCTTCGCTAAAGCGTTCTGAACCCGCATCTAATACCATTTGACCCGATCGCAATAATAATGGCCCTGCGGCTAAAATTTGGGGGTAAGCATCCCAGATTTCGGGTTGGGTTTGACTCTTGATGCTGACATCTGTTCCGACGGGAATTTGATTGACTCTGGCAGTATGATTGCGAATAACCAGTATATAATCGTCGATGGGAATTGGAACTGGAAGCCGAATGGGTCTTTCTCGAAATAAATGCTGAATAATACGATGATTGCGAGTAATAATCGCCCATTCTCGATCGAGAACCGGAACATAAATTGAACCCCAGTCTGAGGTATAGCGAGAAATTCCGGCTTCGACGTATCCACTGTTGAGATGCTGAATTGGGAAACGTTCTCCGGTAGCGGTGACTAAGGTTTCCAAACGAGTCAGACGATCAATATAAATCTCACCTCCATCAGTCCAACCGATCGCCCCTCGATTTAAAATGGGACTGGATAGCCACCGTCCCTGGCGACGAATAGCACCGAGAGGAAAGCGAGTATTGCGGTTAAAAAATCCACCGTTAATGGCTGCTACCGCTTGCGATTGCTTTGCAATTGTTAACAATGGAGTTAGCCCAACTCGTGAAGTGTTACGACTGAGAATCGGTTTAAGTGAGAGTTGCGGTTGAGTCAGATCGATTTCTAGCCAAAATACCGGAAAACGCTGAGGAGAGGTTTGTTCTGGCTGAGAAATTTGAATATACTGTTGTCGCCATCGTAATCCCGGCATCCATAGGATATCTCGTTCTACCAAAAAATCGGGTCGAATTTCAATTACAAGGCGATTGGGATCGCTGAAACTAGAAGCAACGGGATGCCAACCAACAGGAACGTTAAATTGAAGTGTGGTTGTGCGATCGTCAACAGAATTTACCTCAACCCCTTGAAGCCGATTGTCACTCAGAGTAGGAACTTCAGCCCTCATTGCTGGATCGAGTTGAGCGTTTATACTAATGATCCAAGTTTTTAACGGAGGGAGAGACGGGGCGTTAGGGTCATCCGGGAGAGGAGTCTGAGATGCTGAGGGAGAAGGTGAAATTTGAGGATATTCCCAAAAAGCCGGTTTGTCTAATGTGATTTCTAGTTTTCGGTAAGCCGGAAGTTGTTCTGGAGATATTGGTAAAGCTGAGGTTGGCTTAATAGGCTGTTGCTTAATCGTTTGAATGGTTGCAGTTGGAGTAACGATTTGAAGTTGAGTTCCCACTACAGCCAGTTGCCATTGTCGCAAATGAGCGATCGCGGTAATATCTAAATACCGATTCGGTGATAGATAGACTGAAGGTAGAGCGTTTCCAGAGGAGAACCAGTGGATGGGTTGAGTAGTGCTATCATTTGTATTCAAAAGATCGAAACCCAAGAGCCTCATTAACCCTAGATCTCGAATCCCAACTCGTAGAGAACCACCACTTGTATTTTGCCATTGAACCCAAGCTAAATCAACGTTCTGGTTGTTCAGTTTGACCTTAGAACCCTGTTGAATGATACGGGTTTGCGGGCGTGAAACTGCAGCAACACCTCTAGAACCGAAAAGTAGAGACAGAGCAATGCTGATCGCAATGTACTGAATTAAAAGCCTGATGGATTGGAACATGAAGGTTAAATCTTTTATAAGTCTGACCTCCAACGTCGCAGGCCTCTAAGCATACAGTAGAGACCTACTCAGATGCTAGAGTCTACGTTTGCGCGGTATCTTGCTGAGTGTATCCTAGTCACTACACATCAGATGACTAGCTATATTTTGATGCTGAGTCAAGCCAGTGTTCTAGGTTACATAATCAGTGAAGGTTGATCGGTTTAGATAATCAATAGAGTATCAAACAAGGTCACACCCCCTAAGCGGATCGAGTGGCAATGTTGTCTCACAGAGCGAAATATTCTGAGGTGGGGGAAATTTAACCGATAATTTCCAGTTCAACTCTGAATCCACACCAACTGCCATTGACACTTAAAGTAAATACCTTTAATTTAGTGACTCCGCCGTTGGAAAGTTTGCCTGTTTTTCTTTATCCTAAATTTCTTACAATTTCTATCACCCGGACGGTGTCAGAACTATCCGAGAGTAACCGCGCAGGTAAAGTATCACTGAAAACAGATTAACTGCAAATGCGGTGGCTGCTTATCTAGATGTCAAGGGACTTAATTTCAGTCAAGTCCTTCTTCAACTCAACCGCCAAACCTTTATCTGTAGATGTTTTGGCGGAAATTTGATTCCACAGTTAGTTTAATCAAAATTTGCGACATGGATCACACCAACATCAGCGAGAATGCAAATCAATTGACAACAGAGAATACTACTCAAGATAACTCTGCAATAGACAGTCTTTCAAATCCGGATCAATCCTTCGCAGGAACCCCATACAGCGGTCAGCGATGGTTAGTCGAAGAACGAGATGCTTGTGGCGTGGGTTTTATTGCCAATCCCTCTGGTATTGCTAGCCATGACATTATTGAGAAAGCTCTGCCAGCACTCACCTGTCTAGAACATCGGGGCGGATGTAGTGCAGACTATGATTCTGGGGATGGTGCCGGATTAATGAGTGCGATTCCTTGGGAATTACTGCAACAGTCTCCAGAACTGGAAACTCTCAAAGGGCTATCTGTTGAACAGTTGCAGAATGGCTATGGAGTGGCAATGGTCTTTCTTCCTTCCGAAGAACCTCAAGCGGCTACAACCCGTCAGATTATCGAGGATGTCCTGGCTCAAGAACAGTTGACAAGTTTAGGATGGCGTAAAGTTCCTGTTGATCCTGATGTTTTGGGGCCACAGGCTAGGGAAAATCAACCCTTGATCGAACAGGTCGTCGTTTCCTCGAAAACTAATCAAACTGGAGACAGTTTAGAAAGACAACTGTATCTCGCCCGACGTTCAATAGGAGTGGCTTTAGAAAAACAAGGATTTGTCTGGGGCCATAATGTCTATATTTGTTCTTTCTCCTCTCGAACCATTGTTTATAAAGGCATGGTACGTTCGGCAGTGTTGGGAGAATTTTATCTCGATTTGAAAAATCCGGCGTACAAGAGTTCCTTTGCGGCTTATCATCGACGCTTCAGCACGAATACGATGCCTAGATGGCCTTTAGCTCAACCGATGCGTCTGTTGGGTCATAATGGCGAAATTAATACCCTTCTCGGTAATATTAACTGGATGCGGGCTGCTGAGGGAATGTTAGGTCACTCAGTTTGGGGAGAACGACTACAAACGTTAAAACCTTTTGTCGATGCGACCAATAGTGACTCCGCCAACCTTGATAATGTGATGGAGTTGTTGGTGAGAACTGGACGTTCTCCCCTGGAAGCTTTGATGATTATGGTGCCGGAAGCCTACAAGGATCAACCGGATTTGCAGGGTCGTGAAGAAATTGTCGATTTCTACGAATATCACAGCGGTTTACAAGAACCTTGGGATGGCCCGGCGTTGCTAGTATTCAGTGATGGTAAACAAGTCGGTGCAACTTTAGACCGGAATGGTTTGCGTCCAGCCCGTTACTGTATTACCAAGGATAATTTGGTGATTGTTGCCTCAGAAGCCGGAGTTGTCGAGATTCCTGAAGAAGAGATCGTCGAAAAAGGCCGTTTAGGGCCAGGGCAAATGTTGGCGGTGGATCTCGAAACCCATGAAGTTCTGAAAAATTGGGAAGTTAAAGAGAGGGTTGCTAGTCGTCAACCCTATCGTCAGTGGCTCGAAAACTACCGTGTAACCCTCGAAACTCAACCTTTTGGCGAAACAAAACAATTTGAGGCGCAAACTCAGTTAAAGCTGCAAACAGCCTTTGGTTATGGTTCAGAAGATCTGGACATGATCATTGCGGATATGGCAACGTTGGGCAAAGAACCGACCTTCTGTATGGGTGATGATATTCCGTTGGCGGTTCTGTCGGATAAACCTCACCTACTCTACGATTATTTCAAACAACGGTTTGCTCAAGTCACGAATCCTCCCATCGATCCGTTGCGAGAACGGATTGTGATGTCGTTAAATATGCAGTTGGGTAAACGGGGAAATTTACTCGATCCGCAGCCGGAAGATGCAGGACGACTAAAAATTGAGTCTCCAGTTCTCAATGAAGCTGAACTTGAGGTCATCCGTCAAAGTCAGTTTAATCCCGTTACTGTATCAACGCTATATCCGGTTTCCACAGGACCAGATGGACTCGCCCAAGCGGTTCAGCAACTCTGCGAACAGGTGACAACTGAGGTCAGTAATGGCAAACAAATTGTCATTCTCAGCGATAAGCCTGATGGCGGCGATCTCAGTGCTGAGTCAACCTATATTCCACCTCTGCTGGCCGTGGGTGCGGTTCACCATCATTTGATTGCGAATGGTTTACGCTTGAAAGCGTCTCTAGTCGTTGAAACGGCCCAATGCTGGAGTACCCATCATTTTGCTTGTTTAATTGGCTATGGTGCCTCTGCGGTTTGTCCGTATATGGCCTTAGAAAGTGTCCGCAGTTGGTGGTCAACTGGAAAAACTCAAAAGGCGATCGAACAAGGTAAATTATCTCTCACGATTGTTGAGGCGCAGAAGAATTATCGCAAGGCGGTTGAGGGCGGTTTACTGAAGATTCTCTCAAAAATGGGAATTTCGCTGCTGTCTTCCTATCAAGGGGCGCAAATTTTTGAAGCGATCGGCATTGGTGGTGATTTACTAGAATTGGGCTTTAAAGGCACAACCTCTCGCATTGGCGGTTTAACGGTGCGTGAACTCGGTCAAGAGGTGTTCCAATTCCATGCAAAAGCATACCCGGAAGCCCCTCAGAAAAAGTTGGAGAATTACGGTTTTGTCAACTTCTTTAAACGGGGTGAATATCACAGCAATAATCCCGAATTGACAAAGATGCTGCACCAAGCGGTTCGCACCGTCAATGGTAATGGTAATGGTAATGGTAATGGTAATGGTTCAACGGCTTCTGGATACGACCATTATCAAACCTATCAAAAATACCTAGAAGGTCGCCCCGTTTCGGCTTTGCGAGATTTGCTTGATTTTAATAGCGATCGCGAATCTATTCCCCTCGAAGAAGTAGAATCTGTCGTTGAGATCGTTAAACGCTTCTGTACTGGCGGAATGTCTCTCGGTGCGTTATCCCCTGAAGCCCACGAAACTTTAGCAATTGCGATGAACCGACTGGGCGGAAAGTCGAACTCCGGTGAAGGCGGCGAAGATCCGACTCGGTTTAAGCCGCTTGAGGATGTCGATCAACAAGGACACTCAGCCAGTCGCCCCCATTTACAAGGGTTACGCCAGGGAGATAGTGCTAGTTCTGCGATTAAACAAGTCGCATCTGGGCGGTTTGGGGTAACACCGGAATACCTGATGAATGCTCATTCGATTGAGATTAAAATCGCACAAGGGGCAAAACCTGGAGAAGGCGGACAGTTACCGGGTAAGAAGGTCAGTGCTTATATTGCTTCGTTACGACGGTCTAAGCCTGGAGTAACGTTGATTTCACCGCCTCCTCACCACGATATTTACTCGATTGAGGATCTAGCGCAACTGATTTTCGACCTCCACCAAATTAATCCCCAAGCGTTTGTATCGGTGAAATTGGTGGCAGAAATTGGGATTGGAACGATCGCGGCTGGGGTAGCGAAGGCAAATGCTGACTATATCCAGATTTCCGGTCACGATGGTGGAACGGGGGCTTCTCCTCTGTCTTCGATTAAACACGCTGGAACCCCTTGGGAATTAGGCTTAACGGAAGTTCATCGGGTGTTGATGGAAAATAAACTGCGCGATCGCGTGCGGTTACGGGTTGATGGCGGTTTGAAGTCCGGTTGGGATGTGCTGATGGGCGCATTGATGGGGGCTGAAGAGTTCGGCTTCGGAACCATTGCCATGATTGCTGAAGGCTGTATTATGGCGCGAATTTGCCATACCAACGGTTGTCCCGTGGGAGTAACGACTCAACGGGAAGAACTTCGCAAACGTTTCCCGGGTACGCCGGATCATGTGGTGAATTTCTTTTTCTTTATGGCTGAGGAAGTTCGACAGTTATTGGCGCGGTTGGGTTATCGTTCCTTGAGTGAGATTATCGGACGTTCAGATTTACTCAAGCTTAAAGACGGCGTTCAACTGACTAAGACAAGCGCGATTAATCTCGATTGTTTGACGAATTTACCCGATACTAAGAGCGATCGCAATTGGTTGAACCATGAAGCGGCTCATAGTAATGGCCCTGTATTAGATGATGTCTTGCTCGAAGATGCTGATATTGCTGCTGCAATTCGGAATCAGGGTACTGTGAATAAAACCGTTCGAGTGGTGAATACCGATCGGACAGTGGGAACGCGAATTGCGGGAAAAATTGCTGCAATGTATGGCAATACTGGATTTGAAGGTCAAATTAACCTCAACTTCACCGGTGCTGCGGGTCAAAGTTTTGGGGCGTTCAATTTACCGGGAATGACTCTGACCTTAATTGGAGAAGCCAATGATTATGTTGGTAAGGGAATGCACGGCGGTCAGTTGATTATCAAGCCACCCACTCAGGCGAGTTATGATCCCTCGAAAAACGTCATTATTGGCAATACCTGTCTATATGGGGCCACCGGAGGAACGCTTTATGCTTTGGGTCAAGCTGGCGAACGGTTTGCGGTGCGGAATTCCATGGGACGAGCTGTAATTGAAGGTGCCGGCGACCATTGTTGTGAATATATGACCGGTGGGGTTGTCGTTGTCTTAGGTACTGTGGGTCGCAACGTCGGCGCAGGTCAAACCGGAGGGATTGGTTACTTCCTCGATGAAAATAACGAGTTCCCCGAACGGGTCAACACCGAAATTGTCAAGATTCAGCGCGTTTGTACCGATGCAGGAGAGCAACAGCTCAAAGACCTGATCGAACAACACGCCAAGCATACAGGGAGTGAGAAAGCCAAGCAAATTCTCGCCAATTGGTCAGAGTATTTGCCGAAGTTCTGGCAGGTTGTCCCGCCTTCGGAAGAAAATTCACCAGAAACTAGCACCGAAGCCTCTCTGGAGAAAGTGGCTGTAGCTGCCACCAGCTAATGCTTTCTGTTTAGATACTGAGCAGATTCATCAAGGACGCACGTTTGTTGCGTCCTTTTCATTCGAGTGACTAGATGTTATACTAATCTGGGCTAAATACAAGTCCATAAATTTCACAACTTTGTTTTAAGGGTGAACAAAATCAATCAAGAGTCCAAACTTACTTTGCCTTCTTGAAAATTTTACCCAAGTTAGCAAGTGTTATATCAAAAAGAATAGTCAACATTTGATCAAATAAAGTTGTAATTTTACAAAATTTTCACAAACTATTCTCAGATTTTTACATAACCCTCTTTTGTCCGGATGTGATTCCGTTTACTATTGGTAATAGTGCAGTTTAATTTTAGGTGTTAAGTGAACAAGATTTTTTAAAAACTGCCTCCAGTTTAAAGTTTGGAGTCAGCCCTAATACTTAAATTGACTTTATCTAGATCTCCAAATTCCTGATCAAAGTCGAGGAATAGCTTAAATCATTTTTACCTTGTATTAGTTTTAGAACTTACATGAGTTCTAAAGTTAATAGTATTGTTTGCTGCTCTCAATACAATTTGATTGCCAATTGTAGAGAAACTGAGCTAGGGTTAGTGAAGAAAGATCAAATCTGTAGTTCACTCCTGCAACTTGCTCTGACTTGATGAAATGAGATCTTTAAGGATGACATCGACAAATAGATTGTGATATTCTAGAGAAAAAGAAATTCTCATAAAAAGTCAGGGAGTCGGATATTAAGCAAGATCTAAGTTGAGAGCAAGGTAACTCAATTAACTTGTAGAATGTGATTCACACTGAATCATTCTTTTATCCAATAAAATACCTAGCCACAGGGGTATTAAAGCATCTACTTGTCTATATCGACGACTTCTGTTTTTTTAGAAGTGAGTCTAGATCTTTGCGATGCCAAGATTGCGAATTAGCATGATAGCTATATCGTAAGTTTGTGTAGAGTAAATACCTTTAATGATGAAATTTTCCAGGGAGAAATAATGCGAATAGCAATTATTGGTTGCGGATTTGTTGCTGATTTTTACTTAACCACTCTTTCTAACTATCCAGAGCTTGAGTTAGTAGGAGTTATGGATAGAGACCAAGCAAGAGCATTACGGTTTTCTGCCTATCATGGAGTTCTCCACTATAACTCAATGGAGGAACTACTTGAAGATGAAAAGGTTGAGTTGGTGGTGAATTTAACGAATCCTCGCAGTCACTTTGAGGTCTCTAAAGCTTGTTTAGAAGCAGGAAAACACGTCTACTCAGAAAAGCCTTTGGCAATGAAGATGTCAGAAGCAGAGCAGTTGGTTGAGTTAGCCGAGCAAAGAGGTTTATACCTGAGTTCAGCACCCTGTACGCTTCTGGGAGAAACAGCTCAAACGATGTGGAAAGCAATTCGAGAGAATGTTGTCGGGAGAGTGAGATTAGTTTACGCTGAGATGGATGATGGCATGATTCATCAGATGCGTTATCGTCAATGGCTCAGTCAGTCAGGTATTCCTTGGCCCTACAAAGACGAGTTTGAAGTCGGATGTACTCTCGAACACGCAGGCTACTGTCTAACTTGGTTAGTTGCATTTTTTGGACCCGCTCAATCAGTAACGGCATTTTCATCCTGTTTAATTCCCAATAAGCAAACGGATTCTATCTTAGAACCCCGGGAAACACCAGACTTTTCTGTCGCTTGCATTAAATTTGCGTCTGGGGTTGTTGCTCGGTTGACCTGTAGCATTGTTGCTCCGGCTGACCATTCTCTGAAAATTATTGGGGATAAAGGGGTTCTTTCGACACATGATTGTTGGGATTTTACCTCTCCCGTTCATTTTCAGCGCCGAATCACAATTAGACGCAAGACATTTATTAGTCCTTGGAAACAGAGATATCCACTCGTGAAAAGGGGACAGGGTATAGTCAAGCATAAAACAAAGCATGGAATGGATTTTTGTCGAGGAGTCGCAGATCTAGCAGCGGCAATTTTAGAAGAGCGACCTTGTCAGCTATCTGCCCGATTTTCGCTTCATGTTAATGAACTTGTTCTTACCATCCAAAATGCTTTAGAAAACAACCGTACTTATCAGCTCAAATCGTCCTTTGATAAAGCAGAGGTTTCTAAACAGCTCGTTATTCGTTAAGGTTGAATTTTAATGATTCAGCTTAAGCCACTGAGGTTTTTTAGCTCTATTCTCATTGGTATCTTGCTTGTACTGACTGTAAATATTCCCAGGGTTCAACTACAAACAATACCGATGAACTCAATTCGAGTCGATCAGTTTGGCTATCGACCCCAAGATCATAAAGTTGCGGTAATTGTTAATCCTAAATTGGGGTTTAACAAGCAAGATTCTTTCTCACCAGGGAAAATCTACCAAGTTCGAGATGCAGAAACGAATCAAACAGTATATTCTGGAAATATTCAACTCTGGGCTGAAGGAAAAACCGATCCACAATCAGGAGATCAAGCTTGGTGGTTTGACTTTTCTCCCGTGAAGAATCCAGGTTCATACTATATCTATGATTTGGAAAAAAATGAGCGATCGTTTCCCTTTGAAATTCGAGAGGATGTCTATCGTCAGATTTTGATTACTGCAACTCGTATGTTTTTTTATCAACGCAGTGGCTTTGCTAAAGTTCCTCCTTTCGCAGATCCAAAATGGCAAGATCAAGCTGCTTTTTTAGGATTACATCAAGATAGTTCAGCCCGCTATATCTATGATAAAAATAATCCCAACTTAGAAAGAGATATGCGTGGAGGCTGGTTTGATGCAGGAGATACAAATAAGTATGTTACTTTTGCCAATCAACCTGTTCATCAGCTCTTAAGTGCTTATAGCCAAAATCCATCAATTTGGACAGATGATTTTAATATTCCAGAGTCCAAAAATGGTATTCCCGATCTGATCGATGAAATTAAATTTGAACTCGATTGGTTGAAAAGAATGCAGGATAATGATGGTGGGGTTTTTATTAAGCTAGGGAATATTGACCACAAAAGTGCAGATAGACCAAGTTTGGATCGTCGTCCTCGATATTACGGGCCGAAATGTTCTTCTGCTACGATTGCAACGGCAAGTATGTTTGCTCATGCGGCATTAGTTTTACAGCAGTTTCCGGCTTTAAAAACCTATGCAAATGACTTACATAAAAGAGCAATACAAGCTTGGAACTGGTACGAAAATAATCCTAAAAAAACAGATTGTGACTCACAGGAAATTAAAGCAGGAGATGCGGATCGAACTTTGAAGGAACAGCGAGGTACTTCTGTTGTGGCTGCGGTTTATTTATTTGCTTTCAAGCCTGAAGCACAATATACAGAACACATCCAGAAAAATTTGAGTTCAACGCGACCTTTTTCAGACAATACTTGGTCACGATATCGCCCTCACGAGGGTGATGCACTCCTGTTCTACACTCTACTTTCCCAAGCTAGTCAAGATTTGAGCGATCGCATTTTAACTCGATTTAAAGAGGTCATTAATTCTAATCATAATGCCTATGGTTTCAACGCAAATCTTGATCCCTATCGAGCTTATATTCCTACTCCTCAATATCATTGGGGAAGTAATCGCGTCAAAGCAAATGATGGAAATAGCAACTATGATGCTGTTCTTTCAAAAATCGATTCTGAACATCAAGAGCATTACAAAATTAAGGCACTTGACCATCTGCATTATTTACATGGGGTGAATCCATTAAATATGGTTTATCTAACAAATATGTACGATTATGGAGCTGAATATTGTGCAAATGAAATGTATCACGAATGGTTTGGGAAAGGAGTTTATGACAATGCACTAACTTCTAAATATGGCCCGGCTCCTGGATATTTAACGGGAGGAGCAAACAAGAATTACACAGGTTCAATTGAAAACCTTAAAACCCAACCTCCAATGAAGGCTTATGTTGATACAAATGAATCTTACCCGATTAACGCCTGGGAAATCACTGAGCCTGCTATTTATTATCAAAGTTCCTACTTGAAACTACTCTCAAATTTTAGTTCTAATTGATATAGGAAAATGTGGCAATGTTAGTGTCTATTTGTATAGCAACCTATCAACGACCCAATCAGCTCAAATTTTTATTACAGGAGTTAAACAAACTCACGTTTGAGAAAATCAATACTCCTAATATTGAGATCATTATCGTTGATAATGACTTATCCGGTTCCGCTAGAGGTGTATGTGAGGAATTTAAAGCTAAATTTTCAGGAAACTTAAAGTATGATATCGAGCCGATGAAAGGAGTAACTTATGCTCGCAATCGTACAATTAAAAATACTTCTCACAACTCAGATTTCATTGCAATGATAGACGATGATGAAGTGCCAGATTCATCATGGCTTGAAGAACTTTTAATTATTCAAAGACAGCACAATGCTGATATTGTTACAGGACCTGTATTTCCTAAGTTTGAGGATAAAAGTATTCCTGATTGGATAATCAAAGGTAAATTTTTTGAACCGCTGTACCAAGCAAGTGGTTTTCAGATGGACGTTGCTTTTACAAACAATGTGCTTGTTCGTAGCAAACTATTACAGCAGCTCGATCAAGTCTTTGATAATCGTTTAGCACGTAAAGCTGCTGAAGACACACATTTATTCATGCGACTTCATAAGGAAGGATATCGTATTATCTGGGCTAATGAAGCAATTGTTAGAGAGTGCATACCTACATCCAGAACTAATATTAAATGGATTATTAAACGAGCTTACTGGGGGTCTAGTGCATATAGTCGATTTGAGCGGGAACTCTATCCTTCAGCTAAGGTTCAAACAATTCGATTTACTAAAGGATGTGGCTGGATTAGTCTTGGAATTTTACGAATGATATCAGCAGTATTTAAAGGAAAGCATACTTTTGTACAAGGGCTTTTGAATATATATCGAGGTGTAGGAGCAGTTTCAGGACTATTTGGTATTCAAGGAGAATGGTAGCAGAACAGAGCTCAGTTGAGGAGGTTGCTGTTAATTAAATTCAAATCTGCTGGTTTACTCTGATCTTTTGAATAAATACAGATAGTAAGATATTAATGAGAGTCTACAACTATAATTGAATAAGGTTAACAATAAAAATGATGTTAAACGTTGGTATATTGGGAGCAACTGGCTTTATTGGAACTCGAACAACAGAATTTTTTTGTGTCAACAAACTTGCAGAGATCAAACCAATTGTTAGAGCTTCATCAAGCCTATCACATCTAAAGCATTTAGGATTGAAGAGTTGTATTGCTGATGCTTTAGATTCTTCTTCTTTATACAATGCTTTTGTAGGTTGTGATATTGTGATTTACTGTATTTCAGGGAACCCCTGGTTTCTCAAAAAAACTGTAGCTTCTACATATCAAGCAGCAGAAAAGGCAAAAGTAAGGCGTCTAGTTTATCTCAGCACTGCCTCTGTTCATGGTCAAGCTCCTTTAGTGGGAACAGATGAAAATAGTCCTCTCAATGAGTCTCAATTTTTAGCATATAATAATGCTAAGGTTAAAGCAGAAAAACTACTGTTAAAACTGCGACAAAAGCGCAACACGGAGATTGTTATACTCCGACCTGGAATTGTTACAGGACCGTATTCTAGCTGGGTAGCAGGATTTGCAAACTCTCTACAAAATCAAACAGCTTACTTAGTTAATCAAGGTCAAGGAATCTGTAATAGTATTTATATTGATAATCTAGCTCACGCCATTTATCTAGCAATGATTACTCCAGATGTAGATCAAGAAGCTTTCATTGTTGGAGACCGAGAAAGGATTACTTGGGCTGACTTGTATGATCCGATTGCTCAGGCTCTCGGTAAAAGTCTCTCTCAAGTTCCTAATATTAATTGCTCTGATTATAATCCAAGCTTGAAAGAATATTTACGAGAGGCGATACAGAACTCTGATTTATTAGGGGAATTAATTCACCTCTTGAAACCTGTACGCTCCTCTAAAAAGACCAGACAAGTTCCTCAACAATCTGCTTTAAATCAAGAAATGGCATGGCTTTATCAATGCCAATATCAATTACCTGATCAGAAAGCAGAAGAACTTTTAAATTATACACCGATCATCTCTTTTCATAGAGGATGCGAATATATGACTGAGTGGTTAAAAACTCAGGATTATTTGTTCAAAGTTTGAGTATTCTAGATTCCTCGAAAACAAGTTTAAATATAGCTAAAGCTATATTTAAACCCCGTGATAACTATGGACTTTCACCTTGAGGCTTGATTCAATCTGCTATAGGCAATGGTAGACACTGGTCAATAGCAAGAAAAGCTTATCATCCTACTTGATCTACAGATTGTCTTTTTACTGGTAGCTTAAATTCCTTAAAAGCTCCCCGGCTTCTTTATCAATTGTCTCTTGTTGCTGCTCAGAAAACTCTTGCTTCCAAGTGCCTACCGAGGTTTTGCTAGCTTTGCATAAAGCTGATTGAAAGACAACCTTAGATTCAGATTGATCGATTTCTAGAAAATCTAATATTTTGCCAGCGTATGCTTTAGGGTCTGTTACCAATGACTCATAGTAAATCTCAAAATATTGGCCAGAAGGCAGAGAATTAGCATGGTTTAAAGCAGCTTCTGTATGCCGACGCCAACACCAAATACATCGGTGAACATCACTTGTTTGTTGAAACTCATGGGTACGCTCAGGCTCAACCCAATAGCGGGGATGTGAGCCTAATAAATAGCCACTAGGCTCCCTCAAACCTAGACCATTAGAGGATGAACTCAACCATGGTTTTTTTGCATTGGAGAGAGTCGCATCTCGACCATCACGAATAATATGAATAAACTTCGCATTAGGGAAACATTGATAAAGAAATGGCATCAAAAAGCAGTTATCAGGACTTTTTTCAGCAAATTTTAAATCACCATCAAGGTTTATCCTCATCAGCCACTTATAAACTAGGCGGTAGAAAGAACTCGCTTGCTGAAAACTCCACTGACTGTGATACACATAGCGACTCGCACCAACCGTAGCAACAGGCTCAAAATGGTAAGAATATTCTGGTAATACACCGATACAGTTTCCAAGAAATGTTGTACCAGAACGAGGTGCGCCCACAATAAAAAGAGGAGATTTAAAGCTAGGATTTATAGAGGACAAAATCTGGCTAATTGAAATACTCCTTGAAGGCTTTTGAAAGCCCTTACTATCAGCTTCCTGAGTCATAAAAAAATCAGCTCCTGCTGTTTTCCTTGCCCAGTAGGAAATTAAATTATGGAATGCGATTGGAGTTGCACCATAAGTCAGGTTCTGAAAATAATTAGTAGTTTTAAGAACATTTTCAGATGAAGGTTGTAGAATTGACATAGTCCTTGAAACTGTGAATAATGAGTTGGATTTTCAGGGTGAAGCTTAGTTCAAGAAGTGATTAATCACTTCTTCCCTACAAGTACCTGTTCTATTCTTAGAAACGAATATTAATTAATCGATACAGTCAATTTGCCGCCGAGTTAATTGGTTCGATATTAACTGCCATTGTTCTGGAGTAAACTTCAACTTAGAACGATACTCAATTGGCTGAATGGATGTATAACTAAATGTTACGGAGTAACGTTCTCTTGCAGTCGGTGCTTTGGCTCGATGAAAAATATTGCAAGTATCTGCAAAAACGGCTGTACCCAATTTGCCAGTACAAGTTTTCCACTCACTTTTTGGGACGGCAGTTTCCATTGTTGAGTCCAAAACAAAGCCAGAATAGTATTTAAGGCTATTTATCGCTTGTGTGCTTAAAGGCTTTGGTAAACATTCAAAAGGTCCTCCGTCAGAATTGACATCATTTAAGTAAAGAATGATCTTAAACATCCGGTGATCTTCTGTGTCAATATGCCACCGTCGAACATCTACAACTTTTCCATTGGCAATGCCACGGCGAAACTCTGCACCCTGGTATCGAATAGGAAGACCAATATAGTTTTCAATAATATTCAGAAGTTGTTCTTCTAAACCCCATAGAAAAATTGCTAGGTAATGTTGAACCAGATAGGAATGAGGTATAGTCGGAACGTAGGGACTAATCTCGAAAGTATCTTGATTAGAAAGTGTCGGAAAATCTTGTATAAGTTTCTCAGCAGCTTCGATCATTGCAGATGTTGAAGGAATAGAAAGCTGATCTAAAGAGGTAATAGAAACGCCATATTGCTGCATTTCATTAACCCAAATTGAACCTGATTCGGGAATAGCTGGAAGCCGATTAATATGTTCTATAAGAGAGGCTTGATATTTATGTTTTAACAAAGATTGTAGAACAGGTAGTCGTCTAACCTCTCTTTTAATTTTATTAGGAGCAAACTTAAGTTTTCGTAGAATAGATCCGGGTTTTTCTATGAAATTTGTGATCATGGTAAAATTCCTCATTTAAGCAATTCTATGGATTCTTGGACTTGCACTATGAACAAAGCGTGAAATTAAGCTCATAATTTAACTGGCATTGAATGAACTTTTTCGAGTTCTTGATCGGATAAGGGAGAAACATTGAGCGTAGCCACATTTTCCATAACATGATTTGACTTTGACATTCCGGCAAGTGCAACAGAAACTCCTTCTGTTTGCAAAACAAATTGTAAAGCTGCCTGAGTAATTGTTCGCTTTCCTCCATCAGTTAAAAAAGAAAATTGATCGTCAGACTCTAAAGGGCCAAGATAGGTTAATCCATCACTTTTGCCTAGAGATGGAATCAATTTACCATGGGCAAAAGGTTCACGGGCTACGATCGCAATTCCCCGATCTTTTGCTATAGGAAGAAGTTGATCAATTATCTCCTGCTCATAAAGGTTTAAAGTAACCTGTAATGCAGAAATACCACATTCAGGTTGTTTTAAGCAAATTAAAGCACTTTCTATACTGCCAGCAGATAACCCGTAGTAGCGTATTTTCCCCTGTTGTACAAGAGATTTTAGTACCTCAAATACTTCACCTCGTTCAATCACATCATCAGGAGGGGAATGCAAAAGCAAAAGATCAATATACTCACTCCGAAGACGCTTTAAACTTGCTTCTACAGACTCAATGATGTAACTAGATTGATAGTTATTAGTTTGAGTTTGAGATTGTACAAAGCTTTGAATACGTCTTTGAGCCATTTGCCGAACCCCAGGTATCTCATGAAGCAGCGATCTTATTAAAGGCTTGAACTTTGCAGCCAACTGAAGTGTAGACGAGATAGAAGAACCAACCTTTGTTGTTAGAACAACTTGATCTCGCTTTTTTTTAAATGCTTCACCAATAATTTCTTCGCTACTTCCCTGACCGTAGCTAGGAGCGGTATCGTAGAATGTGACACCCAGGTCTAAGGCTTTGTGAAGTGTTTGTAGTGATTCTGCACGTCCTGTACGAGAGCCAATAGGAGCTGCACCCAAGCCAATTACTGAAGTTTCTAGTTCAGTATTTCCAAATTTATTATACTTCATAGTTAGAGTTCCTGAGTTTAATGAGTATTCAACAAAATTGTTTATCCGAGTTTAAGCTTTTTTAGATAAAAGCTTTCTTCAACCTTAAATTCTATAAACTTTATTAAGGATGATTTGTAGTTTTCCCACCAAGTTTTTACTTGCTCTGCCGTCTTTTCTACATCGGTACTTCCTAACAAATATTCTAGATTTCTCCAGTCAGTGATTTGAAGACAAGGGAAGTCAGAACCATATGCTCTTTGCCAGTACCGATGAGTTCTAGACCAGTAGTGTATGTCTCGATACTTAACTAGGTATTTTAGATTAAATATTTTCTTGAAAATCACCTTCATACTGTGAGATTCAATAACAGGAATAGCACCAGCTTCGAGAGCTTCATAAACACGAAAACAATCTAATGAATAGTTTCCCATTGGACAGAGAGCAAAAACTGTGTCGTTGAGTAAAGCCGCATACTCCTGTGTTGTTAAGCCTTTCGGATCGTTCCACTGAGTAGTGACATAATACTGACCTCCTGGAATTCGCTTTGCTGACTCAATCATTGTGTATCTAGAAGCTTTAAGCTGTCCAGCAAAAGACCAGTAATACTTTCTTTCTTTTACATTCTTATCAACTAATTCTTGAACAAAACCTTTTTTGTAACCTAACGGAAGATAATAGCATTGTGGATATTTTTTATGGGCTTCTTCTCTGTAGTGTTCTCTAAAAATAAAATCAATATTCTTGTAAAAGCTGATTGACTCCCTAAAATATTGATCTCCCATGTGAATAAAGCCTACAGATTTACCTTCTTTTTTGAAAGCCTCTATATACTCATTAAACCTCTTCAAATACTTATGGTATTGACCATATGATCCTCCAAGGACATGGTCGATTTCCTTGATGAAATTACAAACAATTACTGAATTTTCTAGAACAAGTTTTAACTTTGTATCCACTACATAGTTAAGCTGATATTCTGGAAAAAGTGAAGATATCCAGTCAAATTGCCAGAGTGAATCAGGAGGAGTTTGCCAAATTATATTGAGTTTTTTATTCATTTATTAAGCATCTCCACTTATTCTACTTTTTTTGTTAAATCTTCTATTAAAAGGATAACAACTCTTGAGATTTATGTCAACAATATTATTAGAAAAAACTTGAAAAAATCTGTATGTATTGACACTGAAAACTGACAAATATTTTCTCATAAAATATAATAGTTATTGATTAAAACCTTGTTTACATTTTTCAATTATGAATTAGCGGATTTACGAGATAAAAATGCTATACTCGCCCATAAAGAAAGCATCATTAATATATCACACGTTAAGGTAGACCATACTGCCCCTTTCCATGAAAATTTGGGGATTAAGTAGTAGTTCAATAGAATATTTAGTAATGCCGTGCAAAATTGTATAAAGCTCCGAATTTTTTGATGTCCCGACCCAGTTAAGGTATCGGCTGCTATAAATCTTGTGCCTACAATTAAAGGCATTGGTGCTAACCAATATAATACAGGAACTGAAGCCGAATAATCTTCTCCTAAAATGTAGGGAATAAAAGGAGCAAAAAACAGGTATCCAATCCAAGTTAAAATTCCATAAGACAAGATAATCGGTAATAAACGCTTGGCTAGCTTTAGTGTATTTCTAATTCCTTGTTCACCTTCTTTAAAAAACTTAGCATAGGTGGAACTAAAAATAACAAGAATAGGTAAGTATGAAACTTCGATTAGGCGGTAAGCAGCTGCATACAATCCTGTTGCATTTAATGTTGATAGACTGGCTAACATAGTTTTGTCTATACTGGCATTAACGAAAGCAGCTGACCTCGCAATAGAAAAATAAATACCTTGACTAATATTACCTTTAATCAATGTGGGTTTAATTTTAGGATAACCTAATATTTTACTCACCATTAAGAATGAAAATAAAGTTGTAGATGCTGTCCCCAGTAAATACAGAACAGACCATTTTTCTAAGCTCTGATCCGGAATCAAGGTAAAAAATATTAGAGCAGATAATAACTTTGTAAAATTAAGAGAGACTTGTAATAAAGAAGTCTTTTTATGCAAATTTACCGCAATAAAAGCACGGCAAGAAATATTCCATATCGTTAAACATAGAACATCAGAAACTAAGATCAAGAGAAGAACAACTGCGGGTATAGATGGAGGGAGAATTTGTTGGGCAACCAGAAATGAAAAAGTAATTACAAGACTACTAGAAGCCAGAGTTGTTAAGATTGAATTTCCCCAATAGATTGGAAATAAAACTTTATTTCTTGAAACATTCTTAGTTAAAATATCTGCACTTCCCAAAGAACCAAATGGAAGAACTATCGCAGCTAACGCTGTAATTCCCATAAAGGTTCCAAAGTCTTTTGTACCCAGTGTTCTGGCAACGATGACAAAGTATATTGCCTGCATAACCACACTAATTACTTTCCCTAAAAACATCCACAGGGTGTTCCGAAATAGAGATTTTTGTGTAATTATTTTTATTTTATTTTGAAAGGTAATGATATATTTCACAGCTTGATAACCTATTTTGAAAGATTAATATCAATATTTTTAATGGTTTGACTGCATCATAGATAATACGACTCTATCTATTAATCCTAAATTCAATACTTAAAACATTATCCACTTAGACTGCGAAATGATTTTGATGAATATTGGGGAATTTTCAGCGAGACAACTAGAGTGACATATATGATCCAAAATAGGTTTTTTGCACCTAATAGAGGACCTTCAGTTAAATTACACATGACAACATATGTTAGGCCCATTAATGGCCATAACCCCTCTAGACCCTTGCTAACCCTTGCCCACCTAATCGCTTGTAATAAGCAGATAGCAAATCCAGTCAGATAGACTAAAACTCCAAGTAAACCTAATTCAAGCCACAAATCAAGTAGACCATTGTGTGCATAAGGAACATCCCAACGAGCTGCTCGAATTACATGGGCAGAAGGACCATCTAAACCATTCCAAAAGGCTGTATAACCATAACCTAGTAAAGGGCGTTTTTCTATCATATCCCAGACAAATTCCCAAATGTCTGTACGACCTGTCAGAGACGGATCTTTACCAATTAAGCCAAAGAGTTCTGTCGTATAAGTCAAGTATAGCTGAAGCAAAATTCCTCCTAAAGTGACTATACTCAGAAAAGCTGGAACTAAAAGAATATAACGAAATCGTAGGGTTCGATAGAGAAAGAATGCTAGAAAAAGAACTAAAAAATTAATTAAAGCACTTGATGATTTTGAGAGAAATAAGAGAATGATAGACAAGAACAAGCCTAATGAGGCTATCCATTTTCTTTCCGGAGGCATGATTGATTGAAAAATCAAGAATATAAGACCATTAAAAACCATACCTCTACCGAAAAGATTTTTATGAGAAAAGATGCCTCGCCATGCTCCAGCGTGAACGCCATGTTCTAAACCATATCGAGGTAAGGCAACTGAATAAATAATACTGAATATAAGAATTACGCCACAAGTATAACCTAAAATTTTAACTTGTTCTTTCAGACTATATCGAGTTCCCAAATACAATCCCAAAAATGTGGTTCCTACAAATCCAGTACAGCTCCTTCTCAATGTATCTGATGGAGAAAAAGACCAAAAAGTAGAAGCGATTGTAATAATCACTAATGTGACTATAATTGGTTCTCTCTGAATAACATAAACAACTTTTTTCCATCTAAGTGCTAGCAAGCAAAATGAAATAACGTAGGTAAACAAAAAAATGAATTCATTAGGTTTATAGTTAAAGGCTAGTAAATCAATGCCTTGACCCTCGCTTGCACCTCTAGAGATGATCAGTTTTAACCATCCTGTAGAATAATGTACCAGTGAAAGGACGGCAAACACTACTTCTAAACGCTTGAAGAGCGTTTCACTACTTAAATTCATAACAACTAATGTCAACTATTTTTCAGGAAAATTAAGCTTCTCTGAAGTAAAGTATTTGATTTACCTTGATCTCATATATAATCATACTTTTTTTTTATTTCTGTGTAAATATAATTATATTAAATTTAACTCCGACTTTGTGAAGTTTCTGTAAAAATCCGAACTTTTCTCCCTTTTATTCTCAGAAGCCTTGCTATCAAGTATACTTTCGATCAAGATTTTAATATTTGTTAAATCCACTCAGAAAACAGTGAAGTTTGAGCTAATAAGCTTTGAAGTTAGTGTCTCCGTTAGGTTCATCTTCTAAAAAGGGATTTACAATCCGGATCAAATACAATCCAAATATGTACGCTCTTTTCACAAGTTGATGATTGATAATGAGATTTAACCTCGAACTTTGACAAGCCGATTCTGGAGAATTTACTGAGTTAATCCAATTGCCTCTCGATATTGTCTGTCCCCTTTCTACTTTTGACTATAGGAATTGACTTGATGGGATAATTTATTTCGCTCCCAGCGGTTAAATTTTCGATCGGGAAAGTAACGCTGTGCATGATAGAAATACTGAGCTGATTCGTTTTTGCTAATGGCATTAACGGCTACACCTAATACCCGTTGACCCGATCGCTCTAGCATTTCTTTGGCCGATTTAGCACTGGTTCGATCTAGAACTTTTGGACGAGACACCAGCAGAACACCACTCGCCATTTGACTGAGTGTAAGCGCGTCGGCGGCTAAAATCAGTGGAGGCGTATCGACAATCACAAAGTCATAATTTTCGGAAAAGTTGCGAATTAATGACATCATTCGCTTAGAATCTAGTAGTGCGAGAGGATTGGGAGGCGTGACTCCCGCAGGAATAATATCTAATCGATCAATTCCCTGACAAATTGCGCTTTGCAACGAGGCTTGACCGACTAAAATATCACTCAATCCTACAGCATTAGTTAATCCCCAAAGATGATGTTGAGTCGGCTGACGCATATCCGCATCAATGAGCATGACTCGATATCCCAGTTGAGCCAAGGTTGCAGCTAAATTCGCAGAAACGGTTGATTTTCCTTCCCTGGGAACAGAGCTCGTTACAACGATTGTTTTCACTCGTCTATCGGAACTGAGAAACTTTAAATTCGCTTGTAGCATCCGATAAATCTCACTAATAAAGGAGTCTGATGCTGTTACAACTGGGATTTGTGAACTAACTCCATCTTCTGGAATATGACGAGCTCGTTTCGTTTTAAACCTCGGAATGATCCCTAAAAGGGTATAGCCAAAAATCTTCTTGGTTTCCTCAACGGTGCGAATATGTTTGTCTCCCATTTCTAGGAGTAAAACAGATGTCGTGGCTGCAACTCCACCCAGCATCACTCCTAAAGCCAATAGTTGAGTTTTTGCTGTACTTCCTTGTGCGGGAACAACTGCTTCTTCAATCACTCTGGCATTATTCGTACTTTTATTTTCAGCAACTTGTACTTCTTCGAGGTTTTTTAAAAGGGTTTCATAAGTTACCTGTGCAATCTGAACTTTTCGTTGCAATTCTTGTTGTTGTTGTTCCAGTTTAGGAAGATTTTGCGATCGCTGTTCATAGCGTCTTTGGGACGCATACAGAGAATCCAATTGACGGGTTAATTCTAACCGTTTAATTTCATTAGCAATAAATCTTTCCAGTTGGTTATTTTTCTGGCCTTGCTGAAATCTTAATAACCCTTCTGGAATAGTAGCTCCAGTTCCTAATGCTTGATAGACTTGAGCTTGTAATGCCGCATTGAGGGTTTCTCGCTTTTGTTTCAAGGCAATAATTCTCGGATTTCGATCTCGAAACCGTTTTCTTTCATTCACTAGCTCAGACTCAACATTTTCGAGTTCAGCGAGAATTCCCATCACAACGGGAGATTGACTGAGGGTATTGACCGCAATTGCTTCTTCTAAGCTTAATCCTACCTGAGCTTGTAGAGATTGTGCTAAGGCATTCACCCCACTTAACTCCGATTCTAAAGTCATAATTTGACGATTTAATCCAGCTAGTTCAGTTACCGCTGTTTTAAATTCCGAATCTAAATCTAAAATCTGATTTTGCTCTTTAAAAGCTCGCAAAGCTTGTTCAGCTCGAAAAACTTCATCTTGTACTTTCGGAAGTTGCTGAGAGATAAATTCGCGAGCTTCTACAGCATCTTCCTGATTCATATCCACATTAGTTTGGATATAAACATCCATCAATGTATTGATCACATTAGCCACTTCTTCCGGATCTTCACCTTCGTAGGCAAGAGAGACAATATCTGTTCCCCCGATAATTTTTACCTCTAGACGACTTCTGAGGTTAGTTGGAGAGATTAATTCTCCCTCATCATTTGTCAGATTTAATTGATTGATGACCTGATTGAGTAATCGATTTGAGTTAATAATTTCAATCTGAGTGCTGAGAGGGGTTTGGTCAGCCAATAATGCTTTTAACTCTCCTAATCCCTTACCAATTCCGGCTAGGGAAGAGGTTCTATCTACTTTAAAGAGAAGTTTTCCACTGGCTGAATAGGTTGGCTCTAGATACTTGGTTCCATAAACAGATAAACCAACACACAGAGCAAAAATACCAATCACAACCAGCCAGTATCGCTTTAGTGTTTGTAAATATTTTCCTAAATCTAAATCAATTGAATCACGATCTTCCATACAGTCCTCCTATCGCCTATTTTTTGAATTTTTAATAGTTAATTACAGTTAATTACTCCAGAACCGGATCACATTTAATACAGATGAAATACCGATAATCCCACCAAATGGCTTCAAAGTATCTTCTAGAGAATCTCCAAACCTAGCTCGACCTGAACGATGAATAATCACAACATCATCTCGTTTCAAAATTGGATTGGTTGCTTCATTGATGTCTGATTCTAAGTTAATGGCAATATTTCGCCGAGACACTGTACCATTTGCATTGAGACGAATCAGTTCAACAGTTTCTGTCTCCGCTCTACGTTCATCAAACCCACCTGCGGCGAGTATCGCTTGATTGAGAGTCGTATCGGGTGGTACATCAATAGCACCGGGACGGATAACTTCTCCTACCACATTGACTTGAATACTTTGAGGTGAAAAACTAGCTCTGGCTAAGGATGTTACCTCTGTTGGGTCAATTTGACGCGCTGATGGGATTGTAATCGAATCTCCAGGTTGTAAAGCAACATCTTGAGTCACGTCTCCATCAGTTAAAAGTTGCCATAAATTAATAGTCATCATCTCTTCTTGGCCATCATTGGTGAGGCGGCGAAGTTGGATTTCACGAATATTTGCCAGCGGTGTAATTCCCCCTGCGGTTTGAATAGCCTGAGTAATTGTGGGGAGCTGAGAGGTTGTACCCGGGGTATCACCGACTTGATGAGTTCCCGGATTAAAAACTTCACCTACAATAACGACAGAGAAGGGGTCAATTTCTTGAGCCGCAAAACTTGCTGAGGTGAGTTGACGAATGGCAATAGGATTGAGGGTTTCAGCCTTCGGGACTATGATTGTATCTCCATCTCGCAGAATCACATCTTGATCAATATTTCCCTTCTCAAGTAAGTCTTTTAAATTGACTGTAATGAGCTGTTGAGTGGGGTTAATCCGGCGAATCTGTATTTGGCTAATATCTGCAAGCTGGGTTACACCTCCGGCTTGCTGGAGCAGTTGTGTGACTTTATAAAACTGAAACTGTCGGGTTTGAGAGTTGGGAACCAGCAGAGGAATGACATAACTTCCCGGACGAACTACTTCTCCAGCAACTACAACGGACAGAGGGCGAGGAGAAATGAGACTCACCGTTGCAAAAGGTTGCTGTACAAAGGGAGTATATTTTGTCGTAATTAATGTTGTTAGTTGAGAAACAGTTAACCCAGAAACATTTAAGCGTCCGATTAAAGGCATACTCAGACTACCATCATTAAGAATTAGATATTCTCCGCTATACTCAGGAATATCGAGTAAGTCAACTCGCAGCAAATCACCAGGTCCGAGAGTATAAGCATTGGAAGTCGCTGAATTTATCGGTGGTGAAGATTGGGAGAGAGTGAGGCTGGGTTGAGGTTGAGCGTGAGCAATATTAATCCATGCAAGACAGATTATTAAACTGGGTATAGATTTACTTCCCCCATCAAGAAGTTTGACGAGAGTAGATTGATGAAACTGACGGAAATCAAACATTTACACTTCAGAGGTAGCTTGGCTGACTCAAAATTAAGATCAGAAACACCCTAGACTCTCCAAGTTCTTGATCTGGAGACTAGAAAACTTATAGTCCTCTCCTAGTTTGACATTTTTAGTTACAATTGTCTCGTCTATTTCACTTTTTCTGGTTCAACTGAATCGTTTACTTTCCGTATTCTAGCTTTAAATTCACCAATATCCATAACAGAGGATCTCTTCTCATTCCGAATCATCCCCAGATCGGGGAGTAGACTCCAGGGAGTTGATGATTCTCTGTACAGGATTGTTAGAATACTCAGGCGAATCAAGACTATTAAGATCGCCTGGCTATTATATATCAAATTTATAGAACAGTTGTCAGTTCAACCATGACACCTAGTCGGATTTTGGATGATTTTAGCATCAGATGAAAATTAAGTACAGTTTATCTTTTATCCGGTAGCTTCATACAACCTTTGCAAAAATCCTTTAAGACTTTATAAAAAATTTACAGTTAGGGGTGGACAGATTGAAAAGTTTAGTTTACCCTAGTAGAGCTATGATATATTCTTTAGATTTTCTCTTCTCTTAATTCCTCAATTATTATATCACCCAATGATTAAGCTTGGGTCTTTTATAGTCAATAAATCTTAAAATTTTTTCGTCTCCGAGCTACAGCTTCTTTGCTTGAGAGAGCTATGGGCTGATGCTTGAGAATTCCAGATAGAATCTCCTGACAGCTCTCAAATAATTTTAAATTGAATCTCTCCTCAATCTTTCAAGAAATTGAGTTTGATTGGAGGACTATTTCTTGTTTTTTTAGAAAAATCCTAATGCAATATAATTTAAACATAATTAACTCTTGACCTTACTTTAATTATTGTTGAAATAGTGAAAACAAGAAACCGATCAACAATCAAGTCCCTTGACAAATTTGTAGAGACAAGACTAAGATCTGCATGAATAATGGAGTAATGCGAAAAAGCTCGTGTTTCTCTTTTAAGTTATTTTTCTTTACTGGATGCTTTTGGGTCATCTGAGCAACTCTAACGGAATCTAAAAACAAATGTTACTTTAGTGTTATGGATAAGAACTCAGCCTTTCACATTTCCTCTGAAACTCAAAACTCAACTTCAGAAAATACGGCTCCCAAAATTGTCGTTGGTTTACCCGTCTATAATGGCGAGAACTTTCTACGTCCTGCGATAGAATCGATCCTAGCTCAAACCCTCACTGATTTTTTACTCATTATTAGCGACAATGCTTCAACAGATGCAACAGAGGAGATTTGTCGTGAATTGGCAGCTCGTGACTCCCGAATTGTTTATTATAGACAGAAGGAGAATATCGGTGCAGCACCTAACTTCAATTTTGTCTATCAGCCTGGAGCCGCACCCTACTTTAAATGGGCAGCGCATGATGATATATTAGAGCCAGAATATCTCCATCAGTGTGTTGAGCTGCTTGATCGCGATCCCAAGTTAGCCGTTGCTCACTGTTTATCTTATCGAATCGATCATCAGGGTCAAATTTATGGGACTCACGATGATGATCTCCCCTTAAACGGTTCTTCTCCCAGTGAGAGATTTTGGCGCATTTTGTGGGCGTACCACTTCACTGAAATTTTTGGTGTTATGCGTACAGACTTGCTCAGTCAAACCCAACTTCATGGCAGTTATGTTGGCTCTGATCGGAATTTGATGGCGGAAATGCTTTTACTCGGTGATATGGGATATGTTGAAGACCGTTTATTCCTACATCGGCTTCACAAAGCTTCCTACATGAGAAAACTCAAAGACAATACCAGTCGCCTAAAATGGTTTGACCCCACCGTCAAAATTCCGGCTCGTTTAGCAGGCTATATTAAATTTAAAAAGTATTTGAATACAATTGCACGTCTACCGTTAACTTTCAGTGAGCGAGTCGCTTGTATTGTAAATTTAATAGAATGGGGACTGCGACGAGGTTCTGAGGCAATTATGGGCAGTCCGGATCTGTACCGCAAGAAGTTAGTGCGTCAGTATTCTTTTCAAGAGATTTATCAAGCCACGTCTGATCTGAGTGAAAACTGGAGAAAATCTCCTGCACGCGATCGCAAAGCTGCTTAGTCGTTCAGGTCAAATACTGCTAGAACATTTGTATTAAAATCGCAGAGCAAAGTTTACAGAGGAACTGGACTTTGCTCTGTTTCATTTGGGTCTGACTCAGATCCGGCTTGGGTATTGAGTTCCCTACATCCAAAATACAATCTGTTTGAATAGAAGCTTTGGGAAGTTTAGCAACAGCCATGCGATATATTTCCCAGCAGTAGCCATTTGTTCTAGTTCGGAACCTTTTTTAAATTGGCTTTCGCTACAATTGTCAAGAGTTTTTGCAATGCCCTTCAAAAAAATTGCATTCAAGCTGATTCCCTCTTTTCTCGTTAATTTCACTATATTTAGTGTCTCAAATATGTAACGAATGCTACCCGTAGTGTCAGAGGGACAAGGATAGGCTAAAAGCTTCCAAATCGGGTCTATGCCCTAAGTTGTATCCTTTTAGTTTTCTCCAGAAGTAAATGACGAATTTGAACAGGAGTATGTCACCATATTAACTGTGACAATGAACAGTTCTCCTATTAAATCCCTGCAAAATGGCAACTGGTTCAAATTGATTTGCGGAGCCAGTTACCAGCACTTGCCTGCGGTACGCAACCTTACTCTTGCCTACACCCTCGCGGGTGTGGACTGTATTGATGTGGCTGCCGATCCGGCGGTGATTTCTGTTGCTCGTGAAGCCCTGACCACGGCTCAACTTTGGCTGTCATTGGCTCGTGAGCAAGGATTTTCTGCGCCTCATCAACCTTGGCTGATGGTCAGCTTCAATGATGGAGAAGACCCTCACTTCCGCAAGGCTGAATTTGACTCAGCAGCTTGTCCCCCGGACTGTGTGCGACCTTGTGAAAGCATTTGTCCGGCAGATGCGATCGCCTTTGATGATCTCGCTCACTCCTTCACAGGCGGTGTTCAAGATCCGCTTTGTTATGGCTGTGGTCGCTGTCTCCCGGTTTGTCCCAGTCAAATCATCTCAACTCGATCATACATTTCTACTCCGGAAAAGATAGCACCTTTAGTGTTGTCTACAGGAGTAGATGCGATCGAGATTCACACACAGGTCGGTAGAGTCTCTGATTTTAAACGACTTTGGTACACTGTGCAACCCTGGATCGATCAGTTGAAATTAGTTTCCATTAGTTGTCCTAATGGTGAGGATCTGATTGATTACTTGCGAACATTGTACGAAATTATCTCTCCTTTGCCTTGTGCGCTGATTTGGCAAACAGACGGGCGACCGATGAGTGGGGATATCGGAGCGGGTACCACAACCGCCAGCATTAAACTCAGTCAAAAAGTCTTGGCAGCGAATTTGCCAGGCTATGTACAACTCGCAGGCGGGACAAACCAGTCTACTGTTGGCAAACTCAGGTCGATGAACCTATTGACAGCAGGGACTTGTTCGGGAACTGTCGCAGGTGTGGCTTATGGCAGCTATGCTCGTGTATTGTTGTCACCCCTTTTAGAAAAACTCGAATCAAAATCTTTCTTTGAACCGGAGTTAACCCCAAATCAAACGGCAGAGTTAACAACAACGGTTCAACCCTCTGCGCTCACCAAACTGGAAACCAACCCAGATCTGCTTTGGCAGACTGTGAGCCTTGCTCATTCCCTCGTTACCCAACTCAAGGGATTGCATTCGGCTGAAGGGGGTTAAATTCTTGGTCTTTTCTCCTCGTTTAACCTCAAATATCAGCTTTAATTGGTAGGTTGTGCGGAGTCCCCATCTCATAGGGGATGAAACATCCGTTACACGGCGCCTACCACAAATAAAGAAAACGTCACTGTTGGAAGTATGCAGATTACAGACGACCTCAATAGATTGCTCAATATTGTTCCCGAAGAAATTCGACGGAATGTGGAGTCACACACCCAACGCGATAGCCTGATTGAGATTGTTATGGATTTGGGTCGTTGTCCCGAAGCTCGTTTTCCCATGGGAGCGGAGTATATTTCTCAAACCCCCGTTTCCTGGAAAGACTTAGACCATTGCATTGATCAGATTGGAGAATTTAGCGGTGATAATCGTGCAGGGATTGAGCGCACCCTACATCGAATCAGCGCGATTCGCAACCGCACGGGTAAAGTGATTGGCTTAACTTGTCGGGTCGGTCGAGCCGTATTTGGCAAAATTGGCATGATCCGAGATTTAGTGGAAACAGGTCAGTCCATTTTAATGCTGGGTCGTCCTGGGGTGGGTAAAACAACCGCATTACGGGAAATTGCGCGGGTGCTGGCAGATGAACTCTCCAAACGGGTGGTTATTATTGATACGTCCAATGAAATTGCGGGGGATGGGGATATTCCACATCCGGCTATTGGTCGCGCCCGGCGAATGCAGGTGGCTCGTCCGGAACTGCAACATCAGGTCATGATCGAGGCAGTAGAAAACCATATGCCGGAAGTGATTGTGATTGATGAAATCGGGACAGAATTAGAGGCGTTAGCGGCTCGAACGATCGCGGAACGGGGAGTGCAACTAATTGGTACAGCGCACGGGAATCGGATTGAAAATTTGATGAAAAACCCGACGCTAGCCGATTTAATTGGGGGTATCCAAGCAGTGACGTTAGGGGATGATGAGGCAAGACGGCGAGGGTCACAGAAGACGGTGTTAGAACGGAAGGCTCCTCCAACCTTTGAAATCGCGGTTGAAATGCTCGAACGCGATCGCTGGGTCGTGCATGAAAGTGTTGCTAATACGATTGATAGCTTGTTACGGGGAATGCAACCCACGCTGCAAGTTCGGACAATGGACGATGCGGGGAATGTTTCAACGGTACAGGAGCGTTATAATAGTCCTTCTGTGATGCCGTCAACGGCAAGGACTTTGCCGCCAGAATTGAGTGTGGAAGTTGCATCACCTGGACTCAGGGGTTTACGGGGTTCGGGTAAAATGATCCCCATTCCTCCAGAAAAGTTAGCGTCGGACAATAAAAATCAATATTTTGAACAACTGCTCGATGCTTCCTTTACAACAGGGTTGAGAGGAATTGCTGGAGGTCATGCAGAGCAGCCATCGATTGGCCCGAATGGGGAAGATTTACCCTTACACATTTATCCCTACGGTATTGCTCGTCATCAGATCGATCAAGTGATTCGCAGTTTGCAGTTACCTGTGGCGATCACGAAGGATATTGACAGTGCGGATGTGGTTTTAGCATTACGGGCGCACGTTCGCAATCAGTCAAAACTTCGACACATGGCAAAAACTCGTCAAGTTCCGATTCATACAGTCAAGTCGGGGAGTGCGCCGCAAGTGGCTCGTGCTTTACGACGGTTACTAAATATGGAAGATCCGAATTTACCGGAAATTCCCGACTTGGCGTTGTTTGCCAATAGTGGCTCAGAAGATGAAATCGAGGCCCTCGAAGAAGCGCGTCTGGCGGTTGAGCAGATTGTGATTCCTAAAGGACAACCTGTAGAGTTGTTACCGCGATCGCCACAAGTTCGTAAAATGCAGCATGAGTTGGTCGAACATTATCGCCTGAAATCTAACAGTTTTGGCGAAGAACCCAACCGTCGTCTGCGGATTTATCCAGCTTAATTTAGGCTTGCTTAGGGGACTGTTTAAAATCCCCTGAGCGATCGCAGTAATAAATTATGATTCTTGATTGCTATTGTCGTCTTGCAAATGCTGCAACTGTTCTCGATCTAGGTCAATCTTGAGATTTTGCTGATCCCGTTGAACGTTGGAACGTTGAACTTGACCGATATAAATGGGTTCAGAAATGCCAGGTTGAGGATGAATCAGGGTTCGCGCTCGAATGGTTAGAGGTTCATCGGGTCGTCCTGTTCGTCCCGGAGAAAATAAATCGGCGGCGGCTTGCTGTAAAGTAGCTTCTAACTGAGTGGGTGTAATATCCGATGCAACAGCAATCACAATTTGTCGATCGCCATCATCATAAACGCGAGAATAGCGAACCGCATCTGGAATTTCAACGCGGTTGAATAGCCCCAGACCCAAGCCAAAGACACCACTGGTTAAAACGCCCATAAAAGCCGTGATTCCCACAAGCCGAAAACGAATTCCCCAGTTGAAGATAAATCCGAGTAGAGTCAAGACCCCACAAAATAGGGTAAAAATGCCAATCCACTTAGAATAATTGAGGAGTTCAGCCGTTGATAACATGATTGTTGAATTGATTGTTGAATTTCGTTAAGATCAGTCTTAAATTATTGTCTACTATTTTGGTTTTCGACCCGTAAGAAAATAAGTATACATTTCTCCTTTGCCTTTAACAGAAATGATACCTCGTTCTTCGAGCTGATATTTCTGCTTGAGACGTTGATAGGTCGTGTCTGTAACTTGTATTTTTCCTGGAGTTCCATGAGACTCCATGCGGTTGGCGGTATTAACGGTATCTCCCCATAAATCGTAGGTAAACTTTTTCATCCCGATCACACCGGCTTCTACTGGGCCTGTATTAATCCCAATCCGCATTTTTAGCGGTTCTCCGGGTTGGAGACTAAATTGAGTGATCGCGCTCTGCATTTCTAGAGCCATTTCTGCGATCGCCTCTGCATGATCGGCTTGAGGAGTCGGTAGCCCACCGACAACCATATAAGCATCACCCAAGGTTTTGATTTTTTCCAGATTATATTTGTCCGCGAGTTCATCAAAGCGAGAAAAGATTTTATTGAGGATTTCGACGAGTTGGGCTGGAGACAGATCGGCTGAGAGCTTCGTAAAATTGGCAATATCCCCGAACAAAACCGTCACATCTTCAAAACTATCAGCAATGGTGTTTTCTCCTTGTTTGAGGCGTTCTGCAATGGGTTTCGGGAGAATATTGAGGAGCAGTTGTTCAGACTTTTCTTGTTCTTCTGCGAGTTTTTTGAGATAAGCCCGTTCTTGATCCCGAAGGCGTTTTTTTTCCAGACAAGCATTGATTCGAGCGCGTAGTAGAACCGGGTTAAAGGGTTTGGAGAGATAGTCTTCAGCCCCGAGTTCAATACACCGAACCACACTTTCAATATCATTGACAGCGGAAATCATAATGACGGGAATATAGCGCAAGCTTTGATCGGTTTTTAGGGCTTCTAGCACCTGATAACCGTTCATTTGCGGCATCATAATATCGAGCAAAACCAAATCAAACGACTCAGAACGGATCATCTCTAACGCCTCAAACCCATCACAAGCGAGCATGACTTGATGGCCTTCTCGTTTAATTCGTCGGGCGAGTAGGTTACGATTCACCTCGTTATCATCCACAACGAGAACTAGAGATGATTTTAGATCAGCGTTCATTGAGCCTGGTAATAGATGTTCGATCTTAAGTCTTTGGGTACAAGCGGCAACTCAAAACACTCAAGCCGGGAACTGAGCAATGGCAAGCCTCAACGCATAGCATCAATCTTTTTAAGTCGGCTACAATGGGACTCTTATCCATAATCCGATTCCCCTTGTTAGTACCCCATTTCATCTTAATTTAAGTAGATTCTCACGAATTGAATGGTTAAATCAAGAAGTCGGTGCTTTTTTTAAGAGGGTTTCTATTTTCTCTAGAAGTCGAGGAAATTCAATGGGCTTTGTGTCATAATCATTGCACCCGGCGGCAATGCACTTTTCGCGATCGCCTGCCATTGCATGAGCAGTTAGTGCAATGACTGGCACTGTTTGAGTTTGAGGAAAGTTTCTAATCTCTCGTGTGGCTTGCCATCCGTCCATCACGGGTAAACTCATATCCATGAGGATAATATCGGGTTGCTGAGAACGACTCAGTTCTACGCCTTCAGCTCCATCGACTGCAATCAAGACATCATATCCTTTGCGACTGAGACGGCGTTTCAGCATATCTCGGTTCATTTCGTTATCTTCAACTAACAAAATCTTAGCCATGATCCTTTTGATTTGAGCATTGAGAGTTCACAATTGCAACTGGGAAAAAATGAAGGATGATGTTTTCAGCCTAGCATTGACTAAGCCTTGAATATCATGCAATAGATCATCGCAGCCATAACTGCCTTTTTGCAGAATCTGTTCGACACACTCTTGGAGTTGGTCAGTTTCTGTGGAGGTCAAATCCAGGGCTGTGGTGACAATGATCGGAATACTCGACCATTGGGGGGCATTGCGTAAAATATCAATCAGCTCAAAGCCGCTCATTTGAGGTAAAACTAAATCCAGTACAATCAAACTGGGTGTGTTCTGGGTTAGAAGTTTCAGGGCAGTGGAGCCATCTTCAGCCTCATCAATGTGCCAGCCTTCTGTTTCTAGGCAGTCTCGCAATATTTGTCGGGTGGTCTGGTCATCCTCGATAATTAAAATTGAGCTTTCGGTTGGTAAATTTTGATCTTGAGGTTGAGATTGATATTTGCGAACCAGGTGAGCCAGACGCTTACCATCAACGGGTTTAATCAGATAGTCGGATGCGCCGAGTGCAAATCCTTGGGATTTATCGCTAATGAAGGATAACACAATGACGGGAATATCAGCTAACTCTGGATCGGCTTTGAGGGCTGATAATACTGACCAACCATCCATATTTGGCATGACAATATCAAGGGTAATTACATCTGGATGCAGCTCTCTAGCTTTGCGAAGTCCTTCTTCTCCAGATGATGCAGTTTCAACGGTCATCCCTTTTACAGCTAGCGATCGCACGATTAAATCTCGTGTCATTGAATCATCATCTATCACCAAAAGCGTATGCTGAGGAGGTGTTGTGTTCGTGGAGTGCGGCTCTTTTGACGTTACGGTCTTCGGTTCGGGTAGGGGTTCTTCGACCTCGTCTGAACTTTGTTTTGGATCTCTGACGAACTTGGGAAGCGTTACGGTAAAGGTCGAACCCTGACCCAGTTGACTGTCTATGGTAATGGTTCCTCCCATCATCTGACAAAAGCGTTGGCTAATGGTTAAACCCAAACCTGTTCCTCCGTAACGGCGAGTTGTGGAGGCATCTCCTTGAGTAAAGGGTTGAAAAAGCAAATCCACTTGTTCGGGACTCATGCCAATTCCAGTATCACAGACTTGAAACTGAACACAGGGCGTACCTGAATGCTCTGTCAGAGTATCTTCACAATCTTCAGTTTCGGTGTGCGTCTGTTGGGAACTTCGCTCTCGATCAAAATCGCCAAGTTGCGAGTTCGCGCTTCCCTGACGCTGTGAGACGACGGGGTGATGCAGCACCGTTTTGGGGAGGGGCTGACGGCGGTGGTCTCCCGCTCCGTTTATCCGCCCCGTGGTTTCCCCCATGAGCGACTCGGAATCCGAAGGGAGTTCCACCGCTAAGTTCACGATTGAAACTTTTAATTTGATCTGACCTGCTGTTGTAAATTTAGCAGCATTACTGAGCAAGTTTAGTAAAATCTGTCGCACTTTGGTAACATCAGCAATCAGGCTTTCATTTTCATCGCTACATTCGACTTCTAAGCTATTCCCATTGGCATCGATCAAGGGTTGAGCGGTGGACATTACACTCCTAAGCAGGGCAGAAATACTGAAGTTTTCTAAGTACAGATCCATCCGACCCGCTTCTATTTTTGAGATATCAAGAATATCATTAATCAAGGTTAAAAGATTGCGTCCGGCTGTGCAAATTCGCTCTAAATCTGGAACCAAATCTTCGTAGCCTAACTCTACAGCTTCTTCTGCTAATATTTCACTGTAGCCAATAATGGCATTGAGGGGAGTTCGCAGTTCATGGCTCATATTAGCAAGGAATGTGCTTTTGGCTCGACTGGCGGCGACGGCGGCTTCTTTTGCTTGTTTGAGGGCTAATGCTGCTTTTTTGCTTTCGGTAATATCTTCGACTGTGCCTTCATAACAGATAATTTGACCTGCGCCATCTTGAACACTTCGAGCATTTTCGGATATCCAGATGATGCGACCATCTTGACGATAAACTTGGGATTCAAAGCCTGAAACGGCTTGATGGGTTCGCATTTCTTCGATAAATTCGGCTCGTCGGTTCGGTTTCACGTAGAGTTGTTGGCTAATATTGGTCACTTTTGCCATTAAGTCTTCGGGTGAAGCGTAGCCCAAGATTCTGGCTAAGGCGGGATTAACGCTGAGATAATTACCTTGAGGTGTGGTTTGACAAATCCCTTCGGCGGCGTTTTCAAAGATGCTGCGATATTTAGCTTCGGTTTGTCGAAGAACGATTTCGGTTCGCTTGCGTTCAATGGCGTTTGAAAACATTTCTGCAACCATTTTCAACAGCGCAATACTATCTGATGACCATGAAAATCCTGAGTTCACCGCATCAAAACGCAAGAAACCAATCACAGATTTACTGGAAACTAGAGGAATAATGGTTAAATATTTGAGATCATCTGGGGGGACTTGGTTCGGAACGAGGAGCTTTTGATTTGAGTGATATTGTTGCAATCGTTGTAAATCAGTTTTTGCATCTTCTGGTAATTCATCCGCCAAGCAATGAATACTCTTGAGTTGGTTCAGTTTCTTCATAATCCAGGGGATTTCCGAGCGATTGATTCTGGAATCTGAGTTTGATTTTAAGCGATTTTCTAGTAACTGAATGAGTTGTATTTTTTCAGGCTTTTTAAGCGGTTCTGACTGCAAATTATTAATTTTGATATTCGTCCATTCATAGATGGACTTCATAGATGTTTCTTCATCGGGAAATAGATAGAGATAGCTTCGATCTACTCCGATAAATGTACTAATTTTTTGTAGGGATTTTTGAATTCCATTGTCAATTTCATCTGTGCTTAAACTAATAAAATAGGTTGATAGATTGGTAATGAGTTGTTCAAAATCGACTCGATGTTGTAATGCTTTTTCAACTCGCTTTCGTTCGGTGATATCTCGAAAACTCCAAACTCGTCCAACAATTTTTTCTCCAACTTTAGAGGGATGAGAATAGACTTCAAAAATCCGACTATCTTCAAATTCAACAATGTCATAGGTAGCCGTTTTCGGTTCAGCAGATAGTTGCATCACGGTATTCAGGAACCGAGGCGGACGCTTGAGTTTTCGCAGGACAAAGGTGAGAGCCGATTGTTCGTGGGGCGATCGCAAAATCTCCTCGGGAATTTGCCACATTTCGATGAATTTTTGATTAAAGTTGCTGACTCTTCCGCTGCGATTGAGGGCAACGATTCCGGCATCGGTGGCATTAAATGTGGCTTGTAATAAAGAGAGGGATTGTTCGGCTTCGAGTTGGGCGCGTTTGCGATCGGTAATATCGAGAAAAACAAGAGCTGCACCAATTAATTGTTCTTGATCTAAAATCGGATTCAGAATGTAGGAAACGGCTAAAATTGTACCATCTTTACAGACAAATTGTTCATCACTAGAGTGAAGACTTTGAGGCGGAGAGGAATCGGCAGGTAAACAATCAAGGCAGTCTTGAAAAGTACAAGGAAAATTAACTAAAGATAGAGAAGAATTATAAAGGGCGATTTGCTGAATTAAAGATTGTCCTACCAGTTCCGATTGTTGCCATCCCAGTAAGCGTTCGGCTTCAGGATTCATTGATAATAGACAACCATCAGGATCTAGAATACATAATCCTGCTCCTAAAGAACTAATCACTGCTTGCAGGCGATCGCGTTCTTCAGCCAGACGAGCCTCACTTTCTTGCCGTTGCTGCTCGTAGAGTTGTAACATTTCCCGTGAGGAGAGGGTTAGCGATCGCTCCATGAGATATCGCTCTTGATCGGCTTCGGTGTAGCTACGACTGATGCGTTCGAGGAACTCCTGCCAAGCAACAGCGTTGTCTGGAGGTGTATTTTCCCTAAGATCGAGCCGTTTGAGTTGGCGCTGGAGCAAAGGATGCATGATTCCTATTCGTGATTGTTAGTCTGTTTGAGGGACAAAAAGCAGAAGGAGGAAGTTGGGGAAGTTGGAGAAGAAAGATACTGGCTACTTTTCACTGATAACTGCTGACTATGTACTGTTTGTGAGTAATAGTTCATTGTTCTCGAATAATCGTTTCTTGAATAATCGTTAATGTCATGGTTTGGTTATGCAGTTGGCAGATTGTTCCTACCCCAGAGGGAGCAAATTCGCCGTAGGAATAAAAGCCAATTTGTTGAGTTTGGGGAGGTAACTCTTCCAGTGTAACTTCTAGTTCTTCTTCTGTTCGCTCTCCTAAAACAAGTCTACGTCCTGAGCCACTAATTGCGATCGCCAGTGTTGGTTCCTCTTCGATCAGATTAAGCTGACGTTGAATACCATGACGACTCACTAAAGCCGCAGCCAAAGCCCCATCGACAAGGCGTTCAGAGTTTCCCCGCATCAGTTGGGTGATTGCGCCTTGGGGAATATTACCGCTTAAGCGTAGGGAGTTTGTCTTTTCATCTAGGCTGACTAAGCTTCTAATGGTGGCTTTGCGAGTGGATGAACTCTGAACGGCGAGGGGGAAAAACAGGGCGCTTTTCGGAAGGTTGCGGGCTTGTTCTCCCAGGTATTCTTTGTAAAGTTGGAGGGCGGGTTTACCATCAAGTTCGTAGAGAATATTGTGTTTGGCGCGAGTAACTCGTCGTTCTGGACCGAATATTGTCCATCCACTCTGACATCCAAAACTGATTTGGATTTGGTTTCCGTAGAACCCTACCGCCGCAATATTCCCCTGACGAGGTATGCCATCAGCTAAGACCCAGGTTTGTTGGAACTGGTGATCATCAGCGGCGAGTCCTCCGGTAATGGTCGGAATTTGTTCTTGTTTTGAGGAGGGTTTGAGAATGGCATTCAAGCCGCGAAGCAGTTCACTCCCATTTATATAAAGTCCATCTGCTAAAATAAAGACTCCTTTTAAGTCTGGATGCTGGAGTTGAGTGGCTAGTGTTCGGCCTGCATCATAGGATTTGTTACTGCTGGTTTGTGGGTCAAGATCGACTGAAGTATTGGCGCTGCGGAGTTGAGTCTGTTCAAACTGCACCACGACGACACAGAGGGTCCGTTCAAACAGATAAGTCCCCAATATTTCTCCGGCTGTCGAACAACCGATCAAGTGAGACTGAGGATAGCTTTGTTTGAGGTATTCAATGGGATCGCGATTGTCGATTAACTCAACTGTACCAAACAGAAGAACGAGAGTCTGTTCGGAGTCAAGCGAGGGTAAAGTGTGAACTGACCATCCCTTTTGGGGATGCCAAAAGAAGGTTTCCAATTTCATGGGAGTTTAAATCGCAGTTCTTAACCGCAGGGGTTCAAGGGTAATACTCAATCTGTTATCGCTCTGATTTATAATAAACTGAATGAAACAGGAATTAAGGAATGCGACGATCTGAAGCTCAGAAATGTTAATCCTCAATGATCTGTTTAGTCTTAAGAATTAATGACCGCATTTTTTAATGGCAGGAAGGTAAAAAGTTGAATCAACATCCAGAGCCATTAGCCGTGTTTTTAAGTTTGTTAATTAAATTTATTAACCTTTCTCGATCTTACCACAGATTTTCGGCATTCTTTAACGTTTAATTGAGCAAGTTGAGCTGAGAGTTTTACCTATGCGAATTCACCTTGAGGGCTGGCGTTTTCTTCCCCATTCTATTGCGATCGCAAATCAATTTCAACTGGGGGAAATGTTACCGCGTTCCGAACTTCAGCTTTCTGTACAAGATTTACCCTATTCTGATTCCAATTGGCAAGCGGTTCCGAATTTATTTGATTCTACGTCTCAACATCAGTTGAATCAACTCAGCGAAACGACTTCTCGGGATGCAGATGTCCTGTTAAGAATGGCTGAACCTTTAAATTTTAAATCCTCTGATCGGGCTAATCACACTCTAGTTTTAGCTTTAGCAGAATGGGGAACGTTATTCGATCCGGTTTTCTTGAAAAAAAATCTAGGAACGCCTGTTACTCTTGATGAGAATGTCACGATTATTACTCCTTCAAATTGGTCAAAATTAGGATTGGTACGCAGTGGAATTGATGCGGATAAAGTCAAAACCATTCCTTGGGGAGTTGACCCCAAAATTTATCAACCGCTAACATCAGAAAACCGAAAAGCCCTACGTCAGCAGTTGGGATGGGATGATTATTTTATCTTTTTAAATGTCAGTTCAATGGAAGATAAAACCGGAATTCGACCCCTTCTAAAAGCGTTTCTGCGAATAGTTGAACAGTATCCCCAAGCCAAACTCATCTTAAAAGGATGTGACGCGATTTATCCATCTAAACAATCTCTCTTCGCCGCAAGTAAGAGTATTCTCTCTGAAGCTGATGTTGATAAAATTAAACCGCATATTGCTTATTTGGGCGAGACATTTTCGTTTCAAAAAATCGCCCAACTTTATCAAGCTGCTGATGCTTATGTTTGTCCTTATGTGGCTTCCGCTTTTCATTTATCGGCTTTAGAAGCAATGGCTTGTGGTTTACCCATTATTTGTACAGAGGGCGGCGCGACGGATGATTTTGTCCATCCTGATTTTAGTTTAAAAATTCAGAGTAAATTCCGAACACGCGCCCTTCAACAACGCTTAAATTTTTTCCTCCATCCAGACTGGGAACATTTAGTTGAGTTGATGGGAACTGTCATCGAAAAATCGGAACTTCGTCAACAAGCCCGCGAAAAGTTGCCCAAGTTTGTCCAAAATAATTATACCTGGAAGCATACCGTAGACCAACTATTAGAAGTTCTTGAAAAACCCGAACCTCCCCAAAGAAAATTCAATCAATTTTTCCCTGTTTATACTCAAAATTCTAGTTTAAGGGTTGAAGGTTGGCGGTTTATTCCTCACTCCTATTCCTTAATTAATAGCTATCAACTGATTGAACTCAACAAACATCAAGATATTCAACTATTTTATCAAGATATGCCTTATGTTAGTGAGAGTTGGAAAGCAACAGAAGGCTTACTCTCTCCTCATGCTGAACAAGCTTTAAAAAAAATTCCGATTGCAACTGAAAATAAAACTACAGATGTCACCTTGAGAATGTATTGTCCGTTTAATTTAGCCAATTCTCAGAGTCAAAAAACTTTTACATTTGCTTGTACGGAATGGGGAGTGGTTCCGCAAACAATTCTCAGAGGAATGCAAGTGACTTCATTTCGAGACGCCCATCTAAACTCAGAGACTATTATTATTACCTCTTCTCATTGGTCAAAGCAAGGATTTATCAATAGCGGTGCCGATCCTGAACGAATTGTTGTGGTTCCTCTGGGAATCGATCCCCAGGTTTATTTTCCCTTGAACCGAGATAAACGTCAAGCTTTACGCCAAAAAATGGGATGGAATGATAGCTTTGTTTTTCTTAATATTGGCGTGATGTGGAATGAACGTCAAGGGGTTGATCGCCTCCTCAAAGCCTTTGCGATTTTAACAGAAAAATATTCAGATATTCGTCTAATCTTAAAAGGAAGAGATGCTATTTTCCCCTCAAAAGAATCGATTCAAAAAGTCAGTCGCCATGTTTTAACGGAAGCCGAAGCTGAACGAGTTAAACCTAGAATTCAGTATATTGGTGAAAATTTATCGGCTTTAGAAATGGCGGAACTCTTTCAAGCTGCTGATGCGTATGTTTCTCCCTACTCCGCAGAAGGATTTAATCTCCCCGTATTAGAAGCGATGGCTTGTGGCTTACCTGTGATTTGTACGAGTGGTGGTTCAACTGATGATTTTGTTCATCCAGAATATGTCTGGAAAATTGACAGCAAAATCAAAATATCCGTTGAGAAAAATGGTGATATTAAATTTTTCCTGGACCCTAATAACTCTCATTTACTAGAGTTGATGGAAGCGATGATTAATAATTCGACTTTCCGAACTCAAGCCTATCAGACTACACCTCAATATGTCATTGAAAATTTCACATGGAAACATATTGTAGATCGGCTTGTTAATATTATGTTTTAATCAAATCTTATCATTAGAAGCCGCAAAATGAACAGCCTACCTTTAACTTTAGTTTCAGACTCTATTAAACTTTCCGATATTCGATGGGAAACCTATCAATATTTACTTCAGGATCTCAGTCAACAAAGACGTTTTCGCTTGACTTATTATCAAGGTTACTTAGAAATTAGGGTTCCTTCTCCCGAACATGAGTTTTATAAAGAAGTAATTGGACGTTTTGTCGAGACATTAGCCGAAGAATTAGAAATTAGTATTTATCCACTGGGTTCAACAACATTTAAACAAGCTGAAAATAGTGGCGCAGAACCCGATAAATGTTTTTATATTTGCAATATTGATAAAATTAGAGGAAAGAAAAGATGGGATTTTGTTAACGATCCGCCTCCAGATTTAGTTGTTGAGATTGATATCACTAGCCGTTCGGAAACTCGTTTAAAAATTTACGCCAAACTCGGAGTTCCAGAAGTGTGGATTTATAATCAAAAAAGCTTTAAAATTAAACAACTTCAAAACGGTAAATATTATTCAAGCGATCGCAGTTTGTTTTTCCCAAATTTACGTTTAAGCGAAATTATAACCTTTCTCACGCAAGCCGAAGCGATGGATTATTTAACCTTAGTCCGGGAATTTCGTCAATGGATCAGAGGTCAGCTTATCTAATCATCCTTATCCGATTATCAAAACTGAACCCCGACTCAGTCAATTTTCAGCAAAATAACTGGAACCGAGGGAAAACTTGAAGAAACGCTGAGAATTTCTCACGGTCTGCTATAGAATAGGATAAACTACAAAGTAGAATATTCTTCTTCAGATAAGTGTGCTATGAGTTCAACAACTACTACCAACACAGAATCAAAAATGAATGATTCCAAACAGGGTTTACCTGTGACGATTATTACGGGATTTTTAGGGAGTGGGAAAACAACTTTACTTAATCATATTCTTTCTAATCAAGATGGCGTGAAAACGGCGGTCTTGGTGAATGAATTTGGAGAAATTGGGATTGATAATGAACTAATCGTAACCACCGACGAAGATAATACGATGGTAGAGTTAAGCAACGGTTGTGTTTGCTGTACTATCAATGAAGATTTAGTCAATGCTGTTTACAAGGTTCTAGAACGTCCTGAAAAAGTGGATTATATGGTGGTTGAAACCACTGGATTGGCTGACCCGCTTCCGGTGGCGTTAACGTTTCTCGGAACCGAATTGCGGGAGATGACTCGCCTCGATTCTATTATTACAATGGTTGATTGTGCTAACTTTAGTTTAGACCTTTTTAATAGCGAAGCCGCCCAAAGTCAAATTGCTTACGGTGATATTATTGTTCTCAATAAAACTGACTTGGTTGAAGAGGCGGATGTCGATCATTTAGAGGTGAGACTTCGAGATCTTAAGCGAGATGTGCGTATTCTCAAAACCACTCAATCAAAAGTCTCTTTACCCTTAGTTTTAAGTGTCGGTTTGTTTGAGTCTGATCGCTATTTGGATGAAGAAAAATCGGATCATGACCACGATCATGAACACGAACACCATCATCACGATCATGAACACGAACACCATCATCACGATCATGACCACGAACACCATCACCACCATTCCGATCACTTAGAAAATGATGGGTTTACCTCGATTTCCTTCCAAAGCGATCGCCCATTTTCGCTGCGAAAATTCCAATATTTCCTCGATAACCAACTCTCTAATAATATCTTCCGGGCGAAAGGAATTATGTGGTTCGATGAGAGTCCAAAACGCCATATCTTCCACCTCAGCGGAAAGCGATTTTCGATTGAGGATTCGGAATGGAAAGGTGAGAAGAAAAATCAACTGGTTTTGATTGGTCAAGATCTCGATCATGACCTGTTGCGATCGCAAATTGAACACTGTTTAGCAACACCTACAGAAGATCAAGGAAAAGGCTTCGGAAAAGCTTGATTTTTCTGTTACTTCTCGATGTTTTTCGCCTAAATATTAGACAATGCGAGTGATTATCCAGCGAGTTACAGCCTCTCAAGTCGAAGTCAACGGTCAAATTATCGGTAAAATTGATCGAGGATTGAATCTATTAGTTGCGATCGCCCAGACAGACACAGAAGCCGAACTCGACTGGATGACTCGCAAATGTCTAGAGTTGCGACTCTTTCCCGACCCGAGTAGCGAAACAGGACGTTGGGAAAAATCTGTTCAAGACATTAGCGGTGAACTGTTGGTCATCAGTCAGTTTACCCTCTACGGAGATTGTCGCAAAGGTCGTCGTCCCTCCTTTGACCGTTCAGCCGCCCCAGAAGCTGCTAAAAAACTATATGAAAAATTTGTTGAAAAGTTGCGTGAGAGTGGCTTGAAGGTTGAAACAGGGGAGTTTGGGGCAATGATGCAAGTCTCGATCCACAATGATGGGCCTGTGACGCTGATTTTGGAACGGGAAAGCTAAAAAATTAATAGAGTTTAAAATTGTCTCGAAACCCTTAAAGTCTTGGAGTGTAATCTTTTGCGGGTAGACCGTCGATTAATTCAGTTGGTATGATGATGACCATTTCAAACTATAATTGATAATTTCTATCTATGCAACTTGCGACTCGAACCGATCTTCAGGTTAAATCTACTTCGCCTCAGCAATCAAAACAAACGATTATTCTAGACGTCGGTGGAATGAAATGTGCGGGCTGTGTCAAAGCAGTTGAACGCCAACTTACTCAACAAACAGGTGTACTTTCGGCTTGTGTCAATTTAGCTACAGAAGTCGCCACTGTTGAATACCAAACAGAGACTGAGACTGAACATTTCGCCCAAGAATTAGCCCAAAAATTAACCGATACGGGTTTTCCTTCACAGCCTCGGAGTGGAAGTCGTCAAAATGCGGAAGCGAGTGCAAATTTAACTCAACGTCACCGTCAGGAAATCCGCCAACAAATTGGTCGAATTATTGTTTGTGGTGTTGTGATTCTCCTCTCTGGAATCGGTCATTTACATCACTTAGGTTTTGGCGAAAATATCCCGATTTTAAATAATATTTGGTTTCACTGGGCTTTAGCAACAATTGCATTATTATTTCCCGGTCGAGCGATTATTAGCGATGGGATTCGTAGCCTGATCCGAAACGCGCCTAATATGAATACATTAGTCGGATTAGGAACGTTAACCGCTTATACAACCAGTTGTGTGGCGTTGGTCTTTCCGCAACTGGGCTGGGAATGTTTCTTTGATGAACCTGTGATGTTGTTGGGATTTATTTTACTCGGAAAAACCCTCGAACAACAGGCGAGATATCGAGCCACAAACGCCCTACACTCCTTGATTGAACTACAACCGACAATGGCGCGTTTAATTCCAGAACCGAATCAAGACGCTCAAAATACTACTCAGACGGTCGAAATTCCAGCGGAGAAAGTGCGCGTTGGAGAATGGGTTCAAGTCTTACCTGGAGAGAAAATTCCGGTTGATGGTGAGGTATTTTCGGGGAAAACAACGGTTGATGAAGCGATGTTAACCGGGGAGTCAGTTCCGGTTTTAAAACAAGCCGGAGATCGAGTCGTAGCCGGAACGATTAATCAGTCGGGTGCGATTATTTTACAAGCGACTCAGACGGCTGAAAATACAACTCTCGCTCACATTGTTAGCTTAGTTGAAAATGCCCAAACTCGCAAAGCCCCAATCCAAAATTTAGCCGATACTGTCGCCGGATATTTTACCTACGGGGTGATGAGTTTAGCGGCTTTAACGTTCCTGTTTTGGTTCGGAATTGGTACTAAAATCTGGCCAGATTTAATGAGTTTTGGCGCGTCGGAAATGGCGACTCAAGCTTCATTATTACTCAGTATGAAACTGGCGATCGCCGTATTAGTGATTGCTTGTCCTTGTGCATTAGGATTAGCCACACCAACGGCTATTTTAGTCGGTTCTGGGATTGGTGCAGAACGGGGTTTATTAATTAAAGGAGGCGATATTTTAGAACGAGTTCATAAACTCAATACCGTCGTTTTTGATAAAACCGGAACCCTAACTACAGGTCATCCAACGGTAACAAATTGCTTATCAATGGATGAGAATTATAATCCTGAAACCCTCCTCCAACTCGCCGCAACTGTTGAACAAGGTTCGACTCATCCCATCGCCGAAGCCCTTCTTAAACAGTCTAAACAGCAGGAATTAGAATTACTTCCCGCAGACGATTTTCAAACGGAAGCCGGACTGGGTATTTCTGCAATTGTTAACCATCAACGGGTCTGGGTCGGAAATCAACAGTGGTTAACTCAGCAAGGAATTCAGCTTCCAGAAAATACTCCTAATATTACCGGAAAAACAGCTATTTATGTGGCAGTTGAAAAACAGTTAGTCGGATTAATTACCGTTAGCGATCCTTTAAAAGAGGATGCAAAATCAACGGTTAAAAAATTGCAAAACATGGGATTAGATGTGATGATCTTAACAGGCGATCGCATTGATGTTGCCCAAAATATTGCGAAACAGTTAGACCTCTCCCCAGAAAATGTATTAGCTGAAGTGCGACCTGATGGTAAAGTGGAAGCGATTACCGATTTACAACAGCAAGGTCAGCAAGTGGCGATGGTTGGAGATGGGATTAATGATGCGCCCGCTTTAGCCCAAGCGAATGTTGGAATTGGCTTACATACCGGAACAGATGTGGCGATGGAAACAGCAGATATTGTGTTGATGCGAGACTCATTAATGGATGTCGTTGAGTCAATTCGTTTGAGTCGTTCAACCTTTAATAAAATTCGTCAAAATCTCTTCTGGGCGTTTGGTTATAATACGCTGGGAATTCCCCTAGCTGCGGGTTTTCTTCTCCCCAGTTTCGGTATTATCTTGAATCCAGCAACAGCCGCTGCTTTTATGGCATTTAGTTCGGTGAGTGTTGTGACGAATTCCCTACTCCTACGCCGTCAATTTTCCTAGTCTTTTCAATTCATAGGATGGGTATTGCCCATCCTTAAATTTAACTCAAAATCTAACTCAAATTAACGCTGTTTTCGTGGGGTTAAAAGACCAAAACCAAACACCGCAATTAAGCCAAACAAGGTTGCGGGTTCAGGAACAGATTCGGTTGGAGTTTCTAAGGTAGCAACCCAAGTTCCGCTATCTCCAGAGCCAGGACCAGTAGAGTCGAGTACAAATTGGAACCAACTTCCCTCCCAAACGGTTTCAGATATCATTTCCATATTGCTCATAGAAAACTGTTCTAGACCCTCGAATTGATCTCCCAGGAACCAAAAATCGTTAATGAAAGGTTCAGGAGAACGGTGAAAGCTCTGTTGGCCAGGTTGATTTATAGAATCAGCCCACCAGGTCACATTACCCGGTTCTTGGCTTAAGTTCCAAGTTTCTCCTAAAATCTCAGCAGAAAAGCTATTTAAAGCCCCTTGTACAGAAAAACCATCGGGTTCAGAGAAGAAATCGGGTGTTGTTTCCACAAAAGTCTCTGTATCGAGATCGTAGCTGAAGCCTCCTTCTCCAACTAGCTCTCCGGAACCATCAAAATAATCGATTGTCCATGATTCTACATTTGTAGCTTGTGCGGGTTCTGTGGCGATCGCACTGAATATAGAGGCAATGCTAACCGTGGCCATAGAAAGTCGAGAGAAACGGATTTGATTCATAGTTCTCTAGATGCAATTAGAGTGAACACAACTTGTCTCTAAAATACACCGTAGTTTTCTTTCTTGATCCTTACTTTTAACACCTTTATCAACTCTTTACATGAGGCTTTATAAAAGTCGGATTAATCTGAAAATTTTTCTCGAAATCCGGTTCCTATACTCCTTTAATTTTATCCTCTAAAATGATCAAATGAATCAGCTTTTATTGATTTATGAAGGGGTTTTTACAAACGGATTTGCATGGCCCCTAATCATTAAGTTATATGAACCCTACAATGCAATACTTTCTAGCAGATCCCAGTGACGGTTGTCGATAATCAGTTTACTGATCAATTCAAACATTTGACGACAGTGGTTATTGACTTGTAGAGGGAGTTCTTCGTTTTTGATCACGAGGGTCATTTTTGTTTCAAACTCCGTTGATGTTGCAGTATCAAATACTACCTCTACAGTGACTAATTGAGGAACAGGTGCTTGGCCAATAAATTCACGACAAATAATAGAACTTGGAGTTTCATACATTACCTCCAAATTACAAGGTTCTAACATTTCAATCATCATTTCTCGTAATTCTTCAATACGAGTTCCAATCACAAAAAAACCAGTGTAGCGAGCCATATTTAACTCCAGACTTATTAACAATCAACCCAATAAAATTAGATTAGCAAGTTTGAGAGGGTTAAACCTCAATTTAGATTAGGATGGCTTGATCCTGTGATTTCCAACGAGAGGAGCTGAGTAGTTCAGAATGAAAAGTGGTTAACAAAATTCATCTCGAACTCAGCGTTATTTCTGCTTAAACAGATTAGAATAAAGAGTAACATCTAGTTAGATTTTGCAGTATTATAGTTATCAATGAACTATTTGACCGTTAGACGACTCTCACTATTCTTCAAATCATTTCCCTCTAGATCAGAGCATTTTTTTTAAATCTCAGAAAATGAGCAATTTGTCTTTCACAGAAAATCAGACAGACTCCTCTCTTCTTCTCAGACCTTGACCTGTAAAATTTGTAACTACTCTACCAAGCCGCTAGCATTATCCATCTCTAAAATTATACCAAAGTTGAGCGGTTTTCTTCACTGTATACTCTTAAAGAGGCAATTTCGATTTGAGCGTATTGGCGAGTTATACTGAAGGATACCTGAACCGATTATTGATTAATATTGACAGAAAATAACATCAGAGTTGAGCCAGAGTCGTCAATGAACGGAAAATTAATTGTGTTTGAAGGGATCGAAGGCAGCGGCAAGACAACCCAAATCCAGCACACTTCGCAATGGTTGCGTACACAACTCGGATCGTCAACACCTGCGATTCTGACAACAAAAGAACCGGGCGGAACCCCTCTAGGACAATCTTTACGGGAAATTTTACTGGGGAGTTCTCCAGATGAACAGATTGCCCCCACAGCCGAGTTGCTTTTATTTGCCAGTGATCGCGCTCAACACGTTGAAACTTTTCTCAAACCCCATTTACAGCAAGGGGCGATTATTCTGTGCGATCGCTTCACCGATTCTACCATTGCTTATCAAGGCTTTGGTCGCGGTTTGAACCCGGATTTAATCGCACAACTCAATCAAATTGCAACAGGAGGCTTAAAGAGCGACTTAACCCTGTGGTTTGATTTAGAGGTTGAAAAAGGACTAAGCCGCACTCAAACTCGTGGCACATTGGATCGGATGGAGAGGGCAGATTTCACATTTCATCAACGAGTAAAGCAAGGATTTGATCACTTAGCCAAGCAAGCTGATACTTGCAGAATTCGGATTGATGCTAATCTCAGTATAGAACAAGTTAGCACACAAATCCAGACAATTTTGAGTCAGTATTTACAGAAATGGGGATATAGTAATTCGATCTAGTTCGATTTAATCAGTTGATTCTGTTTTGATTAGTTTGTGGGGTTGGAAGCTTGTAGACTGTCACTCCCTCTGCCGATTTATACCTATCATTTCTAAATGATTGACCATGACGACAAGTAACCCCTTTTCTCCGCTAGTTGGACAATCTCAAGCGGTTGAACTCTTGACTCAAACGGTTCTCAAAAATCGCATTGCACCTGCCTATTTATTTATGGGAAGTTCTGGGGTTGGCCGAAGTTTAGCCGCCCGTTGTTTTATCGAATTATTATTTTCTGATAGTAAAAATTCTCAGAATTCTCAACAAATCAAGCATCGAATTCAAACGAGAAATCATCCGGATTTACTCTGGGTTGAACCCACTCATCTCCATCAGGGAAAACTGTTCTCTGCCACCGAAGCGGCTGTTGCTGGACTCAAGCGTCGTTCTCCGCCTCAAATTCGTCTAGAACAAGTTCGAGAAATTGGTCAATTTTTGAGTCGCCCTCCCTTAGAAGCGAGTCGCTTAATTGTGGTTTTAGAACAAGCAGAAACGATGGCAGAAGCCGCAGCCAATGGCTTACTTAAAACTTTAGAAGAACCGGGAAATGCCACATTGATTTTAATTGCACCTAGCGTTGATTCTTTGTTATCAACTTTAGTCTCTCGCTGTGCAAAAATTCCCTTTTATTGCTTAGATGAACAGGGAATGAACCAAGTTCTCAAACAACAGGGAAAGACCGAAATATTATCTCATCCTGAAATTATTGCCATGTCTCAAGGAAGCCCAGGAGAAGCCATCCTCTGCTGGGAACAACTACAAGCCCTGTCTCCAGAGTTTTTAGAAAGCGTTAAAAATCCGCCTCAAACTCTTTATGATGCCCTCAATTTAGCCAAAGATATTAGCAAAACGTTAGATCCAGAAGCACAACTTTGGTTAATTGACTATTTACAACATTGTTATTGGCAGCACCAGCAAAAAACAGGTCAATTTAATCCACTCTTCCTGCAAAAACTTGAAAAAGCACGCCAATCTTTACGACAATTTGTGCAGCCTCGTTTAGTTTGGGAATGCACTTTTTTATCTTTTGTAATCGGAGTTTAGATCTAGAAAAGATAACAGATATTATTTAGCCCCCCAATTTTGGGGGTTTGGGGGCCAAAATTCAGGGGGCGTTACGAAAACAAAACAAAAAATTCATACTTTAATTTAGCAATGCCATTCAGTGCTAAAGCACAACTACATTTCAAGTCTTTGGAAGCTGATTTAATGCGGCTTGAACTACCTCAATTCCTGCGTTGGGAAGATGGGCATTTTCACTGAGATAACGTTTCCAAGCTTTCGTTCCCGGTTGTCCGGTAAAGAGTTGTAAAACATGACGCATCAGACTATTAAGTTTAATACCTCGACTTAGCCAATATTCTAAGTAGGGAAACATTGCTTCTACGACTTGATGACGAGTTAAAGGAGTGGTTGGATCGCCATAAAATTCTCGATCTGCGGTTGCAAATAAATAGGGTTGATCGTAAGCCGCTCGTCCGATCATCACTGCATCGACTGATTTTAACTGTTTGTGAACTTGAGAAAAAGTCTTCAACCCGCCATTAATTTCAACGAATAAATGAGGAAGTTCTTGTTTCAAGCGATGTACATCTTCATAGCGTAAAGGAGGAATATCTCGGTTTTCTTTTGGACTTAGCCCTTGTAACCAGGCTTTGCGTGCATGAACGGTAAAATATTGACATCCAGCTTCTGAAACAATTTGCACAAAGTTCATCATATCTTCATAGCGATCGCGATCATCTATCCCAATTCGATGTTTAACGGTGACGGGAATTTTCACGCGGCTTTGCATCTTAGAAACCGCTTCGGCGACTCGTTCCGGTTGCGCCATTAAACACGCCCCAAAATTACCATCTTGGACTCGCGAACTCGGACATCCGACATTCAAATTCACCTGATCATAACCCATATCTTCGGCGATTTCTGCACAGATTGCTAAGTCTTGAGGTTGATCTCCACCGACTTGTAAAACCAAGGGTTTTTCTTCTGGAGAAAAGCCTAAAAGTTTGTGGCGATCGCCATGTAAAATTGCTGCCGATGTCACCATTTCGGTGTAAAGTAAAGTGTGGCGAGTAATTTGACGCATGAAATATCGAAAATGGCGATCAGTGCGATCCATCATCGGTGCAACACTCAGCGGATAATTTGATGCCGATTTAGGCGATAATAATTTAGGATTATTTTTGTCGTTTATTGAAAACAGTTCCATGATGTTACAACCCGGTACACTCTGGAAACGGACTCAGGAACAAACCCAATTTGCACTCTCAACGGGTGCGCTTCAGTCTATCCCTACTGAATATCAGTTTATCGAACAGGATGGCATTTCGTTCTTTGTGCGGATTGTTTCAAATTTAGCCCGAAAAGAGAAAGCCAAACAACAGCAGCAACAAAAGTCTCAATCTTCAGGAAAACCTTTTGATCCGTTTCTTCCCTACGAAGAAGATTTGTTTGTCGCTGATTTTTCACCGACTCATGTTTGTTTACTGAATAAATATAATGTTGTCGATCATCATCTGCTAATTGTAACACGGCATTTTGAAGAACAGGAAGATTTATTAACTTTACAAGATTTTGAAGCGTTGTGGATCGGTTTAGCTGAATTTGATGGTTTTGTTTTTTATAATGCGGGTGCGGATGCTGGGGCGAGTCAACGACACAAACACTTGCAATTGATTCAACTTCCGTTAGTTCCAAATGGGGTTAAAGTTCCGATTGAACCTGCATTTAATTCGGCTCAATTTTCGGGGAATATTGGTATCTGTTCTCAGCTTCCTTTTGTTCATGGTTTTATTCGACTCGATCCGCTTATTGTCAATTCTCCCCAAGTTGCAGCCACAACTTTAGACTATTATCATCAGCTTTTAAAATTCGTCGGTATACAAGGGGAAAATGGCATAAATGGGAAACAGTCCGGCGCTTATAATTTGATGATTACACGAGAATGGATGCTCCTAATTCCAAGAACTCAAGAGAGTTTTGAACGGATTTTAGTTAATTCTTTGGGATGCTGTGGGGCGATGTTGGTTAAAACAGAAGAACAACTCCAGCACCTAAAAAAAATTACGCCGTTAACCGTTTTACGCCAAGTTTGTATTTCTAAATAAAATTATTTTTGTACCATCAATTAATGCAGTCAAACAAAATGGATCTTGGACTCAGCTTGACAAAATCGAAGCTTTAATCATTCCTGACGATCTCCAACTCGCCCTGAAAACGAATCAAACAGCAAGCCAAAACTTTCAAGCATTCAGCAAGACATCCAAGAAAAATATTCTTTTTTGGATAGAAAATGCAAAGCGACCTGAAACTCGATGATGACGAATCGAACAGACCGTCAAAGCTGCCCTACAGAACCAAAGCCCACTCAAATCGCTAATTTTTTGACCTAGCTGAGGCATATCTGAGATATTCTACAACATTTTGGGCTAATTTAATTAAAAAAATCTTAAAAATTGCAATTCTGTACAGTGTGTACATTTTTTTTAAATTTAAGGTTTACTTCATAAACTTTCTCGGAGAGAATGAGAGTAGGGAAGAATAATCTCCTTTGTTTTAATTTCTGTTCAACCGAGGATATAGCCACAATGTTATTCAAATGTGAACTCTGGCCTGGTAGCACTTGTAAGTTCGATCTGACGCTCTATTGCAAGACGGATGGGAGTAAAGTCATTGTTGTGACGGAACTGCCCTGGAATAAGGGAATTAGTATTGCTCGTGCCTTTGAGATTTTGCTGGATGAAATTTGTAGCAACTATTGCGTCGATCCCGAACGAGTCATGTACTTTGAACAAATTCTCGAACGGGGAAGTTTAGTGGAGCGCTGGTTTTTGGTTCACTTTGATGTTGTAGAAGGAAGAGTCTGCAACCCACGCTGGCAAAACGTCAGTCAAAGCTTCGTCCGTTCGGCGATCACCATTTCTCTTTAAACCAAAATGTAGCCCGCGCTTCTCAAGATTTTTAAAGCCAGTTGAGCAACTTCACAAAATTGTGATAGAAGTGAGACGTCGTATTGGTAAAAAAATAAGATGGAACTGGTTGATATTTTAAAAAGCCAACTTGGGGTGGAGGAAGAACAAGCCAAAGGAGGAGCTGGACTCCTCTTTCAACTGGCTCAGGAAAAATTACAAGATGATCAATTTTCGCAAATTTCTCAATACGTTCCGGGTATGGCTGAACTCCTTGGTGCTGCCCCGCAAGCTGGAGGAATGGCAAGTGCATTAGGTGGACTAGCTTCAGCAATGGGAGCACCCGCATCGCTCGGAAATCTTGCCAGTTTAGCAGGTGGGTTCTCTAAACTTGGTTTGAATGCAGGTATGATTAATCAGTTTATTCCGATTATCCTGTCTTATATTCAAGGAAAAGGGGGAGCTGGAGCGAGTCAATTACTTGCACAAATTTTAAAGTAAGTTCAAATCTGACCGAAGATTAACAATACAGGGGCGCTCTCGCTTGCGCCCAAACTATAGCAACGAGCGCTCGTGTGTTTACAGATCTAAGTGACCAATAATCGCGAAAACTATAGATGTAACAGGGTTTTTTAGTCCCTAACACCTAACACCTAACACCTAACACCTGCGCGCAGCGCTATATTATTTTTCAAAAATCAATAAATTCGACTCAGATATTGAACCTTCAAGAATATCTGTCAGTCTAAAAGACTAAAATTTAGTCAGTATAGAATATAGAGGGGTCAAAACAGGTTAAGGGGAATCCACCGGTGTTCGTTGAGGATACCACCGATATGTTAACTGATGACTGCTCTGATGCCTTTTTGGTTGAACAGTGTCAGAAGGGCGATCGCCAATGCTTTCGCTATCTCTACCAACGATACCAAGGAAAGGTCAGGTCAACTTTATATCAACTCTGTGACACCTTATCTCTGGATGATTTGGTGCAGGAGGTGTTTTTGCGGGTGTGGAAAGGTTTACCCAAGCTCAAACAACCTAGCACCTTTTCGACTTGGCTCTATCGAATTACCTGGAATGTGGCAACAGATCGACGCCGAACATTAGCCAAGCACTATTCATTTAATTTAAAACACAGAACCATTGACCCAACAGGGGATACAGAGAGTTTATCATCATCGGGTAATTCTTCTGATTTGATGCAAATACATTATCAGGATTTAGTGCAGCGCGGATTAGCTCATCTGAGTTTTGAACATCGTACTGTGATCGTACTACACGATCTCGAGGAAATTCCTCAAAAAGAGGTCGCTGAAATCTTGAATATTCCTTTGGGAACAGTAAAGTCTCGTATATTTCATGCTAGAGCCACTCTCCGAAAATTTTTGCAACGTGAAGGAGTTAATCTATGAGTGAGTCGCCGAATGACGAGCCGTTAATTCATTTTCTCAAACAATACCGTTCCACGCCTCCGGAAGCCTCACCGGATTTAGAAGATCAAATAATAGCTGCACTAGATACCAATGACGATCAATTGGAAGACTCTATTTCGACTCGTCCATCAGTTCCAATCAAATGGGTGTCCTCATTAATCGCAGCTAGTTTCACCTTATTTTGGATCGTCCATCGCACGCTCCTCTCTTCCCCTGTCAGTCCCATTGAACAATCTCAGTTAGAAGGATTTATCGAGAGTAGTTGGGATGGTGCAATGCAGGAAACTCAAGAAACCAATTGGTTAGCCATACCTTATAGTTCTCAAGATTAACGCGAAACACTGAATCAGGCGCGTGGCGAAAGTAGGAGAGTTGATAACTGAAATGACCGTGTACTGTAAAGACGGATAACTTTAAAATTTTGACTGTATAGAATAAATTACTCATATTATGTTCAGGCCTTGGATTTTTGGGTTAACGTTGTTCATATTCTCAGGAACAGATGCGATCGCCAATGCTGTCGGTGTTCAAGCCAGAAATTGGCAAGTGTTGGCTCAAGCCGAAGTCTACGCAGAAGAATCAGATGGCGATACTGAGCAGTTGCTAGAGCAGTTGAAAGCAACACCTGAGCAAAAACAGAAAATGGAAAATATTCGCGCTCAGTATCAAGAGCAGATTTCCCAACACCAACAATTGGTTCGCCAAGCTCAACAACAACTGCATGAACTGTTATCGAGTAACGCCAGCCAAAGCCAAATTCGCCAGAAGTATCAGGAGTTGACTCGTCTACAACAGGATATGAGCCAGTTACACTTTGAGATTATTTTAGAAGTCCGAGAAGTGCTAACGCCAGAACAACGTCGTGAATTTGCTGATATTCTAGAACGAAGACGACAAAACCGCCCCCGCTCCAACCCTTAGCTGATCTTACAGAATATTCTCTCGTGGCTATTGACTCAAAATCTTTAGGGGTAGATTCTCCCGTTTTTATGAAGTTTTGTTAAAAAATGAGAGATTTTCTGATAGGATCTTAAGTTAAGTTTAATAATGAGCTATTTATGACTATATTAATTGTGGGTGCGACTGGCACTCTAGGCAGACAAATTGCTCGTCATGCGTTGGATGAAGGTCATGAAGTGCGATGCTTGACACGAAGCTATAGCCGTGCCGCCTTTCTCAAAGAATGGGGAGCGGAAGTGGTAAAGGGAGATCTTTGCAAACCTGAAACGCTTAAACCTGCTCTCGAAGGAGTAAGTGCGGTCATTGATGCAGCCACCTCTCGACCAACAGATTCTTCAAGTATTAAAGATGTAGATTGGGATGGTAAAGTTTCTTTAATTCAGGCGACCCAAGCCGCAGGAATTGAACGCTATATCTTCATGTCCTTTTTGGATGCAGAAAAATATAGACAAATCCCTCTGCTAGAAATCAAATACTGTACAGAACTCTTTTTAGCAGAATCCGGTTTAAAATACACAATTTTAAGACCCTGTGGCTTTTTGCAAGGATTAATTGGTCAATACGCCATTCCCATTTTAGAGGGTCAGGCAGCCTGGGTTCCAGGAATCAGTTCTCCAATTGCCTACATGGATACTCAGGATATCGCCAAGTTTGCTATTCGCGCTCTTTCGGTACCCGAAACAGAAAAACAAGCCTTCCCGGTAGTGGGTTCCCGTGCTTGGTCAGCCGATGAAATTATCCGTCTGTGTGAACGACTCTCCGGTAAAGAAGCAAAAATTACTCGAACTCCAACCAGTGTACTGAGACTCATCCGGAACCTGACTCGATGGTTTCAGTGGACTCTCAATATTTCAGATCGCTTAGCATTCGCGGAAGTGACGGCTACAGGTCAATCTCTAGACGCATCCATGGATGAGACTTACCAGGTATTTGGTCTAGAGCAGGCTAAAATGACGACTCTCGAACAATATTTGCAAGACTACTACAGCTTGATTATCAAGAAAATTAAAGAAGTTGAATACGAGCGGGAAAAACAGAAAAAACGCAAACAAAAGAAAACTCCCTTTAAGAAGACCTAATGCTCTGGCTATCAACTCTGAGTTAGTCAATAATCAAGTATTTTTGGTTCAGGTTCAGTTGAATGTTTGTCTAAGCGGACTCAAGTTATGGTAAAATTCACCTTATGCTCTCTTGGACTCTCAACTGATTTTCGGTTGATGGGAAATCTGTTCATGGATTGAGTTCCCATCCTAGAGTAAAAGCTTGAGTTCTGCTCTCAATTTTAAGATTAGCAATCTACTCTCTAAGTTTAGGGAGAATAATTGCTACTTTCGGTTGAATTTTGATTCGAGATTCACCAAGTTATTGAATTGGTGTAAATCCTGGATTTGAGTTCAGGGAGTAATTGTTGAAAAGCTGATTTTAAGCTTTTTGTTGAATAAAACTGTTTTAAACCTAAGTTAAGTTAATTCGCGTGCCCAAAGCTGGGATTATTTATAACGATGCCAAATCAGCGGCTTGTCGGATCGCTAATGAGTTGAAAGACAAGCTAACTTCTGATGGTTGGCAAGTATATACCGCCACTGGGATGGGAGGCTTACTCGGCTACTCAAACCCTGAACGTCCGCTATGTCATACACCCGTTGAGCAACTTGCACCGCCAGGGTTCGATGAGGATATGGCTTTTGCAATCATTTTAGGCGGAGATGGTACGGTCTTGTCTGCCTCTCGCCAAATCGCTCCCAAGGGAATTCCAATGCTGACGGTTAATACAGGTCACATGGGATTTTTGACGGAAACCTATATTAACCAACTTCCCACTGTTCTAGAGCAGGTGATCGCAGGAGACTATGTCCTGGAAAAACGAGCCATGCTTTCGGTTGAGATTTATCACGAGAATCAGTTACTCTGGGAAGCCTTGTGCTTGAATGAGATGGTCTTGCATCGTGAACCTATGACCTGTATGTGTCACTTTGAGGTGCAGATTGGCCGACACGCTCCGGTAGATATCGCCGCCGATGGCGTGATTATCTCTACACCGACGGGTTCAACCGCCTATTCTCTCTCGGCTGGCGGTGCAGTGGTAACGCCTGATGTAGAAGTCTTACAACTCCTCCCCATCTGTCCCCATTCTCTGGCTTCGAGAGCTTTAATTTATCGAGAAACAGAACCCGTGACAATTTATCCGGCGAGTCCAGATCGGTTGGTGTTGGTGGTCGATGGAAATGGTGGATGCTATGTTTTACCAAGTTATTACGTGAGGGTCAAGCGATCGCCCTACTCAATTCAATTTATTCGACTGAAATTACCCGAATTCTTTCAAGTGTTGCGAGAAAAGTTGGGTTGGGGACTTCCTCATATTGCTAAACCCACTTCTGTTGAACTCCCATAAAGTGCTAGTACAAGCTTATTCAATTTTCCCCGCGAACGTGCTAAAACGGGAAATGTTGCCGTCGGGGATGATTGATGAGTTTAATGGCTGGCGAACAGAATCCTTCTATATTAGTAATTGAATCTGATGAACTTCTAGCTCAACACGTTAGCTTAGATCTAGAGGAATCAGGCTATTATCCGGTTGTTGTCCCAAATGCCACCCTGGGACTTCATCGCGTCACGGAAATTCAACCCGCTTTAATTGTAGTTGATCGGATGTTAGGGGGAGAGTCAGGATTAACCCTCTGTCGTCATCTGAGAAATCAGGGACACCGCACACCGATGCTGGTTTTCATGGCGCGAGATACTGTCGAAGATCGAGTCGCTTGTTTAGAATCAGGTGCTGATGACTACTTCCTCAAACCCTATCGCACCGACTCGTTTTTGCAACTGGTACGTTTGTATCTCCAACCCACCGATAAGAATACCGATCAACTCCGTTTTAGTGAATTAACCTTAGATTTAGCAACTCGATGTGCGTTCCGTAGTGGTCGAACCATTGAGTTAACCATGAAAGAATATGACCTACTTCGATATTTAATGGAACATCCGCGAGAAGTTTTGACCCGCGAACAAATTCTAGAAAATGTCTGGGGTTATGATTTTTTGGGAGAATCAAACGTAATTGAAGTTTATATTCGCTATCTCCGTTTAAAAATTGAAGACGAAGGCGAAAAACGTCTCATCCAGACGGTGCGAGGCGTGGGATATGTTTTACGAGAATCCTAGTTTAGCCCAAAATTCAGCCAGGAACAAATTCAGCCCGTTCAACAACAAGATTGTTTAGGTTTCTCCATCACACAATCTCCTATCACACAACTATGAGCAAGTTTTTCCTGTTCTGTTTACTCCCCATTAGCCTGGGAACCATTTTGAGTGGTGTTATCTTTCCGCAACAAACGGCTTCTACTCTCAAACTGTTTGTCTCTCCTCCATTGTTCGCTCAGTCAACTTCCTCATCTCAACAAAATTTAGGTCAAATGTTACCTGTAACCGCTCAAACTACCTTGGGAGGAGAAGTGATTCAACTCGAAGTCACTCGTACTCCTCGACAACAACAACTCGGACTCATGTTCCGGACATCCTTACCCGATAACCGAGGAATGCTCTTTTCCTTTCCGACTCCTCAGGTCGTCGGCTTTTGGATGAAAAATTGTAAAATTTCTTTAGATATGATTTTCATCCGCGATGGGGTGATCCAAGCGATTCAAGATAGTGCGCCCCCTTGCACCCAAGATCCCTGTCCAACTTACGGGCCAGCAGTTCCAGTCGATCAAGTCATAGAACTGCGAGGAGGACGATCGCAAGAGTTGGGCCTGAAACCGGGCGACCGCGTCCAAATTGAGGCCCTCAGCTCAGAGCCATCCTGACCTCAGATTAAAATGAAAAACTCTTTTTTAACAAAACTTTACAAAAAATAACAAAGCTTGATATAAAATTAATATAAAGAAGCACCAAAAAGTTCAAAAATTTGCTAGGCTATCAATTCGAGCATCTAAAATTGTTCTGGCGATGACAGGGCAGTTTGCTCGCGATAGTCTGAGGTGTGAGGAACGAGTGAAGGCCTGAGTGCAATACAACTGTCCCTATACAAATTGCGATCGCTTTGCAGCAAAGCAATGTTCACAAATGATCGTAAGTTAGGGTTAATCGCTATTGAAATCAAGCTGTGGGTGAGGTTCTGTCCGAGGAAAGATTCAATCGGTTGAGAACTCCCGTAATAATTAGTCGTGAAATCAGTTGAGATGAAGCCTATAAATGGGGTGGAACTAAACGAGTGAGTGACTAAAGTTTCGCTTGGGCTTTTATCTGAAGCCAGTGTGAGGAGTGCGAAAGTACAAAAAAATTCGGAATTCGATTCACAGTGAATGTAGATCGAAAAGCAGTTCGGTTTCTTAAATTTCAATTTGAACTTTAAAAAGCTGGAACCTTGAATAATCTAATTGCAAGTAGACAGAAAACAAACTGGCTCAGTCTTGTTTTCAATCTAAATCTCTACATTGCTAGGGTGTCTATTATAAAGGAGGTGAAGACTCAAATGACACCGAATACTTACTCTCGATTTATTCGATTTTTACAAGAAGAGTTGCGCGTTTCTCCAGCCTCAATTGCTTTTGCGGAAAAAGCTCAGGCTACCTCTAACGAAAAACAAAGATATTGGGACCCGAATCCCCTGTCAATGACTCTTTTGCAATATGGGTTAGTGACATTAGAACAACTTGATAAAATCTTTGATTGGTTAGAAACAGCGTAAGTGTTTGATCTCGAACAAAAATTCAAACTATAGTCGTGTGAACACTTTGAGTTAACCAAAACAAGGGGTGGGAGAGCATCATGCGAAATCCGCAATGGTTAAAATCGGGTAGTTACTTACGAGTGATTACCCCAAGCGGTGCGTTGCGGGACCGAGAACGATTTCAACAAGGTTTAGAAATTTGGCGATCGCGAGGGTATAAGTTAGAACTGACTGTGGGTTATGATCATCAATGGGGCTATCTCGCGGGAACTGATGAAAATCGACGTCAGCAATTTGCGGAGGCTCTCAAAGATGATCAGTGTCAGGGTATAATATGTTCGCGAGGGGGCTATGGTGCGACTCGTTTGCTAGAAGGCTGGCGATGGGAAGTCTCAACAAGCAATCAACCTCCGAAATTTTTGGTCGGGTTTTCAGACATCACCGCTTTATTATGGGGAAGTCAAAACCAAGTTTTACACAATAAAATATTAGGTGTTCATGGGCCTGTTTTAACCACTTTAGCTCAAGAACCTGACTGGTCAATTCAACGGCTATTTGATTATTTAGAAGGTCGTCCCTTACAAGCTTTACAGGGAAATGGATGGGGAAACGGAAAAGTTCGAGGACAGCTATTACCGGGAAATTTAACCGTTGCGACTTGCTTGCTCGGAACAAGCTATCAACCTCAACTATCCAACGCTATCTTAGCATTTGAGGATGTGAATGAGGAGCCTTATCGGATTGATCGAATGTTGACATACTGGCGGATGAGTGGAGCGTTACAACAGGTTGCAGGAATTGCATTAGGACGCTTCAGTTATTCCGAGAAGGATGTAAACCCGAATAGTTTTAAGATGGAAGAGCTTTTGCGCGATCGCTTAGAAGACCTAGAGATTCCGATTGTTTCGGACTTGCCTTTTGGTCACGAAGGAGCTAATGCTACACTACCTGTTGGGATTATAGCAGAATTAGACAGCGATCAAGGAATTTTAAATTGCTTGCCCTCTGAAAAACAAGATTAACTATTAGGTTATAAAACTGTTTGTTCGCTCAGAATATTAAGTTGATTCGCGATCGCTCTCAAATCATTTAAAAAAGCACTGAAATGAATAATTTGATCGAGTTCATAATCATAGCTTTCTCCTTTGTGATGAAGTTGTTCAATTCGACCCTCAAGGTTTACTAAAGCATCAGATAAATTAGGTAAAAGAAGTTTTTCAGTTTCAGGAAGATTAGACTCGAAAAAATTGCCTAAAGCTTTGAACATCTGATAGGTTGTTTGAGCTAAATATGAAACTTCAGGAAGTAAAAGCTGATTAGTTTGCTGGGTTTTAACTTTTTTGAGAACTTCAGCCATTTCTTTTAAGGAGGTAATCAGTTCCGCAATTAAACGATGTTGAGTTTCTCGTTGTTTCCATTCAGAAGCATTTCCTAATCCCTGAGAGAGTTCAAGATTAGCTAACTGTAATAACTGAGAATTATTAGCTAAAAGTTTATCAACTTCTCCTTCAAGCTGAGTAAGATGTTGGGTTTCAGACTCGGAGATGGGGTTAATATATTGATCCACAAGAGAGAGATACAAATTTCCACTCTGAATTAAAATTTGGTGCATTCCTTGTTGCAGTTTAGTGACAGAAAGAGGAGGAGGAAGTAAAAGACTTGCCGTAATCCCGAAAGCCACTCCGATAGAATTTTCAATGAATCTTTCCCAATAGTATTGATTTAATCCATCTGAGTAATGACCGATGCTAACCATACAAAAGCTAGTAATGGCTGAACCTACACTTTTAGGGATACCAATAGCATAACAAAAAAGAATCGTTAAAAATAATCCAATACCAATAGATAGGGTATTTTGACTCCAATTGAGCATGATCGCACAACCAATAAAACCACCACCTCCAATCCCCAAGAGTCGCTTACTCCCTCCATCAATCCCTTCACCGATAGAAGGACAAAAAGAAGCCCAAAAACCCAAGAGAATATACAGGACAAAATTTAGCTGCAAAAAATAACCAACTGCCACCGCTAAGGCGGAGAGAACAGCAACTTGAAAGACATAAGAACTTATAAAATTCATACTCAATTTTTCCAAGATCAATTAGGTGGATTGGGTAACTGAGGCGAACTCAATCTTTTGTTCCTTTGTTGTTGGGATTCCCCAGTGATTAATCTCATCAACTAATTTCTCTAATCGATGAGTTACACTGTAAAAGGTTAATATTTCCGATAAGGGCAGATTGCTCATCTCATCAGTTTCTCTAAGTTGAGTAAGAGTTTGTTTAAATTGCTCAAAATCGTGATTAAGTTGAGATAAATCTAAAACTTGATTGGGGTTTATCATTACCCTGAACATCTCAGAGAAAGCGGTCATAATAGAATTACATAATATTTGGAGAGAAGAGAGTAATTCGGGAGGAAATTCAACACCTCGACTCGTTTGAACTAATCGTAAAATTGCGGATAGATGCAGAGAAATATTTTGTTCGGTACCGAGAATTGCTATCCAGTCTACTTCACCGAGTTGACGACCCGTCGGATCGAATGTACCGATTTTGAAAAGCTTTTGACTCGATTGAACGTTTTTAAGAATTTTAGTTCGTAATACTTGTGCTTCAGAGTCATCAAATTCCCCCTCTAAATACCCCAAAAATATTTTTTCAAGGAGTTGACTACTATTGCTGAGAAGTTCTTCCAACTGTTGCTGTAAGCCTTGTTTATTGATATTTGGCCAGAATAACCGATTAAAAACCATGCCAACCAATACGCCAATCAAATAAGCCATAAAGAGATTAAACACCATCGTGATCGGATCGGGAGTGTTGGCAAGAAGAAGCATCACAGGAATCTTGATCATTAGCCCCAAGAAACTCCCGATAAATCCATGCAGTTGCAAATAATGCCATAATCCTCCTGCACATAAAATGACAATAAAAATCGTAATATAATTATTACCGAGTAACACACTCGCCAAAACACTAAGGGAGAAGCCGATCGCTATCATTGCACTACCTTTGGTGAGTAAATACCAACCGACTCCGAGTCCAGCTAAAGTGGTATATGCCGCTGCAATGACAGCCACAAAAGCGACTGAAAAACCCAAAAATTGACAGATAGCCCAAGCGAGGGATGCTGAAAAGGAAACTTTAAGAGCTGTCTGTAAAAGGGAAGGAATAGCAGATTTCATCTCAAGATTTTTAATCTAATATTTCATCTAAATTATTGAAAAAATTTTCTCCAATATCGTCCTGATAAATTCCGGTGATCCACCGTAAAGTCGGAACAACATAACTCGGAAGCGATCGCTCTTCTAAGGTAACTTTGACTTCCCCAATTGCCCCTTCTGGAATTTGAATATTAGGCGTTTGTTCTCCAGTCCATTGATAGCCTGTAATATTAGAAGGATCGGATTGGAGTTCGATTTCCACTTGAACAACGGGCAGATTTTTCGCCTCTGCTGGATCGGGTGCTGAATAGGGTACCGGGTTTTCCATCAAACTTTTCGCCAACTGATCGCTTCCCACCATACTTGCGACTTCTTCTGGCGTAACTGTTTCTTTGGAGACAGTCGTCACCGTTCCGACAATTGCCCCAAACCGTTCTCTTGTTCCTCCAAATCGTCGTTCTGTGAGTGAATTTGGAATCACTTCTACATCCATTCCTGGACGGATACGATTAGCATTTTCTGGAGTGAAAAAAGCCAATCCAATCTTTTTTGCTTCCCCTGTTTCGATTTCTATTTTACCGATGGAGGTTCCGGCACTGACAAACTCACCTACATTCGTCGAGAGTTCCAGAATTTCTCCACTATAAGCACTCATAACTTGACTCTGAGTTTGGAGTTGAACTTCGAGATTCTCAATCTCCCGCCTTAAGTTATCGATTGTATTTTGGCGTTGAATATTGGACTCTAAGTCATTTAAAGTGACTTGTTCTTCTTCCGTTGCTAAATTTGCGAGTTGAGCTTGTAAGTTTTGATTTTGGGCGAGAAGGGATTCATTGCTAGCAACTAATTGCTGATCTTTAGCATACAGATCTTGCAGTTTGGCGAGGAGACTGGTTTTTTCATTTAAGTTTTTTTGTAACGTATCCTCGGATTGGATCAAGGTTGGATCTAAGCGAGCAACTGCACCTTCTTCTACTAATTTTTTATAAGAATCAAATCTTGCGGAAATCAACTCATTAATTTCATCAATTTGACCGATTCGCTGTTGATAGGTTTGGCGTTGATTGGTAATCGCGACTCGTTCTTTTTCATTGGATTGTATCTGTTCTTTATTCGCTTCGACTTGAATAGGAATTGCTTCTCTCTGTCGTTGTATTGTTTCTTTTTGGAGTTGAGTACGCTGATTTTCTACATTAGAAACAGCTACATTTTCAGCCATATATTCAGCCAACTCTTGTCGCGTTGTTCGTAATTTTTCTTGCAGTTCTTCCGACTCGATTAAGCCAATCACTTGACCTCGTTGAATATAGTCACCGGATTGAACATTAAGCGCAACGAGACGTCCACTACTGCGGACTGGAAGTTCAACTCTAGAACGGGGAGTTAATATAATGGATGAACCCGTAACGTTCACCGGAATTCGTGCATGATAGCTCCAGTATCCAAAAGCTCCTGTTAATATTAGTAGAGGAAAAATTCGCAGAATCACAGGTGCTTTACGAGATTTGGAAGTTGTAGGTGTAGATACAGTAATTGCACTGGGTTTCGAGTCAGATACAATTTTTTTGAGATTTGCTGGCGAATCATTAGCCTGGGTCTTGAGGTCAGTCTGAGGATTTCTAGGTTCAGCCATTATTCAACAGGTGGTATGCTTCATGCTTGATAGTAGCATAGCCTTTTATGAGGGTGAATCATAGGTCAAACATAAAGTCAAGTTAAACTTTTTTTTTCTTTCAATCTCACCTGCGTTAAACTAAGCGTGGAAGTGCTAAGTTAGCAAATTTCAGTGTAGATTGAGAGTTAACAATATGGGAGACTGGTGGACTTGGTGGTTTAAGTGGTGGATTTGGGTTGGTGTTGGACTGTTGATTATTGTTATCTTTAGTGAACCGCCTCGACTTTGGTTTTGGCTTGTACTGCTTGTCTTAGTTTTACTGTACGGGTTTGAGCGTTCTCTGCGTTAACTTCGCTACTCTTGTGATCAGATTCTATTTTAATAATTTATTATTGATAATTGCCATTTATAATAGTGTTAAATTAAATTAAATTCAGTCTCAACTTCCTCATCTGAGTCCGCAACAGGTAAGAAAATTTCAACGGTCGTTCCTTGATTTCTTCCTGTACTTTTTAGCTGAATTTTACCTCCCATCATTTCAACTAAATGTTTAGAAATCACTAAGCCTAAACCTGTACTCCCTTGAGGGTGAGAAAAAGATTCATCTTCAACTTGAAAGGGTTTAAATAGACGATCTTGAGTTGAAGGGTCGATCCCAATTCCTGTATCTTTTACCGTAACGATTGCCATTTTTCTTTTACAGGATTGATTATCACGTTCAACAACGACCTGATATTGAAGGCGGGTTGTGATTTGAATACTTCCTTCCTCCGTAAATTTTATCGCATTTCCAATCACATTAATAAAAACTTGTTTCAGCTTAACTGGATCGGCTTTGACCTGGATAAAAGATTGATGATTCTCCCGGTGAAGACTGAGCTTCTTCTGTCTAATATTCGCAAGTTGGAGGTAAACCGCAGCCGATAAAATAGAATGTAAATCAATGGTTTTAATGTCAAAGCTGATGCGACCTGATTCGATTTTAGCTAAATCTAAGACTTGGTTTAATAACGTTAATAAATGAATCGAAGATTGATAGGCTTGCTGGAGGAGTTCAAGCTCTTCTTCGCGATCGTCACACAAATCATCTAATAATAATCGGAGTGAACCAATAATCCCATTCATTGGGGTTCGGAGTTCGTGAGAGGTCTGTCGGAGAAACTCATCTTTGCGATGGTTCATTTCCTGTAAGCTTGAATTCTGAGCCTGAACTTGACCATATTGCTCATGGGTTAAAGCTAACACATTTTCCAGTTCAAGTTTTTCCGCTTTTAACTGTTCTGTTGTTTTTTTGAGTAAAGTTTCTAATTCGGCTTTCTCTGTTCGTAACTGATCTTGTTGTTTATAACAGATGGTAGTCAGAATACTTGCCAAAATAGCAATCAAGAGACAAAAACCAGAAATCATCCAATTTAGAGTTAACGTAAATGGAGTCACCCAAATGAGAAAAATTAACCCAGCTAAACCCGAAAACCCAATAAACGTATATTGCCATATCCTAAGTTGCTGTGGTCGTTTTTTTCTCATTGATCACTTGCACCCATCTGTTGCCTTAAATATTTAACTGAGAGTCATCAATACCCTACTTAATCTATTCTATGCGATCCTCTCAAGAGATTGGCAAGAGGCTAGTTTAATCTGGGGGTTCAAAAGTCAATAAAAGTTGATTTTTGACCGCCAGCGAAATACACTAGAATCTGCCAGATAAAACCCAGGCTAAACCCAATTTTTCAGCAGTGACCGTTGTTCAGGCTAATCAGTTCTAGAACTTAGGAAGGTGTTAAGATTTCGTATATCCTCAACGTAAGTGATACAAAATTTAACGCTTGTCAAAATGATGGACGGTGATTAGAGCCGTATCTTTTGGTATGATTGTATCCTGAACTACAGTAGAAGCTGTAATCTCTGACAAAACTCAAAATTTATAACTTCCACACCCAGAATTCCTATGACCCAGAACTACCGCATAACCCTTCTTCCTGGCGACGGTATTGGCCCTGAAATCATGGCAGTGGCGGTAGATGTTCTCAAAGCCGTTGGTCAAAAGCTAGAGATTAGCTTCGACTTTCAAGAGGCTTTAATTGGCGGTGTTGCAATTGATGCAACTGGAGAACCTTTACCGACTGCATCTTTAGATCAATGTCGCTCTAGTGATGCAGTGTTGCTCGCTGCGATTGGGGGTTATAAATGGGACAATCTACCCCGTCATCAACGCCCAGAAACCGGATTACTCGCCCTCAGAGCCGGATTAGGATTATTTGCCAACCTACGCCCTGCTACTATTTTACCCCATTTAGTCGATGCCTCATCCCTAAAGCGAGAGGTCGTGGAAGGGGTTGATATTATGGTGGTTCGAGAATTAACGGGTGGAGTTTATTTTGGTCAACCGAAAGGGGTTTTCGAGACGGAAACCGGAGACAAACGTGGGGTCAATACCATGGCTTACACGGAAATGGAAATTGACCGGATCGGACGAGTCGGGTTTGAAACGGCGAAAAAACGAGGCGGAAAACTCTGTTCCGTTGATAAGGCTAATGTTTTAGATGTGTCTCAACTGTGGCGCGATCGCATCACCCAACTCGCCTCACAGTACCCTGAAGTTGAACTGTCTCATCTTTATGTCGATAATGCGGCGATGCAACTGGTTCGCTGGCCAAAACAGTTTGATACCATTGTCACCGGGAATTTATTTGGAGATATTCTCTCCGATGCAGCCGCAATGTTAACTGGAAGTATTGGAATGCTTCCCTCAGCAAGTTTAGGAGAATCAGGGCCAGGTGTCTTTGAACCTGTACATGGTTCCGCACCCGATATCGCAGGACAAGATAAAGCCAATCCTCTCGCGCAAGTTCTGAGTGCAGCGATGATGTTACGCTATGGTTTAGATCAACCTGTCGCAGCCGATCGCATAGAACAAGCCGTCTTAAAAGTTTTAGACTGGGGTTATCGAACTGGCGATATCTTTTCTGAAGGAATGCAGCAAGTTGGCTGTCGGGAAATGGGAGATATTCTCCTTAAAGCCCTTCAAGAATAAGTCAATAACAACCCGTCAACTATTTTGTCCAGTGAAAAATCCTCCTCTGTTCACCTGATTTTAAGAGTCATTTACAATTTTTTCTAAGGCTTAAGAGCAGGTTATTTCAAGGTTAAGACTTGGTTGAATAAAATTTAACTTCACACTTTATAAATATATTAGAATTTGATTCTCTGAACGAGGTTAAAATAAAGGTCATTAAACAGACTGATGACATGAAAGTTGACTCAGTTCTGACTGAACTCAATCTAATCGAAAGCAACTGAGGAGGGTGACTACTATGCGTTGGCAAATGGGGCGTCGAAGTGACAACGTTGAAGATAGACGAGGAAGTTCAGGATCTAGAGGAGGTGTCGTTGTTGGTGGAGGTTTAGGTGTATTACTCATGGCGATCGCAGCCATGTTTTTAGGGATTGATCCGAGCATTGTTTTACAACAAGCTGCACCTCCAGATCAAGGGTCTTATTCAGATTCCCCCGTGAGTCGTTCCGCAGAAGAAGAAGAATTGGCTGAATTTGTCTCTGTAATTCTTGGCTATACCGAGGATACCTGGAAATCGATCTTCCGAGAACGAGGGAAAACATACATAGAACCCAAATTAGTGTTATTTACCGATGCTGTTGACTCAGCTTGTGGATATGCTCAAGCCGCAACTGGGCCTTTTTATTGTCCCCGTGATCAAAAAGTTTATATTGACTTGGGGTTCTACAAGCAGATGAAATATCAGCTTAATGCACCGGGAGATTTTGCTCAAGCCTATGTGATCGCCCATGAAGTTGGACATCACGTTCAGACATTACTGGGTATTTCTCAGCAAGTCAGTTCTCTCCAACGTCAAGTCAGTCAAACCCAAGCTAATCAACTTTCGGTTCGACTCGAACTTCAGGCTGACTGTTTCGCCGGAGTATGGGCTTCTCGGACTCAACAAGCTCAAAACATTCTCGAACGAGGCGATGTCGAAGAAGCCCTAAATGCAGCCAGTAGCATTGGAGATGATCGTTTACAGCGACAGTCTCAAGGTTACGTTGTCCCGGATACGTTCACCCATGGAACATCTGCACAACGGGTGCGTTGGTTTAAGCGTGGGTTGCAAACAGCAGACATAGACGAATGTAATACCTTTGAGACTCAAAGTTTGTAACTGAACTGGGTTCATGTAGTCTATTCATGTATCAGTAGAGTCACTTTTGAGAATATTGCTGCATGATCCTCTTTTTTGAGCTCAAACTTCAATCTGTACAAAATCAAGATTATCGACGGCTTGTACCTTTTGTTTGTTTTTGGGAAACAACCGGAGCTTGAGATTCAACTAAATCAAAGGAATTGAAAAACTGGGCTATGTTTGTTGAATTGGCTAGAGAGGGATGAGGTATTGCAACAACCTGCATATAAAGCCGGGAATTCGCGAGAAAAACTCTGACCTTAATTAAACCGTTAAAGGCTTCAATCTCTGTTTCTTGACCCGGAAAACCATTGAGGGTAATATTCCGTTGGGAGCGAACCTTACCATCAGGAAGTTTACTCATCATTCCCCGTGTAAAACCCTCAAATATATTTTCTCTTTCATCAGGAGTTAGAGATTCAGGCAAGAAAGGAAGAGTGTTTGTATAGGCAAGAATGTAACCAATGCCTTGTTCGTCAGCAAGGATAAATTGTTGCATTGTGATCGAATATTGGTCGGATGATCTCTCTATAGTTTGTGTTTGAGGATTACCCGGAGGCATTAAAACGGTGAAGTTAGCCTCTTTTGAACTTAAAGTTTGCCATTGATTTGCAGCGACTTCTGATGCAGGAGTTAATATCACTTGCGCCTGTGCAGAAGACTCGAACAAGGGTAAACTATTAGTCTGTAAAGATTCAATTAGGAAAGGGTTAGAGAAGAATAAAGTGGCGGTGGCTACTCGCAAAAATTTAGGAAAAAACATAATTTAGATGCAGTGTATCAGTTGAATTTAGAGCAAAGCGAGGAGTTGACTTTCTCTCCCAGTTCCGCTCACAAGAACTTATCTCCTAGATATCAGAGCTTATGCAGTTTGAGATCAGTCGGTAGACGAAATTAAATTTAAGTAAACGTAGGTTGGGTTGAATAACGTCAAACCTAACACCCGCTATGTTACGCTATCGCGCTACCTATCCTACAAATAATTAAGTCAACTCACTTAGACCAGACCCATCTCATCAAGTTATGATTTAAACAATTGATATGGCACATTTATCCTTAAGAAAAGTTTTAGTTTGTCAAAATCGCACCTGTCGAAAACAAGGGTCAGCTCAAGTTTTAGCTGCATTTCAAGCTGAACCTGTTCCTGATGTGAGTATCGAAGCCACAGGATGTTTGGGTCAATGTGGGAATGGACCAATGGTTATTATCTTACCCGAAGAAGTCTGGTACGATCGCATTCAAGCGGATGAAGTTACCCTAATTGTTGAACATCATTTATTAGGCGGAGAACCTGTTCAAGCACTCCGCTATGCTAAGTTTACTCAACAAAATTAGAGAGGGCGCGATCGCCTCTCCAAACTGACTAAACTGCGTCGTCGTTTATTCAACCGGATGGGTTAGAAACGGGACTTCTACAACTTCTGCATCCACCTCTGCTACTTTCACAGTTAATCCCTGTCCGCCTGCTTTGGTGCGAATATAACCCAAGCCGAACCATCCTGCTTCTGTTTTAGCAATACTGGTCAATTTACCGACTTTTTGATCTTCGACTTGAATTGTTTCTCCGACAGCAACAGGTGCATTTAATTTTAATCCCCAGAGTCGCTGCTTGACTCCTTTATAGGTGTTTAAACGAGCGATTGTTTCCTGACCAATATAGCATCCTTTTTCAAAGGAAATGGTTTGCCAGAGTCCAGCTTCTAAGGGGTTATAATCTTCGGTTAATTCTAAATCAGGAACGGGTCTTCCTTGGGCGATCCGAAGCTGTTCCCATACTAAATTTCCCATGGCGATCGCACCTAATTCTATTAATTTTTCCCACAGGGAAGCTGCGTGATCAATAGAAACAATTAAGGTGTATCCCGGTGTAACCAAACCACTCCCTACCGCAATTCTGATGGGAATATTCTCAATTTCAACTGGTTGATGAGTCGCATAAGGTTGATCGATAACTGCTGTGATTCCAAGTTTTTCTAAGAACAGATTGGATTGAGAACCGAGTAAACTAAAAATCGCGTATTCTTCACTAATATCCTTTAATTGTACCCGATCCATCGGAAAAATATAGCGATCTAGCCACTCTAATAACATTTGACGACGATTCGGCGAAACCACAACTAAAACCGCATCTTCTGTCACATAAAGGGTACTTAAATCTAGAGTCCGAGCGGTTGAATTCACAAAGACGGTATCACATCCTTGTCCGGGTTGTAGTGATTGAATATCATTGGTACTTTGATTGTGTAAAAAGCGCAACTTATCCTCATCTGAAAATTTCAGCAATCCCCAATGAGTGCGATCGCAGATTGCAACACCATTTTGAGTGGCGGCGAGTGCTTCTGCATCATTCCCAAAGCTCAGAGGAATCGCTGTTGAGTCTTCTAAAATAGCACCTTGAATGGTTTGAATTTCACGTAAAGTTTGCATAGTCATGGCTAAATACTTGCTCAATATTGAGAGATAAACAACTAAGATTGACTGGTTGAATTCGAGAGATTATTAAAAAAATTATCAATAATCATCGATGTTTTTTGTTCGAGCTTTGTCCAGTCTACATCACCCGTCTCATCTATTAAACTTGTATCAATTTCGACCTCTTGACTTTCTTGAGAGGCATGACTGGGTTGATAGTTTCGGAAACAAACCTGATAGCATAATTCCCAGATATCGACACTAACTTGTTGATCATTATATTTCAAATCTAGGCGATAACCTGGATAAGGAACTTGAGTTTCTTCATAGGTTCCAGTCCACACCGAACCCTCTAGCTTTTTTCGGATATTGTCAAGAAGTCGAATTAAAACGGGCTGCATAAGTATTTCTGCTTGTTGCCAAGCGACTCGATCTTTAATTTTAGGTTTCATAAAAAAGAATTAAATCTACGTTCTTGCTTAGTATTAGTCTATCTTGTAGAGTTATCAGTCCTGAAATTCTGACAGAAAATTTAATTTTAAGTTCCATTTTTCTGAAAATTGGAGCCAACGTGGCGTTTGCTGATCAGAACACAAGTCCTCGTGTAATTTTGTTCAGGATGAACTTGAAAAATTATCAAAAAATTATAAGATGTTGAAGTTAAATAAAATTAGCTCTTTGTCTTCCAAAAAGATTACCGAGATCGAAGTGACGAATCCTGAAAAATGCTTAATTTTTTATAAATTGTTCGGGAGAGACTCGACTCCAAAAAGACTAAACTCATCTTGATTGTCCCCGGAAATGCCCAACCCGAATTGAGTGAGATTAATTAGGAGTTTCGGATGAAAATCCCCACGGAAGCAATGGCATAATTCGCTTCTATAACGAGTATACAAGGCTTAAAGACAAGAGTAAAAGTTGCTTTCTTCCAGGGCGGCTGTCCAATAGAATTGACCGGGAAGACAACGAGACTGGACACAATTTTATGATTTTTAATATTTTGGCTATACTTAACCCCAATAATCGTGATTAAATGAGGAGAGAACTTATCCTTTAAAATAAAAGAGGTGATGTCAAGACGAGATTTACGCAGAGTTGACTGCCGTTGGCGCGATCGCTCTTATTTGTGCATAACCACTCAACTATCAGCCACAAGTCTAACTAAGAAGGCAATATAGTTGTCAACTTCGCAGCTTGTAGATAGAGTCTCCTTGAGAGAGTTATATCTGAAGACAGAAGTACAAACTCCCTAACCTAATTTATTTTTATTCGGAAATCCAGACCATCTAGATGACCCCAAAATTTTAGATAATATTAACAAGTACACCAGGAGAACCATGCCACATCTGAATCTAATTGACCCCAATCTCAAAACGACCGTTTCCCAAGTGCCGGAAATTAACCTTGATGCTTCTAACCAGCAACTTCAGGATGCAGAAGCAAGCCAAATGGTTGAGTGGGGCGCGAAAACCTTTGGGGATGGGTTGGTAATGAGTACCAGTTTTGGAATTCAGTCTGCGGTCATGCTACACCTGGTGACTCAAGTTGTCCCCAATATTCCGATTATTTGGATCGATACGGGCTACTTACCTGCAGAGACTTATGTTTTTGCAGACCAACTCACCAAACGCCTGAACCTCAATCTTCAGGTTTATCAGTCAGACATTAGTCCCGCCCGGATGGAAGCATTGCATGGTCGTCTCTGGGAACAAGAAACAGTTGAAGCTTTAAACCGTTATGACTATATCCGCAAAGTCGAACCCATGCAACGGGCTTTGCAAGAACTCAATGCGAAGGCTTGGTTAGCGGGACTGCGATCTAACCAAACTGAACATCGTAAAAGCCTCCGTCGAGTTGAAATGCAGTCGGGTCGATACAAGATTTATCCGATTTTATTCTGGACTGCGAAAGACATCTACAAATACCTCTCAGCCCACGATTTGCCTTATCATCCCTATTTTGATCTCGGTTATACGACTGTCGGAGATTGGCATTCGAGTCGTCCTCTCAGTGCTAGTGATACGGATGAGCGAGATACTCGTTTCCGAGGTTTGAAACAAGAATGTGGCTTACATTTACCGAAAACTGAAGAGGAAGCGAAAAGTTTGGATTCAAGTTCACTATAACGAAAAAGCCTGGGTTTGTAGTTGCGCTTGCGGCACATTAAGTCTCTTCAATTTTGTGCTAAAGCCCAACTACTATCCAGCATCGAGTCTCTTCAATTTTGTGCTAAAGCCCAACTACTATCCGGGCTAAAGCCCAACTACAATTTTAGAGAGGGTTGAAAGGTTGCTCTAGCTTGAATAAGTTTGTCTGGATCGGTGGCAAGAACGTGATGAGCGGTGGTATCACCCAATTTTTCCAACGCCATTAATGTGGCATATTTGAGATCCCAAATCTTCGTTTCTAAACAGGCTTTGAGAACTGGAATGGCTTTAGGATCTCCAAGTTCAGCCAATGCGATCGCGGCGGCGGCTCTTGATTTTTGAAATTGGGGTTGAGGATTATTGAGAGCCTCAAGCAATATATCATAGGCCGGAGCGTGCTTCAACCAACCAAACAGCTTCACGACATGAAAGTGAGCGCCATAGTCTCCACAGGCTTCTTCTGTGTAAGTGGCAAACAAAGCCGCAGGTGCCGCCTCCGCATAATCCTTGAGAATAGTATTGATGGCGAGATAACATTTACCAAAGTCTGTTTCGTACAAAGCGCGAATCAAAACAGGTAAAGCCGGAAGTTGATCGTAATCGTG
>JBCBCI010000015.1:0-101490 GCA_038530755.1 Cyanobacteria bacterium J06592_8 | reverse complement strand
GGTGATGACATTGCTTTTCAAGGAACAGAAGACAACGACAATCAAGTTGTATTTCAAAATCGAGTTCGTCTCAACTTTCAAACCAGTTTTACAGGTCAAGATTTACTCCTAACTCGCCTGCAAATGGGGAACGCCCAACCGTTTAATTTAGGGTTTACTCGTCAAGGAACTCAAACCTTTAATTTTCGCGGAGATACAGACAGTCGAGTGGAGTTAGAACGATTATATTATAAAGTCCCTCTGACAAACCAACTCCAATTAACTTTAGCCGCAGAAGGCGTAACTTGGGATGATTTTGTACCCACCGTTAATCCCTATTTAGACAACAATGATGGCGGGAATGGAAGTTTAAGTACCTTTGGTCAACGTAACCCAATTTATCGCATTGGTTCAGGTCGAGGAGTGGGTTTACATTATCGCTTTAATGAACAATTTTTAAATGGGATTTTTGGGTCAACTTCTGTTTCTGTAGGCTATCTATCTGCTAGCGCTGGAGATGCAAGTCAAGGAAATGGTTTGTTTAATGGAGATTATGCAACTTTAGCCCAAATTACGGTTACACCGAGAGAGAATATTCAGTTTGCTTTAACCTATAATCATGCTTATTCAACGCCGGGAAATTTCGGGTTTGATAATGGTTGGAGAAATGGTGTAGTGGTTGACCGTCAAACGGATAATATTGATGAAAATGCCTTAAATGGTGTAACGGGAAGTGGAATTGCTAACTCAATTTTAGGGCTAACTGAGGGAATTAATTCAGGCGGAATTGCTAGAGGTGTGGTCAGTAATTCTTATGGTGTAGAAGTCGCATGGCGAATTAATCGTAAAATTGTCTTAAGTGGTTGGGGAGGTTATACTGATGCTAGAGTTATTAATCTTGCAGATAGTCAAATTTGGAATTTTGCCATCACATTAGGGTTGCCAGATTTGTTTAAAGAAGGAAGTTTAGGTGGAATTGTTGTTGGTCGCGAACCCTACTTGAATGATTTTGATGGGCCGCGTGCGTTAGATTTTCCGAATGACCAATCTTGGCATTTAGAAGCCTTTTATCGTTATCAAGTGAATGATAAAATTTCAATTACACCGGGTTTTATTTTGATTACGAATCCCAACCAAGATAGTCGCAATGATGATATTTTGATTGGAACGTTAAGAACTACATTTTCTTTTTAATTCAGAGTTTCCTTTTTATCGGTTATAATACTAAAATTAAGGTACTATTCTAAGTTAACCTATCTAAGTGAAGTAAGGAGAAATAATATTATGAAGATAATACAGGTAATGTAAACCAAAAAGATACACCTGAATCTTTGTGTGGAATGACTCCAATTTCACCACCATGACCATTAATAATCTGCTGACATAAATATAGACCTAAACCTAATCCTTTGATTTTGCCGACCGTTTTTCCTCGTTGGTAGAGTTTGAAAATATTTTGAGCTTCTTCAGGTGTGATTCCAACTCCATTATCAGAGATTGTATACTTTATCAATTGTAAACAGTCCTGTTCGTCTTGTTTGAGAATCTCAGCTAATACTGTAATCGTTAATCCAGGTTTATTATACTTAATTGCATTAGAAAATAAGTTATCAAAGATTCGCCAAAGTTGGTTAGAATCTGCCTGAACTTGTGGTAAACTAGAAGGAACTTGATTCTGTAAAGACACCTGGTTTTTCTCAAAGACAGGCTGCCATTCAGTGAGAATGTTTTCCGTAAAACTGACCAAGTCTAAGGGGTGACAGTTCAAAGTCATTCCTTGTAAGCCCAAGTCACTGGTTTCAACCAGAGAGTTAATGAGATTGAGTTGGCGATCGCAACTATTCGCCATTCGTTCTACAATATCTGTTTTAATGGTTAATGTTGAGGGAGATTCTGTTTCTTTCTTCGCCAGTAAATTTTGGAGAACCATTGACATTCCTGTTACCGGATTTCGTAAATCGTGAGAAACCGCATGAATATAAACTCGCAACGCTGCCTCTACTTTTTCTCGTTCTTGAATTTCCTGTTGTAGTTTTTGGTTTTTTTCTTGAAGTTGTTTTTGCTGTTCTCGTAATGTAATTTGGGTTCGGACTCGCACGATTACTTCTTGGACTTGAAACGGCTTTGTAATATAGTCTACTCCTCCCACATCAAACGCTAAAACTTTATCCATTGTTTCATTTAATGCACTGAGAAAAATAATCGGAATATAGCTGGTTTTCGGCGAACTCTTAAGAGAACTTGCAACTTGATAACCATTCATCTCCGGCATCATAATATCCAACAATATCAAATCTGGAGGTAAAGATTCTACAGCTTTTAACGCCTGTTTTCCCTGATTAGCTTTGCGAACTTTATATCCTTGTTCCTTTAACATCGAAGATAACAATCGTAAATTTTCTGGGGTATCATCAACGATTAAAATATCAGCTTGCTGAACTGAAGGCTGAGTCATAATCTCTCGCACTATGGATAGGTCTGTCTCAAAATTTAACACTTTCAGATTAGTAATTATAGCAAAATTGAGTCAACGGGGAAAACAATTTCTTATAATAGTGGGCAGTCCATCTACGCCGTCAAAGTTCATGTCAGGGCTATCTGTCTCTTCCTTCGCCTCGCCCCAATCTCTCGAAAAGTCCCTCAAACATTTTTTTGGTTACGATTCCTTCCGTCTGGGACAGCGAGAAATTATCGAACAAGCCCTGCAAAAGCGAGATTTGCTGATTGTGATGGCCACTGGGGGCGGAAAATCCTTGTGCTTTCAGTTACCTGCACTCCTGAAGCCGGGAATAACCGTTGTCGTCTCGCCTCTGATTGCGTTGATGCAAGATCAAGTGACTGCCCTTCAGGATAACGGAATTGCCGCAACCTTTCTCAATAGTACCCTTTTACCCGAAGAATTGCGATCGCGTCAAGCTGACATTCTAGAAGGTAAAATTAAACTGCTGTATATTGCCCCCGAACGGCTTTTGAGTGAGCGTTTTTTATCGTTTTTAGACCTTGTTAATCGTCAAGTTAGTCTATCAGCTTTTGCCATTGATGAAGCCCACTGTGTCTCAGAGTGGGGACATGATTTTCGCCCGGAATATCGACAGTTACAACAGTTACGCCACCGTTATTCAGACATTCCCATGATGGCGTTAACCGCAACGGCAACTCCTCGTGTTCGAGAGGATATTATCGAACAGCTTGCTTTAAATAATCCCTCAATTCATACCGCCAGCTTCTTACGTTCCAATCTCTATTATGAAGTGTTACCGAAAAGTAGCCACAGTTTTAATCAACTTGTGAAAATGATTAAGCAAACCGGAGGGTCAGGAATTATTTATTGTTTGACGCGAAAACGGGTTGAATATTTAGCCTATAAGTTGCGGGATAAAGGGATTAATTGTTTGCCCTATCATGCGGGACTTCCCGATCAAGAACGCCAGGAAAATCAATTGCGTTTTATTCGAGATGATGTGCCAATTATGGTAGCAACCGTTGCCTTTGGTATGGGAATTAATAAACCCGATATCCGCTTTGTCGTTCATTATGAATTATCCCGATCTTTAGAAAGTTATTACCAAGAAGCCGGACGAGCCGGACGAGATGGAGATCCGGCAAAATGTGTTTTATTTTGGTCAGGAAGTGATATTAAAACCATCGAATATTTAATTTCTCAAAGACCTCAAGCCGATGAACAACGCATGAGTCGTCAACAACTGCGGCAAATGATTGATTATGCGGAGTCAATGGAATGCCGAAATCGAATTATTTTAGGGTATTTTGGTGAACAATTTCCCGGGGATTGTGGTCAATGTGATAACTGTCGAGAACAGAAGCCAATTGAGGATTGGACGATTGAAGCGATGAAGTTTTTATCCTGTGTGGCTCGCTGTAAAGAACGCTACGGAATTAGTTACATTATTGATGTTTTACGGGGCTCGAAAAGTCAAAAGATTTTAGATCGAGGACATGATAAACTTTCTACTTATGGGATTGGAAAAGATCATACGGTTGATGAGTGGAAAAATTTAGGGCGATCGCTAATTCATCAAGGGTTAATCGACCGAACAACAGATGGTTATGGTATCTTAAAACTAAATGCTTATAGTTGGGAAGTGATGAAGCGTCAGCGACAAGTTCAGATCGCTGTTGCTCAGAAACGTCATCTCCAAATTCAAACCCGTTCACTCGCAGCGGAAGTCGAGATGTTATTCGATCATTTACGTCAACTTCGCAAAACCATTGCAGATGAACAATCAATTCCTCCCTATATGGTTTTTCCAGATGCTACACTGCGAGCAATGGCACAACAGCGTCCAGTCACCCTAGAGGCTTTTTTAGAAATTTCCGGTGTTGGAGATTACAAATTGAGTCGCTACGGAGAACGGTTTGTGAATACAATTCGCAACTATTGTGAAGAACAAGGTATTTCTGGAGGAACTCCTCCTCAAAATGTATGACTCCAAATTATGGTTCACTGACAGATAGCCGAATGCACACTCTACAATTGCATCAGCAAGGACTGAGTCTAGAGGAAATTGCCAAACAGCGAAATTTACCGACTGGTGTGATTGTTGAGCATCTGATTAATTTAATGAGTATGAGCCAACCTGTTGATATTAATCGCTTGGTTGCGTTATCTTCTCAACAAGCCATTATTCGAGCGATAGAAACCGTTGGAGACACTGAGCTAAAGATAATTTACGATCATTTAAACGGTCAATATAGCTACAATCAAATTCGTCTCGTCAGAGCATTTTGGCGACAGTATCGGATTGAATTCTAACCGCAAATTGTAATAAAACAAAAAATCCCGCACTGAGGCGAGACGGGGCGATAATTCTGCAATTTTTAGGAGCTAATCCCGAACCCCGTTTCCCAAATCCTCTCTAATGATCTAATGATCTAATGATGCGCTCTTTGGGAAAGTAGTCGTTCTTCGAGAGCAGCAATTCGGTTGTAAGCAGCAGTAAGTTGGGCGGTGAGTCTCTGAATTTGAATATCTGCGGTAATACTGGGTTCTTCATGGTGAAACATCGTTTTGGCGGTGACATAATTATCATCGCTCAAGATATCTTTGTGTTCTAATTTAGGTTCGAGTGTAAGAGGTTGGGGAGCCGGAGGCTGAGAGGGAATCACCTCTAAATTGGGGCTAAAGCTTTCAGGAGGTCCGGAGGTTTGGGCTTCTAGCAAGTCCGTAAGCCTATCATTGACTTGTATAACGATTTCGTAGAGTCGGTCAACTTTGTGATTTAAAGCGACGACTTGTTGATTAACACTATCCATAGAAATTCCTTTACTCTCTTGATTTTTTGATTTCTCTACTTACATCCTAGACAGAGAATTGCTCAATCTGGAAATTACTTCTTATTTATTTAACCTTTCCCTTAAAATTATCAGTTTATAAATTGAGATTCTGTACTTTTAACTTATACCAAAATAGAAGGCAAGATTGTATCAACTTGATACCAAAGTGTAAGGTCATTTTTTTTGAACACCCTGAATCGTGTGAAGGGATTGTCGGTACTATACCACCCAGCTCTTTTACCTATATTTTCAAGCTTCAGAGGGTTCTGTAGAAACCAAAAATGCAATGCTCATCGAATTTGCGATTGTCTACTTCCTAAAGATAGAAATCATGGCTTTGATCTCAAGTTTAATTTCAAATTAAACATTGTCAAAGGTAGAAATCTAAATCTTATTTTGTCGTTTAGATGAGTGACATTCAGCAATTATCTGTTATTTTTGTATCAAATATCACTGCATTACTTTGAGGTTGTCTCTTATCCTCAATTATAAATCTATATCCGTAAATATCACTTACGTCCGGAAACTTTACAGCCACTCTTGTAGTCAAAAATCAAAAGCCATTTCGATTGCGATATCAAGGTTTTTGTGTGTATATTAAGAATTGTAACACAAATTTTGCCAGGGGACTAAACGTTGAGTTTTGCGCCTCAGTAAACCCCAGAGGAGGACTTCTCAAAACATGACATCACCGATTCAACAAATCCAGTTAAAGACAGCATCTGAAATCGAAAACTATCTCCGCAAATCAGAGGGAATGTGGCATTCAGAACGGCGTTACTTTACGCTACCGGATGGAAAAACCCAAGAGTGGGTCAATCGTCTAACGGTGAGATTTTTAGAGCAAGGTAGCCCTGAATTGATCAAACTGGCGGACCTTCATCTCTTCAGCGATCGCCATGCGTTAGTTTGTGGGTCTGAGATCACCTGGGAAAGTACACTCTCGACAAAGGAACGTCCTCAGTCAGAAGGCTCAACAATTTTTGGTATTTTAGGAGAGATTATGTATCGCGATCGCGGGTTTGCGACACCTAAACCCCTTCAAGCGAAATATTACCTCCTCAATCAGGACACATTATGCCTACGAACCGAGTACAATGGTTCTGTGTTCGAGGAAGAGATCAAACATATCGGCACAAAGTATCGCACCCGTCAGTCAATTATCACGCGAGCGGGCGAACAGCAAATGATTGGTCAGTATCTAGAAAAGCGGATTCAATAACATCGTGAAGCGACGGAATTTTCTACTTGGAACCAGTGCAATTACCCTGGGGAGTTTAGCAGCCGGATGTAGTCGAACAACACCGTTGCAAATCGAACTCTTGAAAGGTTCTGTTCCCGTGCAAATGGTCAGTCGATTCCGTCGAGAACAATCAACTCGTGCGATGATTGATTTTATTCCCCAAACCCAACTGAAAGACTTATACAAGCGGCTAGATCGGGGAAAAGAAGATACAACAGATCAAAGAAGTCAAAGAAATCAACAACCTTCTGATCTCATGATGATCGGGGATTATTGGTTGAGTGAGGCGGTTAGACAGAATTTACTCCAACCCCTCGATCCACAAGTCTGGGAACACTGGAATCAACTTCCTCAACAATGGCAAGATTTAGTCCGACGAAGTCCGAAAGGAGAATTAGACCCGCAAGGACAGATCTGGGCGGCACCCTATCGCTGGGGAACAACAGTCATCGCCTACCGTTTAGAAGAATTTGAAGCTTTGGGGTGGACTCCAAAAGATTGGGAGGATTTGTGGCGAGAAGACATTCGCGATCGCTTTTCACTCCTCAATAGTCCGCGTGAGACCATTGGTTTAACCCTAAAGAAACTCGGCTTTTCCTACAATACTCTGAATCTAGATCAAGTTGCAGGTTTAGAAGACGAACTCCAGCAACTGCATCGCCACGTCAAGCTGTATGACTCAGACACCTACCTCAAACCTCTGATTACTGGAGATACCTGGCTTGCAGTCGGTTGGTCGATAGATTTTCCAGAAAAGGTTCGCCGCCAGCATAAACTCGGCGTTGTGGTTCCCGCTTCAGGAACAGCGTTATGGTCAGATTTGTGGGTACAGCCTATCTCTGAAAAGCCGCCTTCTGAAACCACTCTCATTCAACAATGGATTGATTTTTGTTGGAAACCCGAAATTGCAACTCAGATGTCAATCTTGACGGATACGACTTCTCCAATTGTCTCTCAACTCAGTCCGAGTCAGTTACCCGAAGCCCTGCAACAGAATTCTCTACTTTTACCAAAGGCTGAGATTTTAGAACAAAGCGAATTTTTGCGTCCCTTACCAAAATGGGCGCTAACGCAGTATCAAGAGTTGTGGAAGAAAATCCGCAGCTTGTAATTGTGCTTCAGCACAATATATAAAGATTTGAGCTACTAAAACGTAACTACATTCCTTAAATTCATAAACTAAAGTTTAGACGATTTATTGACTTTAAAATCAAGTCTTCAGACCGATTTGCCAGATTGAATAATTTTTCAAGCTTTAGTCTAAACTCCAATATTTTATTAAAGCTTTACAAATCCAGCTCATAAATTTTACAAAACAATCTACTATTTTGATAGAAAAAATTTTATATTAGTCGAGAAGAGAAATATAAAAGATTTTATCTGGGTAGCAACGCCACTGATGATATTACTTAAATATTTATCATCTCTTCAATAAAAAAGACCAGAATCATCTCTTATATGAAGAATAAATTATCAAGAATAACTCAACTAATTAGCTTAACAGCCTTGTGCCTGTGTGATTTTAGTTTTTCAACTCCGGCTCAAGCTTCAGACAAAGAATCTTCTCAAATAGATAGCTTCTTGTTTTCACTTATAGAAGAAAACAACTCGGTCAATTTTCTTTCCGAGCATCCATTAGTTCCTTTTGTTCCCCAAGTTTATGATGGATACATAGTCATTGATGCCGTTGCTCAAGAAGATGGAGAGTTGTTGTATGCCGATTTATTAGAGTTGGGGTTAAAGGAGGGTTCGATTTATGAGAATATTGTTTCTGGACTGTTTCCAGTTGACAACATCCCACTCCTCAACAATATCAATAGTCTTCACCGTGCTTCGATGTCCATGTCTCAGGCGAACATTGGTACTACTACAAGCCAGGGAGTTGTTTCTATCGCAGCAGATCAGGTTCGATCCAATTTCGAGGTTGATGGGAGTGGAGTCAAGGTTGGGATTTTATCTAATAGTTTTGATGTTTCGGGGGGTGCCGCAGACGGAGTTCTCTCTGGCGACCTTCCCGGAATAGATAACCCCAACGGCTACACAACCCCGGTTCAAGTGCTTCAAGAAGGGCCGGAGAATAGTATTGACGAAGGTCGCGCCATAGCAGAGATTGTTCATGATGTAGCTCCCGGAGCCGAAATCGCTTTTGCTACGACTGAGTTCGGACAAGCAAACTTTGCCAACAATATTTTGAATCTAGCTGCAAGCGGTGCAAACGTGATTGTCGATGATATTATTTATTTTGCAGAACCGATGTTTCAAGATGGCATCATTGCCCAAGCTGTTGATCAAGTGGTAAATGATGGAGTTACCTACTTCTCTTTTGCAGGTAATAATGCACGAGATTCCTATCAAAGCGAATTTACCGAATCATTCCTGATACCGGAACTAGGAACTTTACACGATTTCGATCCGGGGCCAGATATTGATTTTCTTCAGAGCATAGAATTTCCTCGCGGTACAACCCTCCTCAGTTATCAGTGGGATGAACCATTTTTTTCCGTTACTGGAGAACAGGGAGCCAGCTCGGATATCAATATCTACCTATTTACCGAAAATGGCAACCTAATTACTTCCAGCACCAATTTTAATATTGGTGACGATCCGGTTGAAATTATTATTGTCACCAATAATAACGATGAGCCGGAAACTGCAAACTTGGCTATTACCTTATTCGAGGGAGAAGCTCCTAGCTTACAGAAATATGTTCTGTTCGGACTGGATCAAAGTGGAGCATCTAGAATCCTTGATTTTCCCACCGATAGCAGTAGCAGCTATGGGCATTCTAATGCTCAAGAGGCGATCGCTGTGGGGGCAGCTTTCTACCAAGATACTCCTGCATTTGGACAGAATCCACCGCTTTTGGAATCGTTTTCTTCGGCAGGAGGTACTCCAATCTTATTTGATACAAACGGAAATCGCCTAGATTCTGCGGAGATTCGCCTTCAGCCAAGGATTGTCGCTCCAGATGGCGGAAACACCACTTTTTTTCCAGCGTTTTTCGATGGAGAGGGTAACTTTATCACGGATGTAGAAGGTGATGGCTTTCCCAACTTTTTCGGAACTTCAGCATCAGCTCCTCATGCCGCCGCTGTCGCTGCTTTAATGATAGAGGCTAATCCCACAATAACTCCAGAGGAAATTGGAGAAATATTAGCAACAACTGCCATTGATATGGGAATTGAAGGATTTGACTTTGACACAGGATACGGCTTCATCAATGCTCAGGCTGCATTAGAAGTAGCAACTGTACCCGAACCTGGAACTGTCTTTGGTCTTTTAGTAATCAGTGGATTAGGATTAGTTACCCAGATCAAAAAGAAAGCTTAAGAGCTTGGGTTTTACAGACAAAAACAGATTAGACTAAGGAAAGTTCAAAGGAGATTTAGTCGCGATTGGCTCCGCCAGTGCCGCTACTGCGGCAATCACCTTTCTAACTTTCCTTGATTTTTGCATCGATTGTCTAACTCGATTAATCCCACCTTGGCTGAGTTTCAGCACTTCAGAATAGGTCCGGGTACTCTCCATAATCAACTCCAGTGAAGGAGAAAATGATGCTAAATAGTTCTAATCGCTTCTCATCACAGACTCAAATTCCTCCTGGACATCTAAATATCATGGGTTATGTTGATGAGTCCGAAGTGAATGGCCCTGGTTATCGTGCTGTAGTTTGGGTGCAGGGATGTCAGCGAGAATGTCCGGGATGCTTTAATCTGGGTTCTTGGTCATTCGAGGTCAATCAGTTAATTTCAGTTGAATCTTTAGCTGAAAAAATCCAATCCAATCCGAAAAATCAGGGCGTTACCTTTTCAGGAGGCGAACCGTTTTGGCAAGCTCCAGCTTTAGCTCAATTGGCAAAGCGCTTGAAAGAAAAAGGATTGAATGTGATGTCTTTTACCGGATTTACCTTGAAAGAATTACAATCTGAACAGGCACCCGAGGGAGCAAAAGATCTTCTAGAACAATTAGATATTCTCGTCGATGGCCCGTTTGTTGAAGCTCAGAAGATTAACGACTCTAACTCACTTGTTTCTTCCCGTAATCAACGAGTTCATCTCCTGAATTCAGACTTTAAAGATGAACTGAACTGGGCTTCCGATCAGATTGAAATTCATATTCTCAAAGATGGCAGCCGGATTATTACAGGGTTTCGAGGACAAATGAATTTAGCTGAGTGAATACTTGAAGGACTAATCATCTTGTAGTTGTGCTTCAGCACAGTATATAAGAGATTTGAAGCCCCCAAGTGCAACTATAATTCTTTACAACCATAATCCTTAAATTAAAAAATAGGCTGACGTTGAATTAATGCACTAATCGTCTTGACATCAGCCGCTTGAGAAAAGAGATTTCCCTGTCCATACTCACACCCAATTTTTTGAATCAGGTGTTTTTGTTCAACGGTTTCAATCCCTTCAGCAACGATACTGAACCCTAAACTATGAGCAAAATTGGCGATCGCTTCAACGAACTTATGATTAGAATCAGGAGAGGTCATTTTCATCACAAAAGAACGATCTATTTTCAGGATATCAATGGGAAAATGTTGCAAGCGTTCCAGAGAGGAGTGACCCGTTCCAAAATCATCAATTAAAATTTTAACGCCGATTTTCCGTAATTGTTCCAGACGTTGAGAAACTCGGGTTAGATGTTCTGCGATCGCACTTTCTGTCACTTCTAGATGTAAATTTGCGGGTGTTAATTCCGTTTCCTGTAAGATTTGCTGAACCAGATTGACTAAGTTTTTATGAGAAAATTGTTGTCCGGCCACATTCACACTTATCGAAACCGTTTCATCGATCCAGCCTGCGATTTGCCATTGTCGAAGCTGCTGACAGGCTGTTCGCAGAACCCATTCTCCCAGTGGAACAATTAACCCGGTTTCCTCCGCAATCGGAATAAAAGCACCGGGAGAAATCAAACCTTTTTTCGAGTCACGTAGACGCACTAAAGCCTCAAAACTTTTAATTTTTCCCGTCTTTAAACAAACAATTGGCTGATAATAAACCTCTAACTTTGAAGATTCAATCGCCGCCCGCAGATCATTTTCTAAACGCAATCGCATCAAGGTATTCATCTGCATTTCCGGGTCAAAGATAGCATACTTCGAGGTACTATGATGTTTGGCATGATACATCGCTAAATCGGCATCTCGCAGAATATCCATGCTATGTTTATAGAACTGATTTGTAATGTAGTAGTGACTTAAAGTGATTCCAATACTCGCGCTAATCGAAACTGTTTGATCTTGAATCCTAAAAGGTCGCTGAAGAAGGGTCAGAATTTTTTCAGCAACCAGAATACTCTCGGAAATTCTTTGAATCGGGTTTAATAAAATCGCAAATTCATCACCCCCCAAACGCGCTAATGTATCGTTACTTTTAATACATTGCTTGAGTTTTTGTCCGACCCGAATTAGCAGTTCATCTCCGGCGAAATGTCCTAAACCATCATTCACTAATTTAAAGCGATCTAGATCAATAAATAAAACCGCAAATTGATGATCGGAAAACTGACAAGCTTGATTGAGGGCCAGGTGAAGTCTATCTATAAAAAAAGCCCGATTGGGCAAGTGCGTGAGAGAATCGTGGTAAGCATGATAAAATAACTGAGTTTCGGCTTGTTTTCGTTTACTGAGATCAGTTTGAGACCCAACCATCCGAATCGGATCGCCTATTTCGTTCCACAGGGCTTGACCTCGATGCAAAACCCATTTGTAGCGTCCATTTTTACATCGAATCCGGTGTTCGGTACTATAATCTGGAGTGTGTTGCTCTAAATGATTCTGAATTGCTCGCAGAACCCGTTCTCGATCGCCTGGATGAATTCGCTTTTCCCACTCCGTAAAATGGTTGGTGATTTCGTGTTCTTCATAGCCTAACATTTCCTTAGCACGGGGCGATAAGAAAATTTCCTGGGTTCGTAAATTCCAATCCCAAATTCCGTCATTACTGCCTTGCAGAGCCAGTTTCCACCGTTCTTCACTAATTTTTAGAGCTTGGTCGAGTTGTTGTAAACGATTGGTTCCTTGCTGAATTCGCTGTTCAAGTTGCCGATTCATCCGTTTCAGAATAGTCTGCGCTTCCGAAGAAGAATGAGATTGATCAGAAGGGATATTATGAATAAATTCTGATTCGGGTGTAACTAATACGATTAACCAGTGTAAACCGCGACCATCTTCAAAGGGAAAAATATCAATCAATTGAACTTGATTATCCCAGGTGAATTCCAGTTGGTATTCTGTATTAATTTCAGCTAAATTATCAAAATAGGTGTATAAATGAGCCATCACCGCTTGCGTGAGGCGATCGCCACTTTGAATTGCATTTAAGCAGGTTGCGGTTTGATCGAGATTAACATTAAAAGGCTGTGTGAGCGCAGAACTCGCCACTAACCTTCCTGAAGGCTCGATAATAAAGCTAATCCCTTGATGCGTTTTATTGAGACTGCTTAGAAATTCACTAATATGAGACAGAGACAAATCACATCCGAAAACCCCAAGAAAATCACCAGTTTCGTCATAAAATGGCAGAACTGCCATTAAACCCAGTTGAGCTTGCAGGGTATTAGAATATTGATAAATCGAACTCCATGTGGCAGAATAACTATATTGGGCAGTTTGATACCAAGCTCGACGACGAGGATCGTAATCTGGACAAAAACCGATTGGCTTAACGGTACAGTTTCCCGCACAATTAAAGGCGTAAATATTCTTGTTTACACCTGTGGTCTCATCTTTAAGTTCTAGGGTCGGTGTTCGATCAGCAAGTAAAGTAATTCCGATATATTTTCCATTGTTGTCACCCCAATTAATGCCGCTGACCGTTGTAAAAATGTGGGTTTGTTGCCAAAAATATTGGGGTAAACAGTCAAAATTGTTAGGATCGATCTGGCCTCCTCTTAAAGCGTTAGCATTAATTTGATTAACACGGTGAGGAGTATCTAGATAGGTTTTGAGGTACGCTGAGATCCGAGCAGCAATTTCACGGCGCAGTTGAGCGGCTAAGTCGAGAACTGCTTGTTGGGTAGTTGTGAGGAATTGTATATCCATGGGATGACCTAATGCAGCCTGAGTTCAATCTTGAAGGATCGGAGTCGATAGCATTACGATTTTTAGATTTGACTACAGAATCAGGAGGTAGACTATCCCCGATAATGATATCAAAGACGGCTTAGATTTCCCTGACAACGCTAGCCAGAAACCGAGTTCTGTGATTTTCTTGATCTAGCGCGTCAATTTCTAGGTTAACTGAGCAGTCTGTCCATTAAAATCGTAGCAAAGCACTACACATTTAGCACCAAATTTTTCGGAATTTTGAGTGAAAACGGTTTTTTTTCTCAGATCTATGATTAAAATTCTCCATCTGTCTGATATTCATCTCGGTAGCGGTTTCTCTCATGGACGGACGAACCCAGAAACAGGTTTGAATACTCGCTTAGAAGACTTTGTGGCGACGTTAAGACGATGTATGGAACGAGCGATCGCCGAACCTGTTGATTTAGTTCTGTTTGGCGGTGATGCGTTTCCGGATGCGACTCCCGCCCCCTTTGTTAAGCAGGCTTTTGCTCAGGAATTTCGGCGTTTAGTCGATGCTCAAATTCCAACTGTTTTATTAGTGGGAAATCACGATCAACATTCTCAAGGGCTTGGTGGTGCGAGTTTAGGGATTTATCGCACATTAGGTGTACCCGGGTTTGTGGTGGGCGATCGCTTAGAAACCCACAGAATTCCTACTCAAAATGGAGACATTCAAGTCATCACACTCCCTTGGTTAACCCCATCAACCCTATTAACTCGTCCTGACACCGAAGGGTTATCTTTAGGTGAAGTTAATCTTATGTTAATTGAACGGTTAAAAGTGGCAATGGAAGGTTTAATTCGCCGCTTAGATCCTGAACTTCCAACTATATTACTGGCGCATTTAATGGCAGATAAAGCCAGTTTAGGGGCGGAACGGTTTCTCGCAGTCGGAAAAGGGTTTAATATTCCTTTGTCGTTGTTGATTCGTCCTTGTTTTGATTATGTAGCCTTGGGTCACGTTCACAAACATCAAAATTTGAATAAGTCCAACGATCCGCCAATTATTTATCCAGGAAGTATCGAACGAGTTGATTTTAGTGAGGAGAAAGAAGATAAAGGGTTTGTTTTAGTTGAGGTGGAAAAAGGTCGAGTTCAGTGGGAATTTTGTCCTTTACCTGTTCGATCATTTTGTACGATTAAAGTGGATATTTCCCAATCAGAAGAACCCCAGGAAATGCTGATTAAAGCGATTGAGAAAAAACAGATTAACGATCAAGTTGTGCGTTTAATTTATCAACTCCGCTCTGAACAGATTGACTTAATTGAAACCTCTCGTTTACATGAAGCCTTGAGTGCGGCTCATACCTACAGTATTCAAGCTGAATTAGTCAGTCAACTGGCTCGCCCTCGTATTCCTGAACTTGATCGCCATAGTATCGCTCCACTAGACGCCTTGAAAACCTATTTAGGAAGCCGAGAGGATCTCAAAGAAATTGAGCAGGATTTGATGAGCGCCGCCGAGGAATTATTAGCAGGAGTAACATCTGATTCTGATGTTTAATTCTGTTATTTTTAATTTTAGACAAAAATTCAGTGCTAATTTTGAGGTTCCTCTGCATATTGCAAAACTCGATCTATAACCTTCATTAGATGTTGTGCATCATTAGATTGAGACTGAGGATCATTGTGATGAATCAGAGATAAATTTACAAGCTGTTCCAAGTCTGCGATTACGGCTTCCGCTCGTTCAACATGAGAAACCATAGAACAGGCGATACGAGCATCTTCAACCACGGATTCTCGGAGTTCTTGTAAATGAAACTTCAACTGAGTCGCGATGCTATTAATCTGGTCACTCACTTTCGACGTTTCGCTCACCAAACGATCAACCTCAAAGCCAATTTGACTGAACCCTTGAGGTTGGGAAGAATCAGAGTGATAGGTAAAAACAGCCGCTTGTACCGCCAGATGACGCACCTTTTGAATAATATCTTCTAGCATTAAAGACGTAGAATTGATCGCATCAAGATCTTGTGCGATCGCGTTACTAATTTGAAATGAATTTTCAGTATTATGATAGGTGGAATTGGCATTGAGGACAATTGAATGAAAAGCTTTGCTGGTCTCCGCTAGAATCCGCTTACTTGCTCGAATAAAATTTTGGTTAAGCTGAACAATGGGCTGAATACGTTCTGAAAGTTTCGCCTGTCGCTTACTATAATCCTGGTTATACTTTTGATAGATTAGATGGGTTCTCTTTTGTAGTGATAATTCGTATTTTTGGACTTTCTTTCTTTCTCGTTTAAAGTTTTGTTCAGACTTCTTTAATTGTTGGTTTTGCTGCTGAATTTGATGATAAGACAAGTTTAAAAGCTGGTTTTGAGCGATGAGGAGGTGATGAATATCCAGAATTTGAAATTGACCGGGGTCAGATTCAATCACAATCGGTTCATAGACCAACTGTTTAGGTCGAGTTAAAACTTGGTTAGCCGCGACGAGAATTGAGCAATATTTGGAAAGAATCAGAGGTGGAATTCGGATGACATCTAAAAGTAACTGAATGGGTTGACTCAAGTAGAAGGTCTTGCGGTTCAGATGACTCATTTGTTCTCGAAAATTCGTTCGAGAAATCATTCCCATCACCTCACCATTGTCTACAACAATTACTCCAGGTAACTCTGGATTTTGATAAAACTCTTGGGCGACAACTTGGCCCTGTGTACAGGAATCAACCTGAAAAGTATACGAAGCAAGATCTTCAAGAGTAGAATTTAAGGTGATCTCAGATAAACTGCTCATTCAACTGAACTAACTTTAGGGATTGTGGACTGAACCATTTTCGGATAATATACACGGTGAATATTCTATTTTGTCAAGTCCAAGCAAAAAAGACAAGCATAATGCTACACTTTGACTGAGAGCGCGTGTTAATATTTTACCCGATTAAAGCAGAATAAACCAGTAGCAATGTCTCTATATTTCTTGGTTTTGTAAGCATCCTCTTGATCATAAATAGAATCTGGCTTACTTTAAGTTAACATAAAGTCCTAATCTTAAAGCAGGTTTCAATACCGACCCAATTCAGTAATCTCAACCTAAGTCTGTTAACCCAGTTTGATGATTTGGTGCTATGGTGACAGTAGGAGTGAGATAGCAACAAGCAGACTTAAATCCAGAGAAATCGCTTTGCTGTTGATTTGAAGACAAACCTGTGGATCAAGCCCTTTATCAACAACTCGAACAAGAGAGGCTCTTAAATCAAGTCACCAGACAGATTCGTGAGAGTCTAGAGTTGTCAGTAATCTTGTCAACTGCGGTCAAACGGTTACAACAATATTTGCAGGTTGATCGATTGTTAATCTATCAGTTTGACTTTCAATGGTCTATTCCTCCGAGAGAATGTAGTCTAGAACCCGAATGGAATCTCGAAGAGTCTGATACTCCACAAACCAACTTCGCTGTTTCTTTACCTCATGCTCAAGTCGATGAATCTGGACATAAAGGATGTGTTTCCTACGAAGCCCGTTCCTCTGCAAAAATTTTATCTGTACTGCATTTAAGTGAAGCCGCAAGCTGTTTTTTTGAAACTCCAGAAACTCAAGCTAAATTTCAGAAAATTCATGCTCATGTTGTTGTTCAAGATGTCGAGGAAACCTATGCTTCTTCCCCTTGCTTACTTGAATTTTTACGCCGGATTCAAGTTCGATCTAAGGTAGTTTTCTCAATTATTGTCCAAGACAAGTTGTGGGGACTTTTAATCGCTCATCAATGTTTCCAACCTCGTGTTTGGAGAGAAGATGAAACCAAATTTATCGATCAAGTAACAGGACATCTCTCAATCGCGATTTATCAAGCTCAACTCTACAGCCAACTTCAGCAGCAAAAATCTACCCTAGAACGACGAGTAACCGAGCGCACTCAAGCCCTCCACGATGCACTTTTAGCGGCTCAATCTGCAAACCGTGCGAAAAGTGAATTTCTAGGAACAATGAGCCATGAATTGCGAACACCGCTGACTTGCGTAATTGGAATTTCTGCAACACTATTACGACTCTATTCTAATGACACTGGGATTAAACAATTCCCGCTGACCAAACAACGAGAATATTTGCAAAAAATTCACGAGAGCGGAGAACATTTACTAGAACTGATTAATGATATTTTAGAACTTTCTCAAGTCGAAGCGGGGAAAACCGTTTTAAAAATCAGTGAATTTTCTCTGACCAAACTCGCCCAGCAAACGCTATATTCTTTTCGCGAGAAAGCAGACCAACAAAATATTGCATTGCTCGGTGATATTCAGCTTAAACCTAATCAAGATAAATTTACAGCTGATCAACGTCGAGTTCAACAAATATTATCAAATCTGTTGAGTAACGCGATTAAGTTTACGCCTGAAAATGGACAGGTGACGCTTCGAGTTCGGGTAGATGACAATACGGTAATTTTTCAAATTAAAGATACTGGAATTGGTATTCCTAAAGAGCAGCAACCTTTGTTGTTTGAGAAGTTTCAGCAAATAGATTCCTCAACTCGTCGTCAATATGGCGGAACTGGCTTGGGTTTAGCCTTAACGAAACAGCTTGTTGAGCTTCATGGTGGAGCGATTAAATTAACCTCAACGGAAAAGGTGGGTTCTACCTTTACGGTTCATATTCCTACTCAACCCATGCTAACTCAAGAGTCCCAAAAACGAATTAAGTCTTCTGCTTTTAGAACATCATTACCGACGACATCTACTCATAATTCTCGGGGTCGATTTATCTTAATTGAAGATGATGAAGAAATCGCTACTTTAATCTGTGAAATTCTTACGGCTGCGGGCTATCAGGTTGTTTGGTTAGTCGAAGGTTTAACCGCATTAGAGCAAATTAAATTGTTGCAACCGACAGCCGTTATTGTTGATATGCACTTGCCGCGTCAAGATAGCTATGAAATTATTGATCATCTTAAAAATACTACCGCTACACAACATATTAAAATCTTAGCGATCGCCTCTTCTGAGGTACTAAAAGCATCTGAAGAAGCCTTTATCAATCAAGTTGATGACTGCATTTCTAAACCAATTCAACCGAATCAACTCCTCAATAAGATTATTAGTTGGGAATTGTCCAACGGAGAATAAGGATAAATAGAAACAGATTGAAGATGAGTTTTAAGCTGTTGCCAGTTCTAGTGCCATCCGACAATAATCAGCATGGGAATTAATTGAATTTACTTTCGGGACTTCTTGAACGGTTTGATGAGCAATTTCTGCAACTTTTGGAGCTTGGGGTTTAACTCTTTTTAGAGCCTGTTTTTTGTTAGATTTTGACTGTTTGTTAAGCATTAAAGGAGTTGAACGTCTGAGCGGATCTCGTTGAACTGCTACAATTCCTTGACGAACTGCCTGTAAAATTTCCGGCTTGTATTCTTCTTGAGCTTGCTTGAGTTGATAGCATAAACCTTCTTTACTTGAAGCATACAATGAAGGTAAACGATTAAGTGCATAGGTGATGACTTCTACAGGTTTAATAGACTGAGCTTGATGCGGTGAAAGTTCTTTCAATTGATGATTTACTTCTTGAAGAACCAAGATTTGCATAACGTTAATCGTGTTGAGGTTGAGATGATTTAGGGCTTGATTGAGGTTTGAGAGTGCCATGATAGATTAAGTGTTTAAATTAAGGTTGACAGAAATAGTGTTTTGTTTGAAAAGCAACCGTTTGATTGCTATATCTCTATTTCATCAAGCTTCAAGCTAAACTACAGTGGGAAAAAGTAAGTCTTTCTCTGAAAAGTTTCTGACCTCAAAAAATAGATATTTGTTAATATAACAAAGTAGATCAATTAAGTCTCGAGTCAGAGAGAATTGAGCGCGATTTAATTACGTCCTAATTCTGTTGTGAAGTTGCCTTGAATTTATCTGTATGCCAACCGGGTAGGGACTGATGGCAGTTCTGACCGTTTTGCTCAACCTAGAATTTGAGTCTGTCAAGCGAAGATGGTACTCTAGGATAGCTAGTCATCTCGATCGCAAATAAAAATAGTAATATGAAGATTTTAATGGAAGTAGCGACAAGTGCCGCTTATCAAAACTATCTGCAATACACTCTATGGGGAATTTTAGCACTGGGATTCCTCGCCGCAACCATCATTGGTTCGATCGCTTGGTACAATTCTAAGCGTCCCGCAGGTTGGGAAGATGCAAATGCTCCCGGTTGGGTTCCCAAGGTCGATGACGACAAAGAAAAATCTAACTAACAGATGACTGTTCACTCTGTCAGGGATTAAAATCCCTGTCTGAAACTCGTGCATCCTCGCGCATAGGACTAGATTTTTTCCTGTTACCTATCCACTGATAATTGTTCACTGTTCACTGTTTACTAATCACTGCTCACTGTTAACTGACTCATCTGGGTATTACTGTGGCTCAAACCTATTCTGCTCAAATCTATGTCACGCTTCGTCCTTCGGTTCTAGATCCGGCAGGAGTTGCCGTTCGTTCTGGCATTCAACAAATGGGCTACGATAATGTCGAACAGGTGCGAATTGGCAAATATATTCAACTCACACTCAATGCGGAGAACGAAGAAGAAGCCAAAACTGAACTCGATCGCATTTGTGATTTACTCCTGTCTAATCCTGTGATTGAAACTTATCGATTTGAATTAACTCCTGTTTCTGAAACCGTTAAAACTCATTAAGTTCTACTCTTAATAATGTTATGAAATTTGGTGTTGTTGTTTTTCCGGGTTCTAACTGCGATCGCGATGTGGTTTGGGTGACGCAAGGACTTCTGGGTCAACCGACTCGGATGATTTGGCATCAAGAAACGGATTTATCGGATATTGATGTTGTGGTCATTCCGGGTGGGTTTAGCTATGGAGATTATCTACGCTGCGGGGCGATCGCACGTTTTTCTGCTGTTATGCAAGCTACTGTCGAACACGCCAAGCAAGGCAAGTTTGTAATCGGAATTTGTAATGGCTTTCAAGTGTTAACAGAACTCGGATTATTACCGGGCGCATTGGTTAGAAATCGAGATTTACACTTTATTTGCGATCGCGTTCCCTTGACTGTGACTAATGATAATACGCCCTGGACGACTGCCTATTCAACGGATGAAGTCGTCAACCTTCCAATCGCTCATGGAGAGGGCTGTTACTATGCAGATGATGAGACGTTAGCAGAGTTAGAAGCTAATCATCAAGTTGTTTTTCGCTACGGTTCGACTTCGACTCCAAATACTCAGGAAAATCCTAACGGTTCACTAAATAATATTGCCGGAATCTGCAATCGTCAGGGAAATATTTTAGGGATGATGCCTCATCCTGAACGGGCTGCCGATCCGAGTTTAGGAGCTACAGATGGGATGAAGTTATTTAAAGGTTTATTGTAATTAGTAAATACAATTCGTTGAGAAAAAATACTCAAAGATTCAACAATTTTTCAGATTTCAAGTAAAATAAAGATTCAATCTGGCTCGAAAACCCCTTTTAACAGAAACCCTGTGCATCTTGTTTTGCCGGGGTTTTGTCGTTTAGACACAAGTCAGAATAAACCGGATTAATACAGATGATTCTCAAGCGATCGCTTCTATTTTTATAAATCGAAATATTGTAATCAAGTTTTAACCTACTCATATCAAGCGTCATAATAAAAACTAGAGAGCATAAATTTTTGAGATCCAACCTAATAGAAAAGTAAGTAGAGAATCTCAATTAAACGCCACTTAGGTTAGGTAAGTTGATGAAGCGATTTCACTGATTTTTCCAGACTTTCAGTTCAATTTTTCCTGACAATTTATTGAGCGTTTAAGTAGATCGATCTACTTGAGGATACTGAATCCATTTCCCCATTAATAATGTAGGAGAAAGAATATGGCAGGTCAACGATTTGCAAGCGCGATAAATAATCCGGGAGTTGAAATTCCATTCCCTGTCGCTTCATCCGATATTCAACCCAATGTACCAATCACATTTACCGCCTATCCCATTGGTGCTGCTCCGAATATTGTGCCGAATCTTGATATTAGCTTTGAAGTAATAGCAAATGTACCGGGTTTTCCCTCTGGTGTACCGATTGATTTTGTTGGTATTGGGAGTCCAGAAGTCTTGTCATTTCCTGTGGGATTTCCACCCGGAGAAGGCGCGAATATAGAAGTGAGTTCCTTCGCGAATACCGGACCGTTTCTGTTTGAAGTTAGTGCAGAAACTCCGAATAATGCTTCTTTTGCTGCTGAGGCTCAAGGTATTATCAATGCACCTAGAAACCTGAATGGATTTGTAGGTCGTAGCGATACCGAGGATTGGTATCAATTTATCGCTCCACCGACGGGAGGAACGTTTACCTTTAATCTCTCAAATTTAGTTGATAATGCTGATCTTAGAATTTATCGAGATAATGGCGGAACTTCGACTTTATTGAGTCAAGGGTTGAACCCTGGAACCGCAAATGAGCAACTCCAAGTTCCTCTCGAAGCGAACCAGAGTTATTTTGTTCAGGTTTCTAATGTAGCGAATGGTTCAAATTTAAGCGATGCAGGAGAGACATCAACTTCCTACAACTTAGACATTATTCCAGGAACGGGAGAACAAACATCCGTTTCCGTCAGTGCGTTAGGAAATCCGTCCGAAGTTGGGCCAACTCCCGGTACATTTCAAATCTCCCGTACCGGAGACACAGCCAGTCCTCTCAACGTTAACTTTACCGTCGGAGGAAGCGCCACCTTTGGAACCGACTACAATCAAATCGGTAGTACATTCAACGGTCTAAACGGAACCGTTACCATTCCTGCGGGACAAAGTAGTGCCAATATTACGATTAACCCTGTCGATGATGGCATTGTAGACCTGAATGAAACGATTGACATTGGTTTACAAGCCGCCACTGGATATACTGTCAGCCCTCAAAGCAATGCTTCTCTAACGATTCTTGACACTTCCTCACCTCCGTCTACAGGAGCGCAAGTGGCTCGTTATTGGGATACTCTGGCTGGTTCACACTTTTTCACCTCCGACCCCACAGAACAGCAAACCACAAATCTAAATTCTCAATTCAATAATGAAGGGTTTGAATTCCGTTCGGAAGGAGATGTGACCTTACAACGCTATGTGAATACTCAAGGCGGCTTCTTCTATGCGAGTAACCCTGGTGAAATTGCTTTTGTGGAAACCTTGCAAGAGTGGACTGTTAACCCTTCCCCAACACCTATTCAAGTGTATTCGACTCAGCAACCCGGAACCTTACCTGTATTCCGAGCGTTTAACTTAGGAACAAACGGTCACTTCTACACCATCGATCCGAATCAAGCCGCCTTTGCTGACTCACTTCCTAACTTTAGATTAGAAGGCGTGTCTTTCTACGCCGAATCGATATAACGTGAAATTGATAACTCGGTTGTTTGTCTACATTTTACGTTAGGTATTTTACAATAATTTTTAATCCGATCGCGTTAGGCTTTCCATCTAGATTGTTTCTAGATTAGAGGATGCAAAGCTTGGGCGATCGCTTCTCACTGTTCGGTATTATAGCCCTAGTATTAAAGAATTTAACTCATATTAGACTCAAGTTATTGAAGGGTTTACTGTAGAATATATAGTTAGATCGTATCTGCTAAAAGGCTGGCGATCAAGCTGGTAATTGTGAGGCGGCACTGGAGGGCTTTTTACTACGTTAAAGCGCAACTACCAGCCTCAAAATTAAAGCAAGCAATTTTAACTGTCCTACAAGACTATATAGAGTTTTTAGGCGACGATCCAAACTCTCAGCTTCACCTGATTGTAGATGAAAAAAACGATCATTATTTACTGCTAGAAACAGGATGGCAAGGAGAACATCGCATTTATGGCTCCTTCATTCATCTTGACATTATTAATAATAAAATCTGGATTCAACATGATGGTACAGAAGAAGGAGTTGCACTCGAACTAACGGCTCAAGGTATCGATAAACAGCAAATTGTACTGGGCTTCAAATCCCTAGAACGACGTAAGATTACAGAATATGCGATCGCTTAAGTTATTTTAGATCAGTTGTTCTAGATCAAAGGATGTAAAGCGATCGCGATCGCTTCTCGTTGTTCTGCGTCATAACCCCAACGTTCGAGAAAATCTTGATATTCACCAACTCCAGTTTTCGCACTTTCCAGCAAATTTTTGACCATTATCTCAAAAACGGGAAGATTTAAAGCTTGGATCAAATGCACAGAACGCGATCGGACTCGATCTGAACTCGCCGCCATCTCTTCGTGGTGGTTGCGACGATGATGAACGGCCATTGCTGAGGACATCGCTACATTTTTGACCAGCAAATCCGGTACAATCTCAGGAGAAGCTTCTAAGGCTCGGATAACGGCTTCTGAGGGTCGATCTACGAAAGGACGAGGGTCAGTCAGGTAGGTAACGAAAAATCCTCTCGCTCCATTATGTGTCGTTACGAGCTTCGCGATCGCCGTTTCCGTTTCAGACTCAGACAGATCGTTTGCAGCCATATTTTCCAGTAAGGTCTGAGTGTGGGCGATCGCTTGTTCAAAGGTTAAATCTTCAGCAGTAGACTCGCTAGGGGAAGAAGTCATAGGAAAGACCGATAAATCTGTACCATCTTTGAGGATATCAGCATTGTGGCACAATGTCTTTACAGTTTACAGTACACAGTTAACAGTTATCAGTTCCCTGAGTCCTTTGAAAAGGAATTTATGTATTAGACAAAGATTTTAATCTCTAGCAAATCTTATGGCAATTATTTCATCAAAATCTCAACCCAGCGATCCTGACTCTCCGAAAAAGCGAAGTTCTGGGCGTTCTGAAAAGACAGAAAAACCTTCACTACTCGAACCGAAAGAGACAACAGAAGAGAAAGTTAATCCGAAACAAGATGAATCGATTCGACCTCAGCGACTTAGTGATTATATTGGTCAAAAAAATTTAAAAGAAGTGCTAGAAATTGCGATCGCGGCTGCTCAGTCTCGCAATGAACCGCTCGATCACCTTTTACTTTACGGGCCTCCCGGTTTAGGGAAAACCACAATGGCGTTAATTCTTGCCTCGGAAATGGGTGTCAATTGTAAGATTACCACAGCCCCAGCTATTGAAAAACCCCGTGATATTGCCGGATTATTAGTGAATTTAAAACCGGGGGAAATTTTATTTATCGATGAAATTCATCGTCTCTCAAAAATGGCGGAAGAAATTCTCTATCCGGCGATGGAAGACTTTCGACTTGATATTACAATTGGTCAAGGGCGATCAGCAAAAACTCGCAGTATTCCTTTGACTCCATTTACAATTGTTGGGGCGACGACACGAGTTGGGGCTTTGACTTCTCCATTACGCGATCGCTTTGGATTAATTCAACGGTTACGATTCTATGAAATAGATGAATTAAGTCTAATTGTTGAACGGACTGCTAAACTCTTAAATACTCCAATTCATTCAGAAGGTGCAGAGGAAATTGCCCGTCGTTCGCGAGGAACACCTAGAATTGCAAATCGCTTGCTTAAACGGGTTAGAGACTATGCAGAAGTTAAGGCTTCATTCCCGATTACTGGAGAGATTGCGGCGATAGCTTTACAACTCTTTAACGTCGATCCAATGGGATTAGACTGGACGGATTGCCACCTCTTAAAAATGATGATTGAAAACTTTAATGGGGGGCCAGTTGGATTAGAAACAATGGCGGCTTCTACTGGAGAAGATGCTCAAACGATTGAGGAAGTTTATGAACCCTATTTAATGCAGATTGGCTTCTTGCAACGCACACATCGGGGGCGACTTGCAACCGCTTCAGCCTGGAAACATTTAGGATATTCGCCCCCTGAAGAGCAGTTATCACTGTTTTCTTAAAGCAGTTTCTGTTAGTCTAGAATCAAGCTCGTGATGATGAATTACCTTTGTTTTGCGATGACCTGTTAACCCAAGTAAACCGAGTAATCCTATTAGCCCTAGCCATCCCCAATTGGCATTTTGTTCGACAACGTTAGCGGTTTCTGTGAATTGTTGTTGAGCTTCATTGGTTGCTTCGTTTGTGGCTTCTAGTAGATTATTTCTGGCTTCTTGTAGATTCTCTCCGGCTTGCTCTAAATTTCCTTGATTTTCATGCTGAGTGAAAACTTTAAGGTCGTTCTCCGTCAAGAACTTCAAAATGAAGCAACTCAGTCTGAATTGCAAACATGGCTTTCCGATCTCTTAGAAGAGTTGAAGTTAAACTATATTCAAAAAGCAAATAATGACGATCCTGAATATACACTAGCCGAAGCAGAGAAACTTCGTCAAAAAGGAGAAGAAGACACAATTTAGGATTATAATTCCAAAATCACAGGCGTATGATCGCTGGGTTTTTCTAACATTCTGGGTGCTTTATCAATTACACAGCCTTTCGCTTTTTCATATAAAGACGGACTCAAATAATGATGATCGATACGCCATCCTTTATTCCGAGGAAAAGAGGCGGCGCGATAGTCCCACCAACTAAATTGTCCTTCTTCGGTGTTGAATTTGCGAAAGGCATCTGCTAACCCTAATTCTAAGATTTCTTTTAATGCTTGACGTTCGGTATCGGATGCCATGATATGATTGGATCGACCTTTTGGATCGTGAATATCGCGATCTTCGAGTGCAATATTAAAGTCTCCACAAACACAGAGATTAGGCGTTTGTTCTAATGTTTTTTGCAAATAAGCTTTTAATACTTTGAACCAATTCAGTTTGTATTCATACTTCTCACTCCCAACACTTGCCCCATTCGGAACGTATAAATTTACAATCCGAATTCCGTTAATTGTTCCAGAAATGACTCGTTTTTGATCGTCGAAGTTTTGAACAATATCAGTATCTAAAATTGCACCCAATCCTAAACTGACATCTTCTAAGGGTTGACGGCTGAAAATTGCGACACCATTGTAAGCTTTCTGTCCATAAATGTAGAGATGATAGCCTATATCTTCAAAAGGCGATCGCGGAAAATCTGGATCGATTACTTTGGTTTCCTGTAAGCATAAAATATCAATTGAGTTGGCTTCTAACCATGCTAAGACTTGTTCTTTACGAGTCCGAATTGAATTGACATTCCAAGTTGCAATCTTCATAAAGTTCGTTAATATAGATTGGCTATCTAATGTAACTCCAAAAACCCGGCTTCTCGAAGAAACCGGGTATCTCTCAAATCACTGATAAATCCCATTAAATCGGGCAAGATAATCCTTCAGAACGTTGACTAAAGCGAGCATTTTCTCGATAATCAACGCGACAATCAATCACGGCGGGAACATCTTGAGCGAGCGCTTCTTTTAGGATTGGAACTAAGTCAGTAGCCGCCTCGACACGATAGCCTTTTAATCCCATACTTTCCGCAAATTTGACAAAGTCTGGATTTCCAAATTTAATGAAAGAAGAATCGCCATACTGGTCTTCTTGTTTCCACTCAATTAATCCGTAACCGCCATCATTAAAAATCAGAGTTACAAAAGCCGTTCCGACTCGTAAAGCCGTTTCCAATTCCTGACAGTTCATCATAAAACCGCCATCTCCTGTTGCCGCAACAACTTTTAAATTAGGATTAACTAATTTAGCCGCCATTGCACCGGGAATTGCAATTCCCATCGCAGCAAACCCATTAGAAATGATACAAGTATTGGGGCGATCGCAATGATAATGACGGGCAATCCACATTTTATGAGCGCCCACATCAGAGATGACAATATCTTCTGGCCCCATGACTTGCCGTAAATCATAAATTAGTTTTTGGGGCTTAATGGGAAAGCCATCATCATTCGCATACTGTTCGTAGTCGCGACGAATATCATCCCGTAATTTGAGTGCATAGGGTTCGGGGCGTCCGGTGCGATCTGAACGGCGTAAAATTTCATTGAGAGAGTCAGAAATATCCCCAACAATTTCAGCCATGGGAATATAGCTGCTGTCAATTTCTGCCGGAGTTGAACCAATATGAATAGTGGGAATTTTGCCTTCGGGGTTCCACTTTTTGGGAGAATATTCGATCAAGTCATAACCAATCGCAATGACTAAATCCGACTTATCAAAAGCACAACTAATATAGTCTCGCTTTTGGAGTCCAGTTGTCCATAATGACAGCGGATGGGTGTAAGGAATTGCCCCTTTGCCCATAAATGTATTTGCAACCGGAATATTCAGTTGAGTCGCAAACTCGGTTACGGCTTCACTCGCATTGCCGCGTAATGCCCCATTTCCCACTAAAATAATCGGACTTTTAGCTTTAGAAATCGCGACGGCTGCCTCATTCATACTGTGATAAGCTGAATAGACTTTTTCTCGCTTATCTCGTTGGAGAGGCTGTCCAGGTGCAGGCATTTCGGCAATATTTTCCGGGAGATCGATATGAACGGCTCCGGGTTTTTCCGCTTGAGCGAGTTTAAAGGCTTTGCGAATAATTTCGGGTGTGTTACTGGGGCGAACAATTTGAGAATTCCACTTCGTTACCGGGGCAAACATTGCCACCAAATCTAAATATTGGTGAGATTCGATGTGCATTCGATCGGTTCCGACTTGTCCGGTAATGGCAACCAGAGGCGCACCATCGAGGTTAGCATCCGCCACTCCGGTCATTAAGTTTGTTGCTCCTGGCCCCAAGGTTGATAAACAAACTCCAGCTTTACCCGTCAAGCGTCCATAAATATCTGCCATAAAAGCGGCACCTTGTTCGTGACGAGTGGTAATAAACTGAATGGAGGAACCTTTTAAGGATTCAAGAACTTCCATGTTCTCTTCTCCAGGTAGTCCAAAGACATACTCGACTCCTTCATTTTCGAGGCATTTGACCAGAAGTTCTGCTGTGTTCATGTCAGGTCTATATATTAGAAACTTTGATACTCAATAAGATTTTCCCAGCGGAATAAAGATGGACTCAAAGCAATATCTTTATAGGTTAACGGCATTACAACTGTAACTGCTCTTAACCTTGACTCATTTTCTGAGTTTAGAAATGAATAATTGACTTTAAATCCTAAATTCCGAATTTTTGTTACTTAATCCAAACGGTTTTGATGTTGACAAATTCGTGAATGCCTTGAATACTTAACTCTCGCCCGTAGCCTGAGCGTTTAATTCCGCCAAAGGGTAAACGAGGGTCAGATTTCACTAAACCGTTAATAAAGACTGCACCCGCATCTAACTCGGAGACTAAGCGATCGCGCTCTACTTCATCTGTTGTCCACGCACTTGCACCCAGACCAAACGCTGTACTGTTGGCTAATTTAATCGCCTCATCTAGACCCGACACACGGAACATCAACGCTACAGGACCAAAAAATTCTTCCTCGTAGGGAGGGGTTCCGGGCGGGATATCGCTCAAGATGGTCGGCGGATAATAGTTTCCTGGTTGTTCGAGAGGTTGACCACCTATCAAGACTTTAGCACCTTTTTCAATGGATGTCTTTACTTGTTTTTCGATATCTTGTAAAATATCCGGCGTAGCAAGAGGCCCGACATCCGTATCTTCTCCCATCGGATCTCCAACTTTTAAGGCTTGGAATTTTTCGACTAGAGCTTGTTCAAATTTGTCTGCGATCGCTTCTGCTAAGATGAATCGTTTTGCCGCAATGCAAGACTGACCATTGTTTAACATTCGAGCGGTGACTGCGCTAGTGACTGCGGCTTCTAAATCTGCGCTTTCGAGAACGATAAACGGGTCACTTCCTCCGAGTTCTAAAACTGTTTTTTTAATGTGTTTTCCCGCTACAGAAGCAAAACTCATACCCGCAGGTTCGCTTCCGGTCAAGGTTCCCGCTTTCACGCGCTCGTCACTAATCACTTGAGCGACTTTATTTGAGCCGATTAGTAAGGTTTGAAAGACTCCTTGCGGGAATCCCGCGTCTCTAAAGATTTCTGCGATCGCGATCGCGCATTGAGGCACATTAGAAGCGTGTTTGAGTAAACCCACATTTCCCGCCATCAGCGCAGGTGCGGCAAACCGAAACACTTGCCAAAACGGAAAATTCCAAGGCATCACCGCCAAAATGATTCCCAAGGGTTCATAACTGACATAGCTTTGACTCGCATCCGTTTGCGCCGGAACGTTGGCTAAAAATTGATCGGCATTTTCTGCATAATAGCGGCAAACCCATGCACTTTTTTTCGCTTCTGCGATCGCAGACTTCAGGGGTTTTCCCATTTCCAGGGTCATAATTTCCCCGAATTTCTCGGCATTTTGTTCGAGAATATTCGCCGCCTTCTGCATCCAACTTGCTTTTTGGTCATAAGGCAGCCGCCGATACTGTTCAAAAGCGTGTTGAGCCTGACTGAGACTGTCTTCTATTTGAGCATCCGTTAACGGTTCAAATGCTTTAACCAATTCTCCCGTTGCCGGATTTATTGTAGCAATCCCCATAGTAACTTTTGTTTTTTTCTAGATAAAAACTGGGTTCGGTTCGTAAACCTGTCCCTTTCCTCATCCTAACTCTGAACAACTCATAACTCTTGTTTAACCTATCTGTTGCGAGTGAGTCTACATAAATCGATACATTTTTTGAAATCTGTTTAAGATTCTTCATAAGATATCTTTAAATTGTTAGCAGTTATACCAAATCTATGTATTATAGTTACAATTGGCAGAACTCTCATCCTTCATATTTCTTGAATAATCCTAGGGGTCAAATGTTGAGAGTAGTCAATGAGTATTCATCAAATTAACTCAGATTCTGTGGGTTTTTCCAGCAATAATACGGATAAAGTCAGAGTATTAGTAGAGGTATATCCCTGCCATTTTTTAACATTTAATCAAACCTTCTTAAGGGGATTGGTATTGATTGCAAGAGTCATGTCACTTAAATGAATGACATCAGAAAAAGGGACTGACAATTGAGAAACTTATCCATACAATAAAAACTAAATGCTTTTGATCCTAATTTAAAGTTAAAGAGTCAATGCTCAAAAATATTAGTCACGCAGGCGGAGTTAATCCGAAAGAGAATACAGAACAAGCTGAAGAAGAAATTCTTTTCAGTACCCCTTTTGGTTATTTGTTCCCGGATTTAGTGATTGGAGAAAATACAGAATCTAATAAACTCCCGGTTGATCGCAGCACTATTCCTGCTTTGAAAAAGTTAGGAGATGCAATGGCTGACCTCGGAGATCCTAATCAAGAATTAAAGAAATTTAACTCGAATATTCCTTCTGTTTTTACCTATTTAGGTCAGTTCATCGATCACGATATTACGGCTCGAACCGATCGCGAAACAGCCGTGAGTATAATTAATATTGGTGATGATGTCAATGATAGCCTACAACCTTCTGATCCTGAGTTAATCTTAAAAAAGCTCAAAAATGGGCGACGTCCGCAACTCGATCTCGATAGTATTTATGGTGATGGTCCCGGATTATTACCCGGTGGAAAAGTCGGAACCCAAACCGACGCACAATTTTTATATGATTCAGAAACACTACTGCTAAACCTTCAAGAACAGAATAACTTTATCGATCTCCCGCGTCAGGGTCGTAAAGCTAAAATTGCCGATATGCGGAATGATGAAAATGTCATTATCAGCCAACTTCATGCGGCTTTTTTAAAATTTCATAATGAAGTCGCGACGAATTTACCGAAACACTTATCTCCTCAATCTCGATATACCTACGCTCGTCAGCTTGTGCGTTGGTGTTATCAATATATTGTGATCAATGACTATCTCAGAGCCGTTTGTGAACCGAATATTGTTGATGATATTTTACTAAACGGGCCGCGTTTTTACCGTTCAGGTTGTACAGGCGGCGAAGTTTTCATGCCTCTAGAATTCTCAGTGGCTGGATTTCGGTTTGGTCACTCTATGATTCGCCCATTCTATCAACTTAATCGACAATCTCAAGTCAAAATTATGAATCTTTTAGGAGTTTCGAGGGAAAGACCAGAAGATTCAGACTTGTTAGAAAATCGGGGTGGGGAATATACGCTTAAAGAAGATTTTCGAGTCAATTGGGGAAATTTTGTCAGATTTGTCTATGGTCAACCGATTCCAAATGTAGCGCGTCGAATCGATCCGAGACTTTCTCAAGGCTTATTTGATCTACAATTAGATGGAGCCAGAGCTAATACTTTTATGTCTCATTTAGCCCAACGAAATCTGGTTAGAGGCTATTCATTGAGTTTACCAACCGGACAAAAAGCGGCAATGGCATTTGGTCTCAAACCGTTGACAAAAGAGGATTTAATTGAGAAAGAAACAGACCAAAAACTGAAGAGCGCTCTTGAAGAAGGAAACTTTGGAGAAAGAACACCATTGTGGTATTATATTCTCAAAGAAGCTGCCTTACAAACAGATGGAAATACATTAGGCGCGTTAGGTAGTAGCATCGTTGCAGAAACACTAATTGGATTAGTCAAACAAGACCCAAATAGCTATTTAAACCATTTTCATCATCCAGCAGTTAGGCGGAATGGAATTCGGATTCCTCGCCCCTATGGTCGCACAGCAATTATTAATTCGATTGGCGACCTTTTGGTTTATGCTGGAGTTCATTAATTAGATTTACTGCTGGAGGTGCGTCAAGAGACGCACCCAACCTAAACTTAACAGGAAAATGTAATTGTGCTTTAGCACTAGATTATTTTTATAGCGCGCTGAAGCGCAACTACAATACTCTTGAAAAATCGGGCATTGGGCTGAAGCACTACATTCTTTTTTATAGCACTAAAGCACAACTCTAATCAAAATTCTAAGACTTTTACAAGCCGAAATCAGTCGGTGTAAACAGACCGTCATCGAACTGAAGGAATTCAATACTTTGTAAAGTATCAGTACCGATATTAACCGTTGTTGAAGTCACAGTGAAATTATTAGCGCTTCCATTGAATGTGAAGTCACTGCTGACACCTTGATAAACAACCGTATCTGTACCGCCATTTCCTTGCAGAAGGTCATCACCTGCATCCGTATTGAGAATGTCATCACCGCGCCCTCCCCGCAGCGTATCATTTCCGGCGTTCCCAGATAGAACATCATCATGATTTCCGCCTCGAAGTAAGTCAGGTTGATTACCACCGATAAGGGTGTCATCTCCATTTCCGCCTTGGAGTTCACTGACTGTCGCCCCAATATCATCAAAACGGTCAAGTTCGTCTGCGGCTAAGATATCATTACCTCCGTTACCAGAGATAATGTCTCCTCCAGAACCGCCTTCAATAATATCATCGCCTCCTCGACCTCTGAGGGTATCGTCTCCGTCATTTCCCGTGATGAAATCGGCTTGATTAGTACCGCGAAGACTATCATCTGCGGAGGTACCGTTAATAATATTGAAGTTGCTGTCGGTAATTCCATCAATATTAATAGTTACGGCTGCGCTATCAGTTTCAGAGCCATCAGTTATGGTGTAAATAAAGCTGTCTGTGGCAGTTTCTCCCGTATTGAGAGATTCAAATTGAGAGTTGGGGTCATAATCAAAGGTACCATTGGCGTTGAGAGTTAATAGCGCACCGGAATTCAGGGTAATTTGAGAACCAACATCCGCAGAAATACCATTAACTTCGGTCACAATCAAGGGGTCATTGTTAGGGTCAGTATCGTTAGTCAGAACATTGCCGCTAATTGCTGTGTCTTCGTCAGTATTAACAGTATCATCAACGGCATTGGGGGTAGTATTGTCGGTGATGCCGTCAATGGTAACGGTTACATTAGCAATATCACTTTGAGTTCCATCCGTAATTTTGTAGGTAAAGTTGTCTGTGGCGGTTTCTCCAGTATTGAGAGATTCAAATTGACTATTGGGGTCATAATCGAAGGTACCATCGGCATTCAGAGTTAATAGCGCACCCGAATTCAAAGTGATTTGAGAACCAACATCTGCCGCATTACCATTAACTTCAGTCACAATCAGCGGGTCATTGTTGGCATCCGAATCATTCGCTAGAACATCTCCGTTAATCGCCGTATTTTCGTCAGTGTTAACGCTATCATTGACAGCATCGGGAGCAGAATTAATATTAGTTGTGCTAAAGCCGAAAATGACATAGCTTTGTCCGGTATACCTGTTGCCATCAAGATTAACAGAACTATTACCTACGACAACATCATCAAAGCCATCCCCGTTGACATCTCCGGCACCTTGAAATGAGAGGTTAGAGAATAAGAAGGAACTGTTACTGGGATTAATGATAAAGCCGTTGGTTCCATCTAAATCGGCTAGGTCTATACTCGATGCAAAGCCACTATCGCTACCAAACACAACGTAGCCTTCTTGAGTTCCTCGACCTGAGATAAGCACATCATCAAAGCCATCACCGTTCACATCTCCGGCATGACTAACAGAACCTGCATAGTTAAACTGGTCAGCACCATCAATTCTGAAGCCGTTACTACCATTGAGACTGTTTAGATTGAAACTCGCCCCAAATCCATTGCTATTACCGAAGACGACATAGCTTTCTCCCGTTGCATAGCGAGAGCCGTCGGGGTCAGCCCGTAACGCACCAATAATAATATCATCCAAACCATCGCCGTTGACATCTCCGGCATCACTAACTGAGTAGCCTGCAAAGTCACTGTCATCAATTCCTGGAATTACGAAGCCGTTGCTACCGTCAAGACTAGAAATATCCAAATTCGCCGCAAAGCCACTACCGCTACCGAAGATGACATAGCTAACTCCTGCGAAGTTATTGCCGAAAACTCCTCCGATAATTACATCATCAAAGCCGTCGCCGTTGATATCTCCTGCACTGCTAACAGAATCTCCAGAATAATTCCCGGCGTCAATCCCACTAATCGTAAAGCCGTTGCTACCATCAAGGGTTGAGAGGTCGAAGCGAGAACTAAATCCATTACTGCTTCCAAAAACCACGTAGCTTTCGGATGGACTACCGTATCTTCCATAACCATCCGGCGCGATAATAATGTCATCAAAGCCATCACCGTTGACATCTCCCGCGCTGTCAATCGAGCGATTCCGAGAAATCTCATCAATGACGAAGCCGTTATTACCATTCAAACTGGATAAGTCGAAACTCGCTCCCAATCCATTGCTACTCCCGAAGACAACATAGGTGTCTCCGTATCCCAAGGAACCAATAATAGCATCATCAAAACCGTCGCCGTTGACATCTCCGGCACTACCGACGGGATTACCGATTTGGTCTAGGGAATTAATTCCGTTAATTAACGAGCCATTGCTACCATCGAGACTGGATAATTCTAAAGTTGGGTCAAATTCACTGTCGCTACCGAAGATAATATAACTTTCTCCACTCCCATAGTAGCCCGCACCGACGGCCCCAATAATCACATCATCAAAGCCATCACCGTTGATATCTCCAGCAGTATTAACCGCACCCCCTGAGAAGTCATTTTCATCAATACCATTAATGACAAAGCCGTTGCTACCATCGAGGTCGGAGAGATTAATCACGCTCGGTGGTAATGGGTCAACGCTATTAATCGTGACGGTGACAGTGGCGGTATCGTTCTCGGTGCCATCGGTCATTTTGTAGGTAAAGCTGTCGGTGTCTGATTCTCCGGCTTCTAGGGATTGAAACTGACCGTTGGGGTCGTAGCTAAATGTACCATCGGTGTTGAGGGTTAATAATGCACCGGAAGTCAAGGTGATTTGAGACCCAATATTAGCCGTTTGACCGTTAACCTCAATAACTGTTAATGTGTCTCCATCCGCGTCGAGGTCGTTATCGAGGACATTTCCAGTAATAACTGTATTTTCATCAGTGCTAACCGCATCATTAATGGCTTCTGGGGAAAAAGAGTTGCTTCCAAACAGCACATAGCTTTCTCCAGGACTATCACTGAACGCAAAGAAGCGGGTTCCAATAATCACATCATCGAAGCCATCATTATTAATATCTCCGGCACCACTGACAGAAAAGCCTGAATTATCATCCGTATCAATGCCTTGAATAATGAAGCCATTACTCCCATTAATATCGGATAAATCGAAACTGGCGGTAAATCCACTGCTGCGACCAAAGACAACATAGTTTTCTCCGGAATCACTATTCCCATTGGGGTCAGCTTCGTAGGCGGCAACAATAATATCATCAATGCCATCACCGTTGACATCTCCAGCCTGACTAACTGCGTTACCTGATTGGTCAGCACCATCAATACCGTTAATCACAAAGCCGTTACTTCCATCCAGACTCGCTAAGTCTAAACTCGAGTTAAATCCACTGGTACTGCCAAAAACGACATAGCTTTCTCCGGCACTAAAATTGCTATCAGTATCAGCTCGTTTAGCTCCAATAATAATATCATCAATGCCATCATCATTAATATCTCCAGCATTACTAACGGCATTACCTGAAATGTCACCGCTATCAACACCGGGAATCACAAAACCATTACTCCCATCGAGACTCAATAGGTCAAAATTGGCAGCAAATCCATTGGTATTGCCAAAGATAATATAGCTTTCTCCGGCTTCATTATTCGCACCAAATGCCCCCAGCAAAATATCACCAATACCATCACCGTTAATATCTCCGGCATTACTCACCGAAAGACCTAAACGGTCACTGCTATTAATCCCGTTAATCGTGAAACCATTGCTGCCATCCAAACTCGATAAATCTAAACTCGCAGCCGGATTTCCACTGCCGAAAACCACATAACTTTGTCCGGATAAATTCCCGTTTGGGTCAGCAGCAAATGCCCCAATTACGACATCATCAAAGCCATCCCCGTTTACATCTCCGGCAGCACTAACCGGACGACTTGAACTGTCACTGGCATTAATTCCGTTGATAACAAAACCGTTACTTCCGTTCAGGCTTGATAAGTTTAAACTAGGCGAAAATCCAGTGTTACTCCCAAAAACAACGTAGCTTTCTCCAGCTCTATCTACACCGTTCGGGTCAGCATTAACCGCCCCAATAATAACATCATCAACGCCGTCACCATTCACATCTCCCGCATCACTAACCGAAAAACCAGAACTATCACTGCCGTCAATTCCATTAATCACAAAACCGTTGCTACCATCGAGACTCAACAGGTCAAAACTGGTATTAAATCCATTGTTTGTGCCAAAGATGACATAGCTTTCTCCGGCAAAATTATTACCGTTGGGGTCGGCACCTATTGCCCCCACAATAATGTCAGCGATGCCATCATTGTTAACATCACCTGCGTTACTAACAGCGTTACCTAAAGCATCACCGTTATCAATACCGTTAATGATGAAGCCGTTGTTGCCATTCAGAGTCGATAGATTAATTGCACTTTTCATGGTTGATCAATTTTTATTGTTTAATTAGTTGATGCAAATTTCCTGGATTAAACCGCCTAATATTTTTAACAAGAAAACTCTCATATTCTCTCCAAATTTCAATTAGTCAGTTGTGAAAAAAATGTGTTTGTTATTATTTTAGCACAAAATCAAGCATAAAAATTACTATAGCAACGAGCGCTCGTGTGTTTACAGATATAAGTGACCAATAATCGCGAAAACTATAGATGTAACAGGGTTTTTTAGTCCCTAACACCTAACACCTGCGCGCAGCACTATAATTTTGAATCCGTTATTTTTGTTATTAATATCTCATTTTTTCTCTCCGGATGAATGAACAAAGATTAAAAAAAAATTAGAGTTAGACTAAGTTTATTTCAATGAGTAAACCAGTTAATTAACACAAAGTTCACTCATCGAGACGGTCTCAAAACTCAGAATTTACAACCCTAAATCAGTGGTCGCAAACAAACCCTCATCAAACTGAAGGAATTCAACACTCATCACAGTATCCTTACCAATATTCACCGTTGCTGAAGTCACCGTGAAATTGCTAGCCGTTCCACTGAATGTAAATTCATTAAAATTCCCGGGATAAACGACCGTATCAATACCGTCATTTCCTTGCAGAAGGTCATCACCTGCATCAGTATTGAGAACATCATCACCTCGACCTCCTCGCAGGGTATCATTTCCGCCATAGCCAAACAGAACATCATCATCATTGTCCCCAATCAGTAGGTCAGCTTGATTTCCACCTCGCAGAGTGTCGTTTCCATTTCCGCCTCGCAGTTGATTGAGTGTCGCCCCAATATCATCAAAACGGTCAAGTTTATCTGCGGCTAAGATATCATTACCTGCATTGCCCTGGAGGAAGTCTCCTCCGGAACCGCCTTCGAGAATATCATCGCCTTGTCGTCCTCTGAGAGTATCGTCTCCGTCATTTCCCGTAATGAAATCTGCTCGATTGGTTCCACGTAGACTATCATCTGCGGAGGTACCGTTGATAATATTAAGGTTACTGTCGGTGATGCCATCAATATTGACAGTCACAGTAGCAGTATCGGTTTGGCTGCCATCAGTGATGGTGTAGGTAAAGCTGTCTGTGGCGGTTTCTCCAGTATTAAGAGATTCAAACTCAGAGTTCGGGTTGTAATCAAAGGTACCGTTGGCATTCAGCGTTAATAATGCACCGGAACTGAGGGTGATTTGAGAACCAATATTTGCAGCAACTCCATTTACCTCACTCACAACTAAGGGGTCATTATTCGCATCACTATCATTGCTGAGAACATTTCCGTTAGTTGCAGTGTCTTCGTCGGTGTTAACAGTATCATCGACTGCATCAGGAGGTTGGTTAGAAACAGGAGGTAATAAATCAGACTCAAACGCACCAATATCAATCGCACCCTGCTGAACCCGTGCTTGTCCTCGTTGGTCTGTGGTTAAGTTCTCAGGATTACTACCTGCGTTAATTGCGGGACTACCTTCTAAAATTGCTTGGGTTTCAGTAGGGCCACCATTATCTTGCAAAGGGCCAAGAACCGGGTCAATTGGGGTAGCTGCGGTTCCGACAATATCACCGTTAACTCCATTAACGAAGGCGGTGACACCATCGCTGTTCCCAATTAGGTTGTTGCCACCACTGGTCCAATTAGTATAAGAAGTGCTACCTATGTCACTATTGTTAGCGTTACCTGCAATAATGCTACTGGTGATATTGGTATAAGCGAAATAGTTGTAGATACCTCCACCACTCAAAGAAGCACTGTTGCCGCTGATGGTACTGTTAGTTACGTTAGCTGTACCCTCTGCATTGTAAATACCTCCACCTTTGTTTGCAGTATTACTGCTGATGGTACTGTTGATTACCTTGGTTGTACCATACCTGTTGGAAATACCTCCTGAAGCATTACCGCTGATGGTACTGTTGGTTACGTTGGTTGTACCGACCGAGTTGTAGATGCCGCGACCCATGTTGTCACGAATAGTGCTGCTCGTGATGTTGGCTACACCGTCCGAATTGGCAAGACCAAAATTAGCATTACTGATGGTACTGTTGGTGATGTCGGTGGTACCAAACCTGTTGAAAACATTGTTACTAATACTACTGTCAGTTATATTGGTTGTACCCCTATTAAAAATACCGTTAGGACCAGATGAAGCACTATTGTCACTGATAGTGCTATTGGTGATGTTGGTTACACCAGTCAAGTTGAAAATGCCTCCTCCACCCCCGAAAGAACGAGTACCACCAGAACGGTTGCCACTGATGGTACTGTTGTTGATGTTGGCTGTACCGGAATTCCGAATGCCTCCTCCATCACTATCTCCAATACCAGTACCACCGGAAATATTGTTACTGATGCTACTGTCGGTTATGGTGAGTGTACCAATATTCTGAATACCGCCACCCCCATTAAAAATATCACCACTATAGTTGCCAATGATGGTGCTACTGCTGATATTCGCTATACCAATATTCTCAATACCTCCACCACCACGATAACCAGCACCAGAACTATTACTACTTATTGTGCTATCGGTAACGTTAAGTGTACCGGAGTTGCTAATGCCTCCCGCACCGCCATAATTATAGTTAAAACTGTACAAGTTAGAATGGTTGCCACTAATGATGCTATTAGTGATGTTGGCTGTACCTGTGTTCTCAATGCCACCAGTATAAAAGGCACTATTGCCACTAATAGTGCTGTTACTAACGGTTAGGTTTTCGTTGTTGATGATGCCACCACCATCGCCAGAAGTTGTTCCTCCGGTAATTGTCAACCCGTCAATATTCACCGTTTGGAAGCTACTAGCACTAGCATCATCAATATTAAATACACGGGAGTTACCTGCCGCATCAATGGTGAGTTGCTCTGCACCTAAACCGTTAATCGTGACACTTTTATCAACAACTAATTCCCCTAAAATCGGATCAAGGGTAATTGTTCCATTGGCTAGACTGTTGCTAAAGTCAATTGTACCGCCGTCTGCGATCGCTTTGAGGGCATCTCGTAGAGATACATCACCTATCGAGAGATTATTATCATCCTCATCAGTCAGAATATCAACGGTGAGATTATCAGAAACTGGCTCATCAATCCCATTAATCGTTATGCTTACTGTGGCTGTATCGGTTTCAGTGCCATCACTAATAGTGTAGGTGAAGCTGTCTGTAGCGGTTTGTCCAGTATTGAGAGATTCAAACTGACCGTTAGGATTGTAATTGTATGTGCCATTAGCGTTGAGGGTTAACAGCGCACCGGAATTCAGGGTAATTTCAGAACCGACATCGGCTGCAATACCATTAACTTCGGTGACAATTAGCGGGTCATTGTCAGGGTCAGTATCGTTAGTCAGGACATCTCCTGTGATGGCTGTGTCTTCGTCGGTGTTAGCGGTATCATTAACAGCATCGGGAGGAGTATTGGTTGTACCCGTACTAAAACCAAACACAACATAACTTTCTCCAGCATAACTGCGACCATCAGGAGACTGACGACTTTCTCCGACAATAATGTCATCCAAACCATCGCCATTGACATCTCCTGCACTTCTGATAGCCGGACCGAGTAGGCTAAAGAAACCAAAGCTTTCAATTGTATTAATAATAAAGCCGTTGCTGCCAATTGCGGACAGGTCTAAACTGGGTGCGAAGCCACTATCACTCCCGAAGATAACATAGCCATCTCCAGTACCTCTGACTCCGACAATAATGTCATCGAAGCCATCACCATTGACATCTCCAGCATTCCGGACAGGACTACCTGAATAGTCCCTCAAATCAATACCATTAATTTTAAAGCCATTACTGCCATTTAGACTCGACAAGTCTAAACTCGACCCAAACCCGTTGTTATCCCCAAAAACGACATAACTTTCTCCGGAATAACTACCATTTGGGTCAGCAAAAAGTGCGCCGATAATAATGTCATCGATATTATCACCGTTGATATCTCCAGCACTGCTAACGGAGTAACCTGAAAAGTCACCTTCATCAATACCATTAATCACGAAGCCGTTGCTGCCATCGAGACTCGATAGGTCGAAATTGGAACTAAATCCATTGTTGCTGCCAAATACAACATAACTCTCTCCGGCACTAAAATTACCATTGGGGTCTCCGAAAACATACCCCAAAATAACATCATCGAAGCCATCTCCATTGATATCTCCTGCACTGCTAACGGAGTATCCTGTCCGGTTATTAGCATTCGCTCCACTAATCGCAAAGCCGTTGCTACCATCAAGAGCTGATACGCTTAAATTAGAGTTAAATCCATTACCGCGACCCAAGACCACATAGCCTTTAAGATTAGAACTTCCTGTACCATCATCGAAGTAAGTCCCAATCACAATATCATCAAAGCCATCTCCGTTGATGTCTCCTGCACTTTTGAGAGAGCTCCTATCACCAATGTCATCAATTACAAAACCATTGCTACCATTAAGACTTGACAAGTCAAAACTGGAACTTCCATTACTGTTGCCAAAAACAACATAGCCTTCTTCAGCAGTAGTTTTTCCGATAATAACGTCATCAAAGCCATCCCCGTTGATATCTCCCACGCTATTGACAGGGCTGCCGATTTGGTCAAAATCATTAACACCGTTGATAACGAAACCATTGCTACCATCAAGACTCGACAACTCGAAACTCGAACCCAATCCAGTGCTGTTGCCAAAGACAACGTAGCTTTCTCCGGTATAGTACAAGCCCGCACTAATTGCCCCAATAATTATATCATCAAAGCCATCACCGTTGAAGTCTCCGGCACTACTAACGAAACCTCCTGAACGGTCATTGCTATCAATCCCGTTAATTACAAAGCCATTGCTGCCATTGATATCCGATAAATTGATTGTACTTGTCATAATAGAGTTAAATTTACTTGTTGTTTGTGGGAGACGTTTGACAAAAGCGTCTCTTTTTTCAGAAACCTGTGTTTTTCTATAAAGTCACAAGTCTCGTTTGGCTTTTTTTACGGTTGCCTTGTCCCGATGGATATCATCCGACGAATTTCATCGCTTTGTAACCCAATTGCCATCGGTCGTCGCATTTGCGGTATGATTGCGACATCATAGAGTTCTTCGACTACTCCTTCGATGCGTAAACTGTGAACAATATCTCCCGTTCGCAGGTCAATAATCACTAACCCACATCGCGGTTCAGCTTGTTTCTGAACCAACTTCTCATCCAGGTTTAACCCCTGAAAGGTTTTGTTATGTCGGGGTTTGGAGAGTCCTACAACGGCAAAGTTACCGTGCATTGCCAGTCCCCGTCCATATCCCGGACAAAAGGCAACGGGTTCAAAGGTTCCGGCTTGTGGGTCAATGGTGCCAAATTCTCCAGTACCCGAATTGAGTAACCATAATTTGTCTTGATGCCAACGGGGTGAATGGGGCATACTCAACCCACTGACAATAATTTCGTTACTCTCAATATCCATCACACATCCGCCATCGTGTCGTTTATCTCGCCAACCGTCTGCAACATCCGACTGACTGACGCTGGTGACATATTTAGGTTTGCCTTCAACTATCGCTAAACCGTTCAGATGACAACGGTCTTCGGCAGCCAGCTTGGAAATAAACGGGGGTTGCCACAATGGTACAAAGCTGTGAGTGAAACTGACCGTTGCCAAACAACTAAACAGAGTATTGATAAAGATGGGTTGATTGTTTTCTGTTGTCAGCGGAGGACTCGCAACTGCAACATCATGGATATCTAAATCTCCAGTAATATAGCTCATTTGCGGCACATACAGCCCATCGTAGCCGTCATAAGTTTGTCCGGGTTCGAGGCTATTTTCAAACCGCCAGAGTTGATAGAGGCTACTCATGTATAAGGTACTTGCTGTTGCACACAACCCCATACAACGTTCAAAGGTACGCTGAAACACGGAAAATTGTCCCGTTGCTGGATTTAAGCCGATGAAAAAGACTTTTCCAGCTTGATAGGTGGTAAAAACTAAACTCAGATTTTGTTCAGCTAACCAGGGCGTAAATTGGCGAGATGCCGTAATTTCAAAAGCCGGTTGAGTTGTTGAGGCCGAAGTATTCATGGATGTGAAGACAAATTAGTTTTTGGCTTTTCATAAGACAATTCTAGAGCAGTTGAGCCAAAAACTTTCCGGGAGTGGCCGCCTCACGGTATTTTTAACTATATAAATTATGAAATTTTTGTGATTTATAAACCAATTAAACACCATAAATTAGCCGTTTAAAAAATTTCTGTCTCATCATAAGCCGCCTCAACCCATGAATGCAAGAGCTAAATCGGGGTTTGATGATATCTTTACAATTAGAGGGATGTTAAGGCGGATGAGCTTTACATAAGGCGGTCTTGTGTAAAGATTGTGGCGAATCTTCTGAGGAAATTTGATATAATAACCCACACAGCAGTATATTAAAAGGTAGGTAAGCTGTTAACCATTGAGATGAGAATACTTAAATTTCACAAAAATCTGTAGGAAATAGCAATGGCGGCACGACCCAACTCCGGTTTCTAGAGCAATGGGTAGTACACGCCAGTGAGGAACGGTTTAAATGTCAATGCTTGTCAGAAATAGAAATGAAAATACTGTAGCTCTTTATTAAGACTTAAATTAACACTTACCTTGTCAGTCTTTCTAAATCCTTAGTCGGTAATACTTCTCGTTCTGCACCCCAACCAATCATAATCAATTGCAGTGTCTCACTGCTATTTTCGCTGTCACACTCTAAACCGAGAAAATATTTTTTGAGCAGATTCATCCAGAACATAGTTTACTCCTTTTTTCAAGTTCAAGTTAAATGGGCTGATCCTTATTCAATTCTATTGTTAAAAAGGATTATACAGCCAAACATTAACTTGAAATCAATACACTATAGAAAACCCGAATTTTTGCAAGTATTCTTTACTAAACGATACATTTTTTAATATCAAGTTGGATGGGTCTGTTATTTATTGCCAGACTGAGAGGAAAATCTCAATCTACTTAATTCTCATTTAATTAACTAGCTATCAGCTATCGGCTATCAGCTAACCGGAAAGCTAAATGCTGAGGCTGAACACTTTTTAACTCAAAAACTGGATTTTTTTAACTAAGTTAGGGTTGGGAGTATTAGTCTCTCCCCAACCCATTGTAGAAATGATTTTAGGGATGGTTTTAAGTGGTTCGCTGCTTGTAACTCCAGAGGGTATTCTCTAACAAGGTTGCCACCGTCATCGGCCCCACTCCACCCGGAACCGGGCTAATATAATCCACAAGGGGTTCAACTGCCTTAAAATCCACATCTCCAACAATACGCGATCGCCCTTCATAGTCTATAATTCGGTTAATTCCGACATCAACAACCACAGCACCGGGTTTAACCATTTGGGCTGTAATTAACTTCGGATAGCCCGCTGCAACCACTAAAATTTCAGCCTCATGGGTGAGTTTCGCCAAATCTCGCGTTTTAATATGAGCAATGGAGACGGTACTTTCTGCTTCCAACAGCATTAACGCCATCGGTTTCCCAACCAAAATACTCGCACCCACAACAACCACATCCTTACCCATAACTTCGATATCATACTCTCGCAAAAGCTGCATCACGCCTGAAGGCGTACAACTGCGAAGCCCCGTTTCTCCACGAACCAGTCGCCCCATATTCACCGGATGTAGTCCATCAACATCTTTATCAGGAGAAATCTCATATAATAAGTCAATTGCTCTGAGATGAGGTGGTAAGGGAAGCTGGAGCAAGATTCCATCAACATCAGGGTTCTGGTTGAGAGCATGAATTTCCTCAAGTAATTCAGCTTGAGTGATATCAGTCGGGAAATGTTTCCCAAATATGGCAATTCCGACCTGTTGACAAGCTCGTTCTTTATTGCGAACATAAACAGCACTGGCGGGGTTTTCCCCCACCATCAAGACCGCGAGTCCAGGCGGACGTCCAACTGATGTCTGAAGAGTTTGAATTTCTGCCGTGAGCTGAGTTCTAATTTTTTTAGCGAGTGCTTTACCATCTAAGATATTAGCCATAGTAATTTTAAGGTTAAGCCTTTAAACTCTAAGCGGACATGATTGACCAAAATTAACCGAAATCTGTTTCGCTAGTTTTGTATCGCTTAAAATTTTACCGGATATTTTGTGTTCGATGACTACTGCAATCAAGCCTAAATTTATTCAGGCATTTTCCATCGTAACGTTCTTGAGTTTGACATCAATACTGTTGGGTTGCGAGGAAATCGCTACTTCAACGGCTAAACTCAGTCTGAATGTCACTGCTATTGAAAATCTTCAAAAACGGAAAGCGGAAACGAAGGTTTATGTTAAGGGAGTAGTGGAAAGTCATGCGCCTTTTGTGGGTGCAGGGGCCTATCAGCTTGAGGATAAAACAGGAGGAGTTTGGGTCTTTACAACCAATCGTTTACCGGAATTGGGACAGGAAATGCTGATTCGAGGTGTCGTTAGTTATGAGAGTATTACCCTCGAAGAATTAGAAGGAATTGATATTGGTAGTGTTTATCTTCAGGAACTCGAACGTATTCAAGAACCAGCATCTGAACAGGGTGAAGATCAAGAAAAACTGATTCAATAAAATATTGAGTGCGCTGAAGCGCAACTACATACCTTAATTTTTTATAGCTAATTATAATTACATTCTAAGCTGAAACAGCTTTAGGAGATTTAAGAAGAGATTGATTATTAACGAACTCAACAAAATTACTTAAAATTTGCAGTCCCGCCGTCGAGGATTTTTCGGGGTGGAACTGCACCGCCATAACGTTTTGATGGGCAATTGCGGCAGTTACAGTTTGGCTTCCGTGAGTAATTGTAGCGGCGGTAATTTCAGGGTCTGTGGGTGCAACATAATAGGAGTGAACAAAATACACCCAAGGATTTGTATCAATATTTTTCCACAAAGGAAGGTCAGGTTGAGTCAATTGTAGTTGATTCCATCCCATGTGAGGGATTGTTAATTCGGGTTCAGACTGGAAGCGTCGTACTGTTCCCGAAAAAATTCCAATTCCGGGTTCTTCGCCTTCTTCAGATCGTTCAAACAGGATCTGTAAGCCAAGACAAATACCTAAAAACGGAACGCCTGCTGCAATTACAGTTTGAATAGGTTCGATCAGATTGCGCGATCGCAACTGTTGCATGGTTGGGTCAAACGATCCCACTCCCGGTAAAACCACTGCATCGGCTTGTTGAATTTCTGCCGGAGAATCAGTAATTTTCGGGGTTGCGCCTGCTTTTTCTAAACCTTTACAAGCGGAGTGGAGATTTCCCATGTCATAGTCGATTACTGCAATGACCGCCATTCAACTTATTCTCCTCTTCTTGAGATACCAGTATTATTGTACGTCTTTTTTCCGATCACGAATCTCAAGAGGCGATCCAGATTAAGCCCTTTTGCAGACTATCAAATAGTTTGTCGAGATGGAGTTGAGTTTTCTCTGAGACAGATTCTTCAGAGAGGATGGCAGACTTGAGGAGTTGATAGTCGAGATCGGTAATCTGACGGAAGAGGAGAACTCGCTTGATAATGGTTTCGAGAGAAGGTTTAGAGAAGGAGGTGTCGGTAAACATGGCTTAACGGTGATCTTTGAGGTTGACATCTCTATCCTCTCGCGATCGGCCAATATACTGTGTGATATGTTTTCGAGTCGTTTGTGAATGTTATCAATCTGGAGTTGTGATCTGCATCCGTATATTTACGGAGACTGTATAGTTGGCATTTCCAGTCTAAACGTACTCGCCTGCTTGTAACCCTGTCAGTTGTCGGGTCTGTTAGCACGACTCCTAACCCACCAAAATATTATTAGATCGGCAGTGCGTTGCATTTCATTTCATTTCATTAACGTATACTACGCGATCGCACTAATTGTAGCCTCATAAAGCGGTGCGTTTACTTAACAGCCACACACCCGACAAGATTTGCGATCGCACTTAATAAAGTGGTGCGTTTACTTGACAGCCACACACCCGACAAGATTTGCGATCGCACTTAATAAAGCGGTGCGTTTACTTGACAGCCACACACCCGACAAGATTTGCGATCGCACTTAATAAAGCGGTGCGTTTACTTGACAGCCACACACCCGACAAGATTTGCGATCGCACTTGACAGCAACGCACCCTACAAGATTTGCGATCGCACTGTTACAATTTGAAGTGCGGAATGTGGGTTGAACTTATATTCCGCAGGTTGGAGGTAAGAACTATGGTATTTTTGAAATATGATACCAATATCATCTTCAATTTTGGGTTATTATTGATTAATGATTAATGATTAAAAATCTGTTTGACTGTTAATTGTAAGTCAGGAAAAGCCAAAGATTCAACTTGGTCATCCCCTCGAAATTGCATCACTTCATATTCTCCATCGACAATATGATAAACCGAAAGCGTCGGAGATTTAGGATCGCCAATAAAACGCCGCCCACCCAAACCCAAATAATCGACAATCCAATATTCTGGTATTCCCATTAACTCATACTCTCCCACCTTCTTCAGATAATCATTCTGCCAGTTTGTGCTAACGACTTCCACCACTAACCGCACCGAACTCCCCTGCGTAATAACAGACTCCTTTTGCCAACGGGGTTCCTTGCTTAACTCCCCTCTATCTAGCACAATCACATCTGGTTGATAACCCGACTGATCATCCAACAGCTTCAATAGACAGTCTCCTGGAATTGAGTAAGGTAACTCGTAACGGTCAATTTGAACCCCTAGTTTTAAGCTGATAAATCCCGTTATATTAGAGTGGGTTCCTGTTCCTAAAGGCATTTCGACAATTCTTCCATTGTGGAGTTCATACTTACAAACGGTATTCTCTGGATACCAAGCAACAAATTCATCAAAGGAGATAGGTTTACTAATCATTTGAATCATAATTCTTCTCAATCCTCAAATTCAACTAAGACAGAAAGGGTGGGTTCCAAAATCAGTCTTGTCTGATGACAAATAACCGATAGAAACCCACCCCAACTTTAGGCAATTAGAGCGATCAATTTTGACTGAATCAGACTGAAACTTTCAGACTGAAATTATTGCCCAACTTTCAGAACCGCAGCATCTTGATTGTATTCATCAAGCTGAATGGGAACAGGTTGAACTTGCCAAATTTGTTCGCAATATTCTTTGATGGTGCGATCGCTAGAAAACTTCGCCATGCGAGTCGCATTCTTAATCGACATTTTGGTCCAACCCTCCTGATCTTGGAAGGCTTTGCTGACTCGTTCTTGACAGTCAATGTAGGACTGATAATCAGCAAATAGCATATAAGGATCGTGGTTCATCAAAGAATCCATCATGGGTTTAAATAAATCCTCATCCCCATGAGAGAAGAATCCAGAGGTAATCCGATCAATCACGGCTTTTAACTCTTTATTCTTGCTGTAGTATTCCCAAGGATTGTAGCCCTCAGCTTTCATTTTGTAGACTTGATCTGCCGTTAAACCAAACAGGAAGAAATTCTCTTCTCCGGCTTCTTCACGGATTTCAATATTTGCACCATCAAGCGTACCAATGGTCATCGCACCATTCATGGCAAACTTCATGTTTCCAGTTCCAGATGCTTCTTTTCCTGCGGTTGAAATTTGTTCTGACAAGTCTGCCGCCGGATAGATTTTCTGACCCAAAGACGCATTAAAGTTGGCGAGGAAAACCACTTTCAAGCGTCCGCGTACATCCGGATCATTGTTCACAATTTCAGCGACTGAATTGACTAATTTAATCATCAGTTTCGCCATGAAATATCCGGGTGCTGCTTTCCCGCCAAAAATGAAAGTCCGAGGGGTAATCTCAGCATTGGGATTTTCCTTGATGCGGTTATACAGCGTGATAATGTGTAATACACACAAATGCTGACGCTTGTATTCGTGAATCCGCTTCACTTGCACATCAAACATAGAGTGCGGATCGACTTCAATGCCGTTATGCTTGCGAATATAGTCAGCCAGATGGGTTTTATTATCTAGCTTGATTTGATGCCATTGCTTACGGAACTCTGGATCGTCGATATAGGATTCAATCTGGCGAAGCTGATCGAGATCTTTTAGCCAACCGTTGCCAATTTTAGAAGTATACAATTCACAGAGTTCGGGGTTACTCAATAACACCCAACGCCGAGGGGTGACTCCATTGGTTTTGTTGAAGAATTTCTCTGGCCAGATTTTGTAGAAATCTTTGAGAGTATCCTGCTTCAACAGTTCAGTGTGTAATGCTGCAACACCATTAATGGCGTGAGCTCCTACACAGGCTAGGTTTGCCATCCGGACAAATTTTTCTGGCCCTTCAGCAATTAAGGACAACCGTGAGATCATAGCCTCATCATTGGGATACCACCGCTTCACATCTTCAAGAAAACGACGATTGATTTCATAGACGATTTCGAGGTGACGAGGCAGTAGATACCCAAACAATTCTACAGACCACTTTTCTAACGCCTCTGGCATCAGGGTATGGTTCGTGTAAGCAAAAGTATTTTGGGTAATCCGCCATGCAGTCTCCCAGTCGATACCATGTTCATCTAGCAATAGTCGCATCATTTCTGCGATCGCCACTGCCGGATGTGTATCATTCAACTGAATCGCGGCGCTATCAGACAGATTGTACAAATTCGGATGACGCATTAAGTGATTGCGAATAATATCCTGCAATGTACAAGACACGAAGAAAAATTGCTGTTCGAGTCTAAGTTGTTTCCCTTGGGGGGTGTTGTCGTTGGGGTAGAGAACCTTAGAAATGGTCTCTGAACGCATTTTCTCCGCTACGGCACCGTCATAGTTCCCGGCGTTAAAAGCGTCAAAGTTGAAGTCATCACTGGCCTCAGCCCGCCATAACCGCAACGGGTTTACAGTATTGGTGTCATATCCAGGAACGGGAGTATCGTAGGGAATGCCAATGGCTGTTGTCGCGGGAATCCAACGGACTCGATAATTGCCTTTATCATCATGGTACATTTCGGTATGACCGCCGAACTTCACCTCAACGAATTGATCGGGACGGGCAATTTCCCAGGGATTACCAAAACGCAGCCATTTATCGGGAATTTCTGCTTGCCAACCATCTTGAATAGTTTGGTGGAAAATTCCGAATTCATAGCGTAAACCACAGCCCACAGCCGGAATTTCCAGCGTTGCTAGAGAGTCTAGGAAACAAGCTGCTAAACGCCCTAAGCCTCCATTTCCCAAGCCTGGATCGGGTTCACGTTCTAGTAGTTCTTCTAAATCCAGTCCGGACTCTTCAACTGCTTGCTTGATTTTATCGTAGATGTGTAGGTTGATCAGACTATTGCCAAGATGACGCCCCATCAAGAATTCGGCGGAGAGATAGTAAACCACCTTGACATTGTTTTCAACGTAGGTCTTAAAGGTTTTCAGCCAACGATTGAGTAAGCGATCGCGCAGTGTGTAAGCCAGCGCCATGTAAAAATCATCTGGGGTGGCAAAGGACTCATACTTCCCTTGCAAATAGAAGAGGTTATCCGCAAAAGCACGCTTCAGCGTGTCCACATTCATTCCGGTCCGGTCATCTTCAATTTGAATCGGACATTCGTTTGTGGGAATTAGGGATTGAGTCATAGATTCTCCTTATCAATCGGCCTGTTGGGTTGGGACAATTTTTCGGTCACAGAAATCAGCAGATGGGGCTGAGTTAAGTTATGCTGATGCAGCAATCGCCTAACCGCCCAGTTGAGCAATATTCCTGCTCCCGATGAAGATTATCGATAATTTTTTTGATGTGAAGACCCAGAATATTTCCATTCCGGTCTATTGTATCCTGTTTGTCTAGATTGAGTCATATTTACGTCCTCCTGACATTTCCCTCCAAGCCTGGAGCAAATACGGGGAACGCAACAACCAACTCAGGGTCTTAACATTATTTCGTTTTCTAGGCTCATCAATGGTAATTATGAGTACATTTACAAAATAGATTCCTACAAAATAAATTGCGCTTAGATTTTAAGTTAAGGGGTTCTCTATTCAGAGTTTACTTTCTTTGCCTTTTTTTTAGTTTTACTGACTGTAAGGAGAAGAAATTGCTGATTTTTCATCTTAAATTCAATATTCTCGATGATCCGATCCGGTTTTTCGGGGTGTTGGGACTCAGTCTAGCCGTGGGTGCGATCCTGGCTTCGTTGTGGTTTTGGACTCCTCAGTTCCCAAGTTTGAGTCAATCCTCGTTTACAGGCGATCGCATTCTACCTGAAAGCCTAGAGCAACACTGGATTGTGAGTGGAAAAGAGGCTAAAATTCTCCTGGATCAAGGTGCCACCCTGTTAGATGCACGTTCGATGAAGATTTTACGCTCAAAACCCTTAAAAAATGCCGTATTTGTTCGTTGGCAGGATTTTTCAATGCCCGATCTTCCTCATCGGGGTCAACTCCTCTGGGACGATCAAATTTTAACTCAAAAATTACAATCTCTTGGCATTTGGAAAGATCGACCTGTGATTGTTTATAGTAACCCGAAAACGGGATGGGGTGAAGAGGGTCGAATTGTTTGGATGTTACGCAGTTTTGGTCATTCTCAAGCGGTTTGGGTAGATGGAGGGTACGAGGCTTTAGTGCAAGCGGGTGTACCCTTGAAAAAATCTAGAAAATTTTCTCCATTGAAGGGAGATTTCCAAGTTGAACGCCGTCGAGATTGGATACTCGGTCGAGAACAGCTCAAAAGTCGATTAGATGACAAAAATTTAGTGATGATTGATAGTCGAGAATTACGAGAATATCACGGAAAAACTCCCTACGGAGAACAGCGAGGCGGTCATATTCCCGGAGCGATTCATCTTTATTATCGAGATTTACTTGATTTAAACGGACAATTACTTTCTCGTCAAGATATTTTGGAAAAATTAGCTGAAAATGGGATCAAACTTGATGGCGAAATTGTTAGTTATTGTACAGGCGGTGTGCGTTCGGCTTGGTTGACTTCTGTTTTGGTAGACTTAGGGTTGACAGCGAAAAATTATCCCGGTTCAATGTGGGAATGGTCAGCCGCTCCTGCTCCGGCCTATCCTCTGGAAAAATAACGCTAACCTAAAAAAATACACTCAACTCATAAGGAGAGAGTGCATTTGGAATCTAGCTAGGAACATCACACATTAGAGCCATTCACACAAACATACATCTCACGGATCAGAGCTTATGCACTTTTGCTTGAGATTTCTGACTCTACAACTTTTTCTCAAAACCTGATGAAACTACAGGGATAGTTAAAGTGACTGTTGTTCCTTTATTTTCGCCTGCACTGTATAGATCGATTGAACCACCCATCATTGTCATCAAGCGTTGAGAAATTGTTAATCCTAAACCAATGCCACCAAATTCACGAGTCGTTGAACCATCAACCACAACAAACGGTTGAAATAGTTTTTCCTGTTGATCGAGAGCGACGCCAATTCCCGTATCTTCGATGATAATAATTGCCTGGAATTTTTCTTCACAGGATTCATAGGAAGTCAAATCACAATGGATGATGGGTTCGATTTCTATTGAGATTGTAATCCTACCTGATTTTGTGAACTTTACTGCATTACTTAAGATATTGATAAAAACCTGCTTGAGTCTTTTCGGATCAGCCCAAACTTCTACAGTGTCTTTGAGATTGAATTTGAGAGATAAACCTTTTTGACGAATCTGTGGATATTGAGTATCAATGACTTCTTGTAGGCTTTTAACGAGATCGACCGATTTTTGATCGAGTGAAAAATTATCTTCTTGAATGAGAGCAATATCTAAAATATCATTGACAATATGGTAGAGATTTAAAGCTGATTTATTCGCCGTTTCTAAATATTCTTGTTCTTCTTCAGGAGTATCACATAAATCATCTTGTAGGAATTGTAGACAGTTAATAATTCCATTGAGTGGTGTTCTCAGTTCGTGGGAAATGACTCGCAAAAATTCATCTTTGAGTTGATTGGCGATTTGAGCTTCTCGGGTTGCGAGTTCTAGGGCGGTTGCTCGTGACTGTAAGCGTTCAACCATAATACTAATTCCTTGTCCGAGTTGTGTAAATTCTCGGATTCTTAAATTTTTAGGAACGGCTTTAGAGGATTCTATACTATTGACGGTTAAGGCATAATCTCTCAGTCGTTCTAGAGGACGGGCTAACTCTTGAGATAAATAAAGAGCCGCAATTATACTCGCCGCAATCAAACTCAGTGTTAAAGAGAATAAAACTGAGTTAATCTCTTTTAAGCCCGAGAGAGCATCATCTAAACTGGCTGCGGCTAAAATTACCCATTGACTCCCTTTCTCTTGAGAAATGGGGCTAGGAATTGCAGCATATCCCGCGAGTAATTCATCTCCCTGTTTATCGAAGGAAAACAAATGAACAAAATCTTGTTGTCCGGATAAGGCACTATTAATAATTTTTTGAAGACGCTCACTATCCGCCTCTTCTTCAATATGAGTTCCGACTCTTCCGGGTTCGGGATGAGCAATAATTCGACCCGTTTCATCAAGAACAACCGTAAAACCTGTTAAAGATTTAGGTTGATCTTTGTAAGACAGTTGGAGATAGGATTCTAAAACTAAAATGTATCGAAGTTGATTAAATTCAGCGGTTTTGATGTAGACTGGAGCTAGAAAAACAAGCTGTATTTTGTTTCTCCATTTTTCTTTCAGGCTTGAGTTGTTCGCATCTGAACTTTCCGTAATTTGTGACCTAAATCCTCGATTTTGGATATAAACACTGTCTGGACTCAAAATCTGTTCTTGAGGTTTTTGTTCTGGCCACATATTAGAGTTATTTTCAACAATGACTTGATTGCCACAGCTACTGGCTTGAATTTGATTCGTTTGAGTATTCACTAATTGCAAGCAAGTGACTTGAGTTGGAAGTTGTTGTTCAAGCTGTTGCAGAAATTGTTCATAGTCGCGAGATTTTTCAGATTGTAGTATTGTGTTTTCTGCGGCTAAAATCAAGTTGGATTGTAGAAATTTTACCCAATCATTAATATCTTCTGCCATATCAACAGCACTTTCAGTTAAATTCAGACGTGCAGTTTCGAGTAAACCTGACCTAGCCTTACGATAGGTCACATATTCTCCAACTAGAAGTACCGGAACACTAAGTAATAAGATCCGAGATAAAAGTCGGCGACGAAATGAGGATTGACCGAATTTAAACATGGTCTATTCTAAACAATTTCAACTCAAGGTGCATGATCAGAGGGTTGCTGAATCAATAATTCAAGAGACAGTTGAGTGGGTCAGTCAGCGAATGAATGAACTCTGGGGTAAGATTGCCCGCCTGAGCCCATCAAATTGAAGACTCTAATAATATGATAAGCGATTATTCATCTTTGGTTTGATATTGTAATCCTTGTTTATCTCGATTTTGTTCTCAAAATATATCAGCTGCGATAAAATACTATTGAATATATAGAACTTATTCCCTCAACAAAATTTAATATTTTCTACAGGATAACCTTCAGGAAATGAGTAATATGACGACTGGGATTTGGATTTTAGGCGATCAACTTTGGAGTTCACAAGCGGCTTTAAAAAGATGTCGCTCCTCTGGTGAAACACCGATTATTATGATCGAATCTTTAAAATTTGTACAAGTTCGACCCTATCATCGACAAAAATTAGTATTAGTATGGTCAGCGATGCGACATTTTGCAGAAGAATTGCGCGATGCGGGTTGGTCAGTCACTTACAATTTTACAGAAGGTTCCTTTGAAATTCCGTTGACAAACTGGATCGAAGATCGTCAGATTACTCAACTTCAAGTTATGATTCCTAACGATAAACCATTCCGAAAAATGATCGAAAATTTAGATTTATCTTGTCAAGTTGAGTGGCTAGAAAATAATCATTTTCTCTGGAGTGAAACTGAGTTTAAAGATTGGTCAACCGGACGTAAACGTTTATTGATGGAGGATTTTTATCGAGAAGGACGCAAGCGGTTTAAGATCTTGATGAAAGCCGACCAACCGATTGGCGATCGCTGGAATTTTGATCGAGATAATCGCCAACCTCCTAAAAGCAAATTAAACCCTCCTTCTCCTCTTTGGTTTAAACCCGATAAAATTACCCAGGAAACCATCGATCAGGTTAAACAACTTTCTCTTCCATTATACGGAAAAATAGAACCGTTTGGCTGGGCGGTCACTCGTCAGCAAGCGTTAGACGTTTTGCAGTATTTCATTGAACAGTGTTTTCCCTCGTTTGGGACCTATCAAGATGCAATGGTAACAGGTGAAAAAACGTTATGGCACGCTTTAATCTCTCCCTATTTGAATTTGGGTTTACTCCAACCTTTAGAAGTAATTCAGGCGGCTGAAACAGCCTATCATCAGAAAAATTTACCTCTCAATAGTGTGGAAGGATTTATTCGTCAGGTTCTCGGTTGGCGAGAATATATGCGAGGAATTTACCAACTCATGGATGATGACTATTCCCAACAGAATTGGTTTAATCATACTCAACCCTTACCTGAATTTTTTTGGGATGCTCAAAAAACGCAGATGAACTGTTTACATCAGGTTTTATCTCAAGTTGAAACTTTGGGCTATGCTCATCATATCCAACGCTTAATGATTTTGAGTAATTTTGCATTAATTGCTGGACTTTCTCCCTCGGCGGTTGAGGACTGGTTTCATGCCGTTTTTATTGATGCTTATGACTGGGTAATGCAAACCAATGTGATTGGAATGGGGCTATTTGCAGATGGTGGAATTCTTGCCTCTAAACCCTATGCGGCTTCAGCGAATTACATTAATAAAATGAGTGATTATTGCAAAAATTGTGTTTATAAACCTCGTGAACGCCTAGGGGAAAATGCTTGTCCTTTTAATGTTTTTTATTGGGATTTCCTCGATAGACATAGAGAGAAGTTAAAGTCTCAAGGACGGATGAATTTAGTATTGCGTCACTTGGATAAAATGTCAGAGGAGGAACGTCAAACACTTCATCAACAGGCTGTTGAGTTACAAAATCAATTTTAACTGGCTTTGAACTGGCGATCAATTATAGCGTCGGAATCGTTAAACCTTTGAGATGAATAGGCTGTTCGGGTGATAAACCTTTCGCCTGAATTAATACGCCAAAATTTCCTAAACCCATCGGATCAATCAGAGAATGTAATGATTCTCGTCTTCGCAAAACTTCTGATAAATTTTGTTCGGAACTTTGAGAAACAGCCGCAATGCGATCGCCGAGTCCTAATGCCATTAAAAATAGGGCTTGTTGGGTAAAACCAATGACTTCTAATCCGAATAATTCTCCTTGTTGTTCTAAAGCGGTAAAATTAACATGGGCGGTTAAATCTTGTTGACCAATATGAATGTAAGGATTATTGTGATGGCGATGTTGATAATAGCATTGTAATGTTCCACCAGAACGGGTTGGGTTATAGTAACGTTCAGCCGAGTAGCCATAGTCAATGGTGAGTACAAATCCTTGATTTAATTTATTCGCAACTGTTGTCATCCAATCGAGTGCAGCTAAGTTAATTTCAGTGCGATAACCCTCTGGATATCTGCTAGAAAATAGGTCAATTTTTAACGATTCAAAATAGGTTTGAAGTTGAGGGGTTGACAAATCAGCCTCAATTTCTGTAAAATAATCCTCAATGGTAAGATTGCTAGAATTGTGAGCAGTTGACGAAACATAGACTTCTTTGAGCTGGCGATCGCGCTTAACGACAAGGTGTACAGGTATTGCATCTACAAGTTCATTGGAGAAAAAGCACCCAGTAATCGAACGGTCTGGAACATCATGCCATTCACACCACCGCACAGACACCGTAGAACCTACTAAATCCTCAAGTTTCTGCTGCTGTTCTACTTTCAAGGTTGCTGATTTCTCAATGATAATGTAGTCAATCGCTTGCAAGCATTGAGGATAATGCTGTTTGAGATATTGTAGGATATCAGCAGCTAAAATTCCTTGTCCTGCCCCCATTTCAACCAACGTAAAGGGACGAGGCTGATCTAAAATCTCCCACATTTCCACAAACTGTTCAGCAAGTAGTTCTCCGAAATCTTTCCCCAGATGAGGTGAAGTAAAAAAGTCTCCCGATGCACCGATACGAGTTTGACGAGTGGCGTAATATCCCTGTTGAGGATGATAGAGAACCCAATTCATATACTCAGCAAACGAAATGCGTTGATTTGAGCTTTGGTGAATTTGTTCAGAGATGAATTTCCGTAATATTAGATTAGACTCATCCGGGTGATTTTGGGGTTGAACTGTCATTGTTGCTAGAATACATCCTTCTCCCCGAGTTTAGCAAAAGTTGCCTCACTAGCGAGATCCTCCATTTTTAACAATAGGGGGTTGCTGTTGATAATGACCGGATTCATACTCAGAAGTAGCCCCTAGCATTTTTCCAGAATTTAAGGTTAAAAGTGTGAGCGAAATTTGTAATATCATCTGTAACAGAATCACAGATTTTTTTCGGATTCTTTTCTTATTGTTTACAGATTTTTCTACAGCTATATGGGTAGGTAAAGATGAACTTTTAATGAGGTTTAAATCTTTTTTAAATTCAGATTGACTCAGTAACATTGTTGATTTCCCCTAATTTTAAGATACAATAAAACTTAAATAGGACTTTGATGTCGTATGTCGTTCTCTATCTATATCTCTAGGACGAGGATAAAGATTTATACAGTTTGATATGAAATTAACTCCGCGAGAAATTATCAATCAAACGTGTGGAGTCCATACAGGAGTCAGCAACATACCACTACGGGAAAATCTAGTCCACCATGATACAATGCTTCGGAACTCCTCGCCCAATCACGGCGTGAGAACAACGACTGATCGAACTTTACGTTTATTGTCCACTTTTGACTTCTGACTTGCGCGTGGCGCTACAAGATAGCTGTTTTAAGGAACGTCTATGGAAGCCCTAAGAGTTTTTTAAGGAACAAGAGGGAGACTAGAGAGCAATACTTCTACTATCCATTAAAATGATTGGGACGAGAAAAGCACTGTTCAGCCCAAATTTTAGCCCAAATTTTACTGTCAGCTTTGAGAATCTTTATTCTTCAAGTTGATCTCAATTCAGGGGTGTGTAAAATGGGGTTTTGCTCAAACTACCCCATGATCGGAAAATATTCGTTACATTCAAGAAGTGAAAGTTTTCTGTGAGGTCGTATATGTTCCGGAAATTCTTGACTCCTAAACGTAAGCATCAGGTCAGCCGAGCAATTTTTAGCTTTATTCTTTCTCTAATTTTTGTTGTCAGCTTTAGTTCTGCAAAAACTATCTCTCAAGAGATGAACTTCAGTTTACCCAAACAGTACGACATTGCTTCAGAAGCAACGAGATCTGAGAAAGTGATGAGAATGGAACAAAGAATCGAAAAGGAATTTGAAGTTTATTTTGATCGAGAGGTTTCTAAAGGTTCACAAAACGGAGATGAAATTGCTAGAAGTTTGTTAGATATCAGACAAAAAAGCAATATAAAAGCTGCTGTTGTTTGGGCAATTCCTGAATCTGAATATTTACATCTGGTTTTGGTTACGCCAGGAAAAATGCCATTAGTTAAAGATATTGACTCCATTAAACGTAACAATATTATTCGAGCCGTCCGAATCTTTCATAATGAAATTACCAATCCTCGCAACCTAGGAACAGACTCTTACTTAAAGCAGGCGCAACGACTCTACGATTGGATCATAAAACCTTTTGAAGCTAACCTAGAAGCTGAAGAAATAGATACTATTTTATTCTGTTTAGGAAAAGGGTTGAGAACGTTACCGATCGCCGCATTACATGATGGCAATCAATTTTTAGTTGAAAAATATAGTCTTTCGATTATTCCTGCTTTTAACCTCATTGACTTCACCTATACACCTATCGAAAAAGCTAGAATTCTTGCGATGGGGGCCTCCGAATTTCAGATGCAAAATCCTTTACCTGCTGTTCCCGTCGAACTCTCGACCATTGTTGATGCAAATCTCATGGAAAATATCTCAATTCAAAATCTGGCAAGGGGCTGGCCAGGAGAATTATTCCTTAATCAAGACTTTACCTTAGATAACCTCCAAAATCAACTAAAATCCAAATCTTTCAATATTATTCATCTCGCAACCCATGCAGAATTTCGACCCGGAAAACCGGAAAATTCTTACATTCAATTTTGGGATACTCAACTGCATTTAGATGATATGAAAGATTTAAGCTGGAATAATCCTCCGGCGGAACTCTTAGTCCTCAGCGCTTGTCAAACCGCAGTCGGAGATCAAGATGTGGAATTAGGTTTTGCTGGACTGGCGTTACAAGCCGGAGTTCAGTCTGCGTTGGCGAGTTTGTGGTACGTTAGTGATGTGGGGACTTTGGCTTTGATGAGTGAGTTTTATGAACAGTTGAAAACGGCACCCACTAAAGCTGAAACGATTAGACAAACTCAAATTAAAATGATTCGAGGAGATGTCCGCTTAACTGAGGAAAGACTAAAAATTTCTAGAGGCGAAATTCTTTTACCTCCAGGTTTTCCTACATTAGGAGACAATGATTTTTCTCATCCTTTCTACTGGTCAGGATTTACCCTAATTAGCAGTCCTTGGTAACTAAAAACTCAAACAACTGTAAACTAGAACTGAGTTTCTACTTCCTCTAACGCCTGAAAACTGCCGACTTCCCAGGCCCGTTCTACTGCTTTTTCAACAAGATTAGCAATATCGATATCAGGAAAATTGGGACTGTTTTTAGATTGTATGTATTGACCGTTTTCAAACAAATAAATTGTTAACTTTCCCTGAGTATAAATCCAAAGTTCGGGAACTTTTAAGGCTTCATAAGCTGCCCATGCGGTTTTTGAAGTCAGATCAATTTCGAGGGCTAAATCTGGAGGAGGATCGTTGGGTTCAAGTCGGCGACGACCAATCATTTTTTGATAATTCTGAATGTAAAAACTGGCATCAGCTTCAACTCCGGCGATCGCTTCCTGTTTAAAAGTTGTTGATCCGAAAGCTTGATATCTTTTACCTGTAGCCTTTAAGACAGTTTTAATAATATCAGAAATTAAATCTATCGGCAGTTCATGTTCTGGTAAAGGAACCATGATTTCTAAAGTATTATGACTATAAATAACTCTAGAAGAACGTTTTTCTCCCAGTTCTTGCAAAATGGCTTCAAATTCTTGCCAACTGACATCAGGAATTGAAACAACACTTCCAGGTGAAAAACACATTTGGCTAATCGGTTTAACAATGGGTGTAGTTGTTTTCATAATTTGACACAATAAATATCAGTATTCTTTGACTGAGTAACAGTGTTCATCGAGTTCATTTCTAGAATCTTCGATCAGAACTTGAGAAAATCCGTGAATGGCTTGTAGAGGAGTGCGTTAGTCATGGGCGATGGAGTCAGAAAAGGCCTCACTCCATCGCTTGGTTTGCATCCTCTAGCTGTTAGATTTGTTCTCGGTTCTTGAGTATCAGTTGTTATGGATGCTGCTTATACAGATAAATTAGCTTCTGTTAAACGTCGATCAATTTCTCGACGAACTTCACTTGAAACTCGATAACCTCGATCCCACCGTTCTAGCTTAATATGATCGACGTAAAACTTGATAGTTAAGCTCATCGTTTTACCACTTGTATTGTTCAGACGAACTTTAGGTTCTTTCCACAGAACGTGTGATTCTTTAAAATCTTCTCTCAACCAATTAATGAAGCGTTTAGCATAATCATCCAGCCGAGTTTCTGCACCGCCCGGATTCGCAATAATTTGAAATAATTTATTCAGCTTAAACTTAAGAATGTTAATTTTCGTTTCCCATTCTTCTATTAAGATTTGTTGGTCTTCTGGTTGTAAATCTGGATCTTTCAGCCAAGCTTGATACCATTTTCTGATTAATGGAATTAAAGTCTTGTTCTCTACTTGTTCTGGTATTTCTTCTAGCTTTGAATTAAACCATTTTATGTCGTCATCGAGCTGAACACCAAATTCACTGAGAATACTTTTATAGCTGTCTTTGATTGACTCAACTTCCTGAGATTTTAAACCTCCTACTTCCAGTTTTTGAATCGACTTCGTTAAATCTTCTAGATCTTTTTCAATTTTTAGCAGTTGCTGATTGACTTCTTGCTCACAGATTAATCGTAAACTTCCAGCTTCTTTTTTAGATATTTCTCCTTCTTCTGTTTCTCTCAAAGCTTGAAATCCTTCTAAATGCTGTAGTTTTTCGTCAATATCTCCAAAAATATCTGGATGACCAAAAATAACATTCTTAATTAATTTTGTCGTGGCTTTATAATCAAGATCACCATTAACATTCAGATCGATTGAGGCAGCAAAATGAGGCGTTGGACGGGTGAGATTGATGATATTGAGATTACCTAAAGAAGCATTGGGCATATATAATTCACAATCTTCATCAATCATATACAACCGAGTCACCCGTAACCCAATATTTTTAATAACTGCAATTGAACCATTGGGTAGAGAAATCACATCTCCAAATTGAAAAGGAGTATCAATTAATAAGACTAATCCGCTAAAAAAGTTGCTCAAAATATCTCGGAGAGCAAAGCCTAAAACAAAGGTTAATCCACCAAATGCCACCCAAATTCCAGTTAAGTCTAGTCCCAGGGTTTGCAAAAATAAAACGACACCAATTAGATAAGTTAATGAGGGAATCAATCGTTCTAAAATCGGAACTAAAACATCATCCCAAACCGCTTCTGTTTTTTTAGCGTAAGAACGGATAGCGTAAGCAACAACTTGAGTAAATAACTGAGAGACCCAATAGGTGACAATCAAGATGGTTGCAGCATTCAATCCTCTTTCGAGCCAGTTAATCCCTTGGATTGATTTGAGTTTATCTAGAGAAAAATTTAAACTTAAGTCAATAATCAGAATTAGCAGAGGTAGCCGGGAAACATTCAGAATAACTAAAGGAATATCAACTTCAAATTGACGGAATATTGATCGCAATCCATAAAATAGAATAAAGTAAATAGAAACAGTAACTGTTATTAAAATTCCTAGCCGAATCAGAAAAGGCTGATATTCGGTCAACAGTTCTTGTGACAAATCTGTGAGTAAGAGGTTTGTGTACAATAGAGTAGTCATAACAGTAAGATGAAATCATTCTGTATGGGATTATAAATGAATTCTATCACTAAGCTGTGATGTGTTTATATAATTGTTATATTTCTGACTTAGCGATGATTTTGCTCCCGCTTCAAGGCCATGAGCGACTACCGAACGAACCTGTATCTCCGAAGCCTATCCCCTTTAGAGATTGCACTGCTTAATCTAATAAAACAGCCCCGATTGGGGCTGCAAGGCATAGAATAAATCTAAGTCTCAATGACCTTTAGAAGCGGAATTGAGTTCTAAATGTCGTCACAACAATGGTGTCATTGTCTTCTGTATGTTCGGGATCTGTGAGAATGAAAACCGCTGGAATTAAAGCAATATTTTCGCTGAGTTGAAAACGATACAAAGCCTCAATATGAATCCCGGTTTTATCTTCTTCTAAACGGTCAAGGGTATGATAAACGACTTTCGGCTGCATTCCGACAATAATACCGCCCAAATCCCCTTCTTTGAGCAGATCGGGGAAGGCTAATGTGACCGCAAAGTTCAAGATAGTCGCATCGAGGTCATCACCGCTACTCGACTTTTCATCCGCCCAAGCCGCACCAAACCAGCCGCCAACCTCAAAACTATCAGAAATTCTCCAGTTCGCCTGGAAGCCTAAGTTATCGCTACTGGTGGCGTTATCTCCGAAGGGGCGATTGGCCAGGAAACTCCCCGTTCCGCCACTGACACCGAGATCATCTTCACGGAAGTAGCGACGGTTGTAGTCAAGGGCGATCGCAATATTATCTGTGGGTTCAAAAACGACTTGGAAAAAGGCAGAGTGACTCCCATTAAACAAGCCTCGATCTTCAGAAGCATCAGGCGCATCTCCATCACTAGCCAGGTATCCAAAGTTCATCCGAATTCTCTCATTTAGCTGATACTTCATCGCTAAACCTGTTCCTTCTGGTCCTCGGAAGCTAGTTGGGTTATAACGACCAAAGCGAGAGGAGGCACCACCACCTGTACTCTGGAAGGGACTAAGAGGATCTTGAACGTCATCTAGATCCAAACTCTTGGCACCGAAGTAAACTTGAGCTTTACCGTTGAGAAGCGGAAAGCGATAATACAAGTCACTCAGAGTCACGTCTCCATCTCCACCATCAGTACCGAGACGACTCATCAGGGTATTGGTGAGGTTTTCACGGCTCAAATTGGGAACGTCTTTGGCTTCTAAACGAGTTCGCAGTCTGTCTTCTCCGGTAAAACTGGTGTCGAAGTTTAAACGCGCCCGATAACCGAAATAACTCTGAGTCGGGTCATCGGATTCATCAACGTTTGGGCCACCTGCAACGGTGTATTCAGCGCGATCGCCAAAGGTATCTCCAATAAAGAAAATAACTTCCCCACTCAATTTTGTTGTCGTGGAGAATTGATTGGCTTCAAGTTCAGCAGCACGGGCTTCGAGAACTGTAGTTCGACCGCGCAGCGCGGCGAGTTCGGCGGCAAATTCTTCCATCAACCGTTGCAGTATTGCCAGGTCTTCCCGTGTGACCAAGTCCGCTGTGGCGGCATCAATTAATTCATTCACCCGTTCTAAACAAGCGTTTACCCCAGCGGCGAATTCATAACGGGTTAAGGCTCGATTTCCTTTGTAGGTGCCATCAGGATATCCAGCAATACAACCGTAGCGTTCTACCAAGGATTGCAGGGCCTGAAATGCCCAGTCTGTCGGTTGTACGTCAGAGAGTTGAGAGACTGAGGTAACTTGCTGTTTCCGGCGAGAACGAGATCCGCGACCTTCCTGAAAATATTCATTAAGCTGTGGGGAAGAGTCTGGATTAACCGGATTCGTCTGATCTACCTCAGAAGCCGGGACTTGACCCAAATTTGGCTGAGTACCCACACCACCACTATGGGGATTGACTGGAACTTGAGCCAATGAGTCCGAAAGTTGTAATCCGGTCTGCTGAGTGTTAGATATTGAGAACTGAGAAACTTCTGTAGCGACTTCCCCTGATTGTTCTGACTTCGGTTCGATAGATGCTTCGGCAAAAACAGGCGATGAAGCGATTAAACTTGCGCCTAAGACAGCCGGGCTCAGTAGCCAGGCTTTCCGCGATCTTTCTAACATGACTCTGTCTCCTCACACGAATTGAGGTTTCGTCGATAGGTTTTGGCTATGCGATCAGATTCCTCGTTGGACTTGTTATGGCCTATTTTAAAGCATATATTTTCAACTGTGGGGAAGCGGGGCTTTGACCGTTGCCATTAACCCTCTTTCAATGGGTCGTGCTAGCCTGAAAATCTATCTCTGATTATGCGAATTTTTGTAAAGTTGTGTAATAATAAAAAAGCCCTCCAAACGGAGAGCTTGAGTTAACTAGCTATTAGGATCGAAGGCTAACATTAGCCATTGATGGAAGGAGCCATGAGTGCAACAGGCTCAGATTCACCATTCGCTAAGTCTAATGGGAAATTATGAGCATTGCGCTCGTGCATAACTTCCATACCGAGGTTTGCACGGTTAATCACATCAGCCCAAGTATTGATCACAGTACCACTGGAATCAAGAACAGACTGGTTGAAGTTAAAACCGTTGAGGTTAAACGCCATAGTGGAAACCCCTAAAGCGGTAAACCAGATTCCAACGACAGGCCATGCACCTAACAAGAAGTGCAGAGAGCGAGAGTTGTTGAAGGAAGCATATTGGAAGATTAAACGACCAAAGTAACCGTGAGCAGCTACGATGTTGTAAGTTTCTTCTTCTTGACCGAACTTGTAACCGTAGTTCAGAGATTCAGATTCACTTGTTTCACGAACCAGAGAAGAGGTTACGAGGCTTCCGTGCATTGCGCTAAATAAAGCACCACCGAACACACCTGCAACACCTAACATATGGAAGGGGTGCATGAGGATATTGTGTTCAGCCTGGAATACGATCATAAAGTTAAACGTTCCAGAGATGCCCAGGGGCATACCATCAGAGAAACTACCTTGACCAATGGGATAGATCAAGAATACCGCAGTCGCCGCAGACAAAGGAGCTGAGTAAGCAACACAGATCCAAGGACGCATTCCTAAGCGGTAAGACAGTTCCCACTGACGACCCATGTAGCAGCAGATACCAATGAAGAAGTGAAAAATGATTAATTGGTAAGGGCCACCATTATAGAGCCATTCATCAAGAGAAGCTGCTTCCCAAATCGGATAGAAGTGCAAACCGATCGCATTGGAAGAAGGAACAACAGCACCAGAGATAATATTGTTACCGTACAACAAAGAACCCGCAACAGGTTCACGAATTCCGTCAATGTCAACCGGAGGCGCAGCAACGAAAGCGATGATGTAGCAGATGGTTGCAGTCAGCAAGGTCGGGATCATCAGAACACCGAACCAGCCCACATAAATGCGGTTATCGGTAGAAGTGATCCAGCTGCAAAACCGTTCCCACGCATTGGCATCTTTGCCTTGTTGTAATGTTGTGGTCATGCTTGAATAATTGCTAAATTCAGTTTTCAAGGTTCATTCGGTAGCAAGCTTGCTACCTTAGTGATCGATTTTATCAGGTGAGCACAGAGATTATAGTTATGTAAAGCATTTTTTATAAAACTTTGTTGTGCTTAATATAAGCAGGAATTATCAGTAATCAGTAATTCAGTAAACAGTGACCCGTGAACTGAAAAAACTTGTAGCCGCAATCACTGTGTACTGTGTACTATAGAACTGCTCACGGTCAACTGTGGAAGCTGTGTACTGAAAATATTTAACCGGGAGGCCACTGCATCTGACGCCCTCCAAGAATATGAATATGAAGGTGAAAAACCGTTTGACCCCCATCAGATCCGTTATTAATGACCACTCGAAAACCATTGTCTAGTCCAGCTTCTGAGGCAATTTGTTTTGCAGTCAACAACAAGTGTCCCATCAAAGTCTGGTCGTCTGGAGTTGCATCGGCTAACTTAGGAATAGGTTTCTTTGGAATCAGAATAATATGGACAGGTGCTTGGGGAGCAATGTCCTTAAAGGCTAAAACCAATTCATCCTCGTAAACAATATCAGCCGAAATTTCACGACGGATGATTTTACTAAATACTGTATCTTGATTGGTCATTGGTCTGATTTCGTCCTAGTTCAACTCTTGCATCCAGTGGACAACGAAACGCTCTGACATTGAGAGGTTTGGTTGTTGTCTTAATCATACGAGATTAACACTGATTCTTATTCATTCAAAACAATTATTTCTTCAAAAGCATCATGTTAGCTAGAGTTTGGAGTGCATCAGTCGTTGGAGTCGATGCAGTCAAAGTCGGAGTCGAGGTTGATATTTCCGGAGGACTCCCCAAAATTATGGTTTTAGGTTTACCGGATACCGCCGTACAAGAATCTCGTGAACGAGTCAAAGCCACCTTAAAAAATGCGGGTTATGCCTTTCCGATGCGGAATATTGTCATTAATCTCACACCCGCCGATTTGCGAAAGGAAGGGCCAAGTTTTGATTTGCCGATTAGTATCGGAATTTTAGCGGCTTCTGAACAAGTGAATCCCCAGTTTTTGGAAGATTTCTTATTTTTAGGTGAAGTTTCATTAGATGGAAGTTTACGAGCTGTAGCCGGAGTTTTACCGATTGCGGCAGCCGCATCGAGTATGGGAATTCGGGGGTTAATTGTACCCGAAGATAATGCTCAAGAGGCAGCAATTGTTGAGGATATTTCGGTTTATGGGTTTAAAACAATTCTGGATGTTGCTGATTTTTTAGACCGTCCTGAAAAGTACAAACCTGTTACCTTAGATCGCACCCAAGTTTTATCTCAGCATCTAGCGATTGATTTAGATTTAAAAGAGGTTAAAGGACAAATTCATGCGCGACGAGCCTTAGAAATTGCCGCAACTGGAGGACATAATCTGATTTTTGTTGGGCCTCCAGGAAGTGGAAAAACAATGTTAGCACGACGTTTACCCGGAATTTTGCCGACTCTAACTTTTGAAGAAGCCCTAGAAGTAACTCGTATTCATTCTGTCGCTGGATTGTTAAAAAATCGGGGCTGTTTAATTGGCGATCGCCCTTTTCGCAGTCCTCACCATTCAGCATCAGGCCCCTCTTTAGTTGGGGGTGGAAGCTTTCCCAAACCCGGAGAGATTTCGCTGGCAACTCATGGCATTCTTTTTCTAGATGAACTTACAGAGTTTAAGCGCAATGTATTAGAATGTTTGCGTCAACCTTTAGAAGATGGATTTGTCACCGTTACTCGCACTCGTCAATCCGTCGTTTTTCCCGCAAAATTTACATTACTTGCCAGTACAAATCCTTGTCCCTGTGGATATTACGGCGATCCAATTCAACCTTGTACCTGTTCTTCACGGCAACGAGAACAATACTGGGCAAAACTCTCCGGACCGTTAATGGATCGCATCGATTTACAAGTGATGGTCAGTCGTTTAAAGCCCGAAGAAATCACCAAACAATCAACCGGAGAAGACTCAAAAACAGTTCGAGAACGAGTTAAAAAAGGAAGAGAAATTGCTCAAATTCGGTTTAAAAATGATCTCTCAATTCAGTGTAATGCTCAGATGCAAAGTCGTCAGATTCAAAAGTGGTGTCAACTTGATGAAACCAGTCGTCAACTTTTAGAAGGAGCGATCCGAAAATTAGGATTATCTGCACGAGCAAGCGATCGCATTTTAAAAGTAGCTCGAACCATTGCCGATCTTGCCAGTTCAGAGGCTATACTTGCCAATCATTTAGCCGAATCAATTCAATATCGAACTTTAGATCGAATGCAGTAGATTGGATGTAAAAAAATAATCAACTCATCCGTAAATTTACGGATAACTATCTACCGATCAATACATCCATTATGAGCAAAGTTCAGTGATTTAAACGTTTTATATCGAGACGAAAAACTTTAAGATAGAGCCAGGAGTCTTCAGTCTATTCAAGTTAATTGACAACTGAGCCAGAATAATGAAAACAAAAGTGGACACCCGTCTCGATCAATTTCATCCGCCCTTAGCCAAGAGCTTTCCGCTTGCAGCCCCAGCTTTGCCCAATCCCGCACCAAAACTGTTGAAAGCGAGTCCGAATTTGATGGCATCTAGTCATCATCAAATGACTCAAAATCCTTCAACTTTTAGTTTAACATTTGAATATTTACAAGCAATTGGTTTAAAGATTGATACTGAACTTAAAAGTTGCGAATATCCCACGGATTCAGATCGAACTCATGGAATAATTAAATCAAGTTCAAATCTGTGTACGGCAAAAATTGGAGAAATTATTGCGGAAATTAAAACCCAAGTTTTCTCAGCACAGTTCACCGAAAAAAAACATCAACCTCATCAAATTCCAGAAGCAATCTTAGTTCTCGATCTTGAGGGGATAGAAAAGCTTTCTATTCGTCAGGATGTTGCTGAATGGATTGCTGAAAATCCCTACTTAGCGGCTAATATTATCAGTGTTCTTGCTACGTTTACAGAAGCTCATAATGCAGGTTTAGAAGGGGCAGCTATCAACACTATTATCAATCTTCTCTCTTCATCAATCAAGACAATTGCCGCTTACTGTCGCGGAGAACTTGAAGTCAAAGAAACTGAATTAATAGAAATCATTGAGATTATAATTGCTGGATTGAAGATAGGTTTTCTCAAAGGAGTCGCGATTAAAATCATTCAAAAATTAATGGATGGAAGTGCGTTTGCCGCATTAGGATTTACAGTAAGCATAGAAGTCATTCCCACTTTCATTAAAGTTTTAAAAGATGAAATTAACCTCGACCAAGCCCTGAAAGAAGTTGATCCAAGAATGTTCACTTCAGCCGTAATTACAACTGTTGTCATTTTATTTCCCACACTCGGAACAAGATTACTAAGTGCTGCGGTGATTAAGGCTATCTGGGAAGAAATTTCTCCTGAATGGAGAACCTATATTACAAAAAATGGAGAGACAGCTCGATTTGACAATCGCCACTAGATATCCTGTATGACAAAACTTACATTAATATAGACTTAATCAGGGAAAGATGTCGAGTAGATCAAAAGTAGGGTAAGTTGAATTACTGTAAGAGGTCTCTTCGGTGTCTCTCCTAAGTTAATCAGAGCAAAGGAACTCTCATAATGGTCAATGCCAATCAGAAACTACCGACCATCCTCGTGATTGATGATAACCCCACGAATTTAGCTGTGGCAGTGAATTCGCTAGAAGAGCGAGGATTCAGCGTTTTAATTGCCCGTGATGGGAACACAGGGATCAAAAGAGCAAAATTTGCTTGTCCAGACATCATTTTACTTGATGTTTTGATGCCGGGAATTGATGGTTTTGAAACCTGTCGTCAACTGAAGGAGATTCCCGAAACTCAGGAAATTCCTGTTATTTTTATGACAGCACTATCGAGTTCAGAAGATCAAATTAAAGGCTTTGAAGTCGGAGCAGTTGACTATGTCACTAAACCGATTCAAATTGAAGAAGTGATTGCCCGTGTTAATCTTCACTTGAAGCTTTATTTTTTGAATCAAGAACTCGAACAACGAGTCGAAGAACGAACTGCTAAACTTAATACCACCTTACAAGAGCTAAAACAGTCTCAGCTTCAGTTAGTTCAAAGTGAAAAAATGTCTGCTCTGGGTCAATTAATGGCAGGAGTTACCCATGAAATTAATAATCCGATTGGATTTGTTGCTGGAAATTTAAACCATATCGAAAACTATTTACAGGATTTGATTGAACATTTACAACTTTATCAGCAAGCCTTTCCTGAACCCGGAGAAGAAATAGAGGAACACGCTGAAGAGATTGAACTAGATTATCTCTTAGAAGATTGTTCAAGTGTTTTATCCTCGATGAGAACAGGTATGGATAGAATTCGAGATATTAGTACATCAATGCGAATATTTTCTCGTGCAGATAAAGATCAAACGGTGAGCTTTGACATACACGAAGGCCTCGATAGCACCTTGCTTATTCTCAAGCATAGACTCAAGGCAAAAGATACTCGTCCAGAAGTTGAAATTATCAAAAACTATGGTGAAGTGCCTGAAATCAAAGGTTTTCCTGGACAATTGAATCAAGTTTTTATGAATATTATTGCCAATGCTATTGATGTTTTTGATGAGATGAGTGAGTCAATGACAGCAGAAGAATTGAAAGCTCGTTCTTGTAAAATTTATATCTATACAAATACGACTTGGGATGATCAACAGGTAATCATCAAAATCAAAGATAACGGATGTGGAATGCCAGAAGAGGTCAGAGATAAAATATTCGATCACTTATTTACAACTAAAGCAGTCGGTAAAGGAACTGGTTTAGGCTTATCAATTGCGCGGCAAATTGTTGAAGAAAAGCATGGAGGAAGTTTAAGTTGCTTTTCACAAATTGATCAAGGCACTGAGTTCGTCATTGAACTACCAGTCGCAAAGTTTGAGTAAGCCGATCTAATACCTGAAAATAATTGAGGTAAATCCTTTAAATGACATCTTTAAAATGGTCAAAAAATAACTGAACTTACTTTTGTGATTTAAAATTTAAAAGCTATATTAAGACTAAGAGCAGAATTACAGCTAAAAATACAATGATCAAATATTTTAAATATTTTTTTAAAAATAAATTAGGATTAAGAAAAAGAAAGTTATCCCCAACGGGTAGCAATCAGTTAGAACATTTATTGTCTCACAATTTATCATCTCACAAACCAGCGATGAAGCTAATCATTGCAGGAACAGCTTTTACAGTCAGTGTCATTGCTTGTTTCTGTTACTCTAGAGTGCGAGACTTAACCTTAGAAAACTTAAAAAAAAATGCCCTTTTAGAAGTACAGCTTAGTGTTGATACGCTCGATCAGTGGATAGCCGTTCGGAAAGCTGAAGTTGCAGTTCTCGCTGCAAATCCAATTGTTACCTCAATGGATTGGTCTGTTGCAGAGCCATACTTACAGTCAGAAATTCAGCGTTCATCTGATTTTCATCACTTTGTATATGTAAATCCCGACGGTTCATTCTACAATACAGTCGATGGACTTGTTATGGGGAAGAATATCAGAGATCGGCTCTGGGTTAAAAAAGGGCTGGCGGGTGAAGCCAATATTTATAATCCGATGATCAGTCGTTTATTAGGAATTCCTAAACTTAATATTGCTGCACCCATTGGCTCTGTAGAAAATCCAGTCGGAGTTCTATCTGGTGGCATTACAACGGATAAAATTTTCGAGGTTGTGAGCCAGCTACAATACGGCAAGAATAGCTATGCTTTTGCGCTAAACTCAGACGGAAAAGCGATTGTTCATCCTCAGACTGAGTTGATGTCAACGATTGAAAAACCTGCGCCTAGCTTAACTCAATCTAGCGATTTAGCTTTGGCTTTAATTGCAAAAAAAATGGTCAATCGCAATCAAGGAATTGAGCTGGTTAAAATTGATAATACTCGGAAATATGTTGCGTATATTCCTTTAAAAGAAGCGGACTGGTCTGTTGCTTTAGTTATTCCTCGTAAAAATATTGAATCTCAACTTCAGGCTCTGAACTTAATGGCTTTAATCATTTTTAGCTTGGGAGGAACAATGTTGATTGTTCTACTAAAAGTTCAATCTTTTGAACGCAAGCAACTGCAAAAGTCAAAAGAAATAGCAGAAACAGCTAATCTTGCCAAAAGTAACTTTCTCTCTAATATGAGCCACGAATTAAGAACGCCTTTAAATGGAATTTTAGGCTATGCTCAGATCCTAAAGCGTGATTGTGTTGTCGCGCAGCAGACTTTACCCGATCAGAGTTTAATTTCAGACCAACTTGACGGATTAAATATTATTTATAATAGTGGTCAACATCTTTTAACTCTTATTAACGATATCCTCGATCTATCCAAAATTGAAGCAGGTAAAATGGAGCTTTATCCCAGTGAAATTAATCTTGCTTCTTTTATTGAGAATTTAATGAGCTTTATAGATAGGCAAGCTTTAGAAAAAAATATCACATTGCAATATGTAGCTGATCAAAATTTACCCCTGGCAATAGAAGCCGATGAAAAAAGATTAAGACAGATTTTGTTTAACTTACTTGGAAATGCAATCAAATTTACTCATCAAGGTCAAGTTAAGCTTCGCATTAGTCGAATCAGTACCAGGTTAAAGAAAGCAAAACTTCGATTTGAAATTATTGATACAGGTGTCGGAATGAATGCTCAAGAATTACAGAAAATTTTCCAACCTTTTGAACAAGTCGGAGAGATTCATAATAGAGCTGATGGAACAGGTTTAGGATTGAATATTACTCAACAATTGATAGAAATGATGGGAGGTCAACTTCATGTAGAAAGTACGTCAGGTCAAGGTTCTACGTTCTGGTTTGATGTTGATTTCCCTATTGTAGAAAGAAGTACCGAAACTCAGACAGAAATTAAAGATCCCTCAGAACCAACTGATCTAGAACATTGTGCAACGATGAACATTCCACCCCAAGCAGAACTCGATGAATTCAATGCTTTAGCAAAACGGGGCTGGCTTCCGAAAGTTAAACAAAAAGCAGAAAAACTCAAAAATCAAACACAGGAATATACAGAATTTACTCAACAAGTCATACAATTAGCTGAAAACTTTGAAGTTAAAAAACTACAACAGTTTTTAGAAAACTGTCAAACGGAATCAGAAATAAATTCTCAGGAATTTGAAATTCCATCTTTAGAAGAAATGGAATTTATGTATGAATTAGCACGGTTGGGAAATATGCGAAAAATCAAAGAAAGAGCCATTTATCTAGAAAACCTTGATCGCAAGTATATTCCTTTTGCTAAAAAGCTGACAACCTTAGCTCAAGAATTTAAAGATCAAGATATTATTTGCCTAATTGAAAAGTATATGCCTAACCCGAATTGAAAATAAAAACTAGAAAGATGTTGACTCAAGATTTTGAATTTCTAGCGACAAGATGTAACAATGATGAAATCATTAACGTTCTTGATGAATCTAATCAATCAGAAACTCAATTAATGAATTTGTAGACTCAACTGGAGAATAAAATGTCTATTCGAGATAAGATTATTCGGGGATATGCTCTAGCTTTGATTATTAGTTTGAGTGGAACAGTCACAGGTTTGTTTGTTGGAGATTTCTATCATAAAAAAGCCTTGAGAACTCGACAAGCGGCTGCTGAAGAGAAAAAGTTTCTGACGACACTCCAACTTGATATTCATTATAACCGACCCACAAAACAATTATCTCCTTATCTTCAAGATCCAGTTTCTTTTCAACGAGAAAGTACAGCATTTTTGCAGCGAGTCAATGATATTCAAGCCCTTTTAACTGGTTATCCGACAGTAGAAGACTCTTTGATCATTGCAGAATTGCAGCCTCTCTTAGCACAATATAAGTTAACGGTTAATGAATTTTCTCAAGCGGTTCAGTCCTTCATTGAAAACCTTGAACCTCTAACCACAAACCCAGAAAAAGCGGCTGAAGCACAGGATTTATTAGTGAAATTGGCAAAAGGGCCTGAATTTGTTGCGTTTATTGAATTTCCCGACAAGCTCTCTGAATTTTACCAACGGGCTGGAGAACGGGAAGAAGAGGCTGTTCTGGCTTTAGCTCAAGCCGAAAATTTACGAATTCAAATTATTATTATTGGATTAGGATTATCAACGCTTTTGGCTATTGTTTCTGCTTTTCATACCAGTCGTGAAATTTCTCGCCCAATTCAAACGCTGACTCAGCTTTCTCAACAAGTTACAAATGAATCTAATTTTGAGCTTTCTGCTGTGATTGAAACTCAAGATGAAGTGGGGATGCTTGCAGTCGCTTTTAATAAACTAATCCGAAAAGTAAAAGAGTTAATACAGGCTCAAGAAGAATATATTGCTCAAATTGAACAAGGCAAAATTATAGCTGAGACAGCTAATCGTGCTAAGAGTGAATTTCTTTCTAATATGAGCCATGAATTAAGAACACCTTTGAATGGTATTTTAGGGTATGCTCAGATTCTGAAACGAGATCCAAATTTAACGACTTCTCAAGCCCAAGGATTAGATGTTATTCAAAATAGTGGTAAGCATTTATTAACTTTAATTAATGATATTCTCGATTTGTCAAAAATTGAAGCAGGTAAACTAGAACTTTATTTGACTGAAGTTTACCTTCCTAGTTTTCTGAAAACTTTAGTCGGTCTGATCACAATGCGGGCTTTAGAAAAAGATATTCTCTTGAAATATCAACCCGATCCCCACTTGCCAATTGGAATTAAGGCTGATGAAAAAAGGCTGCGACAAATTTTATTAAACTTATTAGGAAATGCAATTAAATTTACCGATAAAGGTCAAGTTATGCTTAATGTTCAGGTGATAAATATTAACTCAGAACAGGTCACAATTCGCTTTGAAGTTGTTGATACAGGAGTGGGTATGGCTACCGAACAAATCACCCGCATCTTTCAACCATTTGAACAAGTTGGAGATATTAAACGTCGTGCAGAAGGGACTGGGCTAGGACTTGCCATTACTAAACAATTTGTGGAACTTATGGGCGGTCAGTTAAAGGTCAAGAGTCAAGTCGGTCAGGGTTCAACTTTTTGGTTTGAGGGTGTATTTCCTCTCAGCATAGTTTCCAGTAAAAAGCAACTGGAAGCCCCCGATCAAATTGTAGGATACCAAGGAAAAAAACGGACAATCCTCGTTGTTGATGATAAAGAAGAAAATCGTCTCGTTTTGCAAGGGATGCTAGAACCATTAGGATTTCAAATCGTTTTAGGAGAAAATGGTCAACAAGAAGTCGAATTAACAGAAAAAATCAAACCTGACTTAATTTTAACGGATTTAGTGATGCCAATTAAAACGGGCTTTGAAGCGGTTCAAGAAATTCGTCAGCTTTCTGAGTTTGAAAAACTGCCAATTATTGCAGTTTCAGCGAGTATTATGGATTCCGATCAACACCAAAGTAAAATGGCGGGTTGTGATGAGTTCTTAGCAAAACCTGTAGATGAGAATAAGTTACTGAATTTGATCGGTCAATACTTACAGTTAAACTGGGTTTATGAACGGCCAGAAACTATTGATTTAGAAAATTTGAGCGCAATGGAGATTCCACCTCAAGCCGATCTCACTGAATTTGAGGATTTCATCAAACGGGGATCTCTTTCAAAAGTTCAAAGGAAGGCAAATGATTTGAAAAATCTAGATCAAACCTATAGGACTTTTGCCGAAAAAGTGATTCAACTTGCGGATAATTTTGAAATCAAAAAACTGATAGAATTTTTCACAGATTGTCAAACTCAACTTCAAACTCAACTTAAAATAGATTCTCAAGATTTAGAAATTCCACCTGTAGAAGAAATAGAAGTTTTGTATGAGTTGGCGATGTTGGGAAGTATGCGAAGAATTCAGGAACGAGCGACCTATCTCGAAGAACTCGATCAAAAGTATAGTCCTTTTTGTCAAAAGCTGAAAATTTTAGCTCAAGAATTTAAAGACGAGGAAATTATTGCTCTGGTTGAGAAGTGTCTGCACACTGAGTCGGAAAGTAGATCAACAAGACTGCTCTGATTATAAACTTATCATACATAGCAGAATTTCCAATTTTTGACAAATATTTCGAGAAAATATTACGCAGTGTTAAGCACTATTGCAATCTATCACAACTCTCAGCGTTCAAGGTTCGTGCCTCATTATCCGTGATACCATCTGAACCTGATAACAATAAAAAAGTATAGGAGAAAACCTGTGACGCTACGGGTTGCTGTTGTCGGTTCTGGCCCCGCTGGGTCTTCAGCCGCTGAAACGTTAGTTAAAGCCGGAATAGAAACCTACTTATTTGAACGCAAACTCGATAACGCCAAACCCTGTGGCGGTGCCATTCCCCTGTGTATGGTGAGTGAGTTTGACTTACCTCCGGAAATTATCGACCGCCGGGTAAGAAAAATGAAGATGATTTCTCCGTCAAACCGAGAAGTTGATATTAATCTCATCAACGACAACGAATATATTGGAATGTGTCGTCGAGAAATTCTTGATGGCTTTATGCGGGAACGGGCTGCAAAATTAGGCGCAAACCTGATTAATGGCACAGTTCACAAACTCGAAATTCCGACAAAATCCAACGAACCTTATACTCTCCACTATAACGATCATTCTCAAGGCAATGGCCGGGGTATTGCCAAGACTCTGAAAGTTGATTTAGTCATCGGTGCGGATGGCGCGAATTCTCGTGTCGCCAAAGCCATTGATGCTGGGGACTATAACTATGCGATCGCTTTCCAAGAACGGATTCGCATCTCTGACGATCTGATGAGCTACTATGAAGATCGTGCGGAAATGTACGTTGGGGATGACGTTTCTCCTGACTTTTACGCTTGGGTTTTCCCCAAATACGATCACGTCGCCGTCGGTACCGGAACGATGAAGGTTAACCAGGCGATGATCAAGAAATTACAAGCGGGAATTCGCGCCCGTGCAGCCCATCGCATCGAAGGGGGCGAGATTATTAAAGTAGAAGCCCATCCAATTCCCGAACATCCCCGTCCTCGTCGGGTTGTCGGTCGTGTGGCGTTAGTTGGAGATGCCGCTGGAACCGTGACCAAGTCTTCTGGAGAAGGGATTTACTTCGCTGCGAAGTCCGGTCGGATGTGTGCAGAAGCCATTGTAGAATTCTCAAACAATGGAGCAAAAGTTCCCACCGAAGACGATCTGAAAGTTTACCTCAAACGTTGGGATAAACAGTATGGTATGACCTACTTGGTGTTGGATATCCTGCAACGAGTTTTCTACCGCACCGATGCAACCCGCGAAGCGTTTGTCGAAATGTGTTCCGATCTCGATGTTCAGAAGATGACATTCGACAGCTATCTCTATAAAACGGTTGTCCCGGCTAACCCCTTAGTACAGATGAAGATTACCGCGAAGACGCTTGGAAGTCTGTTAAGAGGTCATGCGTTAGCACCTTAGAGATTTTTCTGAATCTATTTTTCTAAAAATTCTCTGATAAAATTGCCTGGTTTCTTCACAAGGGAAATCAGGTTTTTTGGATGGAAGCAAACTGACACTAATTTTGTGTGAAGTTACACTGAATTAATCTTCCTGAAAAAAGAATCCTCCCAAGAATTCTTCAACGGATGACATAAAATGTTACTTCTCAAGAGGAAAGGGCAGAAATGCCCTCGCTATCTGCAATTGGTCTGTTTTTACCTGACATTACCCCACGATTGCCGGAGAGAATTTGATCGGTGCGATCGCGCTAAGTGATACTCTATAAAGAAGCAATCAAATCAATTATAAAGAAAGTGAAATTGAAATGAGAGAATTGACTCAAACTCCCTATCTATTGAGGGCGGCGCGTGGAGAAGTCTTAGACCGTCCTCCGGTGTGGATGATGCGACAAGCAGGTCGCTATATGAAAGCCTATCGAGACTTACGCGAGAAATATCCTTCTTTCCGCGAACGTTCTGAGAACACTGACATTGCGGTTGAAATTTCTCTACAACCCTATCGCGCCTTTGAACCAGATGGTGTGATTTTATTCTCTGATATCCTCACTCCTTTACCGGGAATGGGCATCAATTTTGATATTATTGAAAGCAAAGGACCGATTATCGATCCTCCCATTCGCAGCCTTTCTCAAATTGAACAAGTTTATCCTCTGCAACCGGAAGAATCTCTTCCCTTTATTCGAGAAATTTTACAAACTTTACGTCAAGAAGTTGGGAATAATGCAGCGGTTTTAGGATTTGTTGGCGCGCCTTGGACGTTAGCCGCCTATGCTATTGAAGGGAAAAGTTCTAAAGATTATCGCGTTATCAAAAGTATGGCATTTTCTGAGCCGGAAATGCTGCACCAATTCCTCGGAAAACTGGCGGATTCAATCGCAACTTATCTTCGTTATCAGATTGATTCAGGCGCTCAAATTGTACAAATGTTTGACTCTTGGGCGGGTCAATTAACGCCTCAAGATTATGAAACTTTTGCTTTACCTTATCAAAAACGAGTGGTTGATTTGGTCAAGCAAACCCATCCCGATACGCCGATAATTCTTTATATTAGCGGTAGTGCAGGTATTTTAGAACGGATGGCAAAATCTGGGGTGGATATGATCAGTGTAGACTGGACTGTTGATATGGCGGAGGCGAGAACTCGTCTAGGTCCTCAAATCGGCGTTCAGGGTAATATCGATCCTTGTGTATTATTTGGGTCGAAAGAACTGATTCGCGATCGCATTTTGGAAACCATTCAGAAAGCCGGACGCCGAGGTCATATTCTCAATCTCGGACATGGAGTTCTCCAAAAGACACCCGAAGAAAATGTGGCTTATTTCTTTGAAATGGCAAAACACGCAGATGAACTCTTAGCGGTTCCTGTCTGATTTTGCTAGACTTTTGATGAAGAATAACGGGTAGCTTTTTCCAATTCTACACAAAATCTATCCGTTTATTCTCTTTTAACTTCCCTTATGAGCAAACGAATTTTAATTACAGGGGCGAGTGGCTGTATTGGTCACTATATTGCTGAAATTCTGATCCAACAAACGGATTATGAACTGTATTTCCTAGTTCGGAACCCCGATAAGTTAGGATTTGATTACCAAGCCCGTCCAGGGATTTTTCTACTCAAAGCCGATCTGCGAGAGATCGATCAATTTAGTGAACTTTTACCCACAATTAATATCGCGATTTTAGCCGCGACTTCCTGGGGCGGAATTCAAGAAGTTTTCGCAGTGAATGTGGATGCTAGCCTCCATCTCATCCAACAGCTTAATCCTCAAGTTTGCGAACAGATTCTCTACTTTTCAACGGCGAGTGTTTTAGGTCGAGATAATCAACTGCTTCCGGAAGCGGGAACAATTGGTACAGATTATATTCGCTCAAAATATGAATGTTTACAGCAACTCCTGAAACTCGAAAAAACGTTACCTCCGTTACGGATTTTATTCCCAACCTTTGTATTAGGCGGAGAGGTGAATAAACCCTATTCTCATCTGTCTTCTGGTTTACCCGATGTCCTCAAGTGGCTAGATTTAATTCGATGGTTAAAAGCCGATGCAAGTTTTCATTTTATCCATGCTGAAGATATTGCTAAAGTCGTTTTGTCTCTCGTTAATCATCCTCCCAATTCATCTCACGCCGAACAAGTAGTTTTAGGAAATGAAGCAATAACCTTAAATCAAGTTGTTGAAGAAGTTTGTCAATTTTATCATAAAAAAATCTATTTTCGCTTCAATCTTTCTCAGGGACTCGCTAATATTTTGATCAAACTCTTTCGGATTCAAATGGCAGATTGGGATAGATTTTGTTTAGATTATCGTCATTTCACCTACCAAAACCCGGCTCATCCCAGCATTTTTAATATTCAACCCTCTTATCCAAGTCTGACAGATATTTTAAAAGAACCAAGGCATGACCGTTGAGATTATGATCGATTAGAAAAATCATGCTTTGGACTGACGCTTGGCTTTGGCTGCACGTAGTTTTTCCCAAGCTGCTTCCTGACCTGGCTTTGGAGACTGTGCTGCAATTTGGACAAATAACTCGCGATTTCGCTGTTCGTAATATTGCCGAAGTTCTTCAGTTTCTTTGAGAACTTGCTGATACTCTGCTTCAACTTTTGCACGATTGTTTTCAATGTAATCTAAAGCCGCATTAATTTGTTCTTCAGTTAGACTAAATAATCCCTGAATAAACTTAGGTGGATATTGAGCCGTTACATAGTCCATTACATCATACAAAGTAATGCGCGTGCCTGCAATTGTAAGTCCTCGCTCTGTACGGATAATCAATGACTGTTGATTCACTCCAGAAGTCATAATCTTGTTCTTGCGAATCTAAAAGAGATCTATCTTAATGATACCTTGATGAAATAAGTTCAGGGTGGATGGACAAACGTTGTTTTTGATTTGCGATCAGATTGAGTTAATCTTGAATAGCGATCGCGCTTCGTCAGTCAGTAGAGGTTCTACTCAGTTATCTGGTGAGAACTGATCAACTAGATTCGATCCGATCGTAGATTGCTTATCAACTTTAACCTCTAAACTTACCATGATCGATCTTTGGGATATTCCGGCAATTGACCATCATGCTCACAACTTATTAACAGTAGAAGCGGCTCAAGAATTGCCTTATGTTGCCGCTTTTACAGAAGGATATGAGGATGAAAATATTCTCAATCATCATGCTCGTCATAGTTTATTTTATCGTCGGAGTATTCGAGATATTGCTCAACTCTTAGACTGTGAACCGACAGAAGAGGCGATCGTATTAGCGCGTCAAAATTTGGGATTAGAGAAACTGACCCAAATCTGTTTACACGCAGCTAAGTTAGAGGGTTTATTTCTGGATGATGGATTCTTGACAGACCAGATTTTACCGTGGAGTTGGCATCAACAGTATATTCCAACGCAAAAAATATTAAGGTTGGAGGAATTGGCGGAAAATTTATTGAATCAAACCTCAAAGTTTGAAACGTTTTTAGATTTATTTCTAGAAGCGATCGATCCACCGCCTCCTGAAGTCATTGCTTTTAAAAGTATTGCAGCTTATCGCACGGGGTTAGATATTCAAATCACTCCCATTGATTTTGCCAAATCTCACTTTGTTTTGATCAAAAAATCCTCAAATAATTCATCGACTCGCTTGACAGATAAACCCTTAATTGATTTTTTAATTACTGAGGCACTGCAAGTGGCTGCCAAATATAAACTTCCGGTTCAATTTCATACAGGTTTTGGCGATCCAGACTTAGATTTATTTGTGGGAAATCCAGTGCTTTTACGACCCTTACTCGAAGAAGAAACTTGGCGTGATGCTCCCATTGTCTTGCTTCATGCCTCTTATCCCTACACCAGAGAAGCGGGATATCTCGCCTCTGTTTATCCTCAAGTTTATCTCGATTTTGGATTAGCTGTTCCTTTCCTCAGTGTAATGGGAATGCGTTCAACTTTGCGACAACTTCTAGAACTTTCTCCGACAACAAAGTTAATGTATTCTTCCGATGCACATAATCTCCCTGAGCTTTATTATTTAGGAGCAAAATGGGGACGAGAAATCTTACAGCAAGTGCTAGAACAAAGTATCGAAGATGCTGATTTAACCGACTCCGAAGCTGATGATATTGCGAGAGCAATGTTATCTGAAAACGCCAAAGGTTTGTATTTAAAAGCTGACCCGCAAAAGCTCGAGTAAATCTTCTTCTGTCGTTTCAACAAGGATAGAGGTTTTCCAGTTGAGAAACAGTTACTTCAGTAAGCGGAATTACTTTTGTCGTTTGCGGAGGAAGATTAACGTCTTCATACCGAATAAAAGCTAAATTCTGTCGGTTAATCGGTGCATAAATCGGTTGATTTTTACTCAATATTTCCTGCATCTTGTGTTCAATTGTTTGTACTTGTTCGATGGGGAGTTCTTGTTGCAATGTTCCAATCCGCATATAACAATCATTATCAACCGCATCAGGTGTATGATGATATTTGTGGAGGAAATTAAAGTTTTGTGCCTCTCGACGAATCCAATCTAAATCCCCGGTAATTTTTCCCGAATAAACGGGCCATCCTCGCAGCACAACAAGCTGATTTTGAACGTTGATTGAGCGTTGATAGGGATGAACACCTTGACTCAAAAACCCATAATCAACACTTGAAGTATATCCCCCAAACTGGATGTTTAGCGGTAGTTTTTCAGGGTGCTGCATCCAGTTGAGAAAGCCAGATAAATCCAGATATTGAGATTCTCCTCGCCGTTCCAAATACCATTTACTTAAAACTCCAAATTCAGTTTTTAAGCCTTCACATCCGAGTAATGTCGCATGAATAGATTCAAGATTGAGACTTGCAAATGTTTCGGGAAGCAAAGTAGAGAGATGATGCTGTATGAACTGAATAAACTGAGTGAGTTCCGGAGACTTATTTTCATAAAAAGCCACTAAACTCACATTCGGAAAATTGGGAATTGACATTTGAGACATAACACTATAAAATTCTAACAATATATATTTGATTTACTCTACAATTTTCAAGCAACTGTAAACAGCGTTTATGCTAATCGGACTCTCGAATATTTTAGCTTTAGTATAACAGAAAAAGTGATAAATCTCAGTTTTAGATATTGGTGTTAGATAAAAGTTTTGTACTCATCTATGAGTTAAGTTTGAGTCAAATTTAAGAATAAAATTTACGAATAGCGATCGCCTTAAACACACTCAAATGGTCAAAATCTAAAAAAGTTGTTAATATTTGTAACAAAGTTAATTCAGATCTACAAAAAATGAGTGATAAACGAGTTCTCATCTGGTATCGGAACGATCTACGTGTCCATGACCATGAACCGCTACATTTAGCCGTTAAAGCCCAGGCTGAGATTATTCCGGTTTACTGTTTCGATCCTCGACAATTTGGTAAAACCTCCTTTGGCTTTCCAAAAACGGGAGCATTCCGCGCACAATTTTTACAAGAAAGTATCATAGACTTACGCAACACTCTGCAAAAATTCGGCAGTGATTTAATTGTGCGTTATGATTTTCCAGAAACCGTTATTCCTGAAATTGTTAAACAATTAGAGATTGATGCGGTTTACTATTATCGTGAAGTCACCTCAGAAGAATTAGCAGTTGAAGCGGCACTCAAAAAAGTATTACAACCTTTGGGTGTTGCGTTAAAATCCTACTGGGGAGCCACTCTTTATGATATCGATGATTTACCTTTCCCTATCAATAGAATACCAGAAGTTTTTACACAATTTCGCAAACAAGTTGAAAAAAATGGCACGATTTACGCTTCATTTCCGACACCTAAGCATTTACCTACTTTACCTGAAATAGAAGTCGGAGAAATACCAACACTGCAAGCATTAGGCTTAGAAACTCTATCACCGGATGAACGAGGCGTCTTAAACTTTCAAGGTGGAGAAACCGCAGGAATTTCTCGATTAAAAGATTATATTTGGCAGCAGAATTGTTTAAAAGACTACAAACAAACTCGGAATGGAATGTTAGGGGCGAATTATTCCTCAAAATTTTCTGCATGGCTAGCACTGGGTTGTCTTTCACCTCGATTTATTTACGATCACGTTCAAGATTATGAAGAACAACGAGTCAAAAATGATTCAACCTATTGGTTAGTTTTTGAATTGTTGTGGCGGGATTATTTTCGGTTGATTTGCCTCAAACATGAGAATAAAATTTTCCGTTTATCTGGACTACAAGGCGTTTCAATTCCTTGGAAAGAAGACTGGGAACGATTTGAACGTTGGCAGACTGGAACGACAGGTTTTCCTCTGATTGATGCGAATATGCGCGAACTCGCAGCAACAGGTTTTATGTCTAATCGAGGACGGCAAAATGTTGCTAGTTTTCTGACCAAAAATTTAGGAATTAATTGGCAAATGGGGGCGGAATGGTTTGAGTCACTATTAATTGATTATGATGTTTGTAGCAATTGGGGAAACTGGAACTATACCGCAGGTGTCGGAAATGATGCACGAGGATTTCGGTATTTTAATATTCCAAAACAAGCTAAAGATTACGACAAAAATGGTGACTATGTCAAACATTGGCTACCGGAGTTAGCGGCTTTACCTGCATCTAAGGTTCACGAACCCTGGAAATTACTTCCCGTTGAACAGAAACGATTTGGTCTTCAATTGGGGGTCGATTATCCTCATCCTGTTGTTGATTTGTTCAAGTCTGTTCAGAGTAACCAAAAAATCTACGAGGCGGCTTTGTCTAAGGCGAAATAGCAGTACACAGTACACAGTACACAGGGAATAGGCAACAGTTTTCTTGTAGTCTTCTTCAAAAGACTTTAACGATTAGACAGGGATTTTAATTCCTGGACACAGTGAGCTTAGGGGCGCAGGGCTTGTGTCCCCCCTGTATTACGAATCAATGTAATTTTTTTGAAGTTTCTCTGTGAAGTTTCCGAAATCACAACAAATTTTGATGAAGACAATTTCTAGAAACATCGACCAAATCAGCCTTTGAAGCACTTCTGTCTACAGACCACTCAAAAATTTCATAAAAACTACTTGACAAGCTTGTATTACTTTTGTAGTATGTTAACAACGCTAGAGAAAAGCGAGGTGAGAAAATGGTACATATTCGGTTTGAAGGTCGTTCCTACGACGTGAACGAAAGTCAACTGGGAATTACAAAGCAAATGAATGATAACGGTATCAAAAAACAAGTCGCAAAATATTTAGATGTTAATTCGGATCACCTAAATTTTTATGTCGTCGATCATCGGCCCAGTGGGGATGTGATCCTTCGTCCGGAAGCAGTTTACGGTTAGCTTTCTTTACAGTTTAAAATCTTTAAGAAGATCGCTAACTCCTCTTAAAACTGTTACCGGGTTGAATTAAAACTCTCCATAAACTCGGACAGGAAATTAAGAATTCTGGAGGAGAAAATATCATGGCGATCGCATTAGAAACAAAGTTCTATCATGTTGCTATCTTAGCCGTTACTTCGGTTTTAACGACCCCAGGATTTAGCATTACTTCTTCACTGAAAGGTTATTTTGATTTAACAGCAGTGAATGCAGTAGAAGAAAAAGCTATATTTGATTTTCGCCCCACCAACCGTCCACCCCACGAAGGTGATGGAGGTAGCCGTTGGGTTCCTGAGAGGAAAAATAGCTAAATAACGTCTTGATTTCAGTATAAACTCATCCGATGCACAATAAATCACTTCGTACCCTAACCGAGAAAGCTTACATACTAGCTCAATGGTAGAGCAATCGTCTCTTAAACGATGTGTTGCAGGTTCAACTCCTGTGTGTGAACAAACAGCTTTTTTAACTTGTACGAAGTGCTTTCAACTCCAGTCCCGTATCCCCACTCAAAAAGCATACATTCATTAAATAAAACTGACAATGAACCCCGGCTTTTTGAACTTATACGGGACAATCAAAAATCAGACAAAATCTAAATATTAAAATCATAGCGATCGCCGCGCCAAAACCTGAATAAGTTTACAGACTTAAGAATGGGATCTTAATCGTTGAATGACTTTTTAAACTTGCGCGGTAACAGATTAACTTTTAATTTAACTCTTTTCATTTAAAAGTTTTAACGCTACGGCGATCGCTTCCTGAATACAAAAAGGAGGTTCGCAAAATGGCAATGAAGACAGAAGAACAAGACTTACGGTTAGAAATGCTGAATAGTTTGCTCACAACTCCCCACCGTAAGTTAGAGCAAGTCGCAGAAATCCATCAATTAATTATCGAACTCGACCCGATTTTTTATGGTCACTTAGCAGTTTGGTATCACAAAAATGGGGATGTACGCGATCACAAAGAAGTGTTCATTGCCTACCTTTTAACCAGTGACTTAAATGAACACCGAGATGCTGGGTTTATCCTATTACAAAATCTACCGCCCTATCAAGTTGCACGGGTTGTAGACTTTATGAAAATTCATCGGAATAAACTTCCCCGTTCGGCTCGGACTGCGGTTCGTCAATATCTCAAAAAACGCGAACAAAATCCAGATTTCTTTGATCGGGCGGCTTTGCGAGGACGCAACTCTATGAAGCATCTTTATGCGAGTTTGCACATCAAACCCAGTGAACGAGCGAATGCGATTTTGTTTCGAGATCAACCTCCTGAAGGATCTCTGGCGGCGGTGATTAAACAGTTAAGTAAAGCGCAAACTGCCTTAGAACAAGCGCGTTTAATTGTGGAATTTAAAATCCCATACACAGTCGCAGTGGGTACAATTCAACAAGTTACACCTGCTGTTTTAGTTGCCTTAATTAATAGCATGACTCCCCAAGAAGTGATTAATAATCTCAAATCACTTAAAAATCGGGGCACGATGGATAATTCCCAAGTTAAGGCATTAATTGATAGCAAACTCGAACAAGCACAAAAAAGCGATCGCATCTCGACCTTTAAAACAAAAGTTGCCGCAGATGCTGCTCAGTTAGATGCAGAAACCACTGCAAAATTAGAGCAAGTTAGTAATGAACAAATCAAGCGTCGAGGCTCAATTAAAAAGTCTACTGCTTTACTCGTTGATAAGTCCGGTTCAATGCAACAAGCCATCGAAGTTGGTAAGCGACTAGCTGCACTAATTTCCAGTATCACTACAGCAAAACTCTATGTTTATGCGTTTGATACAATGGCTTATCCTGTTAAACCAAAGCTCAGTCCAGATGTGAAATTAGGACAGATTTTGAACGGAGATTTACCCGAACCTCAACATAGTGACTGGGAACGATCATTTCAACATATTCGTGCAGGTGGTGGCACCAGTATTGGATGTGGATTAGAAGTAATGCGTCTGAAGCGTCAAGTGGTCGATCAGATCATTTTAGTGACAGATGAAGCTGAGAACAATGCACCTTATTTCTCCGAAGTTTACAAGCAATATTGCCGTGAATTTGGAGTGATGCCGAACGTGGTTATTGTTCGTGTGGGAAGTGCAATTAATTGGATTTCAACTCAACTCCAACAACAGCAAGTCCCGGTCGAAACTTTCACGTTTGCAGGAGATTATTACTCGCTTCCTAACCTGATCCCAATGTTATCTCGTCCTTCTCGGTTAGAGTTGTTGATGGAGATTCTAGAAACAACATTACCTGTACGAACTGATAAATAGTTATTAATTTGGCATGATTCATTATCATAGTGAGTCATGCCTTTTTTATACTCTGATTTTAAATAATTTTTATCTCAATAAATACTACCCTAAATATTACAGGCGATCGCCTTCTCTCGATTTCAACTAAAATAAGTTTAGATTAATGGCATAATTAATGGTTGAAAAGAATATGACTTCTACAGTCAACGAGATTACACCTTTTCCTGACCATACTCAACTTCCAGAGTCGGACGGCACTTTCGTGAAAAATTTCCAAGAACATCCTCAAAGCATTCTACTGACTGACTCCATTAAACCCATCTTGGATAAACGTCACTCCGACGGACAATATTGCATCGGTCAAGATAGTGGAATTTATTGGCGAATGACAGACCCTCCCGAACGAGGAGCCGAAGCACCCGACTGGTTCTATGTTCCCAATGTTCCGCCCAGTTTAGACGGAGAGTTTCGCCGTTCCTATGTGTTGTGGCAAGAATTAATTCCGCCTTTAATTGTCTTAGAGTTTGTATCGGGAGACGGTAGCGAAGAACGAGATAAAACTCCTCTTGCTCGTCTAAATTCTATTAATCAAAAACCCGGGAAATTCTGGGTGTATGAGCAAATCATTCGTCCGGCATTTTATGGAATTTACGAAGTCAAAAAAGCCAGTGTTGAAGTTTATCATCTCATGGAGGATCATTATGAATTATTAGCTCCCAATGAACGGGGTCATTATGCGATCGCGCCTTTAGAAGTCGAACTGGGAATTTGGGAAGGAGAGTACCAAAGTGTAACAGTTCCTTGGCTGCGGTGGTGGGATAGTGAAGGGAATTTACTTCTCACTGGAGATGAACGCGCCGAAGTTGCTAAAAATCGTGCTGAAGTTGCTGAAAATCGTGCCGAAGCTGCTGAAAATCGTGCTGAACAATTAGCCGCACAATTAAGAGCCGCAGGAATAGAACCTGACGTTTAACCGCTTTCAACGCTTGCAGTATCAGTAGGGTGGGCATTGTCCATCCTATTGAAAAAATTTCTACATTTTAAGAGACCTCAGTTAAATAAACGTACATTTTAGATTAGGATCATAGGCAAGTGTGGCGCGTTGGATAGAAGAAGATGCTTGAGTGGATCGGATTAAATTTAGGGCTGTTAGTAGCAGGTTATTTGTTGGGTTCCATTCCCACAGGCTATGTTGTTGCCAAGGTATTCTACGGAATTGATCTGCGAGAAATGGGTTCGGGTTCGACAGGTGCAACGAATGTTTTACGGAATTGTGGGAAATCTCCGGCATTATTTGTATTGTTGGTTGATATCCTCAAAGGAGTCATGGCGATCGCATTGGTATTTTGGATTTATCCCTTAGAAATTACCTCTCAAATAGCAGCGGCGGCTAATATTCAAGATCCCAATATGTTTTTATATTGGATGGTAACAGGAGCAGGTTTAATGGCATTGCTCGGTCATACAAAACCTGTTTGGATTGGGTTTAAGGGCGGGAAAGCCGTTGCTACCAGTTTAGGAATTTTATTAGCTTTAGATTGGCAATTGGGTTTAGCCACGTTAGGAATTTTTGGATTATTTATCGCCATTTCCCGAATTGTTTCTTTGAGTTCAATTGCAGGTGCAATTGGGATTGCGGGTTTAATGGTAATTACAGGTCAACCTTTACCCTATCAAATCTTCGCAATTGTTGGGGGAATTTATGTCATTTGGCGACATCGAACCAATATTGAACGGTTATTAAAAGGGACAGAACCTCGCATCGGTCAGAAATTATCCACTGAACCCCAATAAAGTGGCCTCTAATGACCTAGACCTATTGATGTTGGGGCGTGTAGTATACGCCCTGATATACTTCGCTATTACTCTTACTGTCAAAAAACGTTACTTTAGAAAATAAATTTATACAAAACTTTGTTATTTTTGACAATTTCAAATACTTTTTAAAATCTGAAGAAATTCTCACTGAATTCTTACAAAATCACTTCTGATCTTGTGATTTTTTCTGGAAAAATTAAAGAAATACCGTATTTCTACGGTTGTAGTATCCAGTATTTATCGCTTAGTATGGAAAGAAACAGCTCGGCGCCGAGTTGAGGTTCAAACGAATCATAAGGAGAAACCATGCTCTTATCACACGTATCCATTAAAAGTTCGTCCTCAACGAAAAAGAAAAAAGCAGAGGCTGTGAGGAAGTGTGAATCATCTGTTCGTTCTCGTTGTGAGCAAAAACCTCATTCTAATTAGAGTAAAATGCTTAGGAAGAATTGCTTAATTCTGACTGCGATCGCCTGATTCTTGCCCAATGTTATCATACACAATCTGCAAGTTGACAGCCGCACCTAAAATTTGACCCTCAGTTCTTCCTATTCTTGAAATTGCTGATAACTTTCTCCAGGGTAGTGCAAGTCACGGAACGAAATTTTCTGTCAATTTTGTACTATGAACAAATTGAATAGAGACGTTGAATGTAACGCCTCTAGACTTTGATCGATCTCAATTTTAATGTGATTGAATTTGAGAGTTTAAACTCACTTTTTCGAGAATTTTACCACAGGGCGCGTCTCGGTTGAGTCGGTTCTACACTGGAACGATTTGCAGTATCTGAAAAACGCTCGTAAGGGAAACGTCCCGTATCTGAGTTAAACCATTGTTCCCAAAGTTCATTGGCTTCATCACTGGTAATCGTTGTATTGATAACATCACTCCATTCTGGGTTACTCTGCGGAAAAATACACCCATAATTTTCAAAACTCAGAGGATCTTGGGGAATTAAACTGTAGTTTTGCTGATCTTCGCCTTGCTTCCAGATCTCTCCCATCAGCAAGATTCCATCCGATGCGATCGCATCAATTTCACCCGCTTTCAAGCGTCGCAAACCTTCTGTTCGACTTCCTAAAATTTGCCATTCGGCTTCAGGATAAATCGGCTTAAAATCAGTATCAGTTGTTGTTCCTTGAATAAAAGCAATCGAGATTTCACCAGGTGTTATTTCTGTTAATTCTGTTTCAGAAACACGAGTCGGATCTAATCGTTCAGCATCTTCCTTTTGAACCAGTAATTGAATTCCCGTGGTGAAAAAGGGGATAGAAAATTCCACCGTTTGTTCTCGTTGTGCGGTAATACTATCTGCTCCACAGACCAAATCAACCGTACCATTTTCAACGGAGCTAAACCGATTTTCAATCGTGACAGGTTTATACTGAAGTCGAACAGTTTTTCCGAGTTCTTGTTCAAGGCGACCGTGAATGAGCTGCATTAACTCAACCGAATAGCCCTCAAAACTATTACTGTCATTAGAATAGGTAAACGGTATCGCATCTTCACGCACACCGACGGTTAAAACACCAGTCCGGTTCACTTTTTCTACCACCGTTTCCGCAAGACTCGGAAGCTGAAGTCCGACGGTAAACAAAAGGCTGAATAAAGAAATTGCAATTCTAGTGTTCATATTGTTGAACTTAGGGTTATAGGTTATTGGGATACAAGTTTAGGAGTTCACTATACACTGTGGGCGGGTCTATTAAGGGGGTTGGATAATAGACAGATATTAATATTGAACCCACTCCAACAAAATGGTATAGCTAGTTATCTGGAAAAATCACCTTTTGTCCGGATGGTGAGGTTGCATAACCTAAAATTGCTTGTACAGCAGGACTTGCAGGTTGTTTATAAACATAATACAACTGTCGTTGATAAGGATAACTCACGGCTCCGGGTTGGACCCCCTCAACGGGAACGGTTCGGACTGTTTGCTGGTTAACAGTCTGAGTAAATGTGGCGTATCCAATCCCATCTTCACCCAATTGTCTCAACATTCCAGTGGTTTCATCTCGCGGTAAGGTCGTAATATTCGCTGTGGTGCCAAAGTTCTCACCCCGTAAGACAATCTCTTGAAACGCCTGGTGAGTACCGCTAACGGGAGGACGGTTTAAAACTCGAATGGTTGCATTTGGTCCTCCGACTTCTGACCAATTGGTGATTTGTCCCGTAAAAATTTTATAGACTTGATCGTTAGTCAGTCCACCTTTATAGGGATTGTTAATACCGACAACGACTGCAATTTCATCGGAGGCGATGGGTAAAGCGGTTAAACCCTGTTCCTGTTCTGGGTCAGTCAGCGCACGGGAAACTCCGGCGATATCCGCATTCCCATTTAGTACCGCTTGAATTCCATTATTCGTTCCGTTGGCTGCTGTAATCACGCTTGTTCCTGGAAACTGACCCTCGAACCCTTCTTTTAGATTTTTAGTAATTGTAACCATACTGGTTGAACCATCAATCTCAATCTGAGTATTCGCTGGAACCGAGGTTGGCGCTGCAAAAAATTCAGCATCAGGTGGCGGAGGTGGAGCTGTCGTTTGACCAACAGTATTGACAACGGAAGGAGTCTCCGGCTTTCTCAGAAAAAACCAATATCCTAAGCCGAGTAAAATTAAAAAGATTAAAATATAAACGATGGGAGGCGGGCCACTACGACGTGCCATGAGTAATCTCTCCTTGATTAGACGTTCTTCAATTTAATCAGATGGTTGACGAGATTTTCTGAGCCTTTCCAAACGACGCGCAATTTCGTCTTCTGCTGCTAGATTATCGATATCTGAACCTAGCTTTTCATCAGTGTTTAGAGTCAGTTCTGCGATTGCTTGTTGTTCGAGACTGCGCTGTTCTACCGTATTCTTAATTTCATTTAATTGCGATCGCGCTGAATTTGTATCAAACTGATTATTAACTTGAGCGACCTGGTCTAAAGCTGCATTAATTTCCTGCATATCTCTGAGATTTGCCAAGTCAGTTTGATAGGTTTCCAGCTTGATACGTTCTTGGTTCAACTGTTCTTGAGATAAATTCAGATAATTTTCCGCCCGTTGAACCTGCTGTTCGAGTTGAGGTAATATTTTCTCAATTTGAATCACTTTAGCCATTGCTAAACGGGTTTGATATTCATCACCGTTGTCTTGAGCCGTGACTGCTTCTTGTTCTAGTGTGGCAATTTCTGCCTGTTTTTCTCTATATTTTTGCAGGGCGCGTTCATAAGTTGATCTCTGATTTAAGACCGCAGCTTCCAGCTTTTTAATGGATTCTCGCATCAATTGCAAGGACTCCTCAGCCGTTTCTAGGGAAATTTGTGATTCTGCGGACTCATTAGGAATTCCCCATAACCAGTTCCAAGTAGAAATGGTGACTCGTCCCGCTCTTTCTCCCATCAGCCAATAAATAAACTGTTTCATTCTTGGGTAGAGTTCAGCTTAAATTGTATTCTAGTTCTAGTTTAGTATGATATGAAACGATTGATCTTCAGTTAATTCTCTGTTATAGAACCCGCCTCAGTTTCGGTGACAAGCAACTCCTGTTAGATCAAGTCCAAATACGCAGAGTATTTGTAACGGCGATGGGTAACTATTTTAAGATGATTGCTCGCGGAAGAGAACAGCAACCAGAGAATAGAGTATCATATATGCAAAGGAAATAAAGACATTAATCCCCACACAAACCAAGATTAACCAGGGAATAACGGCGGCGCCTGCAAAAGCCTCTCCCATCTCAACCCCTAGAATAGAACAAGGATTTGGCCCGGCTGCATTCACCTGACAATTGCCAATATTTGCTAAAAAACTCACTAAAATAATACCTAAAAGACTAGGCGCGATCGGAATATACCAAATACAGAATAAAGACCAAAAAACAGAGGAACGACCGCGCAAAGTCAAATGAATCCAAATCACAATAATCGTTATGGCGATATAAGCCGGAAGAACTGTAAAGTTCTGGGGAAACATTAAAGGAAGTTGCCAAGTGAAGTGAATAAGTTTCTCGATAATACTGCCAATATTTAATCCTAGAGCTAAACATTGAGAGGCTTGTTCTCCCTCGAAAGTACAACCGTTTAACTGGGCAATGAGACATAAAAAAGCTGCAATGCTGATGGGGAATATAAAGCTGAAAATTGTAAAAAATAGAAAAAATTTCAGCCATTTTTTATTCATCATTTACGATCCAAAATCATGCAATTTATCTTGTTTTTTTAGACAACCCAGGCTTAACTCATTTTGGGGGAATGCGATGAATCTCTCCTCAAAGTCAGGGTATCAGCCATACATCCCTACAGGTATAGGTAAGAATTAGCCCGATTCAAAAATAATCCTCCTCAATTGTAGCTTGGCAAAACCGAGAACTGAGAAGGAATTAAGAACTCAAAGGAAAAATTGTCAGATTTCTGGAGAAACTTAAGCGATGCCGCTAATATTTTTTAAGGCAATATTTGAACAAGTCCGCTTCACTAAACCCGTTAAAACTTTACCCGGACCGATTTCAACAACCTGTTCAATTCCCGATTCTGAAAATTGCAAACAGGTTTCTCGCCAGCGAACTGAACCTGTCATTTGTTGAATGAGGCGTTGCTTTAAAAGGTCTGAGTGAGTGGTGGGAGTCGGATCGACATTGGATAAGATTGGAAACTCAGCCTCAGCAAAATCAACGGTTGCTAAAATCTCTTGAAACTCCTGGGCTGCATCTGCCATCATCGGGGAGTGAAAGGCACCCGAAACATTTAATTTAACCGCTCGCTTTGCTTTCACATTTGCTATAATACTCTCTACCGCTTCGGGAGTTCCTGAAATGACAACTTGCGCCGAACTATTATCATTAGCAAGAACAACATTTTCAGTTTGTTCAATTTGCTGTTCGAGTTGTTCGCGATCAAACCCAATAAACGCCGCCATTTGACCTCCAGCGGTATTATTCATCAATTCTGCACGACGTTTGACTAATGTTAATCCAGACGCAAAATCAAACACATTCGCTGCATATAATGCCACATATTCTCCTAAACTATGACCCGCAACAACATCGGGAGAAAGTCCTTGTTTTTTGAGGTGTTCAACGAGGAGACTTTCAACGACATACAAACAAGGTTGAGTATAAAGGGTGCAAGCAAGTTTATCTTGATCGGATTGACACAAGTCAGGTACAGACCAACCCAGTATTTTTTCAGCGATTTCTAATTGCGGTTGGGTTTCGGGTAAATCAAATAAATCTGCACCCATACCAACAGCTTGAGAACCCTGTCCTGGAAAAACCCATGCTATTTTTGTCATTTTTATCTTATATCTTATTAATGGTTGAATCAATCAAGAGGTCTTTGAAAAAAGCGCAGCGAGCTAAATTCCCCATTTAAAAATTGCAGCGCCCCAAGTTAATCCCGCACCAAAACCAGACGTAGCAATCACATCACCCGGTTGAATTTTGCCTTCTCTAACGGCTTCATCTAAGGCGATCGGAATAGAAGCCGCAGAAGTATTACCATAATGGGCGAGATTGCTGATCACTTTTTCAGAGGGAATATTGAGGCGTTGTGCCACAGCATCCATAATTCTTTGGTTGGCTTGATGGAGAATCAACCAATCCACTTCGTCAACGCCGATCTTAGCTCGAAATAACGCTTTTTCGAGGACTTCTGGCACTTTTTTCACCGCAAAGCGATAGACTTCTTGACCACTCATCGTAATCGGTTGATAAGTGCCTTGACTCACCGTAATCTCTTCAAATAAGGGTCGCACTTCTGCCTGAAACCCTAAGTTCAGACAACCATTTTGAGTGCCATCACTCCGCAGTTCAAACCCTAAAAGGCGATCGCTGTTTGAGGCTTGCAAGACGACTGCACCTGCACCATCTCCAAATAATACACAAGTGCGTCGATCTGACCAATCTACCCAGCGAGAAAGGATATCACCACCGATTAAAAGAACAGTTTTGTAAACGCCTGTGTGGATAAACTGAGACGCAGTCACCAAACCAAAGACAAACCCAGAACAAGCGGCGGTTAAGTCGAAAGCCACCCCCTGAGTCGCACCGAGTTGTCCTTGAATTTGGCTAGCACTACCAAATAAATCATCAGGAGTGGAAGTTGCCAGTATAATCAGATCGATATCAGTTGGCTGAATTTGTGCCATTGCCATTGCTTGCTGAGAAGCATTGACAGCCAGTGAGCATAAACTGGTTTGAGCATCTGCAACTCGTCGAGCGTGAATTCCTGTTCGGGAACTTATCCACTCGTCGGAAGTGTCAACGATTTGCGAAAGGCCTTGATTGTCAAGAGTTGCGGCTGGAGTTGCCGAGCCACTGCCAATAATTGCAATACCTGTATTTGTCATGTATCTTTACTCAGAAGAAGTCAGAGGTTAGAACCCTATGGGAGTTCCGATTACTTGAAAAAGAAATATTAATGAAAAGACAAATAGATTCATTAATCTCGCCTCACCTCTATTTGTCGGGAATTTTTTCCCAGTGGTTGACCAACGGTCGAAACAGGCTCCATCGTTTTACGGTGGAGTAATCTTCGACTTGAACGTGCCGTTTGTGAAAGTTTCAGTACAAGAATCACAGAATTACAGACCTAAGAGAAGTCTGTCATGTTGTCAATAATGGCATCTTATACCAAATTGGGTTGATCGATAAGTAAATTGCTGAGTTTGGCAACAGGTATCAGGCAGTCGGCGAGTCGATAGACAATCGGTAAGATGACAGGGGAATCGGAAAAATTTGAGAGATGCTCAAGATTCAAAGAAGATTCAACGGTAGCCGAGAGAGCAGCGGGAAGTGAGTTCGTGAGCTGTCAGCTAACAGCCGTCAGTTAACGGCTATCAGCTTTTAGATTAAGTTGACTCGATATAAAAAACCTCTGGGTTTTAATATTAATCTCTCAGTGAGTGCTAATCGCGCTCCTGCTGTAGGCGCAGCCTTTCCAAAAGAAATACGCTTTTTCAACTTCCCTCTATCTCTGTGCCAACTACTGACCACTTGTGGCTTCTTGATGAGATTTTTTGTACTGAGATTGAATGCGTTCGAGTACACGATTGTTAATCGCATCTTTAGCTGAACGAATGGTATTGCAAATTGTTGGTGCTTTGGACGAACCATGACCAATAATACAAACTCCAGCCACACCCAAGAGTAGTCCGCCCCCATGTTCAACGTGATCGACCCGTTGTTTAAATCGTTTTAAACTGGGTTTGAGTAATGCGGTTCCCAGTTGAGCGCGTAGCCCTGTTGATAACTCCTCTTTGAGTAGATGTAATACAATCTCACCGACTCCTTCGGCAAATTTCAACAGAACATTACCCACAAAGCCGTCACAAACAATCACATCATATTGACCGGAGAGGACATCTCGACCTTCTGCATTGCCCGCAAAATTAATTTGCGCGTTATCTTGCAACATTTGGTGAGTCCGAACGGCCAGCTCGTCTCCTTTACTGGCTTCTTCACCAATATTGAGTAAACCGATCCGAGGATTATCAATACCCAGGACGTATTGACTATAAATTGACCCCATGACTGCAAATTGCTCTAGAAATTTGGGCCGACAATCGACATTCGCACCTACATCCAGAACCAAAACAGGGGAATTTGGGTCTAAAGTCGGTAGCACTGCCCCAATAGCGGGTCGATCAATTCCCGGTAGCCGACCCACTCGTAGCAACGCCGCCGCCATTGCTGCCCCAGAATGACCCGCAGAAACAACCGCATCTGCTCTTTTTTGTTTGAGCAAATTCATTGCTACATTAATAGAAGATTTGGGCTTGCGTTTGAGAGCGCCCAACGGCTCTTCGTGCATTTCAATCGTTCCTTCGGAGGGGACGATTTCAGGTGGAGGTGAAACAGAAGGATGATCCTTGAGACAATCTTCAATTTGCTGTTGATCTCCAACCAGCAACACTTCCACACCTAACTTTTCTTGTGCCATTAACGCTCCGGCAATCACTTCTGAAGGAGCAAAATCCCCACCCATAGCGTCAATAGCAATCCGTGCGCGAGTTGAACCCATTGACCAATCTTTGAGAAACCTTCAAAATTTTACCAAACAGTCACCAGTCTTTACAGTACACAGTTTTTACAGTACACAGTACATAGGGAACAGGGAATAGGAAACAGGGATTTAACTTCAAACTTCTGACTTCAAAAATAGGGAACAGTTACTAATTATTGTCCTCCTCGACTTCCCTGGCTTTCTCATCTCCCCCTAAAATGTGAGTAATATACAGTCCCCAGAAATTTTGATATGGCTCAGGATGTTCGGCAATGGTTGGATGAAATTAAACGCCTAAAGCAGCAGTTGACTCAGGTGCAGCGCGATCGCGATGCTGCAATTGAAAGTGCGAACCAATGGCGTCAACTCTACAGCACCGAAGCTCAACAACGCCGCGAAGAAACCCAACGTCACCAAGAAACAATCGCTACATTGCGATCGCAGCTCGAACAACTTCAACAAAAGTTCTCCGTTCCTCAAAGTGAAATTTTATCGAAGGTGACGATTAACCGAGAGATTGAGCAACTCTCTTCTGAAGATGAATTGAAGGCGAAGTTAGTTGAAGTTATGCTAGAACGCGATCGCGCACGTGACCAAGTCCGTCAATTGAACGAATCCCTCGAACAGGAAAAAGCCAATCACCTCCAAACTCGCAACAGCCTCACCACTGCTTTGGGAGATACTGTGGATCTATTAACCAAAAATAAGGCTCAATCCTCCGAAAGCGATCGCACTCCAGGAAAACCCAAAATTGACCTGATTCAACCAGAGCCTATTGAAGAAGCTAGCCCTGTACTCAACCAACTCCCAGAAGCAACACAACTCCCCTTACCTCAACTTCCTCCCACTGATGAGTCTAGCGATGAGCAAAATCCTGAATAATAGGCTGCTACGCACTCGGGAATAGGCAACAGACAATACTTCTCTACTTTTTGACTTTTATATTGATTTTTTTCAATGAATAACAGAATTTGTATTGACTGAAGTCAATGCCATATATCCTGAAACCCTTGAAATTATAGGCTTTTCTATTGCCAATGCTCTCAGGGCTGAGTCAAGCTCTCAAAAAAATCTCTCAAACCCCTTGACAATATTTGTAGTATTTTTGTAGTATATAAACAGGGCAAGCCAAGAAAAGCGATAGAGCAAGAACTAGCTAGCCACAAGTACCTTGACAACTAAATAGTATACTACATTTTTCTCGTGAGGGTGTAACTCAGCGCTCAGAGTACCTGTCTGTCGAACAGGGAGTCGTGGGTCAAATCCCATTACCCTCGCTAATCTCAAATAGCTATCAGGATTTAGCTTTAAATCAGTACCGTGTCCTAATACAAGAAGCCTACAAACTGGTCATCTAATTTTTCGGAATTAGAGTAGGTTCGATTCCTACAGCCTCCACCAAACGAGGGGGCTGAAATAAAAAGCTTCTCAAACTTACATGGTGCTGATTTTAACGGTGCAGAACGCGAAGTGGTCGAGCGGTCAGGCTTTCAATAGTCATGATTTAGCGGGTTTGAGTCCCGTCTGTACTTTGGATTTTGTGTACGAACTAAGCTGTAGTACAAACGATTCGGGTCGGCTCGCCTATGAGGGAGGGCAACGGTCTGTAAAACCGCCGCATTAAGCATTGTAGGTGCGAATCCTACCCGACCTACCAAAGTTCATAGAAAGTTTTAACTAGGGAGAGTAAACCTATCCGGCGATAGGTGCTGTTTGCTAAACAGATAGAGTTCAAAGCTTGTGGTTCAAGTCCACTGCTCTCCGCCTTTTGAGAATAATTTTAATTTTGAATTGATTTGACATTGCCCTGTGGTGTAATTGGCAACACCTCGCACTTTGAATGCGAAGAGTCCAGGTTCAAGCCCTGGCGGGGCAGCCAAGATTAGGAAGTAGAAAGAAATTATTTTTTGTATTTATAAAAATTTTATCAAAAAGGAGGTGAATAAAATGACCCAAATGACCGTTACAGATGCTTTAGCAGAATTAACTTTACTCGAAAAGCGTATTGATTCAGCACGAGTAGGATTAGAGGGAAATACATTATTTGCAGTTGTTGAAATCGGGAAAGTTCCAACAGGTTACCAATCTCGTCAAGAACATACCACTCAAGCCCGTGCTTCTATCCAAAGAGTTGATGCGTTAATTGCCCGACGCCGAGCCATTAAACGAGTGATTGTATTATCAAATGCTTCTACAATGGTTTCAGTTGCAGGGCAAGAAATGACCGTAGCAGAAGCGATTGAAATGAAGCATTTCATCCTCTATTTTGAAACCGTTCTGGGTACCATGCAAGCCGTTTATAACCGAACTCGCAAAGAGTTTGATTTAGCGCAAGCACGAGTGAAAGAACGCCTCGATAAATTAGCGATGGAGGTATTAGGAAAAAATGCGGCTTCTGAAAAATATCAATCTTTAGCAGATAGTTTCTTAGCGCGAGAAGGAGTCGAATTGCTTGACCCCATTGATTTAGCCGCAGATATTGAGCAACGGCAAACTTTTATCGAGGAGTTCAAGTCAACTGTTGACCGAGTATTATCGATTAGTAATGCTCGTACAATGATTGAAGTTCCAGATTAAACAAAGTCTTCAGCTTGCAGCTTTTTTAAATTAGTGCTGGTCACTCGAAAACGTCTGAATTTATGGTTTATGATGGATAGCTCAACTGCGTAGAGCGCACGGCTATTAACCGTGAGGTGTCGTCTCGCAAACGATTCCATCAACCTACTACTTCAAAGCTTAACGTTCAACGTTTAACGCTCAAATCTTAGTTATCAAACCTTAGACTATTAACACTCAAATCCCAAAGATTAACATTCGATAAAATCCAGGGGTTCTGGTTATAGGTACCATAAAACCTTGAGGTTTCCACCTGGCTGAGTGGTCAGCACTTCTACACCTAACTTATGTGTTTGTAGTTGCGTTTCAACGCACTTTGAGTTTTCTTTGGTGCTAAAGCACAATGCTTGATTTGTGTTTGTAGTTGCATTTCAACGCCCTCTAAGTTTTATTTAGTGCTGAAGCACAACTACGAGTTTACTTCGATAAAACTTCTTTGAGTGTGACCATAGAACCCTGATTAATATCTAAGGTAACGCGATCGCCTGTATCAATCAAATCAAACTGATTACAGTCAATTTTCCAGGTTTTAACATTTTGTTGATCGCCCTGTTGATAAACACCTGTAATTTGACAAGACGTTTCAGGAGATAAAGCCCGTTCGGGGTAGGGAGAATTATCGAGTCTGACTACCGGAGGAGTCCGAGGCTGGTCATCAAAGCCTTTCTTGGTGAATGTTTGTTCATAAACCCACTTATCAACGGTGTAGTACACATACTGGTCATAGACAGGTTCAGTGACCATATTCGGAACCACTCTCGGGACTTGGCGCGTGCTATAAACCGGAACTTCTCGCGAACGTTGAACTGGACGAGTCGAGTAAACCGGGACATCCCGACAAGTTCGTTGTCCTGCGCCTGTTCCGGTTGAGGTTGTCTGACATTCCGTGCGACTCCCGCTTTGGTAGCGTACTTGATCGCTATAGGTTTCGATGCGACTCCCGCTTTGGTAGCGTTCATTTACCCAAATGGTTCGGCTTCCGCGTTGAACTTGTCGGGTTCCACGTTGACGGGTTTGGGAAGAACGAATACGCGCACCAATTGGAAGCGTTTCATCCCATCCTGACGTATTAACAGGTTTTAACTGCTGAACTTCGACCTGAACTTCCCAGGGGAGTGACTGTACCTGAACTTCTACTGGGTGAGAACTGAGTAACCACCAACCGCCAACCGCACTTCCTGCGACAGCCCCTGCAATGGAAAGTCCCCGTACTAGGGATTTGCGAGAACTAGAGGTAGCACCGTTTCGTTGTGATGTTTGTCGAGATGAATGAGTAAAGCGTTCGAGATTTTTGGGAATGACCTCAAAGCGATCGCGAATGGGTTCAGTGCGTTGATGAATTTGTTCGCCAACCGTCGCAGTTTCTGGAGTCTCTGGGCTAAAGTCATCAGTCTGAAATTGTCCACAGACCCGACAAGCCATCATTTCTTCCCCGACACCCGTTTGAGGGTTCAAACTCCCGCAATATTTACATTCCCAGTCCACCTTTCCGGTTTCAATTCTGCGAATTAAATCGGGATCGGTAATAGTTCGACTTTCTGGACGTTCATAGAGACGGTCTGAACGCTTGCGGTTGTAACCACATTGCGGACAAGTATATCCATCGTGACTCTGACCTTTAATTGCAGAGATTGCTTGTTGACCACACTCCGGACAGTCCCAGAATAACTCAATATAAGTTTTCTTTTCCATGGGAATTTCCCTGATCGAATAGGACAAAAAAACAAATGTTCCCAGTCTATAATCTGTGTTTCTCTTTAATCTGAGTTTACAGCAGAAAACCTTTATCTTGCCCATTACCTAAGATATATTGATAACTCAGGTAAGATTGCTAGGTCAAAGTCGCCGTGAAAAACTTCTAGACGCAATTCGTTGGCTAGAAGCAGAACCTTCTCTACTGGAAATTGGCGCACATCTAATGGCGATCGCTCGTAAAAAAATAGATGAATAATATTTCAGACTAACTGAATTCTGGAAGATACTGCTGACGGGACAGCAACAGCAAAACGAAAACCAGAGCAGGGTAAAACTTGGGGTTCGACTCCTCTATCTTCCGTTGCATTGAGTGTTAGAAACTTGGAGGTTATTTTCTTTTAATTTACTTAAATTCCCAATCGAATTATGAATCAGATTTAATTCTGAAATCTCTGTTTATCTCTTAGGGATAAATTTTTTAGAGTTCACAATTCATAATTCATAATCTATAATTGAACAAGGCGTGACCTAACGTTTAGAGCCTACATACTAAGTACGAGAGGAATAGTAACGCTGCTCAAATGCAGTGGGCGTTTGTGAACGGGGAGTGCGAAGAACCCAGCAGGTCTGCTTTGAATTATTAACACTTTAACGAAATTTCAAGGTAATGATGCAATCGGCCTTCCTCGCATTAGACCATTAGCGATCGCCTCTCTCATCTTATCTTAGACGGACGCTCGTTGCGGAAAATGTCATCTTTGAGGACATCTTCAGCGATCGCTTGACATCGATCTAATCCGCTTCTGAGGCTGATAATTTGTCGGGCGGTAATTTGCCCTTCTTCAAAAGTTTTTCCTAGATGCTCGTAAGCTTCGCACTGAGCAAGTATCGCTTGCATCGCGTTTTGGTAATGTTTCAATCTTTCTTCGACTGTACCGAGGCGCTCTATTCTCTCTTTGGCACGGTTGATCTTTGTCTTCTCTCGTTCAGTCAAGAATTTAAGGATCGCCCCTGCTGCTGCTCCAATCCCACCGAAAATGTAGGGTGCTGCACTTTCAAGAAAGATTAGAAAATCGTTATCGATTGTTGTGGACTGAGCGAGTAGGTGCATGAAGTTTATTAATTTTCAGCAAA
>JBCBCI010000014.1:18011-106944 GCA_038530755.1 Cyanobacteria bacterium J06592_8 | reverse complement strand
CGGATTTAGCTCCCGTAATGCGATGGGTAAATTTCCTTTTAGAAAGACGATTTTTCCCGGAAGCGATTAATGAAATTCTCCCGAAACCCGATCCAATCCTGCTAGATATGCCACTCTCAGAAATTCCTCCGTGTCTATCAGATTTAATTCGAGAATCAATCGAGGATGACTCTAATGGTATTTTTACGAACCGACATATTCAAGGCTATCCTCAAGCTAATTTTCAGGAACTATATCGACGTCGTATTATCAAGCAGGAAAGCTGGGGAGAAATTTCTCAGGCTCTCGGAATAAAAGTTCCAACATTATCTGATTTTTATCAGCGATCTATTAGGTATTTTTCTAGTGAAATTAGAAACCAAATTCAAAATTGATTTCATTTTTAGTTTAAACTGACACAACTCAAAGCCATGCACTCACTATTCACTTTACCCATCACGAAGAAAGACAGACAGCTTGCGGAAAAATTTTCAGCCCTACAATCTCAACCGGAGAGGCGGCAACAAATTTACTCTAATAGTTTAGCGGTTTTAGCTGTTAATTACTATTGTCAATGTATGGAGATTTTGACAGATCTTAGTCAAAGTGATAGCTGGAATCCGATTATTCAAAGTTTAGGAAATTATGCCGATTTGTCTTTGCCAAATTTAGGGAAAATTGAATGTCGCCCCGTTCCCTATAATGCTTCTTGTGTAAGCATTCCAGCCGAAGTTTGGAATGATCGAATCGGTTATCTGGCGATTCAGTTTGATGAAGCGTTTACTCAAGCTAAATTTATTGGTTTTTTAGAAAAAGTTAAGTCTGAAAAAATTCCGGTTAATCAATGGCGATCGCTGGATGATTTTTTAGATATAATTGCTAAATTGGAAACCGTTCATTCTACGGCTGCTCCTATTAATTTAAAAAATTGGTTACAGGGAAGATTCGATCAAGCTTGGGAAGCGATCGAAACCCTAACTCAACCGACTCACCTTGAACTCGGATGGCGTTTTCGTCAACGTTATCGAACCAGTTTTGGAGTTGAACGGGGAAGAATTCTCGCTTTGGAACATAGTCAAACTGAACTCGCGATGATACTAGGCTTGACTCCGAAAACGGCTTCCGAACTCGATATCTCCGTTGAACTTTATCCCACCCGGACTCATGCTCATCTCCCCGAAACCCTAAAACTAATGATACTTGATTATACCGGACAATCGGTAATGCAGGCCGAAGCCGGAGGTAGTGAAAAGTTGTTATTTAAGTTTAGCGGAGAGTCAGGCGAGCAATTTAGTATTAGAATAATATGGCAAGAAATGAGTATCACCGAAACCTTCGTGATTTAGTCAAATCAATCAACTGAATTACTGGGAACTGGTGACTGTTTAATATCTGGAGTGTTTGGGAATGGGAAAATCCGTAATCCTAAGATTAGAGGGAGATTTTGAAACCCAAGGCTTTCGAGTGTATCTAGAAGTTCGTTCGTCTGAGGGTCAACTGCTATTTGACAAGCAAGGAAATCTACCTCCCGCTCCAGATTTGTCTAGACATTTAAAATATCACTGGACAGAAAAATATCGCGATTTAGCTGCACCTTACCGACTGAAACCGCAAGCTATTATTCGTGATGGAATTCAACAACGAATTAAAGATTGTCAAAGTTCCGCTCAAGAATTACATAATAATATTAGGGATTGGCTAGACGCAGAAACCTTTCGAGTGATTGATAAACGGTTACGAGAAGAATTAAACAAAGACGAAGAAATTCGGGTTTTAATTCGCACAAATAATCCTGATTTAAAGAAATTACCCTTACATCTTTGGGACTTTTTTGAAAGCTATCAAAAAGCTGAAATCGCTTTTAGTCCCGATCAAGTAAAACGAACTTTAGAGATTCAAAAAAATTCAGATAATTATCAAGTCAAGATCCTGGTTATTCTGGGTCATAAAGAAGGAATCAATATTGAAAAAGATCTAGAAATAATTAAAAGTTTACCGGATGTTTATCCCGTCGTATTAGTCGAGCCGAAAGCCACAGAAATTACCGATAATATTTGGGAACAAGCTTGGGATATTATCTTTTTCGCCGGACATAGTGAAACCCAGGATGAAGAGGGGAGAATTTATATTAATCCCCAAGAGAGTTTGACAACAAAAGAATTGTGGTATGGTTTGCGAAAATCAGTTGAAAAAGGATTAAAACTGGCAATTTTTAATTCCTGTGATGGCTTAGGACTCACCCATGAACTTGACGATCTGAATATTCCTCAAATGATCGTAATGCGAGAGTTGGTTCCCGATCGCATTGCTCAGGAATTTTTGAAGTATTTTTTGACCAATTTCTCAGCCGGAAAACCCTTGTATGTTGCAGTTCGAGAAGCCAGAGAACGATTGCATGATAATTATGAGCGAGAATTTCCTTGTGCGAGTTGGCTTCCGGTGATCTGTCAAAATCCGGCTTATGTTCCTCCAAGTTGGCAAGATTTAGCTGGATATCAGCTTCCTAATCTAGATAAAAATAGATCGCCAATAGAAGATATTAAACCCAAAAAACCTCAGCCTTTACGATGGCGAGGGTTACAAAAAGTTTTATTCTCGGCGATTACAGTGACAGGTTTAGTTTGGGGAGTGCGATCGCTCGGTGGACTACAAACCTGGGAACTAAAAGCCTACGACCATCTGATGCAAATGCAGCCCAGTCTGGGTCAAGATGAACGATTACTGCTCGTAACAATTACAGAAAATGATGTGCGATCGCAACCGCCCGAAGAACGAAAAGGCAGTTCACTTTCAGACCGTTCACTGGCTTTATTACTGGAAAAACTAGAATCTTATCAACCCAGAGTCATTGGTTTACACTTGCTGCGAGAAACTCCAGTGGAACCCCAGTATAAAACCCTCAGTGATTCCCTCCAAACCAACGATCGTTTGATTGCAATTTGTCGATACGGTAAATTTAAAGAACCCGGAGTTTTTCCCCCGCCCGAAGTTCCGGTAAATCGACAAGGATTTATCAATGTTGTCACAGATGCAGATGGAGTCATTCGTCGGAATTTATTATCAGTAGGATTATCGGCTGATTGTCCCACTCAGTTGTCTTTTGCGTGGAAATTAGCAGAACGTTATTTAGCCGATGAAAATATTGTGCGGGGAATAAGTTCAGAGAGTAGATTGAAGTTGGGAAAAACGACCTTTAACATACTAGAACAGGGAAGCGGTGCTTATCAGACGGCTCTAGACTGGCGCGGACATCAAATCATGTTAAACTATCGCACATCTGGAGAAATTGCCCGCCAAGTCACCCTCTCTCAAGTCTTAGACGGAAACCTCGATCCAGAATGGGTCCGCGATCGGATTGTAATCATCGGAACAACCGCCCCAAGTTTCAACGATCATCATTGGTTGACCCCCTATAGTTCTCAAAATCCAGCCATTCAGAAAATCACTGGAACAGAACTTCAAGCCCATCAAGTCAGCCAAATTCTCAGTACCGTTTTAGAGGATCAACCGTTAATTTGGTGGTTTCCCGACTGGGGAGAGTGTGTTTGGATTTTGAGTGGGTCAATTCTAGGCGGTTTAATCGCTTCGATTGTGCGATCGCCTCAAACCCTTTTAATTGTAATGGGGACAAGTATCATTATGATCTATGGGTGTTGTTGGGTCTTCTTTTCTCAAGGCGGTTGGATACCTTTAGTCCCCTCAGTATTGGTGTTTGTTCTGACTTCAAGCTGTGTCTACCTGCAAACAGAGAAAGATTGAGACTCTGCGCGATCGCTAACTTTCTTAGACTTAGGTAGAGTTGCTGTAGTAATATTAAGAATTAGTCAATCAGCTATTCGACAATCGCTGTCAGAGCAGTAGAATAGGTAAAGTTGTGATCACACAGCCAAAAAGCTATGCGCGTATACGTACTACTGTTTAATGCAGGAACAGACAACGAAGGAATTCATACGATCCAAATGGGCGATCGCAATACGGTATTGATGTTTGAGGACGAAGAGGATGCTACCCGCTTTGCCGTCCTACTAGAAGCTCAAGATTTTCCGACTCCCAGTGTCGAAGGTTTAGAGGATGAAGAGATTAAGGAGTTTTGTCGGGGCGTGGATTATGATTGGCAACTGGTTCAGGCAGGTGAATTGGCTGTTCCTCCCGAAAAGAACGTAGAACAGACAGATTGGCAAGCCCATACAAAGCCTGATGTCAAGCCTGACTCAGAAGAAGATTCAGAATATTCCTCAGCCGAACTTGATGATATTCGGCGCAGACTAGAAGGATTACTATAAAAGAGGCAAGATTTAGATTCGCGATCGCGGTTTGCCGACCGATTGCTGTAATTAAAATTTATTCAAGTTGATAGGATCAAAAAGCGAGAATATGAACGATTCGGAAACACGGGGACATCTTTTAACCGAACAAATTAATGCCAGTAGTCACAATTTAGATCAGTTAAGTTCTCTAGAGTTGGTAGATTTATTTAATCGAGAAGATATCCAAACGATATTGGCGATCGCTCATTCTCGTACACATCTTGCCCAAGCAATAGACATCACAGCCTCCGCGTTGCGTCAAGGCGGACGTTTATTTTATGTCGGAGCGGGGACGAGTGGGCGTTTAGGGGTGTTGGATGCAGCCGAATGTCCCCCCACCTTCTGCACACCTCCAGAGCTAGTACAGGGCATTATTGCTGGGGGAGCAGCCGCTCTAGTTCGGAGTTCGGAGAATTTAGAAGATCGCCGCGAAGATGGAAAACAGGCGATCGCTCATCGGGAAATTACGGATCTGGATGTGGTTGTCGGAATTACCGCAGGCGGGACAACACCTTATGTGCAAGGGGCATTAGAGGCGGCGCGTCAGCGAGGGGCGAAAACGGTATTTATCGCTTGTGTTCCTCAAGAACAGGTCAAAATTGAAGCTGATGTCGATATTCGCTTGTTAGTTGGGGCGGAAATTCTCGCAGGTTCAACTCGCTTGAAGGCGGGAACGGTGACGAAAATGGCGTTAAATATTCTCTCAACGAGCGTGATGGTGAAGTTGGGAAAAGTTTATGGAAATCGTATGGTTGATGTCGCTGTTACTAATAAAAAATTACGCGATCGGGCGTTACGAATGATCGCAGATTTAACAGACGTCAGTCGAGAAGAAGCCGGAGTTTTATTAGATCAAAGTGGCCAATCTGTCAAATTAGCATTGTTGATGTATTGGACGGGGTTAGATGCTCAAGCGGGTCAAAAGCGCTTAGAACAGTGTCAAGGAAATCTACGAGAGGCTGTCTTCAGTTCTCAGTAGTCCTATTGTATTAATTGCTAATTGATTGCTAAAGATGTCTGAACCTGAATACCTCGTTATATAATTCTGGTAGTTCAAGCAGGGCAAGCCAAAAGTAGCTATGACAGGGTTGATGAAAGCGATCAAGGCAGGAAACCTCGCAGAAGTTCAAGCCGCATTAGAGACACCGACAGATATTAATACCCCAGATGAAGAGGGAACCCCTCCACTCATTGCTGCGGCTGAAACTGGAAACCGAGAAGTGGTAGCGTTACTGTTAGAGCAGGGTGCTACGGTTAACAGTTGCGATCCGGATGGGTGGACGGCTTTAATGGAAGCGGCCGCAGGTGGATATGTAGATATGACTCAACAGTTACTGGATGCTGGGGCTGAGGTGAATGCTGCTACTGATTTTGGACTCACCGCTTTAATGACGGCCGCCGCAAAAGGCTATCAAGAGATCGTACAGATACTTCTCGATTATGACGCAGATTTGACCCGGAAAGATCAAAATACTTGGACTGCGCTAATTTGGGCCTCTTCTGAAGGACATTCAGATGTTGTTAAATTGCTCAAACAAGCTCGCGATTGCAATCAAAATACAAACTAATCAAAAATTTTTGTTGTTTTCTTAAGTTTTACACAAACTTTAAGCTTGCTGCTGTTTTTTAAAGATATTGTCAATTTTAAAGTGGGGTTGATAGATAACAATTGCCCTGATTTCCAGGAATATCCGCGACAACACAGCATTTTGCGGTAATTTTTAGAGGATTCAGCAAATAGACAACAATTGTAAGACAGCGATCAGGCTTGTTATAATAAACTAAAAAAAATTTATTCTAAGAAAAGGAGTCAAATCTTGTTTTAGATGGACGTTGTCTTCGAGATCATAGCTTATATACTCAGAAACAAGAGTTTTCATCCTTGTTACAACAGTTTTTCACAAACTGATAGAAAAAGCTAACCGGGGTCTAGGAATTTTAGATGAGAATGTACAACCTGTGTGATAAGTTTAACAGTCCTCTAGTTGTCAATTGATAGATGATTTCAGATTGCATAAAATTTAGAAATGAAATGTAATAAAGATGAGAAATTCTAGTTGGATGTCTATTGACACTTGGCTCATATAGTAGACAGAATATATATCTAAATCCCGATTAATGTATGTATAGCAGCAAATCTTTACTCAAAGAGAGTTCCCTCAAACAGTGGCTTCCGATTTCAATCGTGATGGGACTAGCAATTATTCTGCGTCTGTATCAACTGAATACGGAGAGCGTGCTTTATGATGAAATGCTCAGTATCCGAGATACAGAAAATTTTTACTTCAGTTTTCCCTACATTCGTCCTTTATACTTTATGATTCTAAAGTTTTGGATGCAGTTTGGAAGCAGTGACGCTTGGTTGAGGTCAATCTCGGTGATATTTGGGACGGGTGCAATTTGGCTGACCTATCGATTGGGATGTCGGGTTGTGGGTCAGGCTACAGGAGTCATTGCCGCCTTAATGATGGCACTGTCGCCCCTATTTATCAACCACTCTCAGGAAATCCGGATGTATGGTCTGATCAAGTTTCTGAGTGTAGGTGGAACGCTAGCCCTGTGTCATTTCCTAGAACGTCCTAGCTTTGTGTCGTTAGGAATTTGGACAGTAGCACGGATCGGTTTACTTCTCAGTAATGCCAATAATGTTCTCATCTTATTACCCGATACAATTTTACTCGCTTGGCAATACCGTAAACAGTGGCGTTGGTTGCTAATATCGGCGATGAGTATGGGATTGATTTGTTTGGCGTTTCTACCAGTGGTCATCGCCTTAACATCGGGAGGAAGTTACGACAACTACATGGAATCAACAGTAGCGGAATATTCCAAACCGGGTCTAATTTTAGTTCTGGGTGAACTGACCCAAATGACCGTTTACTGGCCAATGAGACATCTCCTCAACTCCAATAAAGTGATCCTGGAGAATAACCAATTGAGTGATGATTCTCTCCTCAGCAATTTACTGTCAACTCAAACCTTGAGTCTGCTATTTTATGCAGGTTTTACCCTAGTTTTAATCGCAGTGATGGGTATGGCAATATTTTCTCTAATTGCAGATCAAAAGCGTTCAGAGAAACTGCGCTGGGTGGCGGCTTGGGCTATTTTACCCACCGCTTGTACCCTAATTCTGTCTTATATTTCTAATCCGATTTGGAAGCCTCGTTACTTGCTGTTTGTCGATCCTTATTTCCTGATTTTATTGGCGACAGGCTTTATGGTAATCTGGCACTGGCGGCGATTTTTAGCTCTCTTCATCGCCATTGCTTATTTTATTGCCGTGAGTGGGGGACTCAATTCTTACTACACAACTCTGTACCGCACAGATTGGAAGGGTGCGATCGCGTCAATTACCATCAACGAGCAACCGAATGATGCCATCATGGTTTATGCTCCCCCTCTCGGCTATAATTACGCATTTAAGCGCTACTATCAGGGATCGCTACCAGTCTATCGGGTCGGACCGAGAGATCAAATTCCTCGATTTGAAGCCGATCAACAAGCTTTTCGGGTGCAAGTGGGAGAAGGTGAATCTTCCCCAACTCCTAATCGACTTTGGTTACTATGCTGGTCTTATTGCAAGCAAACTCGTGAAATGGATCAATTAACTCAGATTTTGCTGGGAGAATCCTTTGAAGTCAAGGACTCTCAAATGTTTAAAAGTCTAGAAAGTTCTTTAGTGGGTGTCGATCTCAGAACCCCGACTTCAGATCAAGTCACCTCTACTCAAGGCGATCATTCCAGAGATATTTCCTAGACTATTCTCCCGGATTCTGGCACGTTCAGGGAATTGAATCGATTCTCAATTTTTGAATCGTTACATCTACTTCCAGTTAGCATAGACTCAAAGTTCTCAGTCCGATCTTCAGCATTTTAGTTGCTCAAATACTCAAATTACCTTCGATTCTCAAGATCATAACTCATGGATATTTTACCCTCTCCAGTCGATCAATTTTCAAGCTACAATCTACCCTCAGACCCTCTCGACCGACCCCAAATTTCCATTGTTGTACCGATTTACAATGAAGTTGAAAGTCTTCCGAAATTGGTTGAAGCAATTCAAACTACTCTGGAGACAATGGACATCACCTATGAACTCATTTGTGTCGATGATGGTTCCCGTGATGGTTCGACTGAACTTCTAAAAGAACTGGCGGCAACGAATCCGATCTTAAAAGCTGTCATTTTGCGACGCAATTATGGACAAACCCCTGCAATGTCTGCCGGCTTTAAACATTCTTGTGGAGAGGTAATCGTAACACTAGATGGGGATTTGCAAAATGATCCCGCCGATATTCCGATGTTACTGGAGAAGCTTGCTGAAGGTTATGATGTCGTGAGTGGTTGGCGTAAAAACAGGCAAGATGCAGCTTTAACCCGACTTTTACCTTCCAAGTTAGCGAATGGATTAATTAGTCGAATGACTGGAGTTAACCTCCATGATTATGGCTGTTCTTTAAAAGTATATCGGGCTGAGGTTGCCGCCGATCTTAATCTCTACGGGGAACTGCACCGATTTTTACCCGCTTTAGCTGTAATTGAAGGGGCAAGAATTACAGAAGTTCCTGTGCGTCACCATGCTCGTCAGTTTGGAAAAAGTAAGTATGGCTTGGATCGAACTTTCCGAGTCGTGATGGACTTGTTAACGATTTCCTTCATCAAAACGTTCTTAACACGACCCATGCACGTTTTCGGACTATTGGGTCTATTTTCGCTCTCTATGGGTGTTGCTTCTGGACTCTATCTCACCTTTCTCAAATACGCTTTAGGTCAAAGTATTGGCGATCGCCCGCTACTAATTTTAGCAGTGTTGCTCACCTTGACCGGAATTCAACTATTTTGTTTCGGTTTATTAGCTGAGGTGTCGATGCGAACTTACCACGAGTCTCAAAATCGTCCCATTTATCGGGTTCGAGAAGTGGTTAGCGGCAAAAACTCCAACTCAAAGCATCTCAGCAAGCGTTCTTAAAATTAAGCCTCGAGTAAGTCAATATCCCCAGGAACTGAGAAAATCTTACAAGCCATCTGACAAGGAGGCAAAGAATCTACCCTTTTCACTCCTTCCTGGGGAGGCGCAATACAAATCGCAACTTGTCCGATACCGCCCATTAAGGTCGCGACTCGTTGTAAAATCACGTTGATTTCTTGTAGTAATTGTTCTGCAAGCAGTCTTGAAGGGGCAACAATCATAAAGGTCATAATCCCGGTTGGACTCGGTGCCATACCATAACTACATTCTCCCAATCGACTTTGTGTAGAGAGACCCAAGGAATCGTGAAAGCGATTGATCAAAGCTCGATAGAACGATTCATTGAGAGCGCGATTATCGAATGTTGAAGGTTGTAGCATGGTTAGTCCTCTATGGGGTTATCCTCTTTTGCAGCGTTTTTAGCCTTTACACTGCTACTTTAACATTTATTAACAAATTAGATAAACCCCGAATTTGATAAATTGTAATCCCCGGATCGGTGAATCCCCCAAACCGTCTTCGATTCGACTCAAAGATCAAATAAACTAATGGTATTGATTGGATTTCATTGATTTTCGCTAACATTCCCTCTCGCAGTCAAGAGAACTCAAAGTCAAAAAAGTTTGCTGTTTTCATCAATTGCTCAGAGAAAAACATATATAGCGCGACTTAAATCGAGAATAGGAACGTTAGGGACTTTAGATTGACAGAAGCGACAAATCCTGTTAACGTCTAAAATTCATTTAATTCCAGAATCAGAGATTTAATCCGTTGTTTTTTTGGCGAACCTGATTTGAAACAATCGTCCTACTGGCAACTTCTGCCTTTTCTTCGTCCCCACTGGCTAACCATTGCCAAGGCTTTAGCTTGTACCCTGGGTTTCACTGTATTTTGGCCGTTGCTAGCCTGGCTGGTGGGGGAAATCGCCGGGTATATTGGTGAGGGTGATGTCAATGCGATCACCCAACTCGCAGGTTTAACGGCGGTTCTATTTTTAATTCGAGGAACGGTTCAATATGGTCAAGATACCTTGATGGCTAAGGCGGCTTTAGCGATCGCCCTCGATCTCAGAAAACAGGTTTATTCTCATCTTCATCAACTTAGTATTGGTTATTTTGAAACGGCAAAAACAGGCGATCTTTCTTACCGCTTGACTGAAGAAATTGATCGCGTTGGAGAAGTTATTTATAAGTTTTTTCATCAGTTTATTCCCTGCATTTTACAACTGATTGTGGTGTTGGGATATATGATTTATATTAACTGGCAACTAACGCTCGCCACTTTCATTATTGCGCCCTTGATGGCGGTTTTAATTGGTTGGTTTGGAGAACGGTTACTCATTTTTAGTCGTCGCAGTCAAACTCGGACTTCAAATCTAGCCTCTCTCCTCACAGAAGTTTTTAATGGAATTCGCTTAGTTCAGGCTTTTTCTGCCCAAGATTATGAAATTTCTCGCTTTTCTCTCGAAGCTGAATACAGCCGACGCTCAAAATTACGCGCTGAACAAATTAAGGCAGTTCAGATTGTTGTGGTTGGCTTTTTAGAAGCCATTAGTATTGTTTTATTATTCCTACTCGGAGGTTGGCAAATCTCCACAGGAAATCTAAGTGGAACGGATTTTATTCGGTATGTAACTGCCGTTGCCCTCCTGATTGACCCAATTGCTTTAACAACCAGTAACTATAGCGAATTTAAACAGGGAGAAGCTTCTTGCGATCGCCTTTTTGAACTCCTCGCCATTCAGCAAACGGTGCAAGAAATACCGAATGCCGAACCATTACCAATCGTTCAAGGAAAAGTAGAATATCAAAATATTGACTTTGCCTATATTGCTGAAAAACCTGTTTTAACCGATTTGAATTTAACCGTTAAACCGGGAGAAATGGTAGCTTTAGTTGGGGCTTCAGGCGCCGGAAAAACAACCTTAGTGAATTTATTACCTCGATTTTACGATCCACAAAGCGGAAAGATTCTGATTGATGGGATTAATATTCAAACGGTAACATTAAATAGTCTCCGCCAACAAATTGGGATTGTTTCCCAAGAGGTAACATTATTTTCTGGAACAATTGCTCAAAATATTGCCTTTGGTCAAGTTTATTATGACTTGAAAGCGGTGGAAGCGGCGGCTGAAGTCGCCAATATTCATCCGTTTATTGAACAACTTCCTGATGGCTATCAAACGCTAGTGGGGGAACGAGGTGTGAATTTATCCGGTGGACAAAGACAGCGAATTGCGATCGCTAGAGCTATTTTACTTAATCCTAGAATTTTAATATTAGATGAAGCAACTTCTGCGTTAGACTCAGAGTCAGAAGCTTTAGTGCAAGAAGCCTTAGAACGATTAATGAAGAATCGAACGGTATTTGTAATTGCTCACCGTTTAGCAACAGTTCGACGAGCGAATCGGATTTTAGTCATGGAATCGGGTAAAATTGTTGAGTCTGGAACTCATAATCAATTAATCGAAAAAGGTGAACGATATGCTCGCTATTATGCACAGCAATTTAGTTAATTTATGACTCAATCTATAGCTCAAAAAAGCATGAAAATTTTTATCAGTACAGGTGAAGTTTCTGGAGATTTACAAGGGGCGATGTTAATTGAAAGCCTCTACCGTCAAGCTGAAAACTTAAACCTAACCTTAGAAATTACAGCGTTAGGCGGAACTCGCATGGAACAAGCGGGCGCCAAACTGCTTAGAAATACAACCTCGATTAGTTCAGTGGGGATTTTAGAGTCTTTACCTTATGTCTTTCCGACTCTACAAATACAAGGCAAAGTTCAGAAGTATTTGCGCGAAAATCCTCCCGATTTAGTGGTTTTAATTGATTATCGAGGACCTAACTTAAGTATCGGGAATTATATCCGTAAAACTTTTGCAAATATTCCGATTATTTACTATATTGCCCCTCAAGAATGGGTTTGGTCATTGGGTTCCAAAAATACGGCAGAAATTGTTAAAATTACCAATAGACTCTTGGCTATTTTTCCAGAAGAAGCTCGGTATTTTCGAGAAAAAGGGGCAAATGTAACTTGGGTTGGGCATCCTTTAATTGATCGAATGCAAAATGCTCCCAGTCGAGAAGAAGCGAGAACAAAACTCGGAATTCAACCTAATGAAATCGCGATCGCGCTTTTACCTGCCTCTCGTTGGCAAGAACTTAAATATCTGATGCCTGTCATGTTTGAGGCTGCACAAACTATTCAATCCAAACTCTCTCAATCCAAACAATCAAAAATTCGATTTTGGATTCCGATCTCACTGAAAGAATACCAGGATTCTATTCAAAAGTCAATTCAAACATACAGCTTAAATGCGGAATGTATTGTCTGTGAGGGCAACTCAAATCAAACGTTAAATATTTTAGCGGCTGCCGATTTAGCGATTACAAAATCAGGGACAGTTAACCTAGAAATTGCACTTTTAAATGTTCCGCAAGTCGTAATTTATCGAGTCAGTCGAGTTACCGCTTGGATCGCTCGAAATATTCTCAAATTTTCCATTCCATTTATGTCACCGCCTAACTTAGTTCAAATGCAATCAATTGTGCCTGAATTCCTACAAGAAGAAGCAACAGTCGAAAATATTGTCTCATCAGCAATGGAACTTTTAAATAATCCTCAACGTCGAGAAAAAATGCAAGCCGACTATCAAGAAATGCGACAAGCTTTAGGAGAAGTGGGAGTTTGCGATCGCGCTGCACTAGAAATTCTTAAAAGTCAACTCTAGATTTATTAATTTAAAAACTCTTCATTGAAAAACATGAAATCCAACCCAAACGAAACTCCTTTTGTAACTAACTTTCCGGAAGATATCTGGCCAGATATTAAAGAACATTGGGCGCGAAACTGCTTAAATGAACTCGGAAGTTCTGGTCTATTTAGTGGCTATCCGGATGGCAAGTTTAAGCCCGATAAAGTTATGACTCGCGCTGAATTTGCCGCCGCTTTAAACAAAGCCTTTCCTAATACTCCCGTTAAACGAGATGCGATTAACTTTTCTGATATTTCCCCTAGTTTTTGGGCGAATGATGTGATTCGTTGGGCGACTGAACGCCAGTTTCTTTCCGGTTATCCTGACGGAACATTCAAACCCCAACAAAAGATTCCCCGTGTTCAAGCTTTAGTCGCATTAGCCAGTGGGTTAAACCTAGAAGCAAACCCCCAACTGATTAACTCTTTGAGTCAACTATTTGAGGATGCAGAAGAGATTCCCAGTTATGCAAAATCGGCTGTTGCTGCTAGTTTAGAACAGCGAATGGTTGCTAGCCCTAATAATCCCAATAAACTCACACCAAATCAGTCAGCAACCCGTGCAGAAGTCGCTGTTTTTATTTCCCAATCTCTGCTACAATCTGGGCAAGTTGATCGCGTTGATTCTCGCAATATTATCGAACCTTTAATTTCTCCTGATTTTCTGCCACCTAATCCTTGGAAAAATAATCAACTAACTCAGATATTACCGAAAGCTGAAACAGCAGTCAATTGGCATTATTCCCAAACCACAATTGCTTGGAGTTACAGTGAAGAAACTTTGGGAAGTTATCAACCAGAAACAGGAATTACTCTCTGGAATGTGGAGACAGGAAACGCACTGGAAACAATTACAGAAAAAGCCAATCAAACCTATCATAGTTTTGCCCTGAATAATACGGCAGATCTTATTGCTTTTCATGTTTATGATACAGTTCAAAAACAAGTTAGCCTAAAACTATTAAATCGAACGAATCAAATTACTCAAACACTTCAAACCTTCGATCTCCCCGATGATTTTAGCCTAGATAACCAAAAGTTCATCTCTTTATTAGAATTTAGTCCGAATGGAGAACGAGTTGCGAGTGTAACGGGAACAATAAATCCTGAAAGTGATCCTCAAGAGTGGAAAATTTCGATTTGGGATGTCAAAACAGGTGAAACTGTGCAAGTTTTAACCACTCAAGCTGAGAAATTAGAACAGATTGTTTTTAGTCACGACAATCAAAAAATCGCTACCTATAATACTCAAGAAGAAACTAAGATTTGGAATGTGAGTACAGGAGAGTTACTCTATACATTAAATGAAGAAAAGGCTATTGATAACATTACCTTTAGCCTGGATAGTGATTTTCTGTTGAGTGCGGTTTTAGATTTCGCCGGATCTTTCCCCATTGGTACGCACGTTCGAGTTTGGCAAATATCAACCGGAAAATTACGATTTAACTTTCGCTTACTTGTTGATAGAACCAGTGAAAATCGAACTTTTTCGGGAGATGGTAGAACCTATTTTGCCAGTGGAACTGTCGAAGGGGCGAACTTTTTTAATGTCGGAAATGATCAGAAGTTTGGTTTAGTTTTTCCGCCTAATGTTTCTCCGATGAGTATTTATGGCGCAAGACAGAATATATTCAGCCCACAGGGTCAAAAATTTGTAATGGCAACTTCTGAGGGAATTTTTATTTGGCGTTCTTCTGATTAATTGACCCAAAAGATGATAAATTTAAGTTGGGGCTTGAACCTCAATTCTGAGAGAGAATTTAAACATTAAATTTTAACATTAAATCATGTCAGAGTCTCCGAATAATACTCCTCAAACGGTATCTCCAACGTTATCAGCTTTACAAAGTTTGATCGATGTAGTCGCCCAGTTGCGATCGCCCGACGGAGGCTGTCCTTGGGATCTCGCCCAAACGCCCCAAACCCTGACACCCTACGTGATCGAAGAAGCCTACGAAGTTGTAGATGCGATCCGCAGTGGAGATGTGGATGCGATCGCGGAAGAACTTGGAGATCTCTTACTTCAGGTCGTTTTACAAGCCCAAATTGCCAGCGAGTCTCAGCAATTTTCCCTCGAAGATGTTGCCAACAACATTACCGAAAAGTTAATTCGTCGTCATCCTCATGTCTTTGCAGAAGTCGAGGCGGAAACGGTAGAAGAAGTTCACGAAAATTGGGAAAAAATCAAAGCCGCAGAGAAAGGAGAAAACCCAGAAACTCAACTCCTATCAACGAAACTAACTCGATATGCCCGTCAACTTCCGCCTTTAATGGCAGCGATGAAAATCTCTCAAAAAGCCGCATCAGTTGGGTTTGAATGGGATAATATTGAGGGCGTTTGGGAGAAATATCACGAGGAATTAGCAGAGTTTGAACAGGCGCTTGTCGAAGAGGGAAAAGCCGAACAACAGGCAGAGTTAGGAGATGTTCTCTTCACTTTAATTAATTTAGCGCGATGGTATGAACTCGATCCAGAAGCCGCATTACACAGCACAAATCATCGATTTATTCAGCGTTTTTCTAAGTTAGAAGAATTTTGCGATCGCCCTTTATCCGAGTACACCTTAGATGAATTAGAAGCCCTATGGCAAACAGCAAAAGCGGTGCTCGGACAGTTAAAATAGTCTCTATAGCGGTCAGGACTTAATTGTTTTAGCCGGATTGGGCAAGGAATTACTTGGACACAATGTTCATTTAGTGCATAATTTTGTGAGAACTAATATTACGCAGTCGCCAGGCAAACAGCACTGCCACAACGGCTATCCCGACTGATTGTCCAATCCACAAGCCTCTACTATCCATTGCAAACAAAAATTAGTGAATCTCTGATTGACACTGCGATGATTAGATGAAGATTCCGAAGGCTTGGTACTAAAAATTAAGATGATTCTAAAGATGGGCTTGACAAACAGTCTTTTACGATTACTACCCTACAAATGCAACCCCTAAAGCTATTATTGCTGACTCCGCAGGATTTATTGATTATATATTGACTCAGCCAATTAAAGTCCAATCGAATTTAAAAGCACTAAATATTTGGAGAAAAGGATACAAGCGAGCGATATCAACTTGCACGCAAGTTTTCACAACTTATATGGCTATAGAAGAATTAAATTTTCAGCGCAAATATGCTATTAATTACGATAAGTTTGAGTTTGAAGGTCAGAAGGTTTTGAGCAGCATTGCCGAACAGCATAAAGAGGCAGTTCTAGTAGAAAAGTGCTTGTGAACAAACAAGGTTCTATCCTATCAAAATACTAATAAAGAGGAAAACAATGTTGATTACAATGTTTAAAAGCAAATTGCATCGGATCAAGGTAACTGATGCCAACCTGTACTACGAAGGTTCTATTACCATTGACGAAGAACTGCTCAAAGTTGCCAATATTTTACCTTATGAAAAAGTACAGGTCGTCAATGTCAATAACGGCTCGCGTCTTGAAACCTATACTATTGTAGGTGAATGGGGCAGCCGTATCGTCTGCTTAAATGGTCCTGCCGCTCGTCTCAATGCTCCCGGTGACGAGGTAATCGTGATAGCCTATGCCCAGATGACAACAGAGGAAGCTTGGCTACATCGTCCAACGGTAATTCAGGTGGACAAAGACAATAACCCCGTTAGAGTCTAGTCGTTGACCTTAATCTAGACTTCCGTTTTACTTTCAGCCGCAGGGCTTCTCACCGCTGCACCTAATTTGTAGAGGAAATCACGAGAATATCGCGCCATTTCCCAATTATCAGCTTCCCAAATTTGAGCCGGGTTCAGTCCTTTTGCATTCTGAAAATTCACACTTTGCACATTCGCACCTTGAAAACTTACACCCTGTAAGTTCGCCTCTTTTAAATTTGCACCTCGCAGGTTTGCATCTTGAAAGTTCGCATCTTTGAGATAGGCACCTTCTAAAGTTGTACCCTGAAGATTTGCCTCTTGAAAGTCAACACCTTGCAAATTTCCGAGTAGATAAGCGCCTTGCAAATCGGCTTGTTGTAGATTAGCTTCTAAGAGATTAACACCTTGTAAATCTGCATAACTCAGATTAGCACCACTCAAGTTGATTTTCTGCATTTGCGCCAGCAAAAAGAACGTTTCCTGAAGATTAGCTTTCCATAAATTCGCCCCTTGGAGTTGAGTGAGTTCAAAGGTACTTCCTTTTAGATTCGCTTCTAGTAATTTTGCACCCTGTAGGTTCACTTCTTGAAAATTACCATCAACTAAATGAATTTGTTCAAGATTTGCTTTCGGTAATAATAATCCTTTTAAACTAATCCCATCTTTAGCTAATTCTTCTAAAGCTTTAATACGAGCATGGCTGAATTCTAAGCCTTGAGCTGAGTCAATCACTTGCCAAGCCGCATAGTGAGACTTTTTTTTGCCTCGCCGCAGATAAACCACTAAAGCGGTAACAATACTAATACTTTCAAAAGTCCCTAAGATTCGAGATTTTTCAATAGATCGGATTAAAAGTTTACCCCAACTGGTTTGCTGCTCTAAGGTATTTTCTAAATATAAAATTGAAAGAATAACAAAGATAACAGTCACAAGAATCAGTGCAACTTCTAAAATATCCTGAAAGAAACGACCGAAAACACGGTGAATTCGAGAAAATTTTCTTTTATTGAAAAATCTGAGATACTTTTGCTTGAGGGTTTTCATAGTTAAAGGCTAACCAATTCAGTATTTACATCTCAAATTCAATCAAAACTCTATTGAATTAATCTTGACTAATCTAGAAACAATTTATTAATCAGAATCAAACGAATATCTACGCTAAAATATTAACACCCATAGTAAATACGAGCTTGACTTAATCCAAAATCTCGTAGATAATGCTGCCAGCGTTTGGCAATTTCAGGATTAGAGAACGGCCCGACCGCCACTTTCGGATCGAAGGGACTCTGTCGTTGATAAACACCCGTTTCTGGCACTCCCAGTAAAATCACTTGTTCCACAATTTTGGGCAAATCCTCAGACTTCCCTGGAATCACAACAAAGTAAGCCGCTTGAGCTTTCCCGCCATGCACTCCATAACTCCGCTGTGCTTCTTCTAAAGCGGTTTCAGTTTCCGGATGCAACCGACCATTAACAGGCCCTGGATCTAGACCTAGTGCTTGTAGTCGTCTCTGCAACTCTAGCACCAATAACTTACTGTAGTGTAAACGTCCAAATAATTTATCTTCTGACATACTAATAATTTTCGCTCAAACCATCTATATTTCTATCTTGCATTGCTGTCATCGCTTTTTCTGGAATTAAGGTAGGGAATAGGCAGTAGGCAGCCCAACGACATCGCTCAGGGAAAGCAGTGAGTTTGAGTCCTACGCACTCTTGACTTTGAGTATGAGACAGGGATTTTAATCCCTGGTAACTCTCTGACGGCTTCCCCTGATCAGCACAAGGCAAAGGGAAGCCGAAATCTCAAACCATTAGGCGCAAATTTGTTGTAAAGTCGTGGCAAACTGAGGATAGGAAATCGAGGCAGCTTCAGCTCGACCAATCACCGTTTTTCCACTGGCTTTCAAAGCCGCGATCGCTAAACTCATGGCAATGCGATGATCAGTATAACTGTCAACTTCTGCACCCGTTAACGGAGTTTCGCCCCCAATTTCCATCCCATCGGGTAACTCAGTAATCTTCGCCCCCATCCGGTTTAATTCTGCGGCCATCACAGCAATGCGATCGCTTTCTTTGACCCTGAGTTCTTCCGCATCTCGAATAATGGTAGTGCCTTTAGCAGAGGTTGCAGCTACGGCTAAAATCGGAATTTCATCAATTAAGCGAGGAATTAACGCCCCGTCTATTGTACAAGCCTTAAGAGAACTGTATTTAACCCGTAAATCGGCAACAGGTTCTCCGGCGACTTCTCGTTGATTTTCCGGCTGAATATCTGCCCCCATCATCTCCAACGCATCTAAAATTCCGGTTCGAGTGGGGTTGACGCCAACATTTTGAATGACTAATTCTGAACCCGGAACGATCGCCCCCGCCACCAACCAAAACGCCGCCGAACTAATATCTCCCGGAACCACCACAGGCTGACCTGTAAGCTGGGCTGGCCCAACAACCGTCGCACTGTTGGTTTCTGGATCGACCTTCACTGTCGCCCCAAACGCCCGTAACATTCGTTCACTGTGATCGCGAGATAAAGCAGGTTCGGTGACAGTTGTTTCCCCTTCCGCCATCAAACCTGCGAGTAAAACACAGGACTTGACTTGGGCTGAAGCAATGGGAGATTGGTAGTGAGTCGGCTTGAGGCGTTGACCAAGAATTGCTAAAGGTGCAAAAGCACTGCTTTCTCGCCCCCAAATCATCGCCCCCATTTGCTGTAAAGGCTTGACCACCCGACCCATCGGACGCCGAACCAGAGAATGATCTCCAGTAACAGTAAAAAAGCGATCAGGGTGAGACGCAAGAATTCCCAACATTAACCGTAGCGTTGTTCCGGAGTTTCCCGCATCTAGAACTTGAGTCGGTTCCACGAGTTGACCCAAACCAATTCCTTGGACTTCGACGTGTTGTTCATTCAACTCCGAAATTTGCGCCCCCATTTGTGAAAAACAACTGGCGGTACTGCGTGGGTCAGCCCCTAAAAGTAACCCTTTAATTGTTGTGGTTCCCGTTGCTAAAGCACCCAACATCAACGCCCGGTGAGAAATTGATTTGTCTCCCGGTATGGTAATGGTACCCTGTAGAGATAAGCCGGATGTCGGAGGTTCAATGGTGAGAGTCTGTTGACTTTCTGTAGTTTTGGTTTCGATAATCCCAGTTAGCATAGGATAAGATTAGGAAAGATTTCCCTAGTCATCCTACCGCTTTCCTCGTGCTAAATTGCATTTTTAGACTGGGGAATTATTGTTAACGATCAGGCTATATGCTTACACATTCCCGCAAACCTGTCAGTTTGTCTGTCGTTTCAGTGGACTTACCCGTGCGATCGCTCCTGGAAACTTCAGCCACTCTCTATCAAAAAGATCGAGAACAATTTCATTTGCTGTTACACGAACCTGAAATTATTGACGGGAAACCCGAAACCAACGATTCGCCAGAATTCTCCGAGACTCCCCAGAAACCCCGTCTCCTCTGGTTGGAAGTTTCTCCCTACCGAGTGGTAATGACGATGCAGGGCAACAGTAAATATAGTTATCGTCATTTATGGCAAAAAGGGATGTATGGTATCAGTCGTTATTATTTACAAACGGAATCTGAAACTATTCCCAGTCAATTTAAACTGCGAAATTTTACCCGTAGCCTCGAACTTGAAGGTTCTTCTTTTCCTGAATATTTTCGCCTAGAATACGAACTTTGGTCAGAAAAATTACAACTGGGACGTTATGTTCTCAGTCTAGATATTCATCATTAAAAACTTTTATTTTTACCTGTTAATCTTATACAACTCTCACAGGGCTGCAATTTCTACTTGATCAGAATTGGAGCTTTTTTTATGAGTTTTAATATCTTGATAAATGCCGATTCCATCGTCAGGAAGGAGGTTTTTATGGATAATTATCGCACTATTTTAAAACGAATTGGTCTTGTTGCGATCGCAGTTGGAATTCTCGATCTGATCTATTTTTTCTCGGTTACTCCAGCCGCAGGTGAGAACTATGTATCTAGCTTGACGATTCTTGTAATAGTCGGTGTATTGCTGTTTCGAGGGAACTTACGCATCGTTCCTATTGTGACCTGGATTACGGCTTTAATGATATCATGTTACCTGAGTACATTATTAATACTATATCCCTTAGATCCAATTGAACTGTGGCTCATTAAATTTCGCCTCGATCCTATTAGTATTTCCCTCTCATTATTTCATAAAATCATCGCGATCGCGCTTTCTTGCTGGGTTTACACTCAACTGAGAACTGCATCTGTTGTGAGAGCAACTCAAAGATCAGGTTATTCTAATTCTACTCCCCGGTTGGCATTTATTCTAGGGATTATTCTTGTTGTTGTGATGGCTGGTATTATGCAGTCTATTCGTACAGGTGAAGCTGGAGCTAAAGCTATCGCGATCGCACAAGAACAATACGGTGGAGAATACAAGTATCATATCACAGGTATGAGCTGGGAAAGTGGTCAAGTCAGAACAAGCCTCGTTGCTTATAACTCAGAAGAGATTAAACCCGTACAAGTTCAATGGAACCGATAAGATCAATCTCCCTATTTCCCTATCTCTCCAGTTTATGGCTAATATTTCAGGAGTTTCTATTGCGATTATGTTCCCTGCATTTTTGCCTGCTAGTATAATTGAGTTAGCTGACTTTTCTGCGATTACTCTCGCTCAAAAAATTCAACGCATTCCTGTTCATACTCCTTTACATTCCCAATCCATTCAGACGGCTTATATTTATCTAGAAAACGGAACGATCCCTCTGCTTTTATTACATGGATTTGATAGCTCAGTTTTAGAATTTTATCGTTTAATTCCTTACTTAAAATCTCGAACAGAAGTTAGGGCTATTGATTTATTCGGATTTGGATTTACCGAACGAATTCTGGGTTTAAATTATAATCCAAATTCTTTACGCCTACATTTATATCATACCTGGAAAACCTTAATTAATCAACCCATTATCTTATTAGGGACATCAATGGGAGGTGCAACAGCAATTGATTTTGCCTTAACTTATCCCGATATTGTTCAAAAGTTGATTTTAATTGATAGTGTTGGATATAGTGGGGGATTTGCGATCGGTCAATTTTTAGTTCCTCCCTTTGATACTTGGGCGGTAGAGTTTTGGAAACAGCGAAAACAACAAGCCTTAAACTGGGGTAAATTTACAGGAATGACAACTCAAGAATTCGCGGCTTTACAGTCTGTTTCTGTTCAGATGGAAATGCCAGGATGGAAAGAGGCGATAATTTCCTGGACTCAAAGTGGAGGATATTCGCAGTTAAGCGATCGCATTTTTCAGCTTAATCTTGATACTCTCATTTTATGGGGCGATCGCGATACCATGCTCGGAACAGAAGATGCACTGAAGTTTCACAAAAATATCGCCAATTCTCAGTTAAAATGGATTCCAAATTCCGATCATTGTCCTCATCTTGAACAACCTCAACTGACTGCACAGCATATTTTAGACTTTCTAGATTTTTAGATTTTGATAATCTTTAGGTCTCAAATTTGTAGTTGGGCTTTAGCCCATTAAACTCGGAGTTGGGCTTCAGCGCGTCAAAGATCTGATTTCAGGAAAGTTCTATAATATTAAATTAGCCAGCAGTATCAATCCTAGTGGGAATTTAGATTGTCCTGAAGCACAACAACTACAAAACTCAAACTTAAAAATCAGTCAACAAAACCTGCACACGCGATCCCCATTCCAACATTAAAATAGATTGAGCATTCGCTTGATTTGCTGCAATTTCGACCCAACCATGAGAACCAACGATCGCAATTAAATTTCCGGCGGTAACATCTGCATAGGTCTGTCCACCCGGAATCATCCGCGAAACCTCTAATAAAGATGCAATTTCGGATGCAGTTTTTTTAGAAACTTTCTCTTTACTTCCCTTGCCTTTTTTCTTCTTCTTATCCTTCGTTTTATCTTTAGCAGCGAGTGCTAAATTTTCGGGTTCTTCCTCTTTAAATCCACCAATCGCGACAAACCAGGTTTTTCCCTCAATGAAATGACCCGGAATATTCGTAATTAAATTCCCAAAATGATCAATATGCTGAATACACCCTTCAATCCCTTCCTCGGTGAAACTCGACTCTGATAAAATCAAATCGGTCAGTGTAGCGGGATCGAGCGGATGTCCCAACTCTTGTAAGGGAACGCCACTCGCAAGATAGGCTCCTGCGGTTGCGAAAATATCTCGACCATGAAAAGTTGTACTGGGGATCGATGTCCGCCAATAATCTGGATTACTCAACTCCACCACAACAAACTGATCAGCAGTCTGACAGTGGGTTAACATTACGCCCATCGCTCCGCCTAACACGCCATTATCAGGCCCGACGAGGTATCCTGTAGGCAGTTCTACCGCGATCGCACGACGTGTACTCCCGACACCCGGATCGACAACTGCAATATGAACCGTTTTTGGGGGAAAATAGGGAACAGCATTCATCAGACAAAAACGAGCCGCTGCCAGATTTTGAGGGGGAATGTCGTGCGTCAAGTCAATCACTCGTAATTCCGGATTAATTTGAGCGATAACCCCTTTCATTACACCGACATACACATCACTCAAGCCAAAGTCTGTCAGCAAGGTGATAATTCCAGATAGAGACATAGGGAAACCCTGAATAAAGACGACGGAGGTTTAAGTTATGGGATCGCAATGGGAAAATTTTCTCGAAAACTTGGGCGAATGGCACGGTTCGTTTACGCAAATTTCGACTCAAGGGGAAATCATTAAGGATACGCCCAGTATTTTGCTGTTGGAGGGGTTGAACGACAATACAAGGGTTCGCCTCACCTTGCGTCGTTTTCCACCGAGTCCTGATGGTATCACAAAACCCCCTGTTGATGAACTCGTCCGCGAATACCAATCTTTGGGACGGGATATGCTATTTTTTGAGACTGGGGCATTTTCTCAAGGCACAATTCAACTCGCCCCCTTTGCCAAATCAGGCGCAGAATTTGGGTTTGTGGCGGAAAATCGCCGTTTACGGTTAGTGGAATTATGCGATTTGAACGGCTATTTAGAACAATTAACGTTAATTCGAGAATATCGGGCGAATACAGACGCCGTTGAACGCCCTCCTCTAACTGTTGAAGCCTTACTCGGAACCTGGAAAGGAGAAGCTGTTACTCTGTATCCCGATTTGCGTCCCCCAGAAACAGTTTCAACCCAAATGCAGCTTCAGTTAAATCATTCAACTCTGACTCAAACCCTCAGTTTCAATAATCAAACCATTTCTTCGACTGCAACAATTGCTGGATCGATTCTTCATTTTGATCAAGGGTCTCAACCTGTGCGAGTTTATCTCTTACCCGATGGGGCTTCGGCCACAGTTCCTCAACAGGTTCAACTCCGTCAACCGTTCTTTTTTGAAGCGGGATGGTTGATTCATCCTCATCAACGTCAACGTCTCATTCGTCGCTACAATGCCAAGGGAGAATGGGAAAGTTTAACTTTTGTTACAGAGTTTAAGGACAATTTAACGATATTTGCATAAGCAATGTACCTAAAGACATAAGTAGTCATAGAGAGAGGCAAGCCTCACTACTTTTAGTCAGGCATTTTTACTCTAGGAAGCATCTGCAATAGCTACTGGCTAATCGTTTTTATGTGATCCGCTTACTCTAGCTCATCCATCAAGATCGTGATTAGCTCTCATTCAAGGTTGGCCAGTTTAAACCCACCTAACGTAGTGTATTTGTTTTATCCTCAAGGGAAAACGTTATGAAAATGGTTCAAGAAATGCTGAAACAAGCTGTGAAGCAAGTCGATGAGTCTATTGCCTTTCCAGTTTTTCAACGCACAGAAAAATCAATTGATGAAATTGTTTTTACATCGGATGTTGATGGAGTTCGCTACTATTTAGTGCGATCGCGTCCTCAAGCTTATCATTCACTTAAAGAAAACTCCGCTGTCAAACCAGAAAGTTTCATGCAACCATTGGTTAATCTCAGTCCTCGTGAACGAACTATTGCTCAGTTAGTGGCTCAAGGTTTACCCAACAAATGTATCGGAAAAGAACTGGGAATTAGTCGGTGGACGGTTGCTACTCATTTACGCCGTGTGTTTAAAAAGCTTGAGGTCAATTCTAGAGCAGAAATGACTGCTCGACTCATTGAAGCTAACTTACTCGGCCAGCACCGAGCGGAGTCGAGGTGCTAAAATTATACATTTGTTGGGTGGGCAATGCCCACCAAGCCTACAGAATATCGTTCACTTTTTTTGAGTTCAATATTTTTTTGAGTTCAATATTTTTTTGTAAATGCGATCGCACCGTTGGGTTTCGACTCCGGTTGTGGGTTCATAGCCCGAACTTTCATAAAGTTTGATCGCTTCTTTTAAAACACTTGCAGTTTCAATCCAAATCTCTTGGAATCCTTTTGCTTTTATTGTCTCCTCCAAGCAAGTGAGTAAAAACCTCCCTAAGCCTTTCCCTCTGGCTGACGGAAGTAAATACATTTTCCGAATTTCGACTGCTTTTTGACCGCGTTTAATCGGATAATAGGCGGCTGTTCCGACTATCTGATCCTGAGATTCAATGACCCAAAACTCTCCACCAGTTTGCTGATAAAATGCTTCAACATTATAAACATCTTCATCGGCTCCGGTTGGTTCACAATTTAAACCATATTCGGACAATACAGAAGCAATTAAATTAAATGCTGCTTCGCGATCGCGCTGTTCCCAAGACCGAATTGTAAACTCTTTATATTCAGTTTTCATATTTTTCTGTAATCTCAATTTAAACTAACTATGAATTCTCGGTTTAGGAAAAGGTGTCGCCAGAATCTCACTTTCAATCTCTGACAATTCTTCCAAACGTTCAGTCACAACATCAGTATCAAAATAGGTCGTTGCTAAAATCCAATACGCCCCATAATGTCGCGCTTCCGAAGCCATTAATCCTCGATAAAACTTCGCGAGTTCGACATCCGGACAATGGGTAGCGAGTAATCCTAAACGTTCATGGCTGCGAGCTTCAATTAAACCATAAACTAATAAGAAGTCTAGCTTTCTGTCCGGTTCTTGACGGCGAATTTGTTTATTAAGTTCTGAACCATAGCGAGGAGCATCCAAAGGGGCTAAAGGAATACCTCGACGTTCTAGCCATTGATTAACTTGTTCAAAATGTTGTAATTCTTCCTGAGCAATCGCCGTTAACATTTTAATTAATTTGGTACTGGAAGGATAGCGAAACATTAAGTTTAAGGCAACGCCTGCGGCTTTCCGTTCGCAGTGAGAATGATCGAGTAAAATTGTGTCTAAATTGGCTAATGCTTGTTCAAGCCAAGCCGTCGAGGTAGGTTGTTTAAGAAACTTAATTCGAGGAAGTGTGTTTGTTGTCATAATCTTTCTGTTAGATACTGTTGCCTATCTCTCATATTTTACCGAATTTTAAAATTATTCAGTCATCCGATCAAGCCGTTCTCGAATTGACAGATTAATCAGCGATCGCAAAAATAGAAATAAACCCAATCCCGATACACTGAAAATTGCGATCGCCCAGCCCTGATAATTGCCCATCAGCAGTGCAATTCCACACAATGCAGCAAATCCAGTCCAACAGGCATGAATCACGCTTTTTAGGGCTAAATTAATTCGTCTCAACGCCCGTTCGCTTTCGATAGATCGAACTCGAAATCGTAATTCTCCTTCTTCGATCCGTTGTTCGAGTCGTTGAACGATTTGTTCAGGTTTACTGGGTTGTTGGAGTTTGAATTTAATAAATTCTCTAGCTTGTCGAGTTAATTCTCCCAGACTTCGACTTTGACCGGGAAGTGTGGTTAAACTTTTAACAAAAGGAGTCGCACTGGTGACTAAATTATATTGCGGATCTAAGGTTCTCGCAATTCCATCTAAAGTTGTTAGAGATTTTAAAATAAACGTCATTTCCGCCGGAAGTCTAAACGGTTGCTGTTCAAACATGGTATAAACTTCTTCTTTAAGCTGATTAAAGGCTCGAAAATCGATGGGTTTTTCTGTAAATTCTTCCAGCAGAAAACGAACCACTCGCCGCACTGGAGTCATATCGGGAATCGGATCGATCAAGCCAATTCTAATTAAGCTATCTAAAACGACATCCGTATCCTTTCTCATTACCGCGAAAAAAGTCCGAATCATTTCATCTTTTTCGAGAGATTTAATCTCTGCCATCATCCCAAAGTCATAGAAAATCAAGCTTCCTTGTTGGTTAACTGCAATATTCCCTGGATGCGGGTCAGCTTGAAAGAAACCATCCTGCAATATTTGTTTGAGATAGCAACAGATCCCAATTTGATTAATTCGTTTAATATTTAGCCCCCAGTTCTCCATTTGTTGGCGGTTATCGATCTTAACTCCGGGCATATATTCCATTGTTAGCACTTTATGGCTGCTATGATCCCAATAAATCTTGGGAACCACAATATCAGGATAGCTTTTAAAATTATCTCTGAACCGCTCGGCATTCTTTCCTTCTTTAATATAATCAATTTCTTGATACAGAATAATAAAAAACTCATTATAAATAGACTCAATATCATAAAGTTTTGCCCAGTCAAAAGATTTGTAGCAAAAATTGACAATTTTCCGAATCGCTTCTACATCTAAATCAAATAATTGTTTTAAACCCGGACGCTGAACTTTAACAACAACATCTTCTCCCGTATGCAGTCTAGCTTTATGAACTTGTCCCAGACTCGCCGCCGCTAAAGGACGCTCATTAAAATCTCGATATAAACTAAATAGGGAATTGCCTAATTCGGACTCAATAATCGCGATCGCTTCAGTCGTTGCAAAAGCCGGAACTTGATCTTGTAATTGTTCGAGTTCTTCGACATATTCTGTCGGTAAAATATCCGCACGAGTCGATAAAGCTTGGCCAATTTTAATAAAAGTTGGACCGAGATCCAGCATCGTTTTCACCAACCACTGAGCACGTTTCCGCTTTTGTTTGGAGCTATTGTTGATTGCAAACCGATCCCACCACAGGAAGAAGATCAATTTCCCCGCAGCAGAGAATACATCGAGTTGTCGAGTCAGAGGAGAGTATCGAGTTCGCTGCCAACGCAGGGGTTTCGGGGACGTTTTGATGAGCATACGAAGGTTGATGGGAGTCTGTTAATTCTAAATGTAACTGAACCGCTCCAATCATAGAACAGTTTGACAATGTACAGTACACAGTTTTCCCAGTACACAGTGAGCAGTGAGCAGTGAGCAGTAAACAGTGATTTTTAGTCCTACGCACTCTTGACTTTAGATATTAGACAGGGATTAAAATCCCTGGACACAACACAGTACACAGCATTTTTTTGTTTCAGATGTCTGTGCGTGACTTAAAGCGAGATAATAGAAGGTGTCGGTTTCCTAAATTTGCCCCCGACTTGATGCCCTGATTCTGAAATCCTATGAAGCTTCGTTCGTTTTTTGCAATCTTAGCGGTCAGTTCAGTTGTCGTTCTACTTTTGGGCTTAGGTCTATTTTACAAATTATTAGGTCAGAGTCCATTAGTGGTTAGATCCGGAGGAGTGACCCCAACTCCGGCTGCTGCGATTTTTGTCCCTAAGCGGGTTCCGTTGATGGTTTCATTGTTGGTTAACCCTGATCGCGTTGAAGCTTTTGAACAGGTAATTACACCCGCTTCTCAACGACGGCGATCACACGTTGAATTTAACCGCATTAAGAAAATTCTTCTGGCGAATACCGATCTCAACTATAACCGTGATATTCGTCCCTGGTTAGGTAATGAAACAACTGTGGCATTAATGGCACCGGATATCGATCGCAACCTCAAAAATGGCGAACAACCGGGCTATCTATTTGCACTCTCTACGGTAGATACAGAACTCGCAACCACGACTTTAGCCGAATTTTGGCAAAAAGAGTCCGCAACCGCAGATGTGGTTTCCCAACCCTATAAAGGGGTAAAAATTACCTCTCGTTTACCCGGAGAACAAAAATATCGTCCTCTGGCTACAGCAATTTTAAATCGGTTTGTATTAGTGGCAAATTCGCCCAAGGTGTTGCGAGAAGCGATTAATAACGTGCAAGCATCAAGTTTAAGTTTAAGTCAGTCTCAGGCTTATCAACGGTCTCTAGAACAACTTGCTGGGGGGCGAGTCGGTTTAGCTTATGTTAATTTAGGACGTTGGGGATTAGATTGGGAAAACGCCACAGTCAATCTTCCGGCTCAACCGAGTTTAACAGTATCAATGGGGTTGAGTCCGCAAGGATTACTGGCAAAAACGGCATTAGTGAAAGTAGGAACAGACGCCGGAAAATCTATCGCCCCAGTCTTGTCAGAACCCACACAAGCCGGACAATATTTAACGAGTGGGAGTGCGTTTGCGATCGCGGGAACCGATCTAAATCATCTTTGGGAACAACTTTCAGCGACTATTGCTGGAAATTCGGGACTGGAAACCTTAGTTAATCAACCCATTGCGGTACTTAAAGAGATTTGGAGTATCGATTTACCCCAGGATATTTTTAATTGGGTAACAGGAGAATATGCTCTAGGGATGATTCCACCCGGAGTTTCCCAGCGCGAACCGGATTGGATTTTTGTCGCTGAACAAGATTCGGACCAAGCCTCAGAAGCGATCCAACGCCTTGATGAACTTGCAATTGAACAGGGTTATAGTTTGGGAACGTTTGAATTGGGAGAACACACCCTAACGGCTTGGACAACTTTGAATTCAATTGCTGATCCCATCAATGAAGATGTTGACTCAGAAGACATTTTGGAAGCCAAACCCAAGGGCGTTCATACAACCCTTGAGAATTATGAAATTTTTGCCACCTCTGTAGAAACAATGGAACAGGCTTTGAGTTTAGTTCTCACAGAAACGTTACAAGATGATCCTGAATTTCAGATTAGTTTTCAACAAATGCCAATGGCTTCAGATGGCTATCTATTTTTGGACTGGGAAGCAAGTCAGGGATTTCTCAAGCAGCAAATTCCCTTATTAAGATTATTAGAATTATCAGCAAAACCGTTTTTCGATCACTTGCGATCGCTAACGATTAGTAGTTCCGGCACAGTCGAGGGGATTGCCAAAGCAACAGTTTTTGTTAAACTCCGATAAATTAAATAGCATTTATCGAGCATCATAGAGGTTTCCACCCCAGCCATACATCGAGGGGTGATTGGAGCCACAATAAGTTAAAACTGGCGGTCGGTAGGGAAGCTTAGAGGTGGTCGAGTTGCCAATTTGAGCGGAATATTGGAGATAGTCCTTTTCCCAGCGTTGATCGCCGTATAAAACCGATCTCAAGACTTTTTTGACCTTGCGACGGCATCGATAGAGTACGCGAGACAGCATAGAAGGAGATGGACAAAGTTTAATCAGTCCATTGGCTTGGAGTTGTAATAAAAAGTCCATCAAATCGCGATCGCACCGACGAGGATCAACCTGATATTTAGAAAGAATGGCTTCTCGAATTTCCTTGACAGTACGGGGTTGAGACAGCAAAACCCATATCGTTGCCCCGACCCACTGAGAACCATAGTAGGCTTCAGTTTCGAGATCTAGGATAATGACTTGATGTTGAAGTTGTGATGAGCGTTGAGTTTGAGCGGTATATATAATAGAGGTTTCTGCAAGCATGGGCTGACTGTTTTAATTTAAGAAAATGGAACTGGATTTTCTGCTAGGACTACAAAATGATTGCAACAATAAATAATCCCAAGTCACACCCCAATCTATTGATCTAACCCTATTTTATCTAAGCGATCGCTCAGTGTACAAGTTTACAGCAGTTAATGGCTCGAAAAACTCGAAAACTGGGAAGACGCGATCGCTTAATTTCCCGAATGAATTTGAGAAGAAGCTGAATTAAATCAGGTCAGGAAAAACTTCTCGGACAGCCGGATGCACTAATTGATGATTTTCGACATTTAAGCCTTTAGCTAAGGCAGGGTTAAGCGTTAAGGCTTTCACGCCCCCATCGGCTAATTGGAGAACATAAGATAAAGTGCTGTTATTCAAAGCCTGTGTTGCTGTCCAAGGAACGGCTCCGGGCATATTCGGAACCCCATAATGCACGACCCCCTCTTCAGTATAAATCGGATGAGTATGAGATGTGGGGCGTAGGGTTTCAACACATCCGCCTTGATCGACGGCAACATCAATAATCACAGAACGAGGGCGCATCTGACCGACCAATTCACGCGGAACAAGTGTCGGAGCGCGTCGTCCTAATACCAATACAGCACCAATGAGTAAATCGGCATCCGGAACCGCTTTCTCGATCTGAGAAGGGTTACTATACAGGAATTCTACTCTTGACCCGAATAAGGTCTCTAAATAACTCAACCGCTCAACACTGATATCTAAAATCTGAACTTGAGCACCCATTCCCACAGCCATGCGTGCAGCTTCGGTACCGACAACACCGCCCCCCAAAACGACAACTTTACCGGGTTTAACGCCAGGAACGCCACCGAGAAGAACACCTCGTCCGCCTTGCTGACGTTCGAGGAAACGAGCACCGAACTGGACGGATAAACGACCCGCAATGATACTCATGGGTGTTAACAGAGGCAGTTTCCCATCGGGAAGTTCTACGGTTTCATAGGCGATCGCACAAACACCACTTTGGATCAGGTTTTCGGTGAGAACGCGATCGGCTGCTAAATGGAGATAGGTAAATAAAAGTTGACCTTTTTGAATCAGGGGATATTCTGGGGGCAGGGGTTCTTTGACCTTGACTACGAGATCGCGATTCCAGGCCTCTTCAGGAGTTGAAACGACCTCTGCTCCGGCATTTTGATAATCCTCATCGGTAAATCCGGCTCCATCTCCGGCTCCGGTTTGGACAAAAAGCTGATGACCTTGGGCGGTACAAACCCGAACACTGCTCGGACTTAAACCAACTCGAAATTCTTGATCTTTTATTTCTTTGGGAATCCCAATTTCCATCGTCTACTACCTGAAGGATTGATTATGCTTCGATTGTAAAGTCGATCGCCTTAAGTCTCAATTTTCAGAATTTGCAGGAAAAATCAAAATCTTTGGGCCACGACCCCTAGACATCTGACAGCTTTCCTGTAGAATCAGAACAAAAATTAAAGAATGTAAACTATCTGTAGAAAATATTGGAGGTTAGACCCATTAAACTCGCTCCTAGCTCATCAAAACTTTCGTCTGCATCCGATCCGAACCAACCTGTCTTGCAGGTGTCAGGGCGCACTCAATTGCAAGGACACGTTCAAATCAGTGGAGCAAAAAACGCGGCTTTAGTGATTGTAGCGGGTGCATTACTTTGTCCGTCTGATTGTCGCATTCGTAATGTTCCGTCTCTGGTGGATGTGGCTCGGATGAGCCAGCTTCTGGCTTCGGTGGGAGTAAAACTGGAGCGACAGGGCGACATTATTGATATTAATGCAGCTCACATTTCCACTTCTCAAGCCCCTTATGAGTTAGTGAGTAAATTACGAGCCAGCTTTTTCGTGATTGGGCCATTACTGGCTCGTTTAGGGGTGGCTCAAGTGCCATTACCCGGTGGTTGTGCGATCGGAGCGCGACCCGTTAATCTTCACGTTCAGGGCTTACGAGCCATGGGAGCTGATGTTCGGATCGAACATGGTATTGTTCATGCGGCGGTTCCGGGGAATGGTCGCCTCAAGGGTGCGAAAATTTATCTCGACTACCCGAGTGTGGGCGCGACTGAAACCTTGATGATGGCGGCGACTTTGGCTGAAGGTGAAACCATCCTCGAAAATGCGGCTCAAGAACCGGAAGTGGTTGATTTAGCTAACTTCTGTCGGGCGATGGGCGCAAAAATTGAGGGGGCTGGGTCTAAAACGTTAGTCATTTCTGGAGTGCCTCGCCTCCATGAAGTGGATTATACGATTATCCCCGATCGCATTGAAGTCGGTACGTTTTTAATTGCTGGGGCGATTACTCGTTCTGAGTTACTTCTGTCTCCGGTCATTCCTGAACATATTACAGCGGCGATTTCTAAGTTACGGAAAATCGGGGTTCAGATTACTCCCGAAGCCCCGAATAGTCTCCGGATTGCCCCTGGAGAACACCATATTGCAACTGATATAGAAACCCTCCCTTTCCCTGGTTTTCCCACTGATTTACAAGCTCCTTTCATGGCGTTAATGACGCTGTGTGAAGGGAATAGTTTGATTACAGAAACCGTGTTTGAAAACCGTTTACATCATATTCCTGAATTGAATCGCATGGGCGCAGATATTCGCGTTAAAGGTAATACTGCGGTGGTTCGTGGAGTTCCGATGTTATCGGGTGCGCCTGTGATTGGTTCGGATTTACGAGCAACTGCGGCTTTAGTTTTAGCGGCTTTAGCCGCAGAAGGAACTAGCACGATTCAAGGTTTACAGCATCTTGATCGCGGTTATGAGAAATTCGAGGAAAAGCTCAGAAAATTGGGTGCTGATATTGTCCGAATCAATCCCAAACCCGAACCTAAACTGGATTAATTTCTGGTTCAGTCGGTGAAATTCGGCCTACACTAAGTAAGGTAAGGAGTTAGTTGTAGGAAATTTGATGACTTACAGCTAACTCTCGCTAATGTCCTTTTGAGATTGCAGTGCTGAATTCCTATGGCTTTTTCGACAATACCGTTGTTGGGCTTGAGAGCTGACCATTTCCGCCATCCCCTCGACCAACAAGCAACAAGCTCTCTCAAGCAAATTCCGGGTCTGGATATTTTGGTTCGTCAGTTTCTCGGTTCTTTGGGTGAGCGGTTTTTTTATCTCGAAAATATTGCGTCTAGTGTTTTAGTTGGTCCTCAGCAACTCCCCCATCTTCATCAACTGTTGCTGAATGCTTGTGAGACCTTAGATTTGGAACCCCCTCAACTCTACATCCGTCAAAATCCGGTTCCGAATGCTTATACCTTTGCAATGCGCGGAGATAAGCCGTTTATTGTCATTCATACTTCCTTAATTGAACTTTTGACTCCAGAGGAAATTCAAGCGGTGATTGCTCACGAATTGGGTCATCTCAAGTGCGAACATGGAGTTTACCTAACTTTAGCGAATTTACTCATACTCGCCGCCGGACAGTTGTCTCCCTGGGGTACTATTCTCACCCAAACTTTACAGTCTCAGATTTTAGAATGGTTGCGCTGTGCGGAATTGACTTGCGATCGCGCTGCGCTTTTAGCGACTCAAAACCCCAGAACCGTGATGTCAGTCTTGATGAAGTTGTCTGGAGGTTCACCCAGTTTAGCTTCAAAATTAAATCTTGATGCGTTTTTGGCTCAAGCTCGTGCTTATGATCAAATGAGTCAAGATGAACTCGGAGAAATGCTCAAACAAGCTCAATCCGCTCAACTGACTCATCCCCTTCCCGTGCTACGAGTTCGAGAAATTGATCGCTGGTCGAGTAGTCCTGATTACCAAAACTTGTTGAAAGGTGATTTTAAGGTGTATAATGGGGAAACCATTCAAAAGGGCGGATGGCGAAATTGGTAGACGCACCACACTCAAAATGTGGCGGCTTCGGTCGTGAGAGTTCGAGTCTCTCTCTGCCCATTAAGGCTAACGGCTAGTAGAGATGAAGAATCTCACTATCACAGTCATTTCAGTCTTGACTGATTCCCTCATATTTCCCTCAGATTTGAAATTGTAACTCTAGCAGATTTGACAGGGATTATTCTCTAGCTCCATTTTTTTCTGTAAAACCTTGCTCAAAATAGAGAGGTTTTTAGGTTTCTGTACGGAATACCGAGGACAAGCCTTTTGAGGTATCACAATTATACGGAAACTAGACCCCTTATCGCTCAAATATAGCGGTGCTGATGATAACAGCAACTTAGACCCTGAAATCTATTAGACTTTAATTATAATGTATGGCTCCCGTCTGATGAGTCATTTATGATTGCTATATTAAATCGGTTGGCTTCTTGCCATCAATTTCAATGACGATTAAATCATCTGCATAAAACCATCTAATTAAACCTCGGCGATCGCAGACGGCGATCAAATGATAATGTTCTTCTTCTTCAGTTTTCGTTAGAGTCAAAGGCGAATTACTGCTAGAGAACTTAGAAATGGTAAATCCACTTCCGACGACGATATAGCGATTTCCACTTTTTTGATGTTCAACAATAGTTGCCATATTAATCAATAAAAAAAATAAAACTTGTTAGGATAAATCTTTAGAATTCGCCGATTATACAAGAATCCGGAAGTTCGATTAATTTATTTTTCGAGGACAAGCCAGATTTGATCCGAACTTCTGACTTCGGAATCTTAAATTTTTGGGCTAGCAGTTTGATTAACTCTTGGTTCGCTTTGCCATCAAGCGGAGGTGATTTCAGATGAATCATAAAATGACCATCGGCTTGTTTTTGAATCGATTGTTGTTTAGAATTGGGCTTGACTTTCACCTGAATAATGATCAAAATTATGACTCCCAAACTAAAGGTTTTAAGCGGCACAAGAAGATAGGGTGGACAAGAATTATCCACCCCAAAATCATTGAGTAATCACCAGAGTTTCAGATGATTTAGAGGCCGTTACGCGCCCAAACAACCATTGAAATTGAGAAGGTGAAGACAACCAGAACGGCAACCCAGCCGAGTGCGAGAATATCCATAACAGTTTACGAATGTAATGATGACAGAATTGTTTCACGTCCGATCATACCTCAAAATTGACGCAGTCGCACAAACTCTTGGGAAGTTGGGAGGAGGATAGAGACATTAAGAAAGCTGTAAGCTTGTGAGGCGGTTGGCTGTTTCAGAAACACTAACTCTCAGTAGTTTAATATGAGGTTCGAGCTTGATCTGAGCAAAATATAAGCACATTTCTTCTGTCGTTCCATGAGGACATAAGGGATGTTCATTAATTTTTTCTGGCAACTTTTCCGCCCAAAGATACAGTTTATTTTCCATTTCGACCAGATCCAATCCATATAAATCTCCAGGCTGACAAGTGGCAGCTAGTTCGAGGACAATCTCGAAAGTATGAAAATGAAAATCTCTCCAAATTGGCGGATTACAATGTTGACGACGGATTGTCGTTTTAATCGTATAATCAAATGTGATTGACTGATGATGAATTTGCTGCTCCAGTGGAATTATCCCTTGATAGGGAACTGTTGTAGAGTGCTTGAGATGAGTCGGATAGTGCCAACGGGAATCGATCATTTTAAATTAGTCTACTTAAATTAGTCTACACCTACATACTTATGTAATTGTAGCGAAAGTCGATATTTTGGATATTGTTTGAGTAGATCTAATACAAGTGGTATGGTGTAATCGCGTTGCGTCCACTCGGGTTGTAAAAAGACTGGAACTTCAGGTTTTTGAGGTAAATATTGATCGTAATATTTGAGTTCAAACCCGGTTTCTATCACCAGTTTAATTTCCGACGCACGTTCCCACATTTTTTCGACCACAGGATACTGAGAATTAAGATGTTCTTTTGGGCTTAATGTCACCCAAGCATTCGTTGAAATGGGCTGCCAAAATGACCCAGAGGTTTCCAGAGAAACGGTACGGTTTGTAGCTTCAATACATTCAACTAAATCAGGAAGCTGTGAATATATAAACGGTTCTCCTCCAGAAATCACAACTCTCGGCGATCGCAATTCAGCAATTAAGTCTTTAAAAGAACGAATCTGTCTAGGATTACCTGCTCCTCCCTCTGCATATCCAGTATCACAATAGTGGCATCGAACCGGACACCCAGCTAACCGAATAAAATCGACAGGCGTTCCCGCCCAAAATCCTTCTCCTTGAATTGTATTTTGAAATGTCTCATGGATGGCGATTTCATTCATTAATGCTGCCAAGCCTTTTTCACCCTATTATTCTATCTTCCACTTATTTTAGCTTTGTATCCCAATTTTGTCAGAATCTCGATTAACTTTTGAGCATGATCTCCTTGAATTTCAATCGTATCGTCTTTAACGGTTCCACCTGAACCACACTGAGTTTTGAGCTGCTTGACTAATTTCTGTAAGGTTTCATCAGAAGTTTGAAATCCTGAAATTACGGTCACAGTTTTTCCTTTGCGTCCTTTGCGGGAGGCTTGCACTTTTAAGTTTTGTTGAGCGGGCGGTAAATCGGGTTTCGCACGTTCGAGGGCAGCAGAATCTGTTGCTTGACCAAATTCTGAGTAAACGACACGATTTTTTGATGAATTTTTATCGGAGTTGGAGTTCTGTTTAGAAGCCATAAGAGGGAACAGTTTTTTCAGTACACAGTACACACTCAGCATTACACACTCAGCAGTATACCCTTCGACGACGCTACGACTAATGTCACGCAAGCGCGTTCAGGGTCGAAATGCAGGGCAAGCAGCGCAAAGTCGGTCTTGGGGGTTTCCCCCATGAGCGCGAAGTCCGTTGGGCGGGTTCCCCGACTTGAAGCGCTTGCCTTGCGACTTGCGGGCAGATCCCCTTCGGGTTCGGCAGTTGCTCTACTTGGGGAGACCCCAAGACCGCACTGCACTCACCGCGCCACCTGCGGGCGCTAGCGGTCGGAACCCGCGTCGTCTCACGGCGCTAGGGAATGCCGACCAAGAGAGGGAATGCTGACCAAGAGAGCAAAGTTTGCGCATAGAGGAACTTCGCAAGACAGCAACTTTGTAAGAGAGTGAGCAGTAGTGAGCAGTACAGACTCAACCTGTTACTGTGAGTTGCGACTTAGTCCTTTTTAAAGGACTTTCACTTTTAGACAGAGATTTTAATCTCTGGCTTCTCTAGGTCTACACTGAAAACACTGCTCACTGTCAAATTGTTCACTGTAAAAACTGTCAAACGGGTTTATGAGCAACCCAATATTTGCTAACAAAATGATTTTGGGTGGTAATTTGCTCAAACCCAGCGTTTTCTAAGCGTTCAACTAAATTATCGGTCGTATAGTGACGGTAGTAGGGTTCATGGAACAGAACGGGGAAATTGTCCATCATCGTTTTCATGTCCGGAAAATCAGGCGCCTGAATAGAGTCACAAATCACGAAGGTTCCACCTGGTGTCAGGACTCGGAAACAGTCATCAATGACGTTTTGACGAGCTTCTGGGGGCAGTTCATGGAACATAAACACCGAGGTAATACCGTGGAAGTAGTTGTCCACGTAGGGCATCTTTTCAGCGTTTCCCTGAACCAGTTGGGGAAGTTCTCCTGGAATTTCGCACAGAAGTTGATTAGCTTTGCGTAAATAGGCCGGAGAAAGGTCAATCCCGTAGAGAGAAGCTTTGGGAAAAGTTGCCCGAATAGATTTTAAAGTTCGACCGGTTCCACAAGCAACATCCAAAACCCGAATTTCTCTGGGCGCAACCGTACTAAACTGGCTTTTTATACCTTGCTTGAGAGGAGCCAATACCCGTCGCCGCATGGCATCTGCCGCACCACTAAACAGAATATCAACCTGAATATCGTACAGATTAGCAGACATATCACTGAGATAACCATCGGTTTGATGATGGAAATTTTGCAAGTAATACTTGGGATAACCTTCGATATCGATATCGGGTGCAAATTCCTGATATCGTTTCTGGTTCGCTCGTTCTTGAACGGTAAACATATCAAACCAGAAAGTAGGATAGTAGGTTAAGAAATCTTCCCATTCATTCTCAAACAGGATAGATTTGGGGTAAACTCCATTTTCAGCATCTTGCCAATCGGTTTCAGTGATTTGCTCTAGCCAAGTTTGCAGAGTTACTAAATTTTCAGGACTAAGGGATTGGGGTTTGCGTTCGGGTGTTGGAGGATTAATCCAGCGTAATACCTGGGCGCTGAGGGTTTTGTGAGCAACACCAAAGTAAGTTTTGCCTCTTTGAAAAGCGTCGTAGGTTAACTTTGTGAGCGTATCAGTCATGGATAATTGTGATATGGATGATATGAATTGCAAGATTCCACTGTAAATTATTGTAAATTTTTCCTTAAAATTGCAACGTCACGAGGGATAGTTTTGTTTGCTCGGCTCTCATCTCCCCACAAAAAAAGCCACCCAATGAGGGCAGCTTGTAAAAAAATTAAATTAGTCTAAATTTTTGACATTAAATTTTTAGACATCATAGTAGAGGGCAAACTCGTAGGGGTGAGGACGTAACCGCATCGGGTTAACTTCGTTATCGAGTTTGTAGGAAATCCAGTTGGCGATGAAGTCTTCAGTGAACACACCAGATTCAGTTAAGAACGCATGATCATTTTCCAAAGCTTCGAGAGCGAGTTCCAAAGAACCAGGAGTCGAAGGAATCTTGCGTAACTCCTCTGGAGACAAGTCGTAGATATCCACATCCAGGGGTTCGCCCGGATCAATTTTGTTTTTGATCCCATCCAAACCTGCACAGAGCATCGCCGCAAACGCGAGATAGGGGTTAGATGTAGCATCGGGACAACGGAATTCAAGCCGCTTGGCTTTGGGATTATCACCAGAGAGAGGAATCCGAACTGAAGCCGAACGATTTCCTTGAGAATAGGCTAAGTTAACCGGAGCTTCAAAACCCGGAACCAAACGCTTGTAAGAGTTGGTTGTGGGGTTCGTAAACGCCAGTAACGCCGGAGCATGACGTAAAATACCGCCAATGTAGTGCAAGCCTAATTCGCTTAAACCTGCGTATTTGTCGCCTCCAAACAGAGGCTGACCGCCTTTCCAGATGGACTGGTGACAGTGCATCCCTGAGCCGTTGTCATTGAAGACAGGCTTCGGCATGAAGGTTACGCTTTTGCCATATTTTTTACCGACATTCTTAATGACATATTTATAAATCATCAAGTTATCAGCCGCTTCAATGAGAGTTCCAAACCGGAAACCCAACTCATTTTGGCCCCCAGTTGCCACCTCATGGTGATGCTTTTCAATCGGAACACCACACTCTAACATCGTCAGCAGCATTTCAGTCCGCATATCTTGCAGCGTATCCGTCGGAGAAACGGGGAAATATCCTTCCTTATACCGGGGCTTGTATCCTAAGTTTCCACCGGGTTCTTCCCGTCCAGAATTCCAGCGACCCTCAACAGAATCTACATAGTAATAGCCACAGCTTTGGGTTTGATCAAAACGAACATCATCAAACACAAAAAATTCGGCTTCAGGACCAAAGAAAGCCGTATCTCCGATACCTGTTGATTGGAGATAGTCAATCGCTTTTTGAGCAATCACACGAGGACAACGACTATACCATTCGCCTGTGCGGGGTTCTTTGATGCTGCACGTTATACTCAGTGTCGGTTCAGCCATAAAGGGATCGATCCAAGCGGTTTTGGGATCGAGTACCATGGTCATGTCTGATTCGTTGATCGCCTTCCATCCCCGAATACTAGAACCATCAAAAGGAACACCATCGGTAAAAGAACTTTCGTCAATCTGATCGTAATAAACCGTTAAGTGTTGCCAGATCCCCGGCATATCAATAAACTTAAGGTCGATCATTTTAATATTCTGGTCTCGAATCATACTCAAGACTTCTTGCGCTGTTTCTGGCATATAGACCTCCAATATTGTCTGCGCTCTGAGGCGATCAACAGATCCTCTCAACCAAGCATCTGGCTGATCATAGTGACTTACATTGATTAAGTTTTGTATCAGGCAATACACTATAACACAACATAGCTCAGAATAATTGAAAGATATGATACGGAGATAATTTTCATGCGGGACGCAGTTACAAGCCTGATTAAAAATTACGACTTAACAGGACGATATTTAGATCGAGATGCTGTCGATCAGTTAAAATCCTACTTTCAGACTGGAACCGCACGGGTTCAAGCCGCAACGGTGGTTAATGGTAACGCAGCGGATCTAGTCAAACAAGCAGGAACTCAATTGTTTGCGGATATCCCTGAACTGATTCGTCCAGGCGGTAATGCTTACACCACTCGCCGTTACGCTGCTTGCTTGCGAGATATGGATTATTATCTGCGCTATGCCATGTATGCAATGGTTGCTGGAGATACAGATGTTCTCGATGAGCGAGTTTTACAAGGCCTAAGAGAAACTTACAATTCTTTGAGTGTTCCCATCGGTCCTACTGTTGTGGGCATTGGCATTCTCAAGAATCTCGTTCGTGAGAAAGTCACAGAAGCAGGTGTTCCTGTGGGCGACTACCTCGATCAACCTTTCGATCACTTGATCCGTGAATTGTCAGAAACTGATATTTAGTGGACTGACACACCTGGGCTTAAGGATACTTAGTCAACCTATAACCCAGGGCTGTTTCAACTGAAATTCAGAACAGTCCTGGGCTTTAACAGTACACAGTAGACATTAATTAAATTTTCTCGAAGTTGTTACTGCAAATTCAGAAACTTATTCAAAGCATCAACAACAGTCGGAGGCCAACGACGAATCTGACTCACCCATTCAATATCCTTGTAGCGCCCATCTAAGCCCATTGCTGCTACCCAATTACTCTCCGCTTCTCCTCGTTTTCCGGTTTCCCACAAACAAGCACTCAAAGCGGCTCGCATATCAGCAAAATTAGGATATTTACGAACAAGATTTTTCATCGTGCGAATTGCTTTTTGGGTTTGACCATCCTGATAGAGTGCCAGAGCGTAGTTAGCGCGTGCAAAAGCATAATTGGGGTTCAGTTCAGCGGCGGTTTCATAATCAATAATTGCTGCCTCCCAGTCGCCTAAACCTGCTTCAGCATTGCCACGATTATTGTAGGCAACTTCATCCTCTCCTGAGAATTTTAAAACAGTATTGTAATCCGCGATCGCCTCATCCCACTGTTCGAGTCGCTCATAAGCAATTCCTCGATTTAAGTAAGGATCAGGTACATTCGGAGCCAGTTCAATCGCTTTATTAAAGTCAGAAAGAGCCGCCTCTATCTTATTTTGACTCACCCGAACATTGCCTCGATTACTCCACAGTGCAGCATTATCCGGGTATTGTTTAATCATCAGCGTCCAGTCGGTTTCAGCTTCCGCGAATTTCCCCGCTTTTGTCTCATCAATTGCTTGATTAAACAGATCTTCAACATCTTGAATCGTTAGAGTTGATTCTATTAATGTACTAGAAGCAGCTAGAGCCGGAGTAGAATATCCCCCAAATATTTGTAGGGTGAAAATGACAAAGGTAACAATAATCCAAAAAAATTGCATCATTTCAGTCAGCCGTTAACAGTAATTTGGATCTAATTCTAATCGATTTTTGTCCCCTCTGCATTTCATCCTGCTTTTGATTTCTAACTTTGTTTAAGTCTCAAAGCAAAATCAAGATCTGTTTGATCTGTGAGCAATCCCTTTTCAGAATTGATCATTAAACAGTCTTATTTGATTTAACTATCTTTCAGGTCAAGCCTTTTAATTCGAGTGGCTCGGTTGGCAATTCTAATGAGTTGATGAACTGTGGTATAGCGGTTCACTGGAACTCTAGAAATTTGGAAAGGATTTCTCAATCGATTCGGACGAGACATAATCCCATCATATAAATAACCCGTTAAGTGATATTTGGGTAAATATTTCTGAACTTTCCAAGTGACAGCACCGTAAGGATAGGCAATATGAGCAGCAACCCATTTATTTGGATCGAGATCTGCGGTACATTCTCTTAGTTTTGTCTTGGCTTTATCTAGTTCTAGTTCTACATTTTTGATGTCGAGTTTAGTCAAGTTTTTATGGGAAAAACCATGAGACTGAATATCATAAAACCCACGTATGTAGCCATCTCTGAGATCGTCACAGCTCATGTGTGGAACGAAATCTTTGATATTAACGCCCATATAGCCCGGATTAATAAACAAAACAATTTTTACGGTTTGATCATAATTTTGTTTGAGATCTTTTAAAATAGGTAAAACATTTTCATGGATTCCAGAGTAACCATCATCAAACGTGATCATTACAGGCTTTCGATTCAAATATTCGGGTGGAATCGGCTGAGACTTTTGAATAAAGTAAGTAAATAAATCTTGGCTCGTCAAAAACCAATAATTGTTTTCAACTAAATAATTTAAAAATGTATAGAGTCTGCGTTTACGATAGTCATGTTGAAAATAAAGCGGTTTAATATTAGTTTGGTTCGACTTCTCCAAATCAACGATATTATGAAAGCCAAAAATAGGAACGCGAATCGGCGGGTTTGTGATTGACTTTTTCGCACCCGATAGACTAATGCTCAATGCAAAAATTAGCAACCAGCAGATGAATCTACGATTACCAAGGGTCAAAACTCTAAAAACAGAATATTTCTTGAGCCAGTTTACCATTTTATATAAACCTTCACTCCTGCAACTGTATCGTTGGGCTTTACAGGAGAATTATTTCACAATTCAGGTCATTTGTCATCTCTAACGTTAAATTGAGATTCTCTAATTCAAGTCATCTAGAAAAATGCTCTACTAATATTAGATTTAGTTTCTTTGAGAGAATTTTAACAATTTAAGATATAGCTATAAAAGGAAGTTTTGAAGTTGTCTGTTCCCTGGAATATTTTAGCTATTGGATACTTCGGCTATTATTAAATACTGGGAAAATAATAAATCTTGTCAAAACTGGTGTTGCGATCGCATTGGAGTCTAGACCCGAAGCCAATTTCATCATTAACTTGTAGCCTAAACTCCAGTTTGTTCTTTATCTGTAGCGATTTTCAGCTCGCTCTTGAGAGACACTAGGTTTTAAGCGTTCTTCAAGCTGGGAAAGTCAACTCTAGATCCAGAGCCGTCCTGAAAACTGGGTAGATCCAAACCACTGGGGCGACGGCTCTTTTGAGCGAGACGGTAGCTAACGCTTTGTAGTTCAGCATGAAGCTGGCGGTTTTCCCGTTGCAGTGCTTCAACCTTTTCCATCACCTCTTGCAGACGCTCAGAGAACTTCTGACGATAGACACCCGGAAGCTCTTGAACCACTTGTTCGAGCATCCGAGAGCGATCAGTTAACTCCTGAACAGACTGACGCAGTTGATAAACTTCGCTATCGCGATCGGAAATTTGCTCTTGATAAAACTTCACCTGCTGCTCAACGTCTTGCAGTTGCTCCCGCAATGCCTTCATTTGAACTTGCTGATGTTCTGAGAGTTCGGGAGCAGGCATCAAACCTGTATTTCCCTTGACCAAACGAAAGAGTTCTTGAGACAGTTGTTGAACAAGCTGATCTCTCATTTTCAGTTCTTCGGCCAGACGAGCTACTTCAGCTTGTAACTCTTGTTGAGTGGGTTGATTCGGTGAACTCACGATGACAGATTGCTCCTATAATCTTTTTGGCATATCTAATTTTGAATATCTTCACAAGCTAGAGCACAAAAACAGGCTCAAACTTGATCGGGCAAGGGAAAACTCTATTTTTGACTTCACTCTCGACTGAGTTCCAGCTTGTGTTGTCATTCGCTCGGAATAGCTTGCTGGGATCGTAATCCGCAACAAATTCCTTATAACAAACCAAAATACCAGATTTTTACAGAGCTGCAAGTTAACTTCTGACCACTTTCAGGTTAGAGTAACAAAATATCAATAACTGCGATCGCGCTTCCACGCACCGATGCTCAAGCCCAATCGCTTTATTCACCCAAACCAAGGCGACAGAGAGCCTGCTGATTTTTAAACCACAAGCTCCCCCGATCTCTCTAAACTTCTTGAGGGACTTCCTCTGGTTCCGGTGATGGTGACGACTCTTGCTGTTCAGCAACGACGGCTGCCATTTCCACAGGAATTGCAGGCTGCTTCGTCGTTAAGTAACGAATTACATCATCACTAATCCGCATCGCTCGTTCTAAAACCGCAATTTGACCGCCTGGGCCTGTATAGTTCATCTGAACGTAGACCCCTTCGCGATGATTGTCAATTTCGTAAGCCAAGCGACGCTTACCTAAATTTTGAATTTGGATATTCTCTCCACCCTGCTCCTGTAACAAATCTTTGTACTTTGCGATCGACACTTCTACTTGTTCATCGATCAAGTCAGGGCGCAGGATGTACATGGTTTCATAAACAAAATCTTGCATTGAAAAAGTCTCCTCATGGGCTGTTTGGCTTCATCAAATTAGAAGCAAGGAACCTTTCAATTTTACAACATAGAAAAGGAAATGGACAATTTTTCTAAATCTAGTTTTAGAGTATAATGCGATCGCCTGCAAATTCAGATGATTCAATGTGGAGATCGTTGCCGGAAATCTCTTCTTCTCAAAGGCTATCTGGATTAATCCCTCGTTGTTGTAACTTCGTTAAAAGAGTTTGTAATTGTTCTTCTGGGGTTTGATAGCGATCGCCATTTTGGTCATACCAGAATAACCATTCTCGATTTTTCCCTTGATAGGTTCCTACTTCTCGCCCAATCCCCAGTTGAATTTCTGGCATCCAAACTTGATCGCCGGGTTGCAATACATATTCACCTTCAATTAATCGATAAACTTCTAATCTCTGTCGTTTGCGTTGGAGTCGAGTTGGAGCATAAATGACATAATATAATACGCCTAATTCTGCATAATTTATCTTTTTTTGTTCATGTTCACCATTGTAAGTTTGAGAAACAATTTCTAGAGCTAAAATCGGCGCAATATTGTCTTCTTCCCAAAAAACATAGCTAGAACGTCCATCCAGGGATTAAAATCCCTGTCTAATATTTAAAGTCCTCTTTAGAGGACTCAAACTTACTGCTCTCACTGTTTAACTGTTTACTCTCTTACAAAGTTGCTCATGGGGGAAACCCCCAAGACCGCACTTTGCGCTGCTTGCCCTGCGTTTCGGCAAACTTCAGACGCTCGCGAAGTCGAAGTCTCAACGCTCGCAGGGTCTAAGGGTTTACTGTTTACTTAGGGAACCTGCATATATACAGCATCTGAAATCGTAGGAATTTCTGCATAGCATCCGCGTAGAGACTGCACAACAGAATAAATGACTGCTGCTAAAACACCTAAGAACAGCATATTGTAGATTGTTTCCATGATGAAGCCTTCCGGGTCACCCCCTAAGACTCCCAAAATAATACTGCACAAAACGATAATAATGTCAATTAAAATCGCTTGCATAGCATTGAAACGGATGAAGTGAGGGATATTTGGGTTTCGGACCACCAGCAAGAATAGAGCAAAGAAAACCACAAGTCCGCCTAGACCGAAGGGAATCAGAGAAAAGACAATCTGTAAAGGCAGCAAGGGCAACTGAATATACTGCAAAAAGGGAAACTGTCTATACAAAAATACGCCAAACTGCTGTCCGTAATATAAGGGAAGTAAATAGGGTAAAATTGCGAAAATTCGTTCTTGAATGGTTGTATGGCTACGCCATGTCATAATTTTGTCTCCTGAGTGCGTTGGTCTAATGACGAAATTACCTCTAAACTCAGGATAACGCAGTGCTTCAAGAATATTAACAGCACGCCCGTACTTAAACCTTTATTCAATATTGGCAATTCTAAAACCCATCTGGCATTCGTACTGACTGGGAAGATTTTCAGTCGTTTTCCGAACGGGATGACCACAAGTGAGTTGTCCACCTCTCCAGCGAGGCTGACCACTGCGATCGGCCAGGGGACAACCTTGACACACTCGTTGAGGTTCAAGCAGTTGATTCTCCATCAAAATCACAAGCATCTCACATCTCTCCGACAAATTCCACGTTTGCCCTTTCCATTGTATTCCAAGACCAGAGGGAGATTACGAGATTGGATCACAACTTAACATTCCTGTCAAGATATTATCTTTGACACCAATGGAGGAAACAAAGTGTATGATCTGTTAGGTTGGAAGAGTCCCAACTTGAGAGTAGGAAAAACACCCGAATTAGTCAGGGAATAGTCAGGATTTATTACTCGGGAACCCCTCATTTTTAGGACACCGACTCTTTCTGGAATTCCAAATCTGCACTCTGAGGAAATCTAAAGTGAGCGATACTAACTTAGACATCTTAGCCCAAAGCGATCCACTCGTCGCTGATGGGATTCAAAAAGAACTGCAACGCCAGCGCGATCACTTAGAATTAATCGCCAGTGAAAACTTTACATCCGCAGCAGTCATGGCAGCGCAGGGATCGGTTCTGACGAACAAATACGCAGAAGGATTACCCAGAAAACGCTACTATGGTGGTTGTGAGGTTATTGATACGCTTGAACAGTTAGCCATTGAACGCGCCAAAGAAGTATTCAATGCAGCTCATGCCAATGTTCAACCCCATTCCGGCGCTCAAGCAAACTTTGCGGTCTTTTTATCATTACTAGAACCAGGTGACACGATCATGGGGATGGATTTATCTCATGGCGGTCATCTTACACATGGTTCCCCGGTCAACGTCTCTGGAAAATGGTTTAAAGCCTGCCATTATGGAGTTGATCAAGAAACCGAGCGCCTTGACTACGATCGCATTCTCGAACAAGCTAAACAACATCAACCCAAATTGATCATCTGTGGCTATTCTGCCTACTCCCGGATCATTGAGTTTGATAAGTTTAGAGCGATCGCGGACGAAGTCGGAGCCTATTTACTCGCAGATATTGCTCACATTGCAGGTTTAGTAGCCAGTGGACATCACCCAAGTCCCATTCCCTATTGTGATGTGGTGACAACGACAACGCATAAAACACTGCGTGGCCCGCGTGGAGGATTAATCCTGACTCGTGACCCCGATCTCGGCAAAAAAATGGATAAGGCAGTATTCCCGGGGACTCAAGGCGGTCCTCTCGAACACGTGATCGCGGCAAAAGCGGTTGCCTTTGGAGAAGCTCTCCAACCTGAGTTTAAAACCTATTGTGGTCAAGTGATTGAAAATGCTCAAGCCCTGGCGACTCAACTCCAAAATCGAGGCTTGAAAATCGTCTCAGGCGGTACCGAAAATCACGTGATGTTGGTAGACCTGCGTTCTGTCAGTATGACAGGAAAGCAAGCCGATAAACTGGTCAGCGAAGTCAACATTACAGCGAACAAAAATACGGTTCCCTTCGATCCAGAGTCTCCTTTTGTCACCAGTGGCTTACGACTCGGATCTCCGGCGATGACAACTCGCGGAATGGGAACGGCTGAGTTTACCGAAATTGGGGATATTATCGCCGAACGCCTCCTCAACCCAGATTCTGAAAGTGTGACTCAAAGCTGTCTCGAACGAGTTCAGTCTCTGTGCAAAGGTTTTCCGCTTTATCCTCATCTATCGGCTAAAGTTCCGGCTTTAGCTTGATTATCTAGACTTTAGGACTAGACTTGAGGAGCGATCGTTGTAGCGGGGAGCGATCGCTCTTCTTTGCTCCTTTACTTTGTTCAATTTTGATTAAAAATTTTAATTTTAAACTTTTGTGGTAGAAATGAGCGCAAAATGTAGTAGACTCTGCCTGACGCTTTATTTTTTTAAAGCCAGTTGAAGCAAAACTCAAGACCAGATCAAGAGTCTGCTTTTTCTCTGAACAACGTTTCCCCCATAATTTCAGATGCCTCTCCATCTGTACCATTTGCTCGTATTTTGCGTTTCTGCACTGGTTGTTCTGGGAACAACACCAATTGTCAAGGCGATTGGCTTAAAAAGTGGACAAGTTGATCGGCCGAGTGATCGCAAAGTTCACAAACGTCCAATGGTTCGTCTAGGCGGCATTTCTATCTATCTCGGAACACTGATTGGTTTACTCATCGTTTGGTGGTCAGGAGGCTTCATTGATGCCAACGGCCAGCCTTTAAGTGCTGAACAAGAATATGAAATTTGGGGTGTTACGGTTGGGGGTCTCGCCTTCTTTTTAATTGGTTTAGCCGACGATCTATTTAGCCTATCTCCCCTGACTCGCCTCATATTACAAATGACTGTTGCCAGTTTAGCGTGGATGGTTGGAGTGAGAATTGAGTTTCTCACGGTTCCATTGATCGGACTCGCTCATATTGGTTGGTTGAGTTTACCGATTACCGTAATCTGGTTAGTAGGTATGACTAATGCGATTAACTGGATTGATGGTTTAGATGGTTTGGCAGCAGGAGTTTCCGGCATTGCAGCAGTTGTGATGTTGGTGGTGAGTTTACAAATGGATCAACCCGCAGCAGCTTTAATTGCAGCAGCTTTAGCTGGCGGAGCATTAGGATTTTTACGCTACAACTTTAATCCCGCTCAAATTTTTATGGGAGATGGCGGTTCCTATTTTCTAGGGTTTACCTTAGCAGGAGTTGGAGTGATTGGCCTTGTGAAAACAACGGTTGTGACTTCTGTGGTTTTGCCCTACATTATTTTAGCCGTGCCGATTTTAGATATGTCAGCCGTGATTGTAGATCGGCTACGCAACGGAAAATCTCCATTTATCGCCGATAAACGTCACTTGCATCATCGACTGCTGAATGCAGGACTCTCTCAACGTTTAGCCGTTCTTTTCATCTATTCTTTGACGTTGTGGGTGGGAAGTTTAGCCTTAGCATTTTCTCTGCCAAGTGGGTTAATTTACGCATTGGGAGCAACGGGTTTATTAGGATATACCAGTTGGAAAGCTCTCAAACACGCAAAGTAATCAGTACACAGTGGACAGGGAACAGCGATTTAACTTCTCAGTTCATAACTCAGTCCTTTGAAAAGGACTTTAAGTTTCAGACAGGGATTTTAATCCCTGGTTTAGACTAAACAGGGAACAGTGATAACCTGATTGCCTATTGCCTATTGCCTATTGCCTACTGCCTACTCGACAATAGATGACGAACCCATAACGGAATAGTCAGGGCATGACTGCTGAAATTATTTGTGTCGGGACAGAACTCTTACTCGGTGATATCCTCAATAGTAATGCTCAATTTCTGGGAAAACAGCTTGCTGAACTAGGAATTCCTCACTACTATCAAACCGTTGTTGGTGATAACCCAGAACGGATTAAACAGGTGATTGCGATCGCCTCTCAACGCTCAGATTTACTGATTTTTACAGGAGGCTTGGGGCCAACACCAGATGATCTGACTGTGGAAACGATTGCTGATTTTTTTGGGGTTCCTTTGATCGAAAGACCCGATATTCTAGAAACGATTCGGCAAAGATTTGCTCAACGGGGACGAGTCATGGCTCCGAGTAATCACAAACAAGCTTTAATTCCTCAAGGAGCAGACGTTTTAGCAAATCCAGTCGGGACTGCTCCCGGTATTATTTGGAAACCTCGCTCCGATCATCTGACAATTTTAACTTTTCCCGGTGTTCCAGCGGAAATGAAGCGAATGTGGCATGAGATAGCGGTTCCCTATTTACGAGATCAAGGATGGTGTCAGGGAATCATTCGTAGTCATACCCTCAGATTTTGGGGCGTTGCCGAGTCTACCTTAGCAGAAAAAGTTTCCGCCTACCTGAAGTTAACGAATCCCACTGTTGCTCCCTACGCTAATCATGGAGAAGTCAAACTTAGAATCTCCGCTCAGGCTGAGTCAGAAGTTGTCGCCGAACAGCTTATTGCTCCGATTGAACAGCAAATTCGAGACATTGCAGGCTTAGACTGCTACGGTCGAGACGAGGATACCCTAGCTTCGGTTGTGGGTCAACTCCTCCAACAAACTAACTCAACCTTAGCCGTCGCAGAATCCTGTACAGGCGGAGGTTTAGGGCAGATGATCACTCGCGTTCCGGGAAGTTCGAGCTATTTCTGGGGTGGAATTATTACCTATGATAATGCCGTGAAAACAGGTTTATTGGGTGTGAATGCTCAAGATCTCGAACAGTGGGGCGCGGTGAGTGATATCGTGGCTCAACAAATGGCGATTGGTGTGCGATCGCGCTTAAATACGACCTGGGGTATCAGTATTACCGGAATCGCCGGACCCGGTGGCGGAACCGAAACTAAGCCTGTTGGACTCGTATATATGGGTTTGGCTGGACCCGAACAGTCCGCTGAAACTTTCAAATTTCTGTTTTCCGCCTCACGAGGGCGAGAATGGATTCAGCGAGTCAGTGCCTGTTCAGCTCTCGATCAGCTCCGACGTCAGCTTCAATCCGCCTAGAATCCTCCTTCGGACAAATTCCTAGTGGTCCCTCAAGAGGCACCCGCACTTGCTAATTTGGGACTTACCTTGCACAAATCTATGAAGATTCGTTATGATAAAGGAAATAGAAAATGAAGCGATTTACAGTAGAACTTTCTATTTTACCTTAAGTCTGTAGAGTTTATTCGGATTAGACTCATTGACCAAGGATAAGTTCCTCTCTGAGTTAGGAATCAAGTCCAATGGTTAAGCTATAGTCGGTGTACAATAAGGAGCCATTTTTGCAATGGAATACATTGAAAAAGTGCTGGAAAAACTGAAAGAGTGGGCGCGTGAGTTGATAGAAGCATTACTCGGCCCCCAAGCTCAACCCGAAGCTGAACCCATTCCAGTTCCAGTCGATGATTTGCAACGCCGCCGCAAGTCTTAGGAATTAAGCTTTTGCAGGAAGTTTCAAAATTGCCTAGTATTTTGGTGCTGCACGGCCCGAACCTAAATCTCTTAGGTCAACGAGAACCCGGGATTTATGGAACGGTAACGCTAGCAAACATTAATGAACGCTTGCAGCAAGAGGCGCAGCTTTGCCAATTTGCAGTATCCTGTGTGCAGTCAAACCATGAAGGAGTCCTGGTTGATGCGGTTCATTCAGCCCAAAATCAACATCAGGGCTTAATTATTAATGCGGGAGCATATACGCACACCAGTGTTGCGCTTAGAGATGCGATCGCAGCAGTTCAGTTGCCAACGGTAGAAGTGCATTTAAGCAACATTTATCGTCGTGAAAGCTTCCGCCATCATTCTTATATCGCACCTGTTGCCATTGGCCAGATTAGTGGTTTTGGGGCAAACAGTTATATTTTAGGATTACAGGCTCTGGTCAGATATTTGCGAGAAGCCGAGTCAGCTAAGAGTGTAAACGGTTCTCAAGAACAAGCTGAGTGAGGAGAGCGATCGATGCAATACTCATTGCTCAGTCGGTTTCAGGGAGTGATAGCAGGAGTATCATTGGGGAGTCGATTGACCCGAGCGAGGCTAAAATCTCGCTCTATCTCGATCAATTCACAGGGATTAGTGAATCCCAGACCTCAAAGATTACGGGACTTGAAACTCTATGAAGCAAACAACACAGACAAGCAACTCAAGTTAACGAGGGCTGAAAGCTTAGTCGGGCAAATGACTCGTAGCTTAACTCGATGTCAAGGCTGGGATCAAACAGACTGGGATCGAAGTTGGAAGCAATGGCAGCAAGATCAGTCCCAAGAAAACTTAGGGATTGAGGAGAATAGTTTAATCCCTGACTCAAATCAAGAATCTTCAGAATCAGAAACAACTTCACAATCTCTAGCAGAAGTCGCTTTAGCAACACTACCACTAACCTTATTATTTCACGAACAGCCCGAACACCTGACTCAACATCTTCAGCAAGGGATAGAAGTTACACAAGAATCGCCCTTATCCTTAGAGTTAGAACAGGCAGTATTGACGTTTAACTTGGCGATCGCCTTGGCTCTTCGGGAAGAACTCAATCCAAGCACAGTCCTGGCAAAAATTTCAAATCATCTCGATCCTCAAACCGATTTTCCTCAACAATTACAAGAGGTTCAGACTTTAATGGAGCAAAATGTCAGTTTAGAAACAGCACAAGAGCAATTACTGAAAAGTTCAGGGGAAACGGTAAACACTCTAAAAGAGACAACCTTAGTTGCATTGGCTTTATATAGCTTTGTGAGTAGACCTCACGATCCAGAAATTGCCCTTTTACGAACCCTACAAGTAGGTCAGCCTCCAACCGTCTGCTCACTTCTCGGTGCTTTATCTGGAGCTTATAACAGTTTTTCTAGCTTTCCCCTCTGCTGGCAATCCCAACTTAAAAGATCAACATCAGAAGAACTTGTACAAGGAGAAATTTTAACCTCAGCAACAGAATTGTTTGCGACTTGGTCTGGCGTTTACAAGACAAAAAACTCATTCTTTGAAATTGATCCAACTTTAGCAGTGGCAGCACCGAATGTAATTCGTTCCAGTCAATCCTAGAAGTCTAACCTAGATAGACTAAATCGATTAAGGTTAAAGTATTTACCCTGTAAAGTCTATTTCGTGATTATACTGAGTTATTGTCCGCAAAGATCACATCCCAAAATCAGAAATCTGTACTCTAGAATTGATATGACACGGCTGCACTCTAGAATCTAGCTTCGATATAGATGAACACGTTTCAGTTAATCACACGGCAGATTGAACGGCTTCGTAGCCGTACTCACCGCTCGTTGTCTCCTGTTAATGGAAATCGAGCTGAAAATGGTCATTCGGATGACTCGCAGCATTACCAATCCCAATCTTCTTCTGAACAGTCTGCTAGTCCAAAGATCTCTTCAGATCAGACCAAGCGTAAGCTTCCAAAGTCCCCTCAAGCCGGTTCTCCAGCTTTACTCTTTCTGGCTATTGTTTCTTTAACCGGAGTCATGGGCGTTCGCTTTTACAATCAGCCCAAACTGGCTGTAGGTCGAGAGGCACCGGAGACGATTACAGCTCCCGCAGATGCCCAACTAACGGACATTAAAACCACAGAGGAACGACGTAAAGAAGCTCTCTATGGTGTCGTGCCTGTTTTAGTTCTTAACCCAGTCGTCAACGAAGAAATTAATCAAAGAATCCAAACTGTCCTCGATCAAGGTGGTGCGGTTAGAGTGTTAGCTCAACCCTTTCCATTTGTTGATATGGGGATTCTCTCAACAGATGTTCAATCCTATCTGCGTAGAATTCCAGAGTGGCAATGGCAAGAATTACTCACTGAGGTTGAACAAACCACCGTTCAACCCCAACTCAACTTGAATGCTCCGGGCGGCTTATCCACCGAAAATGGTAAGTTTTCATCGGCTCAACAGGAAGCGGCTGAACAAATGCGCTGGAAAGCATTCGCTCAACTCCGAGGCTATGGGAAACAAGCTTCTATAGAAGAGTTTTCCGCTTTGGTGAGTGCAATTTCTGATGCCCGCAAGCGGTATGCCAAAGCCTATACAACCTTCTCGAAAGAGTTTTCTCTAGAAGAAACTCAATTTTACGATCAATCTTTGCTCGACTGGTCCGACCAAAGCTGGGAGCAAACCCAAGTTGGTATCCTGCAAGTCGCAAGAGAAATGCTCAGTCAAGGTATTGCTCCGGGATTACCTCCAGAAATTCTGCAACAAGCAGTCAAAATTCAGGTGAAAAGCTCTGTACCGGAGGAGGCTCAGGAATTTGCGGCCAAATTACTTACAACCGTTTTGCGAACCAATTTGATTGAAGATCGAGAAGCAACCCGTACTCGAGCTGAACTCGCCGCCGAAAGTGTCGATCCGGTGATTGTTGTCATCAATCAAGGGGATGTGATTGTTGAAGAGGGAGAAAAAATCACTCAACGGGAGTTTGTGATCCTGGATCATTTTGAGAAGAGTGAACGGGGAGTCAACTGGAGAGGATTGCTGGGATTTGCTGGTTTGGTGAGTGGAGCAGTCGTGATTGTTTTATATGTCGGTAGACGGTTCCGTCCGAGTCTTCGGCATCGAGACTACTTATTACTGCTACTGCTAACGTTGAGTACACCTCTGTTGATTTTGTTGAAGGTTCCTTCGACGGGTTTACCCGCAGTCGGGTTATTAGCGGGGAGTTTCTATGGTTCGGCAGTCGGCGTGACGGTAGTGGGTTTGCTTTCTGCGATTATTCCGATTGGTTTGGAAGTCGAGATTATTCCGCTCCTGGCGAGTGCGGCTGGGGGGATTTTAGGGAGTTTACTCGCTGGACAATTGCGATCGCGTGAGGAACTGGCTTTGTTGGGAGGAGCCGTCGGGATCACTGAAGGTGCGGTTTATCTACTGGTGACGCTAACGGTTGTCGGAACAACAGCAAGTTCGATTTGGTTTATTTTAGTCCGCCAAGTCATCTTGCAAATTTTGGAAGGGTTAGCCTGGAGTGTCGTGGCTTTAGGGTTAAGTCCTTATTTAGAACACGTTTTTGATTTGATTACTCCCATCCGGTTAGCAGAACTCGCTAACCCGAATCGACCCTTATTAAAGCGTCTAGCAACCGAAGCGCCCGGGACCTTCCAACATACTATGTTTGTGGCAACCTTAGCAGAAGCGGCGGCTCAAGCCTTGGGGTGTAATGTTGAGCTAGTTAGAACTGGAACACTTTATCACGATATTGGTAAAATGCACGATCCTCTGGGATTTATTGAAAATCAGATGGGTGGGCCGAACAAGCATGATGAAATTAATGACCCTTGGGAAAGTTCGAGAATTATCAAAAAACACGTCAGTGAAGGGCTAGCAATGGCTCGTCGTTGTCGTTTACCCAAGGCTATTCAAGCTTTTATTCCTGAACACCAGGGTAAAATGCTAATCGCCTATTTTTATTATCAAGCTCAACAACGGTCTAAAGAAGATGCTTCTATTGTGGTTAGAGAACAGGATTTTCGCTATGATGGGCCAGCTCCTCAGTCGAAGGAGACCGGTATTGTCATGTTAGCAGACTCCTGTGAAGCGGCATTGCGATCGCTCAAAGATGCTACTCACGAGGAAGCCTTACAAATGGTGAATAAAATTTTGCGAGCTAGATGGCAAGATAATCAATTGGTAGACTCTGGACTCTCTCGAGAAGACATGGCAAAGATTGCTGAAGTTTTTGTCCGGGTTTGGGAACAGGTGAATCATAAACGCATTGCTTATCCGAAGGGAGTGTTTTCTTCTCGATAAGGAGGGAGAATTTAACATTTAACTATCCTTTCACTCCTGTTGCTGCATCTGTTGGCACAATGTAGCGTTGTAGCAATAAGAATAATAATAAAACGGGTGCTATCGAAATTATTGATCCCGCCGCCACTAAACGCCAATCTAGAGAGAAGGTTCCGGCTAATTTGGCAACTCCAAGTGGTAGAGTATAGTATTCAGGTTGATCTAAAATTAATAGCGGCCACAGAAAGTCACTCCATGAGCCGATAAACACAAAAATTCCTAACGTTATTAAAGCCGGACGGACTGATGGAAGCATGATATGCCACCAAATTCCTAACTCAGAACAGCCATCCATGCGGGCTGCTTCTTCTAATTCTTTAGGAACATTTAGAAAAGCTTGTCTGAGTAGAAAAATACTAAATGCTGAAGCCAAATTCGGAAAAATCAAGCCGAGATAGGTATTTCTTAATCCCAATTGTACTGTCAGGATATAGAGCGGAATCATTACGATTTGGAACGGGATCATAATGGTGGCAATAATTGCCGTTAAAATACCATCTCTTCCTCGAAAATTGAGTCGAGCTAAGGGGTAAGCGGCTAAGGCTGAAAACAATAAATTCAGTCCCACGGTGAGACTGGCAACAGTGAGGCTGTTGATTAGATAACGAGCCATGGGATTCGTTTGCCAAACTCGTTTGAAGTTCTGCAACGTGGGTTCACGAGGAATGAATTGAGGTGGAAACTGAAAAATATTTTCGTTCCCTGACTTCAACGCGGTACTCATTAACCACAGTAAAGGAAACAGCATCAAAAGTGCAATGACACTCAGCAGTAAATAATTCCAAAACCCTGATCGGATTGCTGATTTTAAGTTCATTAAGGCTTCAATCTTAATCCTTCTTCTGTACACACTGCATTTAAGGGCTGATCCCATTCATCGATAGGAAGTTGAGGTAGATATGCAAATTCAAAGACAATACCAATCTTGGGAATCATTTGCCATTCAGCAGCATTGAACATCCGATCATAGTATCCTCCTCCATATCCTAAACGATATCCTCGCTGATCGCAGGCAACAGCCGGAACTAAAATTAAATCAACATCTGAAGCTGAAATCATCGGGAGGTTAGCATCCGGTTCCCAAATTCCATAGGCCCCAGTTTGTAAGAGTTCTCCGGGTTTCCATTGATGCCAAATCAAATTGCTTTTAACGCATCGTGGAAATCCCCAAGTTTTGGTTCCCATTTTGCTTGTTTCTGCAAAAAGCCGACTGAGATCCGGTTCTTGACGAAAGCTAACATAGGCTAAGACTGTTTCTGCTTGTTCAAATAAGGCAGAAGCGAGTAAATGAGAGCATAAGCGATCGCTTTTTGTTCGCCAATCTTCTGCTAGCATAGACTGACGAATTTCTAATAACTCCAGACGAAGTTGATTTTTTGTTGGGGGTGTAGGCTGATTATTCACGAAATTGATAGAGGTCTGATCTATCTTGGGAATCATAACGCTGTAGTAATTGAGTTGAAGTTGATTCAGAACAATTCAGAATTCAGACTGAAAATCAAATCGGTATAAAGGTTTTGTATCCTTTACAACTAACAACATTAAACAACAATTCCGTTGACAAGCGTTCAAGAACATTTCCAGCTTCACGGTAAACTTGAATGGTATTTACGAGTGAGGACATAATATTTGAGCGACTCGACTGGCCACGTAGATGCGAGGTAGGTGCGCCCTGAAAAGATGGAGTCTGTCAAATTATTGCGAACAACAGCTTGAGTTTAAGCGAAAATGACAACGAAAGGATTAAAATGAGAGTCTAAACTGAGAAAACCCGGCTCAAAACCGGGCTTCTAAAAAAACATTAAACGGCTACAGGTTCGGCGTGTTGACGATACCATTCAATGGTATTCTTCAATCCCTGCTTAAAATCGACTTCAGCCAGAAACCCAAACTTTTCCTGGGCTCTTTGTGTGTCTAAACACCGACGAGGTTGACCATTCGGTTTATCGGTTTGCCAAACAATTTCCCCTTCAAATTCCATTAATTCACAGATAGTTTCAACCAAATCCCGAATTTTCACTTCGTGGTTTGTTCCTAAATTAACGGGTTCAGGTTCATTGTAATACTGAGTTGCCATCACGATACCACGAGCCGCATCCGTCGAATAGAGAAACTCTCGACTCGGACTGCCATCACCCCAAGCGGGGAGTGTCTTGTCCTTGCGCTGTTGAGCTTCATAGACTTTGCGAATTAAAGCCGGAATCACGTGGGAACTACTCGGATCAAAATTATCCTCTGGGCCATAAAGATTAACAGGTAACAAATAGATCCCGTTCAAATTATACTGTTGGCGGTAGGCTTGTAATTGAACCAGTAATGCTTTTTTGGCAATCCCATAAGGTGCATTCGTCTCTTCGGGATAACCGGACCACAAATCATCCTCTTTAAACGGCACAGGAGTAAACTTCGGATAGGCACAAATCGTTCCCACGCAAACGAACTTCTCGATACCTGCTTGATAGGCACTATGAATAAGCTGTGTCCCCATCATTAAGTTATCGTAGAACAATTCAGCCGGTTTTTCGCGATTTAAGCCAATTCCTCCGACATGAGCGGCTAAGTGGATAATAATGTCTTGATCCTCAACCACCCTCTGGCAAGCCTCTAGCGTACACAGATCGTAGTCTTGCGATCGAGGAATCAAAATTTTATCTCTCCGCGCTCCTGCTTTGAGAAGCTGATCAACGACTTGTCGCCCCAGAAAGCCAGCACCTCCGGTAACAACAATTCGTTTATCTTGTAAATCTAGTGCATTCATGGGTTAATTCTCAGTATCTACAAACGATTAGTCAAACCCCTGGGCGATTTTTTTGGATGTTTCCAACGCCTTAATATCAGCATCGACCATCAACTTTACTAATTCTTCAAAGGTCACTGAGGGTTCCCATCCCATTTTCTCTTTGGTTTTACTGGGATCACCAATCAACAAATCTACTTCCGCAGGACGGAGATAGCGTTCATCAAACTTGACATAATCCTGCCAGTTGAGATTAACATAACCGAAAGCAATATCGAGAAACTCACGAATCGAGTGGGTTTCATTTGTTGCGACAACATAGTCATCGGGTGCATCTTGCTGAAGCATCAGCCACATGGCTCGGACATAATCCTTCGCATAGCCCCAATCGCGCTTAGAATCGAGGTTTCCCAGATAAAGATCTTTTTGTACGCCTTTAACAATTCGAGCGACGGCACGAGTAATTTTTCGGGTTACGAATGTCTCACCCCGTCTGGGGCTTTCGTGGTTAAACAGAATACCGTTACAGGCAAATAAATTGTAGGATTCTCGGTAATTAACGGTTTGCCAATGAGCATAAACTTTGGCACAAGCGTAGGGACTACGGGGATAAAAGGGTGTTGTCTCTTTTTGGGGAACTTCCTGAACTTTCCCAAACATCTCTGAAGAACCCGCTTGGTAATAGCGAACTTCAATACCGGTACGCTGCTGATAATCACGAATTGCTTCTAAAATTCGCAATACTCCCATTCCCACAGCATCAACTGTATATTCAGGAGAATCAAAACTGACTCTCACATGAGATTGAGCACCCAGGTTATAAATCTCAACAGGTTGAACTTCTTCTAAAATACGACGCAGAGTTGTCCCATCTGTGAGATCTCCATAGTGGAGAAACAATTGAGGGTCTTCGTTGTGAGGGTCTTTATAGATATGATCGATTCGGTCTGTGTTAAAACATGAACTCCGGCGAATAATGCCATGAACTTCATAATCTTTTTTCAGGAGAAGTTCACTCAAGTAAGATCCATCTTGACCTGTAATTCCAGTAATTAAGGCACGCTTGCGTTCGGTCATCTCAATGTTCTCTTTGCTGTTTAGATTGAATTCATTTTGCCGTCGCTGGTTTTGACGGCGATACATCAAGAGTAACCTTGATTTCTATTCGTTGTCACTACCAGATGCCTACCTGTGCAATCGGAGTTGTACCAATAGAATTAAACTCGTGATTCCGTCCCCTCAGCCAAAACCTCTCTGTACTTACATCCTCTGATATCAAAATGTCTCAAAAATTGAATTAAGAACTTGATTTCCAGGGACAAAGGGCTAGGGGTTGGCGATGGGCTCTCCATGCGTGACGCAACGCGCGTCAATGGCACTGTTGATTTAATTTCTACCTTAACCCAAAACCGACTGCACAATGCGGAAACAATCAAACTTGATTCAATGTATTTGCAATAGACAACAATGCACCCCAGTCATTCCTTAGTAGGCTCCATTATTCTTGGGAAAAATGACCACTCCAATCGTCTTAATTATAATCGACAGGTCAATCCATAAGTTTGTGAAATTCACATAATACAGATCAATCTGAACTCGCCGAGGATAGGGAATATCATTGCGCCCGGAAACTTGCCACAAGCCTGTAATACCGGGTTTAATCGTTAAAATTTTATCCATGTGACGGCCATACTTGTGTAACTCTTCGGCAACAAGAGGTCTTGGCCCAACTACACTCATATCCCCTTTAAGAACATTCCAAAACTGGGGAAATTCATCAAGGCTCGTCACCCTCAAGAAGTGACCAATCCAGGTAATTCGGGGGTCTTGTTTGAGTTTAAAATTGTCCTGAAATTCTTGACGCAGATGGGGGGATGTTTCCATGATTTGTGTCAGCATTTCATCGGCATTACTCACCATCGTTCTAAATTTGATACAGTCGAAAGACTTACGATTTTTGCCCACTCGTTGCTGTACATAAAAGACTGACCCCGGTGAACTCAGCACAATCAATAGAGCCAAAAGTAAGTAAACGGGGGAAAATAATATCAGAACCGATAGCGAAAACAGAATATCAAACGATCGCTTCAAGAATTCTCCGTTGAGGTTCTGTAGAACAGACAAACCTCGAAGCGGTTGTTGCCAGACGAAGGGGACAAAGCTACGCCTTGTGAACGCACGTCGTAGTCCCCTACCGAAGATGAGTTGGCTGTTGGCAGTCATCTTACTCCTTCAATTCACACCACACACAGTCCTGATCATAAAGCTTCCAGACACCTTCTATATAGATTGGGGTGCAAGGAAATCTTTAATCCAATTCCAATTCGGGAGAGTATACCCAAAAAAAGCTTGATGGGATATCCCTTGAATGCAAGCTTTCAGTCAGTTTTGAGTAGAATCCGCAATCATGCAAGCATTTTAGCCAAAATTTTCCCGGGGAAACTGTTTTTTCTGACATTGCTCGACAAATTCCAGGTATTCTCGCCCAAACCGAGACCGATCAAACTGAGCTACATGAGATCGTATTTTTTGGGGGTCGAAGGGGCTGCTAAGTTGCTCAAACCTCTGTACCGCTTCAATTAAAGCAGTTTCCGTTTGAGGGGTGAACAACAGCCCGGTTCCGGAGTCGGGAGATTGATCAATATCCCGAATGGTTTCGGTTGCTCCTCCTGCTCTATAAGCTATGACGGGAGTTCCACAAGCTTGAGCCTCAATTAAGGCCATTCCCAGATCTTCGCAGGCCATGTAAACAAATGCTTTGGCTTGAGCCATATACTGTTGGACCACTTCATCGGGTTGCCAACCTAACACCTGCACGTTTGATTTTGCCATCTGTTTTATTTGATGCAACTGTGAACCTGTACCAATCACCACCAGTGGACGCCCCAGTTGATTGAAGGCGTTCACGATTAATGAGACTTTTTTATAACTGACTAGACGACAAACTGTTAAATAATATTCCTGTTTTTCTGTTTGAACTTGAAAACGGTCTAGATCAATGGGAGGATATATCACTTTGGCTTCCCGCCGATAGCAACGCCAAATTCGCCGTGCGGTATGCTCGGAGTTGGCAATGAAGTAATCTACACGATTGGCTGAGAGTACATCCCATTGACGAAGCTGATGCAATATGTACCGTGTTAGCACTCCGGGAAGCCCCGAACCGGCCATACTGCTTCGTAGATAGTCAAAGGTTAAATCCCAAGCATAACGCATGGGTGTATGGCAATAGCAGATATGGAGCTGGTTTGGTGTGGTTAAAACCCCTTTGGCAACGGCATGGGATGAAGAGAGAATCACATCGTAGCTTCGCAAATCAAGCTGTTCAATGGCAAAGGGTAACAGGGGCAAGTATTTTTGAACACCATTGCCAGCTAGAGGGAAGTGTTGCAAAAATGTTGTGCCAATTACACGGTTAAAGAGGTAACTGTCAGGGTTGCTCGACTCAAAATCAATTAAAGCGTACAGATCTGCATCGATATGTTTGAGAATATCTCGTACAACTAATTCAGATCCGCCTGTTGCTTTGGGGGTTAACCATTCGTGAACGAGCGCGTATTTTAACGACACGGTGAATATTGGACACTTAGCTAGAGATTGTATTCCTCAATATCGCATGGCGGTTACAATCTCGTACAGATCAATATTACTCTCGACTCTGTTCTGAGGAAATTGTCTCAAATGAGTGGATTGATTACACTAAGTGCTGTCTCTTGAATATAAGATTAGCTTATCTTATGATTCAATCGAGAAATTTTGCTCAAATTGTAGATACTAACAGCACAGAATTGCTAAAATAGCAAAAAGATCTCAATTAGATTTTTGATCAAGAGCCTGTTTCGGAGAAGAGAGTCATTTTCATGCCTATAGATTATAAAATTTTGAGAATTAGGGTGTAATATTATTCTTTAAAGTTTACTCAAATCAAGCTTTAGAGTCAAGTTTAAGCTGGCAACGATTGTAATATTTGAACAAATCAAGCTCAACATTACTGCTCAAGCGACGTTAATATCTGTTGTCAATTTTCATCGGTTTATAAAATCAGCAGGGTGTATTTACAAGCCAAGAAATCGCTGAGTTTAACAAATCTTAAAAACAGCGAGTTTTAATACTAGCTAGATGAATAAGCCTTGCCATGAAGCTGAATCCAATCCATTCACAGAACGTATTGATCAGAGAAATTAACAACCTATCTCAAGAAAATGAACAGCTCAGGCGTGAGAACGCTACCCTCAAGGAATGGCTAACCATTCAAGGTATATCTTCTCCCCTGTTTTTAACCTTAGATCCGCCTGATTATCACAGACCCAATAACCCATCTGAGTCTCAAATTTATTGGGTTGGCGAGCAACTATCTGACCCAGAAAACCCGAATTTATCGAATACCAATCAAGACCAATACCACTATAGATCTGAAAAAATATCTATTGAGTCTAAACCCAATCATTGGCAATCTTCTGTAAAGAGTGAATTTCTTCAGAAACGAACCTTAGCTCTAGAATCTTTAATCCATCAACAAGCTCAAACCCCAGATAATCTCTACGACACAATTCAACGAATTACTGAAACAGGAACTCACGCTTTAGAAACAGTTCAGTCTATTAGTGTTTGGTTAGATCTCAAAAAAAATCCTCACCTAGAAGAATACATTCGTCCCATTCAAAATCATCCAATTCACCAACAGCATGATAGGTATCTTTGTCTATCCTTCTGTACTCAAAAACCTGTCGGATTAATCGATCAAAGTATTCAGACTCTAAACTCCTATGAGTTATGGGATATCCCTCTTCTAAGTCTGCAAGAAGAAATTGGATTTCTACGAGTAGAGCCAAAAGATTTATCAGCTTCTTGGTCAGAAGAAGAACAATCCTTTCTTGAATGTTTAGCCAATTTGGTCAGCATGGCTCTAGAACGAGAAAAATTTATAAATAAAGAGAAAAAACTCACAGCTCAACTTAATACATCAGAGCAAAAACTGCGCTCGCCAACTACTGCTAAAAATACCACTCAAATCACTTCATCTGTAAACCGATCTCTTTTAACCCATATTAGCCATGAACTCCGCACCCCGATTCACGCTATCGTAGGTTATAGCGATCTTCTTTGTGAAGAAATGCTGGAACAGGGACAAATAAACTGGCTGCAAGATATTCAAACGATTCGCAAAAAAGGATATCAATTACTTCAGATAGTCGAGAGTATTTTAGACTTAGTTCGCATAGAATCTCAACAGATGTCGTTCAACCTAGAACTATTCGATCCGATTCAAATTATTCAGGGTGTAGTTGAAGATCTAGTTCCGATTGCTGAGAAAAATCATAATCAACTGAAAATTCACTATGGACGTAATTTAGGATTGATGTACACCGATCTCGGAAAATTGCAAAAGATTTTACATCATTTACTGGAGAATGCTTTAAAATTTACAGAAAGAAGTCAATTTCAACTCACAATTCGTCGTCAAGAAAACTGGATAGATTTTGATCTAACGAATACCCAAATCGGAAAGAAAACTCAACAACAGCAGTATCTGTTTGAAGCCTTTACTCAAGCTTCGGAGCTACTGAGTTGCAAGTCGAGTCGAACAGAACTTGGATTAACAATTTGCCGTTCGCTGTGTGAAATGATGGGCGGTGAAATGAAGGTTTCAAGGTGCTGCGATCAAGGTTTAACGTTTACAGTTCGTCTGCAAGCTCAACTTGAAGAAGTGGTATCCTATTAATCTACATGAGCAATCAGGGTTGGGTCTAGAATTTTGTCAATTCAGTCAATCTGTTCAAAGGCTTTTCAATCCTGATTTTCCTCTACTTCCTCCCGTGTTTTTCTGACCTGAAATCGGGAAAACCCCTCAAATTTTCCGAAAGTAATCAACAAAACCTCATGGTTAATTCATACTTGATGACCTCGTTGTTTTAGGATATGATCTCAAACGTGGATTTGATCTTCATCTTAATTTAGGTATGATAATGCCATTCTATGGTTGATTCTAAACGTCCTGTTCCGCTATCTCGAATTCAATATATTCGGATTTTTTTACTGACGACGGCGATCGCATTTATCGGTTCAACAGCCGTAATTCTAGCGAAAACAGTTTTTTCAGGATCTCCGAAATTAACGCCTTCGGCTTCAACTCCGACGGTATCGCTCAATGCTGATGGTATCCTGATTTATAATATCCAAACTCCCCCCAAACTGGCTTATAGTCAAGACCTTCAAAATATTGTTGATGAAACGGTTAAACTTGCAGAGCGCGAAAAGTTTCCAACTGATTCGTTATCTATTACTTTAATAGATGTGAGTAACTCTGAAAACCACACCTACGCAGGTTATAATAATACAAAACTTAGATTTCCCGCCAGTGTTTCTAAGTTATTCTGGTTAGTGGCTTTTTTAGGATATTCCGAAATCGGTCTTCTTGATGATGAGTCAGCTTATCATATCGATTTGTCTAAGATGATGCGAACTTCAGATAATAACTCCGCCAGTCGAGTTTTAGATACAGTTACAGGAGTAGAGTCAGGAGAAGCTTTAAAAGGAAAAGAGTTAGAAGCTTGGATAAAGAAACGCCATCAGGTTAATCTCTTTTTCAGAGAGGCGGGTTACGCAGGAATTAAACTTTCAGTTAAAAATTATCCTCTATCCAATGGAGAGCAAAAACCCCAAGGACGAGATTTACAGCTTTGGAAAGAGTCTTTTCTAGCGGGAGGAAATCGCATCACCACTGACCAAGCAGCACGACTTCTGTATGAAATTTATACGAAACAAGCGATTTCAGAAACGGCTTCGACTAAAATTGCCTACCTCCTGACGAGAGATTTAAGACCAGAAGCTTGGCAAGATGAACAACCCAACTCTATTGAAGGATTCTTGGCTGAGTCTTTACCCACTAATATTTACTTCGGCTCAAAAATCGGCTACACTAGTACCTCTCGTCAAGAAGTGGCTTTTATCAGAACCTTAGATGACAAAGCGATTTACATTTTGGCAATATTTGCTAGTAATTCTGCCTATGCTAAAAGTGAAGAGATTTTCCCTCAAATGTCACGCTACATTTTTGATCGCCTGAATGGTTCAACTCCCAATAACGATTAAAGTAAATAGTACGGTGCGTCACTGACGCACCCACTAATTCTTAAAGAAACTGGGTTATTGAGGATTTCTCCCTGTTCTGATTCGCTAAAACCCTACTTAACAGTTACTTTAGCACCTACTTCTTCAAGCTGCTTCTTAACCGCTTCCGCATCATCTTTGCTGGTTGCTTCTTTAATGGCTTTAGGCGCACCTTCAACCAGGTCTTTTGCTTCTTTTAAGCCTAAGCCGGTAATGGTACGAACCACCTTAAGAACAGCAATTTTCTTATCAGAGGGAAACTCATCGAGAATCACGTCGAATTCAGTTTTCTCTTCTACCTCTTCTGCGGGAGCCGCAGCACCACCTGCTGCCATACCCGGAGCCATCATCATCATTCCACCGCCACCTGCGGCTGACGCATCAACTCCAAAGGCTTCTTCGATTTGCTTAACTAATTCAGAAGCTTCAAGTAGGGACAGAGATTTTAACTGTTCTAAAATTTCGTCGGTTTTATCAGACATCGGTTAACTCCTAACAAACAAATGGACAAATAACAAATTGACAAATGACCAAGAATTCCTGTATCGAGGTTATGCAGCATCTGCTGAATCTTCTTTCTCGGAAACCGCTTTGATTGCTCGAACCAAAGAAGCTGGAATTTCGTTGATTCCCACAGCCAGTTTTGTCGGTACTGCCTTGGTTCCAACTGCCAGTTTTGTTGGGATAGCATTGATGGCGCCAGCAATCTTTGCCATCAGTTCTTCCTTGGTTGGCAGTTCGGTGATTGCCTTAACATCATCGAGACTTAAGGCTCGACCTTCCATGACTCCACCGCGTAGTTCGGTTTTCTTGGAGTCTTTTTGGAAAGCTTGGTAGGCTTTAATCGCACCACCCAGGTCATCTTGAACGAAGATAAATGCAGAGCTTCCGCTCAGAAACTCTTGCATCGGTTCCCAAGTTTCATTACCCTCAATTGCCTTACGCATGAAGGTATTCTTGGTAACTTTGCAGGTACTTCCTTTTTCCCGCAAACGATTTCTCAGGTCTGTAATCTCAGCAACAGATAAACCCGCATAGTCAATGACTAGGGTGAGTTGAGTCTCGCTCAATTGCTGTTTGAGATCCGCAACAATTTCTTGTTTTTCGGTTACAGTTCTCCCCATCGGTTTTTAGATCTCCATTGTGGATAACGATCCACTGACATCGGGTCGAATCAATGACAGCTTGCAGTGTCGTTTTGAGCTCGGAATTTTGATTCGCCATAAAAAATCCCTGGCTTACTCCGCCAAGGTTGAAGACCTAAAATCTAATCCATAAAAATACCAGCAATATTCTGCTCTATCTTTAAATCTTAAATTTTATTATCCTCTAACCTCGGCAGGATATTAAGCGACCCGCACCTGCTGTCTACAGTTAAACTTTTGACATTAGACTATTCTCTAATATTTAGCCACTTTTGTCAACCTCAGTAAACCATAGTTTTATTAACTGTTTACTGATAACTGTCTACTGCCTACGCTGCATCCGTGATTTTAGTTTCTCTGAGGGCATAGATATCAACAGGAATTGATGGCCCCATTGTGGATGAGATGTATACACTCCGCCAGTAACGGCCTTTCGCACCAGAGGGACGGTTGCGGTCAATACATTCTTGCAACGTACACAAATTCACCAGCAAATCTTCTGTTGAGAAGGAAGCCTTACCAAACATCACGTGGACAATTCCGGTACGATCTGCCCGAAATTCCAGTTTTCCGGCTTTAAATTCTTGAATTGCCTGAGTAACATCTGTGGTCACAGTGCCGCCTTTCGGAGAGGGCATCAATCCCTTTGGCCCCAGTAGACGACCCAGTTTAGCCACTTGAGGCATCATGTCGGGTGTGGCAATCAAGCAGTCAAAATCCAGCATTCCTTTCTGGATATCATTAATCAAATCTTCTGAACCGACAATATCAGCCCCGGCGGTTTGGGCTTCATTCACTTTCTCACCCTTCGCCAAAACAGCAACTCGAATGGTCAAACCTGTTCCTTTGGGTAGAGTAACGGTGGTACGCAGTTGTTGGTCAGTGTATTTGGGGTCAATTCCCAAGCGAATATGGGCTTCTGCTGATTCTGGAAATTTAGCTGTAGCTGTTTCCTTGAGCAAATTAATTGCTTCTAAGGGTTCATAGGCTCGGTCTTCTACTTTTTTTAGCAGTTCTGCTAATCGACGCGAGACTTTTTTAGTCATAATTTTCTCCTTGGGGTCACGAGCGAAGCTGGGCTTCTCCCCCGATAATTGGCTTGAACTGATCGTTTAAAGGCGATCGCGTTTTATTACTAATGTTTAGATCGCGGATTCTATTTGTCGGTGAAATCCTGAATCGATCTATCCTGTTGGTTACTCAGCACTGACTTCTACGCCCATATTACGAGCGGTACCCGCGACAATTTTCATCGCCGCTTCAATATCGTTGGCATTCAAATCAGGCATTTTGGTTTCAGCAATTTCTCGCAATTGAGCTTGAGAAAGCTTACCAACTTTGCGAGTATTGGGTTCACCAGAACCTTTGTCAATACCGAGCGCTTTTTTGATTAGGACCGAAGCGGGAGGGGTTTTGAGAACGAAGGTGAAACTGCGGTCTTCATAGACTGAGATTTCAACCGGAATTACTAAACCCGCTTTATCGGATGTTTTGGCATTGTATTCTTTACAGAATGCCATGATATTAACCCCATGCTGACCCAGTGCTGGGCCAATAGGTGGGGCTGGGTTGGCTTTTCCTGCTGTAATTGCCAACTTGATGATTGCGACTACCTTCTTCACTATTTCTTAGCCTTGTTTTTCAACTTGATTAAACTCAAGTTCGACTGGGGTATCCCGTCCGAAAATTGAGAGTAATGCTTTGAGTTTGCTGCGCTCTGGACTGACCTCAATGACATCTCCTTCAAAGTCTTTAAAGGGGCCAGAAAGAACAACGATATGATCTCCGGCTGCCATTGCTACTTGCACCACAGGTTCAGCTTGCTCGGCTTGCCTGAAAATGCGTTCAACCTCTGCTGTACTCAGGGGCAAAGGTTTAACGTGGCCGCGTCCTCGGCTACTACTACGCTTTTGTTCTGCTCCGACAAAGTTAATTACATGAGGGGTGTTTTTGACCACCTGCCAGGCTTCATCGTCGATATCCCAGAGGTTGAAATCATTATTCCACCTCAATCTCATTTGTACCAATACATAGCCTGGAAATACTTTTTCCTCACTCTGTTGGCGAGATCCATCTTTTCGGAGCTTAATAGTTGGGGTATGGGGAATCTGAACTTGTAAAATGCGATCGCCAACGTCTAACGTTTTGATTCGTTGTTCTAAGTTGACTTTGACTCGCTTTTCACAGCCTGATGCCACCTGAACAGCATACCAGCGTCGTTCGCCTGGTGCATATTCTTGTGTATCTTCTAGATCGGTCATCTGCTGACTATTCTGATTGGAAGAAAGACAAACGTCATTTAAAGACTACCCCCGATCCCCAACGAAAGAGGTTATCCACTAGGTAAATGAGGGTCGCTGATAGCGTGACCATTAATAATACGCCCGCTGATTCACTAAAAAGCTGCTGACGACCAGGCCAGACCACTTTATTCAGTTCCTCTTTTGTTCCTTTCAAGAAATCAACGACGTTAAATCCGGCTGGGGATTGATTTGCCCCTGCTTCTTCTTTTTTTGCCACGGTAACTTCCCCTTGCAATACTTGATTTGTGATTGCTTCTTGGTGCTGAACAAATTCAAATAGTTTATCATAGCATCTTAACATTGCCACTGTAAACTACTGATTTTCAACGTTTTCCCGTCTTTTTTGAGAAGTCTTGTCACCGTTTGGATTGAGTTTCGTTGGATGGGGCTGCGGCTATTTCCATTTCTCTTGCGATTTCCGAACAAGTACCCAGACGAACTAAATTTCGCCTGGGTCTTGAGGTTGTTCAGCGCGCCCTGAAGGACTCGAACCCTCGACATCAGGTTTTGGAGACCTGCGTTCTACCAACTGAACTAAGGACGCATCGCTGCCGCTATTTTATTGACGCTTTCTCTAGTGTAGCATAGGATGCTGACTGTACGACAGAAATTGCCTAAAATTTTGCCCTAAAATTTCTAGACAGTTCGCACTCACTCTAGAGAGGACGGTCAAAACGTTGCTTGACGCGAGTTGCCTTACCTACGCGATCGCGCAGATAATACAATTTCGCCCGACGGACTCGGCCTCGACGAACAACCGTAATACTAGCAATTCGGGGAGAGTGTAACAGAAAAACCCGTTCAACTCCAACACCTTGGAAAATCTTGCGGACGGTAATCGTTTCATTAATACCGCCATTTCGCATCGCGATCACAGTTCCCTCGTAGGGCTGAATCCGCTCTTTTCCACCTTCTCGAATTCGGACTCCGACCTTGACGGTATCACCGACATAAATGATCGGCAGTTGCTTTTTCTTAGAACTTTTGAGATTTTCAATCTCTTCCAACTCAAGGGAGCGGATGATCTCTTTCGTGTGCATGATCACATACAAAACTCACGATCTATTATTATACCTGTGCGGATGCTTTTCAGTCAATTCTATTCAGACTTAAGCATCAGCAAGCAATCGGAACTCCTGAAAAGACTAAGAACTGATAACAGTTAACGGTGTCTAAGGGGTTATTATAGGTTGCAAGTCCGCCCTCGAAAGCCTCAGTCTCCGGTCGGAGAGCGAGCAAATTAGCATTCGGCACATCGTTGCTCTTTATGGCTTAGAGCCACTGGCGGCGGATTAGCTCCAACTCACAAATCAATTGAGAGGTTAATCGCTAATGGGCATACAAGATAATCAACCGCCACCGACTAAATCTGGACAATCCCGATCATCTGATGCTGTCTTGAGTTCCTTTCTAGAGCAACTCGAAACCTTTCATCAACAGGTGAAACAGGAGTTAGTCATTGATGTTGAGCGGCTTCAGAAGGATAAAAATCACCTGATTGACAATATTGAACAACTCCGTCAGCAGTACGAAAACCTACAAACTCAGTACCAAAAAGCCCTTTCTGAACGGCAATTTGCCCAACAACAGGTATGGCTCAAACAGCTTGCTCAAGTTTTAGCTAGTAACCTGCAACGGGAGTTGGTGGCTCGAATTAATCGGCTAAGAACCTCTTCTGAACAACCTCTACTTGCGACTGACCCGACAGGAAGTCAATTACCTTCTCCCTTGTCGGATTTGAGTACGCAGGAGTTGGAAGCGGTTCTAGATACGAGTCTCAATGATACCTTTCGCGAATTGCAACAGGAGTTGAGCAGTTACCAAAGCGACTTGTCTCAACGGTTATCCCATATGCAAAGTCTCGAACAGCAAGTCGAGATGTTGCTTGAAACCGTAGTCAACCGTCTCAGAGATCAAATTGATCGAACTTCCCTGAGTAATGGAGACAACCAGCCCCCAGCATCGACCCAACTTCCAGTAGATGCTGTGCGCCCTGAACCCCAGGTCACAGAAAGTTCACCACCTCCGCCACCTCCCACGCGCTCAAGTAGTCAAGTGCAGTTGGGTTTATTCCTGGCATTAATGTCGGCGGTTGCGCTCTCATTATTCAATGTTTGTCTGAAAATTATTCTCAAAGGCCCCGAACCCTGTGAGATTTTTGGAATTTTCACCGTTGAGGGAATTATCACACCCGGACTCGGAAATTCCCTGTTAATTCTACTGCTGCGAATGATTGTGGTTATGGCTTTGATGCCTGTTCTCGCCACCTTTTTATATCCAGCGGTTTGGGGCGATCTCAAACACTTTATTCAGTCTCGTGATACTCCTTTGACTTTAACTGTAATTGGTAGCGGATTCTTCTTGTTTCTGTCTCAGGTGTGCATCTACATCGCAATTGGACAGATTCCAACAGGTATTGCGATTACAATTTTCTTTATCTATCCAATCGTAACGGTTTTAGCGTCTTGGGGACTGTTTGGCGATCGCCCAACGTTAATTCGTTGGATTGCTATGGTTGTTATTTTGGGTGGGGGTGTTCTGTGTCTTCCCAATTTTATCGGTGGAGCGGGTGGAAATATTCAACTGGGAATCATAGCAGCAATGAGTGCGGGACTTGCTTTTGCTGGATATGTATTACTTACACAAATGGCAGCCGGAAAACTCCATCCGATTCCATTTAGTTTGGTTAATTTTGCCTCTATCTTTTTCTTTTCCTGTGTCAGTTTAATCGTCCTGCCTGACAACTTCAAACCCAGTCTTGATGTGGGGGTTTTGCCGGGCTTAATGATTAGCGGAGTTATTCTAGGTGTTCTCACACTGGGTAGTTATCTGCTGAATAACTTTGCCATTCGCTCTGCGGGTGCGGCTCTTGCTTCAATCATCGGGACTTCAGGCCCTGCATTAACAGCGTTACTTGCCTTTTTGATTATTGGCGAAGCTTTAAATATCCAGCAAATTTCGGGTATGGCATTAGTAATTTTGGGGGTGGGTGCAATGAGTTTGGAACGCTTAATGTCATCCAAGAAAAAAGCGGCTTAGAATTAATTAAAGCTTATTATATATTTAACTTTAATCGCGTCGATTTTTCAAAACGGCGCGTTTTTTAATGCACAGTATATCGTTTAAGTATCCTCAAGGATACTCACGCACTTTTAAGTATCTACTTTTCAATCCACAATCAAAGCTTTAAACTCAAAAATAAATAACAGTCTTTGAGTTGGAGAACACAAAACCCATGACTAATCCTAAAATTTTTGATAAAAAACCCACACAGATGGAACTAGAACCCGGTACATATTACTGGTGTAGCTGTGGTTATTCCGAAGGACAACCTTTTTGTGATGGTTCTCATCAGGGAACTGAATTTACTCCGGTTTCCTTTGAAGTAACGGAGAAAAAATCCGTCGCCTTTTGTCTTTGTAAACAGACGAAGAATGCACCCTATTGTGATGGTTATCATGCCAATCTGTAGCTTAAACAGCTAAACTTTCACCGAACTCAGCCTCTATCCTCAAATCTGGATAGAGACTTGATGTATTAATTGAGTAAAATAAGATGTTATATTTAGAGAGTTAATCGATCTTCTGTGCATCCGCCAAATTTTGCTTTAAATCGTGAGTAAAGACCGATTCGCCCGTGAAGCCTTAGCGCAAATTCCTAAAATTCTAACCCTGTTAGACCGCAATCCCCACAGCCCGACTTATGGTTGTTTTGACCGTAATTTTTGGCATTATAAAATCATTGATTTTCCGAGTGGAATGGCGCAGGAGTTTGTCTGGCCTTTGGCTTTGGCTTATGAGACAAATCTTACGGATAATCCTTATTATCAACAGCCGATGCTGCGAGAGTGGGTAGAGGCGGGTATTCTCTACGCGGCACGTACTGCTCATCCTGATGGGTCTTGTGATGATTATTTCCCTTTTGAGCGAGCCGCCGGAGCCGCCGCTTTTTCTTTACTTGCTGGGATAGAAAGTTATATTCTACTCGGATTAATGGATTATGAAGCGTTACAATTTTTTGAACGGCGGGCAACTTGGCTCGCCAATCACTACGAAAGCGGTCAATTATCTAACCATGAAGCGTTAATTATTCTATGCTTGCAACGTTTAGGACAACTTTTACAAACCTCTAAATGGCGGCGAACAATTGCAACTCGCTTAGAACGATTACTCTCTTGGCAAAGTTCTGAAGGATGGTTCCAAGAATACGAAGGGTGCGATCCAGGATATCACACTTTAACGATTTCAATTCTAGCACAAATTGATCACTTAAAACCAGATACTCGCCTCAAAAATGCACTCTCGAAAGCCGTTGAATTAGCGGCTCATTTTATTCATCCTGATGGGAGCTATGGCGGTGAATATGCTAGTCGAAATACTTATAATTTTTTCCCTCATGGTTTTGAATTAGTGGGGAAGTGGCTACCCGATGCACTGAGAATTAACGATCAATTTTTAAAGGGTTTAGAAAACGGTTTAGCGCCTTGTTATGCTGACGATCATATTATTGGTCATCATACCTGGAATTATCTACTCGCTTGGAAAGATTTTATCGCTGACCGTCCTCAGCCGATGCCTCGTGATGTCGGGAGTCTGTGGTTAAAAGAAGCGCAAATTTTGATTAAACGTCGTCCGGGAGTTGAACTGTATATTGCTTTAAATAAAGGCGGTGTCTTTAAGCTATTTCGAGATGAAAAGTTAGTGGTCTCTGATACTCACTTATCTCTACAAGTTCGACAGGGAAGAAAGTACAAAAATGCTGTGAGTCATTTAATTGATAATTATCCAGTGAAAGTAGACCAAGACAATATTACAATTTCTGGACAACTGGGTTGGGCAAAACATACTCAAATGTCTCCGATTAAGCTAATGATTTTACGGGTTGTGATGTTAACGTTTGGGCGTTTCTTCCCCAACTTAATTCGGAAGTTATTACAAAAACTATTAATTACGGGAAAACAACCTGCTCCTTTTCAATTTAAACGCCATTTTCATTGGGAAAATAATCAATGGAAAATTATCGATGAATTATCTGCATCTTCTTGGAAAGGTGTAACTCGTGCCGGAATTGCTAGCGATCAAACTTCTATCTATGTTGTAATGAGTCGAACGTTTCAAAAAGGTCAATTACAACCTATTTTAGATTTAACGCCAGATATTAAGAAACTTTCACTGGGTCAATCTTTAAAAATTGAACGTAGTTTTTAAGTTTTGCATCTTGAAATGAGTCTAAAAAAATAAGTATAAAAAAAGGGCGCAAGCTGTACGCCCCGACAATATTTTCAATGATTTTTGCAATCAATTATTTAGATGTTAGAACTTTTGATAATGCTGTTTTTAACATTTCAATCGCTTGGTTAACTTCAGTTTCATTGACAATCAAAGGCGGAACAAATCGGATAACTTTTGGCCCTGCCGGAACTAAGAGTAATCCTTCTTCCATCGCAGCTTTGACGATTTCAATGGATGTTAATTCAACGTCTGCCTTGAGTTCCAAACCGTTAATTAAACCCCAACCTCTCACCTCTACAATTAAATCAGGATATTCAGTGACAATAGACTGAAGTTGACTCCGAAGTTGTTCGCCCCGTTGCTGCACATTTTCCAGAAAATTTTCCTGTTCTAATGTTTGACAAACCGATAACGCCACCGCACAAGCAAAGGGATTTCCACCAAAGGTACTGGCATGATTTCCGGGTTCAAAAACATCACAGAATGACTTACATAACATTGCCCCAATCGGAATTCCGCCGCCTAGTCCCTTTGCTGAGGTGAAAATATCGGGTTCAATTCCGAGGTTTTCATATCCCCAAAGTTTACCACTGCGCCCCATTCCCACCTGAACTTCATCAAGAATCAGTAGAATTCCTTTTTCGGTACAGATTTCTCGAATACGTTGGAAATAAGCCAAATCTCCGGGGCGAACTCCGCCTTCACCTTGCAACGCTTCTAACATAATCGCCGCCACTCGCCGTTCATCGCGGTCAAGTTCTGCAATTGTGGCTTCTAAAGCGGTAATATCGTTATACGGCACATAGACAAACCCCGGAACCAGAGGGCTGAAGCCTTTTTGATATTTGGGTTGTCCGGTTGCAGTAATTGTAGCGAGGGTGCGACCATGAAAACTGGCATGAGCCGTTAAAATAATCGGGTCATCAATGTTGAGGTTATTGTGAGCGTACTTACGAGCGAGTTTAATCGCCCCTTCGTTGGCTTCGGCACCGGAGTTACAAAAGAAGGCTTTATCGGCGCAGGAATGGTCTGTTAACCAAGTTGCCAGTTCTCCCTGGGGAGGAATATAGTAAAGATTGGAAACGTGATGGAGCGTCTTAATTTGGTGGGTGACAGCTTCAATGAACGCCGGATGAGCGTGTCCCAGAGTACAGGTGGCAATTCCAGCCACAAAGTCCAAATATTCTCGTCCGTTTGTATCCCATAGCCGACAGCCCTCACCTCGTTCAAGAGCGAGTGGAAACCGCCCGTAGGTATTCATCACATGAGCGTTAAACTCATCTGTGTTGAAGGGTGTGGTGTTGGTTGTAGCGTCTTTCAATAATGTCTCTAAGCTCACAGCGAACTCCTAAGTTTAACTGTAGTTTCTATTGAGATCTTGATTTTATGCGAAAAATTTAGATTAAAGCGGTCAAAAAAGAAACAGATTAGACTGATGAAAGCAAGAGGCAATCGGTAATCGGCGAAAGAGTATATCGTTTTGGAGGTTTAACAGGTTTTTAGATTATTTACAGATTATTTTGAATCGGGAAACCAATGTTTATCGAGTAATTGAGTGAGAGTATAAGGACAGCTTTCGGGGAGAGTGTTAAGCTGAGTTTTTTTCTGAGCAATTAATAAAGCATTTGAGTAGATTTTGGGGAGTTCATTTGCTAAATATTTTTTTAAGTTCGAGGTAAGTTTGTCTTCGAGCTGAACCCGAAAGGTAATAATTTCTCCCGACCAGTGATTCCGATTTCTCTCGAACTCTGATTGCCAATATTGATAGAAGATCAGATGAATAATAATTTGCAAGAGTAAACTTTTGACTGCATTTTTTTCACTCCGCCCCAATGCTTCTAGTTCCTCAATTAAGTTCTCATAGTCTAACTGATCTAATTCACGGTTTTTTAAAAGTTTTACAGTTTCCGATAACCACTGATCGTACTCTTGCTCATACAGTGCTTTTAAGTCAGTTTGAGAGTTCATTAATCATAAACAAAGAAGTCTATTAGATTCCTCGAAATTCAGGAGGAAGTTCATTTGCATCTCTCATTTTTCCCCAGGAAGGGATAACTTCTCCTGAACGAATAATATAAGCGGCTAACTTTTCGGCTTCAGCTTGCGGGAGCCAAGTTTCAGGAATTTCACGACACCAATAGTTCGTATCACTACCATCAAAGCTGATCGGATATCGGAAATAGTTCACAAGCTCTTTAATATTATCACGCGCAGGAGTTGCTGCTTTGAGATCGGCCAGCGATAATGAAACATCTGGATAGGGAATTGTTACACCGCCTGCATGACAGTTCAGACAGCTTGCTTCAAATAGGGTTTTTCCTGTGGTGAGATCTTCAGGTGTAAATTGTTGAGTTTGACCTTGATTATCCGCAGGTAAGTCTACAGGTTCGCTGGCTAAATAGCGACGCACATAAGGATCGACACCTTCAGCTAAAACAGGAGAATGAGTGGGAGTGGTAAAAAATCCGATTCCCGTTAGCAAAATAATCAGTAAGACATTGAAAAGTTTTTGAATGAGAAGTTGCATTGAGTCTTAATACAGTAAAGTTCTTTCGAGACGATGAGATTGTTTAGACTTCAGACTTTAGACCCCAGAATCACTAACTCTTCTCTCAAATCCTAGATGGGTAGAAAAGCTAGCCCTATCTAAACCCCAAAATCTGAAGTCTTAAACCTGATTTTTATGTTAGATTAACAAGCGGTTAGCTGTGGTTCGTTAGCATTCAGCCTAGCTGAACTTTAATCGAAAAAGTGTGCTTGCTCCCAGTTGGAGTTAACATTAGGATTTTCAATGCTAATAGCTGACAACGAATAACCATAAGCTTTTTAACGCAGGTATTTACCACCGCCCCATTGTTCTCCCCGAATTTTAGGTTCGAGTAGAATATAACCTGCGATCGCATACAAGTCATCCTCAGTCATATTTCTCATCTTGGGATAAAGATCTGAACTCTTGATACTCGGATGAAGTTCGGAAATTTCATAGAACCCATCATAGGTTGTGGGGTTTTCCAGATAATCAATCAAGGCTTCAACGTTATCCCGTGCGGGAACTGCATTGCCAAGAGATTCTGGACTTAAGTTAACATCAGGATTCGTCTTGGTCACTCCTAACGCATGACATTGGGCGCAAGCGTAGTTAAACAGTTTTTTACCTTGCTTAACTTCTTTTAAACTGAGAACAGTTTCCTCTCCTTGTTCGTTGAGAGGAAAAGTGCGTAATTCTTCTGTCAATTCAATAGCGTTAGCACTATTGACAAACATTTGAAAAGTGAAAAATACAGTGGCTACTACCAGCCATAAGTATCTTTTAATCATGGTTCTCCTTAAGATTATGCTGATTATTGAACGTTGTAATAGGCATTGACTAACAAGTCGATGCAGACTCCCTTGTCTAGGTCTGACAGTTGTCTGGGTCTGACAATGGAGTAATCTTGACTCATTTGAAAGATGTTGGTATCGTCTCAATCATTCGATCGGCTACACTCAACGATTGAATCTCATGGATCAATTATCCTGTAATCAGCAAGGATTAATCTTGCTGTTTGGAATCTCTTTGTTGATCTGCAATAATTTTTGACATAATTGCCTTGGCATCCTCTAAAGCCAAACGGGTCTTAGGGTGCTTATAGGCAATTCCCAACTGATCGCAAAGATTGAGTACCGCTTCGACTGGGAGATTGTAATCCTCCGCAATCTCCACTATGGACAGGTCTGCAAAACCCATGAGATTTGCTTCCAACAGATTTTAATCAAAATTAATTATAGGAACTTTTGGTCACTCTGAAAACAGTTTGGCAGTAAACAAAGAACAGTGAGTAGTACACAGTGAGGGCTGAACAACTGATAACTGTTAATTGTATGACTGTAAACTGTAAATTGTGTATCAGGCATCGGTGCTGATCGAATTGCGATCGCCGACAGGACTCAAAGGTAAGGACTCAGAGTGACTGGGCTGATAGTGAGTCGTTTTTTGAGGAAGACGATGCAGGCGAACCAGTTGAGCTAAAGTTTTCTTAAGCTGAAGTCGAGAGACGATCTGGTCTACAAAGCCATGATCCAGTAAATATTCAGAAGTCTGAAAATTATCAGGTAGCTTTTCTCTGAGCGTCTGTTCGATCACTCGTCGTCCCGCAAAACCAATCGTCGCTCCCGGTTCAGCTAAAATCAGATCGCCCAGCATCGCAAAACTGGCGGTCACGCCTCCGGTTGTGGGATGAGTTAAGACCGGAATATAGAGGAGTTTAGCTTGTCGGTGATACTCTAGCGCACCAGAAATTTTCGCCATCTGCATCAGGCTCAACATTCCCTCCTGCATTCTTGCGCCGCCTGAAGCACAAATAATCACCACAGGATATTGCTCTTGAGTGGCGTGTTCGATCAAGCGAGTTAATTTTTCGCCCACAACCGAACCCATACTCCCGCCCATGAACCGGAAGTCCATCACTCCCAAGGCTACAGGTTCACCATCAATTAAACCAATTCCGGTTTGGACTGCATCCGTTTGACCTGTTTTCTGGCGATAATCTCGCAGGCGATCGCTATAGGCTTTGCGATCGTAGAATTTTAGAGCATCAATAGCGTACAATTGACCGTTAAGGGGAACCCAAGTCTTGGGATCGACTAGCTGTTGAATGCGTTCGTTACTGTTGACGGGCATATGATGACCGCATTCTAAACAGACCTGTAGATTTACTTGCAGATCTTTGGTATAAGTTAACGCACCACAATGAGAACACTTGACCCAGAGTCCATCTGCGATTTCCCGCTCTTGTCGATCAGGACCGATCGGAACGGACTTTTGCCGATTTGCAAACCAATCAAATAAAGACATTAAAAAAGAGTATCGTCGATTAGATTTTGGATTTTTAGCGTCAGGCTATCTGAAATTTTCAGTTTACCTTATTCTTTTGTCTAAATATCATTTACAATATAACGATCTATATCATGTAAATGTTTCCCAACTCAATCGGCAGATTCGAGTTCTTCCTCAATTGGACTCAGTAGCAGACGAGCCGCCCATTGATGAACCGAATGAACTTGCAGTGCAGCCGGGCTTCCCATACCCATGTAAGACGTTAAGCCCAGGTCTACAATCCGAGCCGGAATGCCATGAGAGGCTAGCACTTGCTGCATTAACTCTGCTTCCCATCGCATTGCAGTGGTTCTCAGGGTAATCCAAGACATTTTTGACTTCCTCACCAGACCGGGAAAAAAAGGTTTAAGTAAGCTGATAATATTGTCTCACCCCAAAGAGCGGTTACACCAGCAGCCAGGGCTAAAAAGGGACCAAACGGAATCGGTTGTCTTCGATCTATCCAACCCAATGCGATCGCGCCTCCCCCAACAAACGCACCCAACGCACAAGCAATAAACCCCGCCAGTAGCAAATATTTCCAGCCTAGCCAAGCCCCCATCAACGCCGCTAACTTGCTATCTCCAGCCCCCATAGCAGTCTGTCCTAAGATCATCGATCCCACAAAAGCAATACTATCGAGTAGCCACAATCCCAGAACCGCTCCCACAATCCCACCCATTAGAGCCTGACTAACTGTAGCAGAATTCAATCCTTGTCCCCAACCTTGAGCCATCTGAAAACCCAGTCCCGCTACTAATCCAGATTGAGTCAGACAATTGGGTAAAGTGAGTGTATCGAGATCGATTAATGCCAAAGCCAGCAGCCAACTCAATAACGCCCAATATCCAACAATTTTTATCCCCGTGGGTGCATTCCATACAACCAAAAGAAATAATAAGCCTGTCGCCCCTTCTACCATTGGATAACGAATCGAAATCGGGGTTCGACAATGTTTGCAACGACCTCGAAGCCACAACCAGCCCCATACCGGAACATTTTCAAAAGGACCCAGGCGAGTCAAGCAATGGGGACAGCGAGAGGGGGGATACAGCAGAGATAAACCCGCCGGAATTCGATAAATGACCACATTTAAAAAACTTCCAATCGAAGCACCCAGAGCAAATATAATTAAGTAGATTAGCCCAGTTAATACAAAATTCATGTTAGGCGAATTCAGAGTCAATATTGTCAATGGGAACAAACCGTTCTCCGGGTAACAGGATCGGTCGAGCGGAAAACACCAACAAACCTCGATAGGTTGTCGGATGAATTACTACGCCCGAAGGTCGTCGCATTCGTTTGGCGTGAACCCGAAGATAAGCCAGATAAATTTGTCGGGCGGCTCGTAATAAGTCAGGATTGAGCCAGCTCTGGTAGGATTGAGTATGTTGGCGTTCAAGTTCTTGCTCAAGAAGCATAGACCACAAGACACGATTCCCAGTGTTAATCTTGAGTATGAGTTGCAAACTCTACTCTTAGCCATCATCATAGAACGATTTTTCCATTATCCTGAATTAAAGAGGGATTGACCTCATCAGGTGTTGATTTCTCCCTAGAGTTAACCTGTTTATATTTAATTTCGGTAAGACCAATGTCTAATCAATCTGACTCTTCTTCGCTACCAACATCCGTGCGCCGAGTCGCATTTTCACTGCGTCGAGCAGGTTGGATTAGTTTTTGGGTTCAATTAGTGCTGGGTGTGGTTTCTAGCATTATTTTGCTGTTTGCCTTTGCAATTTTACTCGCCAGTCAAAACCCCAATCAAAGTAATAATTCTCAGGGAGGAGGCTTATTTCTAGCACTCACTGGCTTGCTGGTCTTAGGATTTAGCATCTATCGGGCTTTTTATCATACTCGCTTGAGTCAACAGTTACGCGGTCCTGCTCCTGGGCGACCCAGTCGAGGCGACACGATGAAACAGATGCGAATCAGCTTAATCTCGAATATGGCAGGAATGTTACTGACTTTGATGGGAGCAGAGGCAATTAGTGGTGTGTTGCTGGCTAAGGCTATTTCTCAACCGCAACGGGGATTTTTTGACGCTTCAGTAAACCTCCAAGACTTCATTCAACCTCTGGATATTTTTATTGTTCTTGCGAATACCCACACGACTGTAGCTCATTTTGTGGGCATTGTTTGTTCGATCTGGTTAATGGAACAAATTTACAAAGATTGATTGAGGATAGTTAACCGAAAATTTTCCTCACCTAAAATGGGGTGAGCTGACCGGAAATAAGCTCACCACTGCTGACTCAAACGATTCACTAATCTAGCGACACAGAGCGCGTTATCCTCACTGAACTGTCCCTGTTTTTTTCTTCTCCCTGTCTCCGGGACTCGACATTTCCTCTATAATGGTGGTGTCCTCATCCGGAATTACCAGCAAGCGATAGAAAATGTGACTCAGATGGTATTGTACTGAGTAACAGCAAACGATTCAATATGGAACTAAATTCCTTAATCGGTCTTGGCGTCGCAGAGCCAAACGTCGTTGAAGTTTCGCCTGAAAATCTGCGCTCCCTGTTGGGGCGAATCGAGACTGAACTGCATCACAGTCAAGTGTACCAGATTGCTCTGGGTAATCTGCAAAAAATTCTGGGAGACTCTGCCCCAAAGGGCGAACTCTTGATCAAGGCGGTCGGTCGAGAAGCCATTCAGTTGGCTTTGAAGCAATTACTAATTCACCAACCTCAAACTATAGTACAAACTGCGTCAAAAGACAACGCTTTGAGTCAGGAAGTCGATTCCTCTTCAAACGGCAAGGAAAAATCTTCCTCACTGCTAGAAGTGTCAGCCGTTACTTCTAAAGATTTGGCGGATTCGGAAAAAGAGACTCCCAATGGCAAACAAGCAGTCCTATCACTGGAAGTTTCAGCCTCTGAGGATCAAACAGATTCTAAACAGAATGGTCAGAATGGCAAAGTAGTCTCCTCAGCAGAAAAGGTCATTTCTTCGGACAAAACAGACGCTAGAAAGGATGCTCAGAGATCTTCTCCGGAGGTTCGCTCCTACTCGGTTAATACGGAAGTAGATAAAGCCGTCTCTAAGGCTCAAACTTCTACGCTCGATACTTCTGATACTTCTGACGAATCCTCTCTGCAGAAGCCGAAAAAGCGCAAAAATAGGCTGACAAAAGCGGAAATCGCAGCCCAGGCGATCGAAAAACGTGAAACCTCTCTGCGTCAGGTGGGTCAAGAGTTGCGCCAAGCCCGTGAAGCCCTATCTCTATCTCTGACCCAACTTCACCGCCAAACACTGGTTCCTCTGTCTCATTTGAGAGCCTTAGAAACTGGGGATGTGGAACGACTCCCGGAAGATGTCTATTTGCGTGGGTTTATCTGTCGTTTAGGGAACGCTCTAGGATTAAATGGTACGGCAATGGCGGCTTCTATTCCAGCTCCCGATCCCTTACAGCATCTTGTTCCGACTTGGTCTAAAGCCGAAGTTGACTCGAATTTCTATTTGAATTCTGTTCATCTCTATCTGGGTTACGCGGCAATTTTAGCTGGATCTTTAGGAGGTATTGCTTGGCTGTCTCAACAGTCTGCCCCTGAAACCAGCATTCCCCCAGAAATGGAAAAACTTCTCCAAGAAAATGGGCCTCAATCTCATCATAATCAGTCTCAAACTGAAGTGGCTTCAACTCCCGGTTTAGAGTCTGGAGAAATGGGTGTGGTTTTGGGTGCTGATATTGCGCCTCCTGAAGCGATGGATAGTGACTGGATGCCTCAAGAAATGACCAGTATTGGGTTTAGTAGTTATCAACCGGAAGGGTAGGGGGAAGTTAAGGAGAAGTTGCTTCTCCCCCTATTTTTTATTTAAGTATTTATCTATGCTACGGCACTACAAGAAAGTGAATTTGAGTATTATAAAAAACCCCTCTCCAAACCTCTCCATCAAATAAACAGTCCTGAAGGAACACGATTTTCTCTCTCTCCTTGTAGGAGAGGCCTAGCCAGAGGTGGAGAGAGGCTTCAAGACCTTAATTTTTTATCTATCTTCAAAGATATAGAAATCCTTTTCAATTAATAATTCAATTAATAAATAATCCCGAAGGAACACAAGTTCCCTATCCTACAAAGAGAGGGCTAGGGAGAGGTCAACGAACTCAAGTTTGACAGTAAACAGACGGTTCGTCGTTGCGCTTCAGCGCAGCAAATATGTAAATTTTATGTAAATTTTCGGTGGCATCATAATGCCTAATTTTCATCTAAGCGATAAAACTGCCAATCCGTTTTAAGGCAGCTAAAACTTGTTCGAGTTCATTGTCTCGCTCGATGGATAACGCATAAGAACGACTATATTGAGGGGGTTTAGAGTGAAGCAATTTCACAAACACAAATTCTCGTCCATTCACTAAAAATCCAAAGGTTGGTTGATCTGTATTCGGACTATTTAATAGATATACTAAAGCTTGGGGCAAAGCTTCCATCACATCGAATTTAGTGCTTTTAGATTCGATTACTAATACCCAAAGATGATTTTTAACAACCAGAACATCAATTTTCCCTCGAACAATAATTCCCTCATCTTCACCTGAAATTTCAATAGAAGACTCGGTCTTGAGATCAAAAGGATGTTGATAGAATCCTGCCAAATCTAGCAAAAATGACAGCACAACCATTTTAACCGCTTCTTCCAATAACGGACGACGGTTGGATAAGTTAAAGTAATTACTTTTGATTCGATTTAAGGTTTGTTTTTCTTCCTCACTTAAACGGGGCAGATTTTCTTGCCATTCCGGGAAAAAGTGAGGATCTGTTGTCAGTTGCAGCCCAAAATTGTCTTGTAATTGTTCGAGAGAAATCTCCCTTTTTGGTAGGATTGATACCATAATTAATAGCGCGATCGCCTTTGCATTAATTGAGTTTGAGGAGAAGCGATCGCACCGCAGCGCATGGGCGTTGCTAATCGCAATTTCCATAATTATAGCAGCAAGAGAAAGGCGATCGCATTGAGAGAAACTTAAGACGATTTTTCTTCAGAATGACATTGATTGTAACTCGGCTGAATTTGACGCTGTACTCCTGTTTTTGTCGGGTCATATCCGACTAATATAATGTCACCCTCAGAATTGCGTATCCAACCTCTCGCTGGAACAATTGTCCGAGAATCTAGGGGAATATTCTCTCGATTATTATCCCGTTTTCGAGTCCGTTGTTGACGACGTTGTGTCGAAGGATTGACTTGAGGTGTAACAGGTTCAATTAATTCTAATTCAGCTAATCCTTGAATTGTTGGTAAATCTTCCGTTGGGTTGGGTGCAATACCGCCTCGTCCAATGATAAAAAATTCGCTATTTTGACCTTGTTTGCAAGGATCTTGAGCAATTAACGCGGCAGGATCTACAATAGTTTGAGGGAATTCAACTAATCCCGAACTGGTATCAAATTCTGTATTCAGTTCAACAGTTCCACTAAATTCGGCACCCAGTTCAGAAGTTGCAGTAATATCACTCGCACCTGTTTGACGCTCCCGAAATTCTGTTGCAAAAATCGCATCAACATTAATAATAACTTGACCTCCAGGTCCGGCTAAAGCATTAGCAGAAATATCACTATTTTGAATCGCAATATTAGCAGATCTCCATCAATTGTAATATTACCACCTGTTCCAGTTTCTAATGAATTGGTTGTAATTGCACTGCCTTCACGCAAACGAATATCAGAGGCATTGATCGTAATATTGCCTTCTGTTCCTAGACGAGTTTCCGCTCTAAGGCTACCATTATTGAGGCGAATATTCTCTGCATCTATTGTTAAACTGCCTGCTTCTCCAGTCCCAGTCGAACTGACTGTAACTTCTCCCTGATTTGCAACCGTTAAATTAGGTGTCGAAATACTGAGACTTCCCGCATCTCCGGTTCCTTCAGCTAAGGTAAAAATACGGCTATTTTCGACATTTGAGCCGATTGTTCCTGTTCCTCGAATTTCCACAGAGTCAGTCGCATTCACGCTTAATATTCCACCAGGCCCCCGTTCATTATCTAAATCTTGTTCTCGAACCAAAGAACCCGCCCCAATTTGACCGCCATCTCGAATAATCAACCGATTAACGTTTAGATTAACATTACTGCCACCACCCGTTCCAAAGTTATCCGCTGAAATTCTTGCACCATTTTCAACGATTAATTCAGGGGAATTGATTATTAATTCTCCGGCATCAGCAGTGGTAATAATTAAATTACCCGATTCATCTTCAAATGCAGGTTCAGCCGAAACAAAAATTCCACTTCTTTGATCTTCCTGAGGTTCGGGTACAGGTGCGGTTCCTCTGAGAATGACTGAATTATTCGCATTAATTGTTAAAATTCCGGCTTGTCCGGTATTACGAGCCTCTGTGCCAATCTGTGCGCCCTGACTGACAATTAGTTGATTGGTATTAATCGTTAAATTGCCTCCATTTCCACGACCTCCCTCACCCACCTGAGCAAATAAACCACTCGCAAAGCGACCATCTGCTGTTGAACCCACGACCTCGACCCCATCCGAAGCATTTACCAATAAATCGCCCGCATCACCAATACCGAATGTGTCTGTTGAAGCCTGCGCCCCATCCTGAAGCGTCAGACGACGGGTTTCTAGAATAATACTACCTCCATTCCCGGTTGCGTCTACATCCACTCTGGCAAACAAACCAGTCGGCCCTCGTCTGCGAGGGGTTTCCCCTACTAGGTTAATTGACTCTGTGGCTGCGATCGCTAAATTCCCCGCTTGACCCGAACCCAAAGTGTTAACAGAGATTTGCCCTCCATTCGTGAGTGTTAGCTGTCTTGTATCAACAGTAATTGTTCCGCCTTGACCTGTTGCATCTTCAAACACCTCAGCAAATAAGCCACTCTGTTCTTCAGTGAGGATTCCTTCGTTGATTATCTCTGCTGTACCCGTAATTTCGACTCCTTCTGAGGCTCTAACGGTTAAATTTCCTGCGTTCCCTTCAGCAAATGTAGAGGTTCTGACAGATGCTCCATCTCGGATACTGGCCCGAATCGCATCAATGGTTAAATTACCTGCGGCACCCGTTCCTCGTGTTTCTGTCGCTATCTGAGCCGTTCCCCCGCTCATGGTTAAAGATTCAGAAGCAGTAATTGTTAGATCGCCTCCTGCTGTTGAGCCACGAGTTGTTGAAATAATAGACAAATTTCCCCCTGTTAAGCTAACACGTCGCCCTTGAATTTGTATAGCTCCGCCTTGCTGTATGGCTCCGCCTAGTATTCCACTGGTATTTACTGAAGCTTCTTCTGATAAGCTAATATCTTGAAAATTCTGAACTCCATCATAATTTATAGAAAATCCTTCTGGTACGCTTGTGAAACTTACAAAGTTATTTCCGGCGACGCTTCCGAGTTCAATTCGTCCTCCATTAGTAGTTAATTTTCCGCCTTCTAAACGCACTTCTCCACCAACTAAAGCTAAGGTTTGTCCAGGTGGAATTTTTAAACCTTGTAAACTTGAAGTCCGAGAACGATTCACAATAGAGCCAGGATTTTCTCTAAACCCTAAACCAACGGGAATATTAATGATCAGTAGGGGTGGAGTATTGGGGTTTGTTGCTCTGAATTCGGTGCCATTGGCAAAAACGACACGGTCAGCACTGGTGGCAAAAAACGAACCGCCAATATCGAGAGAGGCATTTTCTCCAAAAATAATCCCATTGGGGTTAATCAGAAATAGGTTGGCTACTCCATTCGCTCGTAGCACTCCATTAATCTCAGAAATAGAATTTCCGGTGATCCGAGAGAAAATATTCTGTACTTCGACAGCATTATTAAAAAAAGCGGTTTCACCCGTTGGTACAGAAAATTGTTCAAAACTATGAAATAGAGTATTTCCGGTTCTTGTTCCTCCGTCAATTTGTCTAGTATTGCCTTGCGGTGTGACGACGGAGTTTTGAGGCAGAGTATTGTCTGGAATGATTTGTGGAGAAACAGGTATGGAAATTAGGGGAATACTCAATAAACTAACCGGAAAAAGTAAAGCTGAAAATACTCTATTTAAGTTTTGAAACATGACTTGTCTGGCAAAGTTAAAGATCAGCTAGATATGAATTGACTAAAATTATAGCACCACGCATTTGGGTGATGATTATCTAATTCTGTATCAATCTACAGTGAATTGAGTCGATAAAAAGAGGTTCTCTTGTGTTCGCGTAGTGCTACGTTGTTTAATTTAACTGTAAGGAAAATCCAATTTATCCTTCAAGATTCACAAAACTAAATCCAGAAAATGAACGTAAATCACTTGGAGTTTCTTCTCCTAAGAGAACTTGAATTGCATCTGACCTTTCCAGAGTAAAGCGGAGTAAATTCTCCTCGATAATGCTTTCTACAGAATTGGTTGCTAGATTAATCTGATCAGATTGATCTAAGGAATCATCAGTAAATACATTATTGAATTCTCCTGGTTCTGGAAACTCATTTGTGAACAAAAAGAGTTCTTCTAAAACTGTTTCTGTCTCACTGTCAAGGAATTCATAAACTATGATATCTCCTTGAAATGATTCATCAAGTTCAACAATAGGATTGCTTTCCTCATCGGTTGGTTCTAATTCAGCGATTATATCCTCTCGTTCAATTAATCTCACCCTCAAATCTACAACTGGTGTCCATTCTGTTTCGACCTCCACTCCAGTAAAGATAGGTTCTCCTTCCTCATTAAAACTAAGAGTAGTACCTTCTTCCTCTAGTTCGGTTTCACTATTAAAGTTAATTCTTGGAGTGAACGAAAACGAATCATCAAGCACAATGCCACTCTCACCATTATAAGAAACAAAGTCTTGAATAATTTTGGGGAATAAACCCAGGTCTTCATTACTATCATTACCATTCTCATCTAGGGTTTTATCGACAATGATTTGACCATCATCTCCGTTATTCGTGAGTAAGAACGTTGAGAAGATAGTGTTACGATTATTAACTTCTCTTTGAGAATAGGTTTGTGGTAGAAGCGGTTCTGATTTTTCAATACTAACAAAATTTAAGCTGTCAGAACGTCTTTCTATTGGGGTAAGATTTCCTAATAGAATTGAGTCAATATCTTGCTTTTCAAAAGTCAAGCCGAGTAAATTTTTGTTGATGATGCTTTCTAGAGAGTTAGTTGCTAGATTCGCAATATCCGGTATAGCCGAGAATTCACTGGTAAACAAAAAGAGTTCTTCTAAAACCGTTTCAGTTCCACTTTCAAGAAATTCATAAGCAATAATTTCTCCTTGAAATGAATCATCAAGTTCAACAATAGGATTATCAAAAACATCAGTTGGCTCTAATTCAGCAATGATTTCATCTCGTTCAATTAATCTAGCCCTCAAATCAACGAATGGGATAATTTCTGTTTCCACATCTGCTCCAGTAAAGACAGGCTCTCCCTCCTCATTAAAACTAAGAGTAACATCACTATCATCTTCAAAAAGTTCTGTCTCACCGTCAAAATCAATTGATTGACCGGAGGAAGTGAGTGATACGTTATTATAAGTAATAAAATCTTGAATTGCTTCTGGGAAAAAGCCTAAGTCTTCATCACTATCATTGCTATCTTCATCGACAGTTTGATCATTGATAATTTGACCATCACTTCCGACATCAGTCAGTAAGAATGTTGTAAATATTGTTTGATCGTCGGCTCCTCTTTGAGAGTAACTATTCAGGCTTCTTGTTGGTTCTACATTAATCGTAACTGTAGCAATATTGGAGTTAGATTCTCCATCGTTAGCAACGTAGGTGAAGCTATCAACTCCTGAGAATCCACTATTCGGAGTATAACTAAATGAACCATTGGAATTTAGATTTACGTTACCATTTGCAGGCGAGTTAACTAATATTGCGCTGATTGCATCTCCATCTAAATCACTATCCCCATTGAGAACACCAACAGAAGCATCAACAGTAATCGGAGATTGAAAACCTGTAGTGTAGTTGTCATTACTAGCAACAGGCGGTGTATTTGGACGTGGTTCTACATTAATCGTAACTGTAGCAATATTGGAGTTAGATTCTCCATCATTCGCCACGTAGGTAAAACTATCAACTCCTGAGAATCCACTATTCGGAGTATAACTAAATGAACCATCGGGATTGAGGTTAAGACTAAGACTACCATTAACAGGTGAGTTAGCTAATATTGCGCTTAAAGCATCTCCATCGCCATCGGTATCATTGTTGAGAACACCAACAGAAGCATCTACAGTGAATGGAGATTGAAAAGCTGTGTTGTAGTTATCGTTATCAGCATTTGGTGGTGTGTTCGGTTCAGGTATAGGTGGCGTAGGCGGTGTTGGTGGAGTTGGTGGTTCCACTGGTGGAGTTGGTGGTGTTGGTGGAGTTGGTGGTTCCACTGGTGGAGTTGGTGGTGTTGGTGGAGTTGGTGGTTCCACTGGTGGAGTTGGT
>JBCBCI010000014.1:0-17912 GCA_038530755.1 Cyanobacteria bacterium J06592_8 | reverse complement strand
TGTTGGTGGAGTTGGTGGTTCCACTGGTGGAGTTGGTGGTGTTGGTGGAGTTGGTGGTTCCACTGGTGGAGTTGGTGTGTCTATTGGTGTTGGTGTTGGTGGAGTTGGTGGTTCTACTGGTGGAGTTGGTGGGTCTATTGGTTCTACTGGTGGAGTTGGTGGGTCTATTGGTTCTACTGGTGGAGTTGGTGGGTCTATTGGTGTTGGTGTTGGTGGTTCTACTGGTGGAGTGGGCGGTGTTGGTGGAGTTGGTGGTTCTACTGGTGGAGTTGGTGGAGTTGGTGGTGTTGGTGGTTCTACTGGTGGAGTTGGTGGTGTTGGTGGTGTTGGTGTTGGTGGTTCTATCGGTGATGATACTATCGGTGCTATGGGCGGTGGAGTAAATGTTTCTACAGGTTCAGTTGGATTGGAATTGTTAGGAAACTGGCTAATATTTGCATTTTGAATAAAGGCAACTAAGTCACCACTTTGACTAGAAATTGCCACCCCAAATCCAAATTGATTCAGCGTTGTTTCTGTAAAAATAACTTGATTATTATCAATACTAATTTGATCTTCTACAACATTGAAGTCGGTAACGAGAGCAAAATCATTATCACCTAAACCAATATAATAGAACTGAGCTTGATCGCCCAGGACAAATACATCTTGTTCTGGACCTCCGGTTAGGGTATCTATCTCCCCGATTCCCGGATTAATTCCATTAGGATCGACTCCCCATAATATATCATTACCGAGATCGCCAAATACTTGATCATTTCCTGTTCCGCCAATTACGGTGTCGTTTTCTTTTCCACCAAATCTTTGATCATTTCCTGGCCCTGCTTGTAATACATCATCTCCCAGATTACCAAAAAGTTGATCATCTCCTTCTCCATCATCAATTACATCACCTTCTTTTCCCCCAAACAATACATCATTTCCATTGCCTCCGATTAAAAGATCGAGATTCTGATTACCGAATAAAGAATCATTACCGTCTTCACCATTTAAAGTGTCATTCCCTCGAAAACCAAAGAGAGAATCACCTCCACTACTCCCAGAGAGAAGATCATCGCCCCCTAGTCCAAACAGGACATCAGCCTCACTTGTTCCTAATAAATTATCATTGCCTTCTGTTCCGTTAATTTCAATCATATTGAATTGATTTGAACTCATCAATAATCTTTAGAGATTATATCATTTTGTCCAATTATTTATTAGATTGAATAAGATTTGTAAAGCTTATATTGCTAGAATTGGTGTTGAAAAAAAGTTCAAGTTATAGAGATTATATTTGGTGTTTTGATCAACATAAATTATATTTTAACATCTGGATATTGTATTGTTTTTTGTAAATTTTTTTTAATATTTTCTAGATCCGATAACTTGGTAAAGCCCAAAAAATCCGGTATCTAGCACTAAGCATTGATTTGAGGACATTAGTAAAAGCAGCAAAAGCTGATGATATAGCACTACATTCTAAGCTTCTGACATTGCTGAAAGCTGAAAAGCTGTTGTAATCAACGACTCTCAACTCCAGTAGTCCCATAAACCCCGTCAATAAAAATAACAAGAGGCGCGAATATTGCGCCTCCAGGAATTCATAAAACTTCAACAATTTCTCTTAGCAGAGTTTGAGAATTTGAGCGGTTAAGGCTAAACTTTCTTCATACAAAACATCACGACCCCAACGTTGTAATTGCTGTGTCATGAGGGATTCTGCTTTTTGATCGGAAGTTGCTGTTACTTGTTCGGTGCGACAAGATTGTGCGCTTCCGCCGGATTCCATCCGCATACAACCTGTGGTTTCTGAACATAAGATTGTGCAGCAGTTGGCGTCAGGATTACTAGAAGTCAAACGCAAACCGACTAAATCGCCGGGAATTTCACCATAATCAGCAGTCGGAATAGCGGCTAATTCAGCAACAATCTCTTGATCGTTCGGCCCTTTGAACTTAACATATTTGAGGTCATAGTCTCCACCTTCAGAAGTGAAAGAAATTGGCTTCCACTCTAGGCGAGACGCGAACCAACCTAAGAACATTAAAGCTTGGGTGGCATTTCCTTTTTCATAATCGAGTGCCACATTATCAATTTCACCTAAAGAAACGCGACGTTCGGGAGGATCGTAAGCTGCCGCCGCCAGTTCTTGCCACGGCGATAACCGATGCCAGTTTAAGTCAGCAATATAGGTTTCTTGTTCGATCAATTCCTGCATTTTCAGCAGTTCTAATTCTGGATCGCTGAAGTAGGAAGAATCTACAATTACACAATTACTGCAAGCCGCTAACCGCTTAAACAGTTCTTGTTCGGGGTTTGGTGTCGCTTTCCACCAAACAAATTTAGGAAGGTCAGGAATTAATAATGAAGCAACAACATCACTGACCCGTTCTAACGCTTCTTTGGTGCCGCGTAGAGTAATATATTCAGCACAAATTAGATTTTCTTTGCTTTTTTGTTGAATCGGACAATAGGCAGAAACTTGAGCCGTTACGCCTGTATCTTCGCCCATTGTTGGACATAAGGTAACAATACGGCAAGGGTTTTGAGCCGCGATCGCTTCACTAATACTAAAACCACGACCATCTAAGTTAGAAATTTCTTTGCGTTCAGCCGGAAGCTTAGCAAATTCTTCGCGCAATTTGGCTAAAGTTTCTCCATCAACTCGACCTGTCAGACTTAGGTCATAGGCTTTTTGAGCTTCTTTGATGGCTTCGCGAGTGTTTGTACCAAGAATGCCATCAATTTGCCCAGAGTAGAACCCTAAGCCGCCGAGAAGTTGTTGAAATTCTTCCGGTTCGTAGATCACCATGCTGAATGTGGCAGCACGAGTAGCGATCGCGGCTGTTTTTCCGCTTCCTGTGGCTTGAGAAAGCCAAATACTATTTAACTCAGCTTCAATTTCGCTGAGGGAGATATCCTTGGGTTTTTGTAAGGCAACAAGTGGTGTACTCATCGTGTTTTTTGGTTAGTTGTTAGCTGTTTATTGTTGAGATTCGTACTTGTATAGCAATCCAATTTGCAGTTTTTATCCCTGGGACTTTGCCCCCTAAATCCCCCTGCCCCCGTGACCCTCAACAATGGGGGTACCTAGGGGACTTTGAAATTTGGGTTCCTCCCCAAGTTGGGAGGCGGAGGTGGGCTAATCTTCCCAAACTTGAGATCTTGACCCCTAAATCCCCCAATTCTGGGGGACTTGAATGAATAGGAAAGGACTGCTATATTCAGGGAAAATATTCTACAGTCGCCGCCAACGACGACCATCTCGGTTAAGCAAGAGTTCGGCTTCAACGGGTTCCCAGGTTCCCGCTTCGTATAAGGGAATTGCTTCTGCGGGAGCCGGAGCATCCCAAGCTTCGAGCAAGGGTGTCATAATCTTCCAAGACGCTTCTACTTCGTCATCTCGTGTAAACAGCGTTTGATCGCCGAGCATACAATCAATTAACAGACGAGCGTAAGCATCGGTATTTGGCTTTCCGAAGGCGGTATCGTAGCGGAAATCCATATCAACGGAACGAGTTCTCAGGGAGGTTCCGGGTGTCTTCACCTCAAACCGCATGGAAATTCCTTCATTCGGTTGAATTCTCAGAGCGAGAACGTTTGGGTTTGCCTGTTTTGCGGCAGACTGGAACATTAAGAAGGGAACTTCTTTAAACTGGATGGCGATTTCTGAAACTTTTTTCGGCATCCGTTTTCCAGTTCGCAGATAGAAAGGAACGCCTTTCCAACGCCAGTTATCAATATTCAGCTTCAACGCCGCATAAGTTGGAGTGGTCGATTCTGGACTTGCGCCTTCTTCGTCTCGATAACCGGGAACTTGTTTCCCTTTCATCCAACCGCTTGTGTATTGTCCTCTGGTAGCGGAATATTCTAAGTTGTTAATATCAGCCAGGTGAGTCGCCTGCAATACTTTTACTTTTTCGTTACGAATGCTGTCTGCATCAAGGGAGTTGGGCGCTTCCATTGCGGTGAGGGAGAACAGTTGCATCAGGTGGTTTTGCACCATATCTCGCAACGCCCCGGAAGTTTCATAATATCCTGCCCGTCCTTCTAAGCCAACGGTTTCAGCTACTGTGATTTGAACGTGATCGACAAACTGGCGGTTCCACAGGGGTTCAAAAATCGCGTTCGCAAACCGGAACACCATCAAGTTCTGAACAGTTTCTTTTCCGAGGTAGTGGTCAATCCGGTAAACTTGTTGTTCTGCACAGACTTGACGAACGACTCGGTTGAGAACTTGAGCGGTACTTAAATCTCGACCAAAGGGTTTTTCAATCACCAACCGTTGCTTTTTCGGGTCAGGTAACATTCCCGCCGCGCCGAGTTGTTGAATGGCTTCTGCAAAGAAACTGGGTGCAACTGAGAGGTAGAATACCCGATTTCCTCGTGTTCCTCGCTGTTCGTCGAGTTCGCCTAAAAATGCTTTGAGTTTCTGATAACTTTCTTGTTGGTCGATGTTACCGGAACAGTAGAATAATCCCTTCGCAAAGTCGTTCCAGAGATCTTCTGATTGTAGGCCGCCTCCGAACTCTTCGACCCCTATCCGCATCTGTTCCCGGAAGTAGTCGTGACTCCAATCTCGTCGGGCGACTCCGACTATGGTTAATTCTGGAGGAAGTTTACGTTCCAGGCGCATTTGATAAAGGGCCGGAACCAGTTTACGTTGAGTTAAATCCCCGGATGCACCGTAGATCACTAAAATCTGAGGTTCGGGGACGCGATCTTGTTGCAGTCCAACCCGTAATGGATTTTCGAGTAGTGTGACCATTGACTTTCCCTTGCTTAATTTAGTTGAGGCGGTGACACTTTTTGTTTGTTTTAATTATCTGTTTTCGGTGATTAGCAAACCGTTAGACATGAACAGTTAAGTCGTTGGACAAAATTAAAGGAATCTGTGAGGTTAGGGAAAAGGGAACTGAAGCTTTTTTCTGTTCTCTGAATTGTCCTGAACCTAGAGTGGTTTATTCTTGTCCGGGTAACTGAATCGATCAATTGGTGTGTCACCTGCTAATCACGGATACTAGCGATCAGCGTTTAGCTTTCAGCTTTCAGCTTAAGTTGACTCAAATTAAATAAATCTCTGAGAGATATCTATATGATCCAAACTCGGGGCTTGAGTGCTGATTGATCTTTGTTGCTGATGGCTAATTACTGATAGCTGACCGCTTTTTGAACTATCCGACAGTGGAAAGTTGTTGAACTTTTTCTTCGAGGGAACTCATTAAGGAGTCAAAGGGTTTAACGAATTTATCAATCCCTTCAGCTAATAGTTGCTCCATGACTTGATCGAGGTCAATATTAATCTCGGGTTCCTTGAGACTGTCAATCAGTTGAACGGCCAAATCTACATCAGTGTCAACACGATTTTGAACATCACAGTGATCGGCGCAGGCTTCGATAGTGTTAGGTGGTAAGGTGTTAACGGTATCAGGTCCGATCAGTTCATCGACATACATCACATCGCTGTATTCTGGGTTTTTGGTACTGGTACTTGCCCAGAGTAACCGTTGGGGACTTGCTCCTTGAGCAGATAAGGTTTTCCAGCGATCGCTTTGAATAATTTCCTTGTATTCTTGATAGGCAATCTTGGCGTTAGCGATCGCGACTTTACCTTTGATGGTTTCCAGTTTATCGCGAAGATTCACATCAGTGATGCCTTTGAGTTGGCTATCAATCGCACCATCAATATTGCTATCAATTCGACTGAGGAAGAAACTCGCTACTGATGCTAGTTTGCTGATATCTTTGCCTTGGTTGAGACGGGCTTCTAAGCCTTTGATATAAGCCCAAGCGGTATCGATATAGCTTTTAACTGAAAATAGTAAGGTGACGTTAACATTAATGCCTTCAGCAATCACCTTTTCCACAGCCGGAAGACCTTCAGGGGTACCGGGAATTTTAATCATCACATTTTCCCGAGCAATCGCTTCGTAATAGCGTAAAGCCTCTTTAATGGTGCTTTCAGTATCTTTTGCCATTGTGGGTGGAACTTCGATACTAACGTAGCCATCTAATCCCTTCGTTTGTTCGTAAACGGGTTTAAAGATGTCACAGGCATTGCGAATATCTTCAAAAACGAGAGATTCGTAAATCTCCATGACAGACTTTCCGGCTTTAATTCCTTTTTCAATATCTGCATCGTAGATCGCATTTCCTTTAATGGCTTTCTCAAAAATTGCCGGGTTAGACGTAATGCCACGAATCCCTTTTTCCACCATTAAGTTCTTCAATTCACCGGACTCAATAATGTCACGGCTTAAGTTATCCATCCAGATACTTTGACCGAGATTTTCAATTTCAAGTAAATGATTTGTCGTCATAACTGCAATTCCTGTAACGTACAACAAAATTGAAATAGATTGAGGGGTTTAGGTAGAGATATTTCACGCCTAACTTTAGAAAGGTTGATCCTCTACCCGGCAATGACTATTGAACTATTGTTGTTCTCGACGCGCCCGATCCTTAATAAAGGACTCTACCAAAGCAACATCTTCTTTACTCCCCATCACCAGAGGGGTGCGTTGATGGAGTTTACTGGGAACCACATCCATAATGTCCTGATTACCAGTTCCGGCTCGTCCTCCAGCTTGTTCAACGATCCAGGCCATGGGAGCAGACTCATAAAGTAAACGCAGTTTTCCTTCTGTGTTTTTCAGCGTACCGGGATACAGAAACACCCCACCTTGATACAAAATTCTATGAATATCTCCGACTAAGGCACCACTATATCGAGCCGTATAACCCTCGTGACGGTGAACATAACGGATATAATCGCGAATGGATTCATCCCACTGCCAGAAGTTCCCCTCGTTGACACTGTAGACCGGACCATGGTCGGGGATTTTGATGTTTTCATCCGCGAGAATAAATTCCCCTAAACTGGGATCTAGGGTAAACATATGAACGCCTGTCCCAATGGTGTAGACGAGTATTGTACTCGGGCCATAGAGGATGTAACCAGCGCCTATTTGTTTACGCCCCGGTTGTAATAAGTCTGAGGCTTTACCATCTTCGTCGTTGCCTTCCTGCTGTCGAATTGAGAAAATTGAGCCGACGTTGAGGTTCGTATCCAGATTGGATGAACCATCTAGCGGATCGTACAGCAAAGTGTAACGTCCGAGGGGGCAGTTTTCGGGAATATAGTAAGGGTTCTCCATTTCTTCGGAAGCCAACCGACAGACTAAGCCGCTTTGTTTGAAAACAGAGATAAACACCGAGTTGGCGTAGAGATCCATTTGCTTGACTTCTTCGCCTTGAACGTTCACACTACCTGTGAAGCCTAAAGCATCATCGACTAATCCCGCTCGACTCAAACGGCGGGCAATCAATTTTCCGGCGAGTCCAATGCGATTCATCAATGCACTGATATCCTGGGCATCGGGCGAAAAACTATTGAGTTGTTCGAGAACATGACGGGATAGCGTGGTGCAGTCCCGATCAAGAGAATGCCCCTGATCCAATGGATCTGAGGACGTGGGTTTGGCTGGAATCTGAACCATGATTTCGTCTCCGGTGTCTACTCGTTTTACCTTTAGAGTTTGAGCGTCATTCTCTGAAGGTCAACGAACTTACTCGCGCTGCCTTACTATATTAAGGAGACTTTCTGGGTCAAACGGCCAAATTTTAAGCTAAGTTTTAGATCTTTCGCTTCTAGATTGAGATCAATTAATTTTTCTTCTCAAAAGGCCTAAACGCTGGATGCTTTGTACTTTTTTCTACAGAATTTAATATGAATTTGTGTATTTTTTCTTGATCACCTCTCCCCAACCTTCTCACCTCTCCCTAACCCTCTCCTAAAAGGAGAGGAAACGATTGGATCTCTCCTTGTAGGGGAGATTATAGAGGGGTAGAGACGTAAATCGTGTCCCTTTAAATCTAATAAACCCGTTCTAACTGGCGAAAATCTCGTTCAACTTCTGCCCAAAGTGCGCGATTATGCGGATCAGTTTTCAGGGCTTTCTTGAGATAACTTCGAGCTTGTTCTAGCTTTTTTTCTTTAATTAATGCGCGTCCAAATCGCTGATAACTAATGGCTTGCCATTGACGAATTTCGGAGTCTTGAGGAATTCTTTGAGCTAAACCTTCAATCAATGCGATCGCTCTGGGAAAACGTTTATATTTTAAAAGTTGTTGTAATTCTCGATAGGAATTATGTTTTAATTTCTGATCGGTTTCTGACAGTTTTTGATTGTATTGAACTGTCGATTCTTTGCGAGTGACTTTCACTCGTCGAGGCTGAACAGGTGGCGGAGAAACAACCGTTTGTTTGGGTTCCGGTTGCCTTAAAATTTCGGCTTCGGGTTTCGCAATTTTCAATAAAAACTTGTACGCTTCAGTAACAGCAATAAACTTTTCTCTCGCCAAATGATGGGGATTAACATCCGGATGGTAGAGCCGAGCTAGCCGTCGATAAGAGGCTTTCACCGCTTCTAAACTTGCTCCGGAATGTAATCCTAACTGTCGATAATAATCCGTCGTATTCATTCAATTAGTATCAACTCCATCAACCTTAATTCTCTAGTTAACAAGAATAAACTATTAATGTCAAGGGTTTTACAGTGATCAGTAAACAGTTATCAGTTATGCAGTGGTTTTTACAGTTAACCCTGTTCGCGCAGCGTGACGTTAGTCGTAGCTTGGTCGTTGGGTTGACAGTTATATAGTGTTCAGTTATGGAGCTTAATCAAATCCTTTACTGTACATTGTACGTTGTTTACTGTGTACTGTTTACTGATAACTGTCAAACGATAAACTGTTATGCGGGTCGTTCTTCAATCACCTGATCGACTAACCCATATTCTAGGGCTTCTGCGGCAGAAAGGAAGTAATCGCGATCGGTATCTTTCTCGATTTTTTCAATCGGTTGGCTGGTGCGTTCAGCCAGAATACTATTTAATAAACCTCGAATTCTCAAAATTTCTTGAGCTTCAATTTCGATGTCTGTAGCTTGTCCACGAGTGCCGCCTAACGGTTGGTGAATCATAATTCGAGCGTGAGGAAGCGCAAGGCGTTTGCCCTTTGTTCCCGCCGCCAGGAGAAATGCTCCCATCGAAGCGGCTAACCCGACGCAAATTGTGATTACCTCGGATTTAATGTACTGCATGGTATCAAAAATCGCCATACCTGCGGTTACAGAACCACCCGGCGAGTTGATGTAGAGATAAATGGGTTTGGTCTGATCCTCAGAATCGAGGTACAACATATAAGCAACAATAGCATTGGCAATCCCATCATCCACTTCTTCCGACAAGAAAATAATCCGCTCTCGGAATAGTCGTTCGTAAATATTAATCCATTGTTCGTAGGTACCGCCCGGTAAACGGTAGGGAACACTGGGAACACCAATTGGCATAGCTTTTTCCTCTTAAATCGTTTTTTTGAATGGATTGTGAACCGTTTTTACGCAACCTCTTTTCGACTGGGCAAAATCTGATCGATTAAGCCATAGTCTTTCGCCTCTTCAGGCGTCATGTAAAGTGTACGGTTCATGTCTTTGGCAATTTTTTCAGTAGACTGACCTGTATTTTGGGCGAGAATATCAACCATTAACGCTTGTTTGGCGAGAACTTCTTTGGCATTAATCTCAATATCGGTTGCTTGTCCTCGTGTTCCCGACAAGGTATGGTTTAAAGCAATCATAGAATGAGGCAAACAGCCCCGTTTTCCTTTGGTGCCACAGGATAGCAACATTGCCGCTACCCCAATCGCTTGACCCAAGCAGACGGTAACAATCTCGGATTTGACGTGCTGCATGGTGTCATAAATTGCCAAACCTGCCATGATCGACATGGTACCAATCGATTCATCGGTCATCCCGGCGAGAACCGGATCGCCCAAAGAGTTGATATACAAATAAATGGGCTTAGTTTGATCTTCAGAATCGAGGTACAACAGGGCTGAAACCAAAGAATTCGCCAATCCCATCGACACAGGTTGGTTGAGAAAAATAATCCGTTCCTGACTCATGCGAGTGTAGATACTCACCCATTGCCAATAGCGGCTACCGGGTAAGTTATACGGAACGCGAAGCACTTCATTAACAGCCATAATTAGCCCTTGTCAAAACTCTAAACACCAACAGGTAACTGCTTGGGCAGTTCTTTTGTACTTTCGAGTACGCGATCGATTAAGCCATATTCTTTGGCTTCTGCGGGCGTCATATACAGCATTCGATCGGTATCTTTGGCAATTTTCTCTGGAGATTGACCTGTGTTTCTAGAGAGAATGTCTAAAGTGGCTTGTTTATTCGATAAAACTTCTTTCGCCCGGATCTGAATATCAGTGGCTTGAGAGCGTCCCATTCCCATCCGAGGTTGGTTGAGGACAATGGTAGCGTGAGGTAAGCTAGCTCGGAAACCCTTTGTTCCAGCGGAGAGGATCATTGCCGCAGTTCCCATCGCCTGACCAATACAGATCGTATGAACTGGAGGTTTGATGTAGCTAATGGTGTCACAAATCGCAAAAGCTTCGGTATCCTGACCGATCGCGTCTCCAGTATACCAAGAGGTACCTGTGGAATTGATGTAAAAGTAAATCGGCTTGTCTGACGCATCAAACTGGAGATACAGTAACTGAGCAATAATCAGCTTTGTGACATCGACTCCGAGTTGACGTTTGAAGTCATCAGAGGAAACTAAGGGTAAACCCAGATAAATAATCCGCTCTTTTAGCAGGAGAGAGGGTAAATCTGGAGGAGGAGTGCGGACAGGACTATCACCGTAATATTGACTTTGCACAGTTTATTGGTATGAACTCTTCAAAAATTGTAGCTTGAACCTTGAATCGGAGTCCGATCTAAAACGGTTGATGTCGCTGATGCTGAGTCTATTGAGGGTTTGTTTACACGATTTTTGGCGATCGCGAGTGTTGAGATTTGAGCTGGGTTAAGCTAGGAATACTGCTATTATTCAAGGGTTTGAGCGAATTTAAGGCTTTTCAACAGTCAGGGTAAAGTGGTTCGGTGATTACGACCGGGTGTGGATTTCCGATCTCAAAAGCAATTTGATCAAACTGTTCTGTAAGAATATCAATATTCCTAAGTTCGCGGAAACCCCAGATCAAAAATTGAACGTCAGGTACATTGATTGAATCTGATCTTCTGTCTGTCACGAAGTCCCTAAAGCGTTAATGTAGAATGATATAGAGTAATCTGCATTCTTGAAGAAGATATCCTAGTCGCTAAGATACTCGCGCAAGTTTCACTCACTCCTATGAACGTTAGTTTACAACCTGTTCTCAACGATCCCAATCTCGATGTTAGCCAAGGCAACAACCAACGTCAGCTTTCTCTGTCTGTTTCTGCCATTGCGAATGCGATTGACTCCCATGTTCCCTTGAACCTCTGTTTGATTTTAGACCATAGTGGTTCGATGAGTGGGCGTCCGCTGGAAACGGTGAAAAAAGCAGCCGGAGAACTCATTGATCGCTTAAATCCTGGCGATCGCATTTCGGTTGTTGTCTTCGATCATCGAGCTAAAGTTTTAATTCCCAATCAAGATATTGATGACCCAGAAAGTATTAAAAAGCAAATTAACCGTTTAAGAACTTCGGGTGGAACTGCCATTGATGAGGGCTTGAAGCTTGGGATTGAAGAACTCGGAAAAGGGAAGGTTGAGCGGATTTCTCAGGCTTTTATCCTCACTGATGGTGAAAACGAACATGGAAATAATAATCGCTGTTTGAAGTTAGCCGAGTTGGCGACGGATTATAATCTGACTTTAAATTCTCTGGGATTTGGTGATGATTGGAATCAAGATATTTTAGAAAAACTTGCGGATGCAGGTGGCGGTTCGCTGGCTTATATTGAGTATCCTGAACAGGCGATTGATGAATTTAGTCGGCTTTTTAATCGGATGCAGTCAGTCGGATTAACTAATGCCTATTTACGGTTTTCTTTAATGCCTGGAGTTAGATTTGCGGAGTTGAAACCCATTGCTCAGGTTTCTCCAGATACGATTGAGTTACCTCTACAAAAAGAAGGTGAACAATTTATCGTTCGGTTAGGAGATTTGATGAAAGATATAGAACGGGTTATTCTAGCTAATTTATATATTGGGAAATTGCCTTTAGGAAGACAAAAAATTGCTCAATTGCAAGTGCGTTATGATGACCCAGTTTTAGGAATGCAAGGGTTATATTCTGAGCCTGTTTTGCTAGAAGCGAATGCCATTCAAGGCTATAAACCCACACAAAATCCTCAAGTTCAACAACATATTTTAGCCTTAGCGAAATACCGACAAACTCAAATTGCAGAGACAAAATTACAACAAGGCGATCGCGTCGGGGCGGCGACAATGTTACAAACGGCGGCGAAAACAGCCTTACAAATGGGTGATAATGGTGCAGCTACAGTTTTACAAACCAGTGCAACTCGTTTACAAGCAGGAGGAGATCTCTCAGAAGCTGATCGCAAGAAAACCCGAATTGTTTCTAAAACCGTACTCAAAAGCGAATAGCTAACGGCTTTCTATTTTGAGTCTTTCAAGATTGGAGATGTTCTTCAACTAAAGCAATGATTACTTGATCTTGAAACTCTTGAGCTAAAGTTTTCAGCTTTTGAGCAAAAGGAATATATTTCGGATCGAGTTCTTCTAGATATGCAGCTCGTTCTTGAATTTTTGTCATGCTTCCAAGCATTGCTAACTCATACAATACTTCCATTTCTTCGGAAGGTGGAATCTCTAACCTCTCAGAAACTCTTTCTTCCAGAGTAATTTCTAGTCCTTCTGAATCTTGAGCTTCAGAGGTTTTTAACGGTTCATAAATCCATTTGAGTTGTAAATGTTTCTCGAATAAATTCAATAACTTATTCTCATCAATGGGTTGGGCTAGAAAATCATCACAACCGGAAATTAGAGTAGATTTTTGTTCTGTATCGAGAACACTGGCTGAAACAGCAATAATCGGAATTTGGGCAATTTCTGGAATGTCTCGAATCTCTTGAATGGCTTCAAACCCACTTTTATTATACATAACTAAATCCGTTAAAATTAAATCTGGCTTGATTTGTTGCGCGAGTTGAATTTCTTGTGTTCCATCTTCACCACAAATAATATTAAATCCTAAAGGTTCCAGCATATTTTGCAACAGCAAGCGATTTTCTTCTCGGTCATCCACAACTAATATAGTTCGTTTTTTCCCTTGATATCCGACAATTTTCTGCGGGGCTTCTACTACAACTTCTGAAATAGCTTCCTCAACAGCAAACACTACTTCAAAACTAAATGTTGAACCAACCCCTGCTGTACTACTGACTTCTAAGGTACTACCCATTAATTCTACTAATTGCTTAGTAATCGCTAATCCGAGTCCAGTTCCTTCGGCGCGTCGTTCTACCTCTCCGACTTGTTCAAAGGGTTGGAAGATTTTTGTCATTTGTTCTGGGGTCATTCCCATACCTGTATCGATTATTTCAAATTTAATTTGAGCTTGATTACCTTCAGTTTTGACGGCATTTACTCGCAAAGTAACTTGTCCTCTATCTGTAAATTTAATTGCATTTCCAAGTAAATTAAGCAACACTTGTCTTAATCGTTTTTCATCCGCTTGGATTCCAATCGGTAAGTCTGAAGCTAACTCCGATTTAAACAGAATATCTTTTTCTAATGATCGCATTTTAATAATTCCGACGACACTGTCAATAAAACTGGGGAAATGTATCCGTTTTGGATATAATTCCATTTTCCGTGCTTCGATTTTCGAGAGGTCAAGAATATCATTAATTAATGTCAGTAAATGTTGACCACTCTGATGAATAATATTTAATCCTTGAGCTTGAGAAGACCGTAAGCTGGAATCTCGTTTTAAAATTTGTGCATAGCCAAGAATGCCGTTTAAAGGAGTTCTTAATTCATGGCTCATATTGGAGAGAAATTCACTTTTTGCTTGATTAGCAATCTCAGCTTTTTGTTTAGCTTGAGCGAGTTCTGCTGTGCGTTCTTCAACTCGTTGTTCTAATTGGTGAGCATAGTTTTGAGATTGTTGATAGAGTTCAGCATTTTCTATGGAAATCGCCGCTTGTGAACACAACAGTTTTAAGACTTCTAAACGCTCAGGGGTGAAGGCTTGAGTAATTAAATTGTTTTCGAGATATAAAATAGCCTGAAGTTTTCCCTGACTTAAAATAGGTAAACACAGTAAACTTTTGGGCTGTTGTTTAAGCAGATAAGTATCACTCGCCCATTCAGATTGATTGAGGATATCATTAATCACTAAAGGTTGCTGTTGACGTTTGACGAAGTTAATCAGTTTGAGTGGAATCTCTGAACTTTCTTCTATGGATAAATTTTGTTGAATAATACTAAGATTTGACTCATTTTCTGAAGATAGAGTCGCAATGGCTTCAATTGTTAACTGTTGATTTCGATTAAAGATTAGTACGGCTTTTGTGGCTCCCGCATTTTCTAAAATGACTTGCATCAATTGAGTGATTAACTTGTCTAGTTCTATCTCTCCTGATAACACCTGAGACGCTTTCATCACACTGTTAAAATCTAACGCTTCAGAAATCCCGGTTGTATTGCTACTAATACTTCCTTGTATTTTCTCTAAACTGGCAATGGTTTTAAACGGATTCAGACTAATTTTTTGTTGCTCTAAAATCGATGCTAATAATTGAGGATAACGTTCTTCTAAATCTTTAACTTTAGCTTTAGCACCCCATTGAGAATAGCAATAGTAAGCTTCTATCATATAAGTCTGGGCTACTTTGTCTCGCCCTAAACTCAAATAAAATTTCGCTGTCAGTTCATTCGCTAAGGCTTCTTCTTGGATATATTCGTTTTCTTTTGCACTTAAAATCGCTTGGTCATACAGTTCCATTGCTTCTAAATTTTGTCCGAGAACACGACATTTTTCGGCTTCAACTAATTGCAACTTCTGTAAATAATTTATGGGAGCATATTCAGCCCATTTTTTTAGTTTTTTCCGCGCTATATTGACGGACTTCAGCCAACCCTTTGGTTCGGACTGGCGAGGATTAGAAACTAAAGCAAGTCGTGTCAAGGCAGCATAAAAGTAAAACAACGCCACGTCAGGTCTAGCTGTTATCGCATCTAAATACTGTTCGGCTAGTTCAGGGTATGCTAGAGCTTGAGTGTAATCTTGAAACCAATAACAAAGTATCAGTTTGTTAATGTAGAGGATGCAGATTGTACTAATATCTTGAGCCTGTTGATGCAGAGTCAACCGAGTTTTTTCATCGTAAATGTCACCGTTTAATTTACAAGGATTTTGCGATTCTTCTCGTAAATTTGAAACAATTTGTAAGCAGAGTTCGTGTTGATGGAGAGGGGTTTCTTGCTTGAGTTGAATGATTGCTTCCCGGTAAGTTACCATCTCTTTTTGTAATGCTGACAGCTCCTTTCCCGCACAATAGCAACAGTAGCAATAGGATTGAAGAGAAAATGCCGCCTGTTCTAAATCTCCTGTTTCTAAACCAATTTGATAGGTTCTTAGGAGAGGATTTAAACTTTCTCGAAGAGGCTCTTTCCAATGTCGAATCAAAAGGTTAAAAACAAGCATCGTAAGACAAGCGAAGTGTTTGGCGTTCAGGTGTGCCAACAGGGTTAAGGCTAATTGACCAAACTGATAGCCTGCCTTCAGATCTCCCATAATACCGCACAGGCTGACAGCATAAGTCCCATACGCGACCGCAGATTCGGGTGCATTACCGTATTTAAGGGATAAACCGACGTATTTGAAGACCATCAACGGAAACAGTTTAGGGATCGCAAAGTAGGCGGCTGGACATAACTTCACAATAATCCGCATGGCGGCGAGTTTTTCCGGCTGGGTCATCAAGGGTAAATCTGCTAAGTCGGAAATCTCCTGACCTCTTAGGGCTAACTTGGTTTTTACCACCCCTAAACCAATATGTAAGAAGTTAGGATGTTTGGGAAATTGAACCCCCAATTGCTCTAGTATTTCTAGCCCGAAAGTTACGGCTTCTGCCCTTTGATTTTGGGCTTTATAGGCTTCGATTTTTACTTCATATGCTTTGATTCGATCCAGGATAACACGGGTCTGTTGCAGCAGCACCTCAACCCGTTCCTCCATTTGTTGAAAATTCCCACTGAGATAGGCATTTTCAGCGGCTAAGTTGTAGAGTGCTAAGGTTAAATCATACTGATTTTTCCAACACTCTACACTTAACAGATCAATACCGCGATCGCAATACTCCAGTGCTGCGGTATAAGCGGTAGCAACCTGAGCTTTTTGAGCTGCTATTAAATTTAACTTTGCCAGTTCCTCTTGTTCAGATAACTGCTGAATTAATGTAACTCCTTGATTCAATTGACTAACAATTTCAAAGATTCTATCTTCTCGTTCTTTTTCTGGTGTATTCTTCAACAACAGTTGACCAATTTTGAGATGGGTTTGCTGTTTTTTATTTTCAGGAATCAAAGAATAGGCAGCCTGTTGAACTCGGTCATGTAAGAAACGATAACTCACCGTTACCGTCTGAATTGATTCTTCTAAACTGCCTTGAAAAAACTTGTACGCCTCACTAATTGGGAGTATCAATCCTTCTTGTAATGCTTCCCAAATATTGGTTGCTACTTCTTCTTGAGATTCTTTACACACAATGGCTAATGTTTCTAAATTAAATCGATTACCAATACAAGCGGCTAATTTCAAAACTTGTTGTGTTTTAGAGGACAATTTCTGCAACCTTCCCGCTATAAATTCTATGACATTATCTGTTAAAGCCGCATCACGAACTTGTACCAAATCACATTCCCAATATCCTAAATATTGATTAAAGGTAATCAGTTCATCTTCGTGTAATCCTTTCAGAAACTGTGTCGTGAAAAATGGATTTCCTTGAGTCTTCTGATACACCAATTCACTCAACGGTTGAGCTTTTTCTTCTCCACAGATGAGAGTTTCAGCCATTAACTGATTAATATGCTTAAATGCTAAGGGTTCAAGCGTAATTGTATTAATAACAGCTTGATTCTCTCTTGGTGCGCGTCTCTTGCGAACTTCCTTCAAGTCGGGGGACCCGCCCAACGGAGTTCGCGCTTCCTTAGCTGCTTGAAAAGCAGCAGGGTCGCACCGCTTCCGGAGTTCATCTAAACTCAAAATTAAGGGATGAGCCGGAAAAACTTCGTTATCTCGATAGGCTCCTAATATTAATAGATAACCCGTTTCTGAATCCTCCATTAAAAGTTTCAGCAAATTCAAGGAAGCCGAATCTGCCCACTGTAAATCATCGAGAAATATTACTAAGGGATGCTCTTTTGTGGTGAACACCCGTACAAATTTACCGAATAATAAATTAAACCGATTCTGGGCTGCACTCCCGAATAGTTCAGGAACCGCTGGTTGTTGACCAATAATATATTCAAGTTCCGGAATGACTTCAATTAAAACTTGACCATTTTCTCCCACTGCTTGCAGAATTTTTTGCTTCCATTTTTCAAGTTCTGTATCTAATTCAGATAACAATTGACCCATCAAATCTCGGAAGGCTTGTACAAAGGCAGAGAACGGAATATTACGATTAAATTGGTCATATTTGCCTTTGATAAAATAGCCCTGTTGGCGAACAATCGGTTTATGAACTTCATTCACAACTGCCGTTTTCCCAATTCCTGAAAATCCGGCTACCAACATCATTTCTGAACTTCCCTCCTTTCTAAGGGAGGATTGAGGAGGGATTGCCACTCGTTCAAAAGCATCCAGTAATTGTTGAATATCAGTTTCTCTTCCGTAGAGTTTTTCAGGGATTATAAAGCGATCGCATAAGTCTCGCTTTCCTAATTCAAAAGGTAAAATATTTCCTGTAGTTTCTAACTGTTGTAAACACTGTTCTAAGTCAACCTTTAATCCCAATCCACTCTGATATCGTTCTTCGGCATTTTTTGCCATCAATTTTAAAACAAGATCTGACAATACTTTTGGAATCTTTTCTTGCTTCCCTAATT
>JBCBCI010000013.1:0-113944 GCA_038530755.1 Cyanobacteria bacterium J06592_8 | reverse complement strand
CTGGTGATTCCGAGGTCAATCCCGACTTTTTTATCAATGGGTTTTAACTTTTGATTGGTCGGGTCATCAATTCTTAAAGATGCAAACCATCGACCACCTGGATCTAACTTAATAGTGATGGTTGAAGGTTGGCAGTTCTTGGGAAGCTGACGACTCCATCGGATAGATAAAGGCTCTTTACACTTAGCAATATAGACAAGACCATTCTTGAACTTGAAAGCAGCTTTAGTGAATTCTGCACTGCCACCATTCCGCTTTTTCTTGAAGTTGGGATACTTGGTTCGTCCGGCAAAAAAGTTGCCGAAGGCGGTTTGTAAATGCCTTAAACCTTGTTGGAGAGGAACAGAACTGACATTATTTAAGAAGTCTAATTCCTCCTCTTTCTTCCAGCTTGTTAGCATTGAAGATGTTTGAGCATACCCAACTCTTTCTTTACGTTCATACCAAGCTTCGGTACGTGCCGCCAGTGCTTTGTTGTAGACCAGTCGCACGCATCCCAATGTCCTCCTCAACAAGTTTTCCTGTTCAGGAGTAGGATAGAATCGGTAGCGGTAGGCTTTTTCTGTCATGTCTTACAGTTTAGCACAAGGTCTGTAAGCTGTTTTTTGGTCACGATTCATCCCGACCCCAACGTTCCTTATGGGGCGGGTCTTCTCGCTCCATCAAGATAAACAGAATCTATCGCGCCGCGTAACAGGTTCCTCGCCCCCATTGACCATCATACATGACAGAAATTTGACTACCGGGTTCTGCACCGAACTCGGACAAATCAAGCACAGTAACATCCGCCATTCCGTTAACAGCACCTCGATAAATAGCTTGACCCTGATCATTTTGTGTATCGTAGGTTAGGTAAGAGGATTTCGCCACACCATTTCCTGTTTTAGCATTTCTGAACTTAACCTCCTGCATGAAACCCGATTCTTGACTATGAGGAATTGAATATTTCAGATTGGCTTCCGGAATTTGACCTTCACAAATTAAATCATAGGCAAGTGCTTGAGGAACTGCGACTCCAAATACACAAACTAGGCTCAAGCAGAGAGCTAACAAAACAGTTTTCAAACCTTGAAATCGATTCATATTTTTCTCCTGAGTTGACTTTAACTGAATCAGCCGATCAGAATATCTTGTAAATGTCCAAGATCAATACAGAGTAGCTTGAACACTGGATACATTACTCTAGTGTTCTGATGGACTGATTATTTTTCATAAATTCTTAATAAATTTTGGGACAAACAAGGATGAAATAGAGCTTGAATATTGCGACAATTAACGCTATTGTAATGAAAATAATTAACGCATCTCAAAAGAATCAAAATGGATATTTGGGCTGAACTCTACCTCTGGCTAGCTTGGGAAGAAAAGATATTAACTGCTCGTCTTCAAAATTCTGTAACGTCTGAAACGGAAAAATGCTGCATACAGGCTCTCCAATCCTTGTCAGGAGAACACAAACATCACTATATTGAGGCTCCGATTTTTCAACCTATTCAAAACCTTCTAAATACTCATACTCTAAACACACTTAATTGCTACAAATTAGTTTGGGCATTAGCAGAACTGGCTGTGTCTCATACCTCAGAGTCTAGCACTTTTAAGGTCGTTAATTTTAAAGGAGGCAAAAAACCCGAACATTTATTGGAAGTAGAAACGTTTGTAGAATTTGTTGAAAAAATAGAAACCGTTCAACTCCCGATTCCTTCTATTCTAAAAAATGCTCTCCAAAATCCGAATAATGAGATTCGCAATAGTTCAACTTTTATATTAGGGCGGATTCATCAACCCATCGCAATTAATACTCTTTTAAAAATTGCTCAAGATAAAAATCAAGCGACGCAATTTCGTTTAGATGCACTGAAATCATTAAAAAATATTCAAGATAATCAAAGCTATAGGATTCTTAAACAAATTGCTCAAGATCGGAATGAAACAACCGGATTGCGTCTAGCCACTCTCAACACCTTTCAAATGATTGTTGATCCTAAAATTATTGACTTCCTCAAACAAACAATTCAAGACAGACAACAGCAACCCGAACTTCGTCTCGCTGCGATTCAAGCGATTAGTCATATTAAAGATTTACAAGCCGTAAACTTGAACCCAGGATTGGTTGATTTACAAGCAATAAACTTACTCCAAAATATTATTCAGAATCAGACTGAATCTCTAGATATTCGTTTGGCATCTATTCGGAGTCTGGGAAAATTCAAACATGAACAAGTTATTAATTTTTTTAAACAACTAATTTCTAATAAAACTAAAAATATCCAAATACATAGAGCAACAATTCAAGCCCTCGGAAAGATTCGAGCTAATTCGGCTCATTCAATTCTCAAAGAAATCATTGAAAACAAACAAGAAGCCCCAGAATTGCGCCAAGCTGCTCTCAGTGAATTAACAGGAGTTCCTCGTGAATTTTCAGTATTTCAAGGTAGTTTATATGGTTTTGAAAATTTAGAAGAAACGAATTCAACAGTCAATGAAATTAAAGTTTATCAAACCATTCGTATTTTACAAAACATTGCTCGCGATGTTAATGAAGAGGAAGCCCTACGAAAAATTGCAATTCTAGGCTTAGGAAAAGTGAAAGACAATCAAGCTGTGAATACGCTCACCCAAATCGCTCAAGACCCAAATCAAACTCAAGAACTTCAAAAAGCTGCGATTGAGTCATTAGGAAAAATAGGCAATCCCCAAGCAATTCGATTTCTGAAAATATTTCTAAACCACTTAGAAACTCAACCCAATTTAATAGATAATCTAAAATTTGCCTCTGAAACCGCTCAAACCTTAGCTCTAGCCAGCCCAGAAGATGGAATTCCAATTTTACTCGATCTTTGGAAAAAAGATATCAATAAATTTAATAACTTAATTCAGCAAGAAATCTCCACTCAAGGATTAGGAACTGAAAAGATTCATCCGAGAATCTGTCAATATAACTCCTATGTGAATACATTAGCCAAAATTGGTAAACCCGCGAAACCTTTTCTTGAGGCTGCGAGTCAACCCGAAGATTCTGAAACCTTTAAACAGTTTACTGAATTAACATCAAAAGTGATTGATCAAGATCTCTGTGGCTATTATAATGAATTGTGCCGTCCGAGTCCTCGCGCTCGTGTCGGCTGGTGGTTTCAACAAATTGGTAGCTTTTTCGGAAATTCTAACTATTTTTAATCTTTATATCTTCTCTTTAGCTGCAAACTCAAATGATTTCAATTCAATTTAAAGCAAAGCACTATGAAAAAAGTTACAGAAAAAATTACAGGGAAAAATCTAACAACCCAGGACTTTAGCGGATACGATTTACGAGGAGTAAATTTTAAAAAGGCTGACCTCACAGGTGTTAATCTGAGTCATTCTAGAGCGGGTTTAACCTCGTTTTGGCGGTGGAATATTATATTAGCTGCACTCTTTTTATCACTTCTAGCAGGGATTATTCTTGTTTATTCTGGACGAATGCCAGGTTATCTGATCTTTTTCGATCAACTTCCTGATGCTGCGTCTGAACCTCTCAAGCCTATCTCAGAATTGGGTTGGATTACAATTGTTGCTCTCGTTTTGTCTTTTACGATTATAATCCGAAACAAAAAACCAAAATCATTAATTATTTTTATCACAATTGTATTTGCCAGTGCTGTTATTTTTACACTCCTGTTTGTTCGTGAAAATCCAGATGAAGGAAGTATCGGAGCTTCAATATTTTTTAGTTTTTTATCCTATTTTGGCATTCTAGCAGGGTTTGCAATTTTAACTGAAATGATTATTACTTTAGCCATTGCAACTGAAAAAGCAAAAATGACAACAATTTCAATTATAACTAGCCTATTTACAACTTTAGGTGCAATTTTAGGAACAATTATTGATATTGAAGCTCAACCCCTAATCGCAACCAGTTGTGTATCTACTATTTCCGCTTTAGCTGTTGCAATATCAATAAGTTATCGAGTACTTTCTGGAAAACAAAAAGAGTCAATTTTTAAACTGCTAGCTTTAACCATTTGTTCAAAATTTGGAACGAACTTTCAAGGTGCAAATTTAACTGATGCAAATTTAACTGGAGCAACTCTTGGAAATAGTGATTTTAGAGGAGCAAACTTAACGCGAACTTGTTGGTTAAAAGCTCAAAATATTGAAGAATCTCGAATAGAAGGGACATATTTAGAAGATGATAAAATTCGTCAACTTCTAGTAACTGGAAATGGACAAGATCAAAACTTTGATGGATTAGATTTGCGAGGATGTAATTTAAAAAATGCAAATTTAACAGATGCGAGTTTTATTGGAACCAAGCTGAGTGAAGCGACACTAGGAAATGCAAATTTATTGAGAGCAAAATTAGTCAAAACTCAACTTTATAAAACGAATTTAACAGGTGCAAATCTAACAGGTGCTTGTATTCAAGACTGGGGGATTTCAACTGATACCCAGTTTAAAAATGTTCAATGTGAGTACGTTTATATGCGTTTAGAAACTAGAGAAGATCCTGATCCTTGGCGGAAGCCAGATAACCGCAACGAAACCTTTAAACCTGGAGACTTTGGTGATTTTATTGCACCAATTATCAAAACTCAAAAACTATACAAAACTCAAAATCTAGATTTACGAGAAGTTGCTGAAAATTATAAAATCTTAGATTTATTTCATTATGAAGGCATTAATTCCACCGCAGCAACAGCCGCCCTGCAAAAATTAATTGAGAAATATCCAGAAGCCGGATTAAAAGTTGTAGCAATGGAAGGGCAAAAAGATAATAAAATTCGGGTTCAGGCACAGGTAAAAGGGAATTTTGATCGCTCACTTTTAAGTCAAGAATATGCCCAACTCTATGAAAAACTTAAAACAGGTTCAGATACAGATTTACAAGCCTTTATGGCAAGTGTCGCCGAGAAAGATAAGCAAATTCAGCAATTTCAAGACTTATTAGAAAATGCTATTAAACAGCCGAAGTTTTACGTCGAAACTTATCACGAGGAGAAAGGCAATATAACCATTAGCGATGTCCAGGGTGATATTAGTGGTGTAGCAGCAGCAGGTGAAAATCAGTCGATGAAAAATGCTGCATTGGGTGAGATTAGTGGTAAAGTAGCAAATGAGATTAATCAATCGACTAAATCTACTGAACTCAGATAACTTGAGTTAGCTTTACTGACATCGAAAATTTCTAAAAATAAGTGCAGTATAATCAGGAGTAAAAATCTATGTCTCAAGGTAATATTAATATTCAAGGTGGTGGAGAAGGCAGCAAAATTAGTGGCGTAGCGGCGGCTGGCAAAAATCAGTCCATGACAGGCGTTGCACTGGGTGAGATTAATGGAACAGTGACCAATAGTATTAATCAAATTCCGACTTCTTCTGAAGATAATAAAGCCGAATTAAAAACATTACTTTCTCAATTACAAGAAGCGATTAATAACTGTGCTGAACTCAACTCAGAAGATAAAGAAGAAGCACTAGAACAGGTGAATAATTTAGCCGAAGCCGGAAAAGAACCCGAAAATCCTGCTAAAAAGAAACAGGCAAAACGAGCCAGTCGAATTATTAAAGCCATTACTGATGAGATTCCACCGACAACTGATTTAATCAAGGCTGTCGCTCAATTGCTACCAGCGATCGCTACTTTACTGGCACTTTAAAGTAATTCAAATAAACAACTTGCAAATATTTTGGGGAGGAAAGCTGAGTCCTCCCTGCTGTATTTATGAGTTCTGTTTTGCCTTTTGGTAGATATCCCAGAGTTCACCCGGATTTGTAACGGTCAACTCTGTATGACCGCAATCACCACAGATCTTTGCCTGAAGTTGACCTCGATGGTCTCCTTTAAAAAAGGGTAAAGCATCCGGTTTTTCGTAAATAATAACACTCAGATCTAGCTCAATGTTTTTATAACCTCTATCCAGGATTCTAACATGGGGAATCAGCTTTTCAGATCCACACTTTGAGCAGGTTTCTATCAATTTTTCCTCTGATAATCTATTCAACTTTAATGGATGTATTCAGCATCATAACATCTGATTGTTGAACAGAAGTTATCAAGATTTAATCTAAAGATAACCTTCGTCAACTTCTGAGAATAAATAGTTGTAGTATTCATCTCCTGTGACTTCGTTGATAACGACAACTCGGCCTGTCTCCCGGTCATAAATCACCCGAACTTGTCCATCAGAACCTATAAATTTGTTGTCCATAGTTCGCTTGAGAAGTCCATAGTATTTGAATTCGCCCTCAGTAATCTGAACCATAATTTCATCAGAGTTTTTCGGGGTCATGTAAGTCACAGGACTTGGAGATTGAGCAATCTGTATGGATAACGAGTCCATTGGATTAGCTTGAACCGGGACTAAAGAATTAAGCCCACCAAAAAGGATAGTGATGCCCAAAAGAATCGCTACAACAATGCTCTGAAGTTTCATAATGCTTCCTTATCGATGATAGAGAACATGAGCAAAGCCCAGAATATTTGACTACTCTTAACTTTCCTCAATAGACTGAATATCGACAGATGATCAATCATCATATTCATTCAAAGTCTTATCATAAGATCGCTTAACTCACAAGAGTATGCTCCTGGTGCCTGCTCCCTGGCGCGGTCTAGTTTTTGAGGAATGAGTTGATCGCCAACAGTGACTTTACTCAAAGTTTAAAAACGGGCTGGCTAATCTTTACATAAGTGAGTTGACTTTTATGGCTCAATATTGTGAGCCGAGAACATTCATAAAAATGGATATTTGTCAACCCAAAAATCGTCATTTTTTCAACGGGAACTTTCAATCAGAAGCTTTTGTCTAGAATTTAATTAACAAACTTTATATTGATCGCAAATCTTCAGCGAGCGCCTTCCTCTAAAATAAACTGAGTTTTATAAAAAGTTGGCTTGATGGGAAGTCAGCATATACAATAATGATCAAAGTCGAGTCTTAAGTTAAAGCTGATAATGATATCATCTAACCATAACAAAACATTAATCTATATTGACGCCACGGTTGAAAATTATGAAGATCTTTGTCAGGGGGTACGACTCGAATCAAAGGTCATTATCCTTGATCCAGCACAAGATGGCATCGCACAGATTACGAAGGATTTACGCAACCGCGTTAACTGTACGGCACCGGGTATTCAAGCGTTACACATTGTTAGTCACGGTTCGCCCGGATGCTTGTACCTGGGAAATACTCAACTCAACCTTGATAGTCTAGATCAATATAAAGACCAACTTCAGCAGTGGAGTGGTGCATTGACAACGGATGCAGAAATCTTACTTTATGGCTGTAACGTTGCTCAAGAAGAATATCAAACTTTTGATCCTCATTCAAACCCAACGGATCAAGTCTCATTAACTTCTCCAACGGTTTCACCTTTTATTCAAAAACTTCAACACTTAACGGGAGCAAAAATCGCTGCATCCTCGACAAAAATTGGTCATCAAACATTAGGGGGAAACTGGAAACTTGATGTTTACACTGACAAAATTTTATCTCCTTTAGCGTTTACCTCATCAACTCAAGAAAACTATGCGGGAGTTTTGGCAACATTTACCGTTACGAATGCTAATGATGAGGGTCCCGGCTCCCTAAGAGATGCGATCGAACAAGCCAACGATAATGATGATCCAAACGGCAACATTATTGAGTTTGACCCCACAGTATTTAGCACACCCCAAACTATTACTTTGGGTTCTCAACTTAATATTAGGGATAGGAATGGCAACAGCCTCACGATTAATGGCCCAGGAGCAGAAAATTTAACGATTAATGGACCTGGTAATGGTAATGTTTTTCGAGTCAACACCAATACACCAGAAACGGTTGTCAGAATTTCCGGTTTAACCATTCAAAATGCGAACAATGGAATTCGGAATGACGGAGGTGAGGGGATATTAGAAGTTGATAGCAGTATTATTACCGATAATCTCCGAATTGGTATTTTAAGTTCCGGTCAAATTAGAGTCACAAATTCTATATTCAGTAATAATAATAATCAGGGCATTAATGTCTCGGGTAGTAACAGTATTATTCAAGGAAATACTTTTGTTTCAACAACTCAAAATGCTCAGGGACAGCCTTCACAAGGAACTGGTGTTCGAGTTTTCACGCCAAATAATGCAGAGATTGCAACGACTAATGTCTCGATTATAGATAACTTGATTGGGACTGATGCCAATGGAACGGCTGAGATTGGTCATCGCAATCAAGGGATTGAAATTACTCAATCAATTGGAACTCAAATAACCGGGAATGTTATTTCAGGAAATGGAGGTGAAGGTATTACCATTTCTGATAGTGCCAACAATACTGTAGTTCAAGGCAATTTAATTGGAGTTGCACCGGATGGAACAACACCGTTAACAAACGGGAATAATGGCATCACTGTTGAAGACTCGACAGGAACAATAATTGGTGGTGCAAACCCCGGTGAAGGGAATGTAATTTCCGGTAATGAGCGAGACGGGATCTTTATTACGAATGGTTCCAGTAATAATACAATTCTCGGAAACTTTATTGGTGTAAATGCAGTCGGAGATGCAGCGATTTCTAATACCAATAATGGGGTTCGGATTCTCGGTTCAGCGAGTAATACAATTGGCGGAGTTAATCCCGGTGAAGGCAATATTATTTCGGGTAATGGCGCAGATGGAGTCTTGATTACTGACAGCAATGATGATGAACCTATCCCCTCAAGTGAAAATCGAATTTTAGGGAACATTATTGGTCTGGATGTGACAGGCAATATTGACATTGGAAATGCTAATCATGGTGTTCTGATTGATGCTTCTATTAATAATGACATCGGGTTTAATCGTATCGAAAATCCAGAGGTAACTGGCACTGAACGCAATGTTATTTCTGGAAATCAAGCCAATGGTATACTGATTACAAATGGCTCAACAGGAAATCAAATTCTTGGTAACTTAATCGGAATTAATGCAGGTGGAAATACAGCAATTCCTAATGGGAGCCTGACCATTGATGATCCTCCCGAACTGGTCGGAGGTATTGGGATAGAAATACAAAACTCTGCGAATAATATTATTGGGCGAAATGGTCTAGCAGAAGATAATATTATCTCCGGAAACTTGGCTGAAGGGATTCTGATTCGAGGCGAAGAGTCAACTGGAAATACAATCCAAAGTAATGTAGTTGGTTTAGATTCCACTGGGGTTAGTGCAATTCCCAATCAAAGTGACGGAATTATTGTGAATGGAGTCACTAACAGTATTATCGGAGGTTCAGAAGCCGGTCAAGGTAATACAATTTCTGGGAATCTTGGCAATGGGTTACTATTAACTCCGGGGTCCAATGCTAGTCAAGTTCAGGGTAATTTTATCGGTACAAATCGCGCTGGAGATTCAGCAGTCGGTAACGGAGAGAATGGTTTACTACTGAATGGAGTTACCGAAACCAGTATTGTTGGAAATTTCGTTTCTGGAAACACAGCGAATGGAGTTTCACTCCTAAATGAGTCTAGTGGAAATACCATTCAAGGCAACTCTATCGGAATTAACGCCGCAGGCGATACAGCCATTGCGAATCAAAATAATGGGCTAGAAATTAACGGTGTTAACAACACCATTGAAGGGAATACAATTTCGGGGAATACTGCCAATGGGTTAGTGTTAACCAACGGGTCAAATGCTAGCCAAGTTTTGGGTAATACTATCGGAACAAGTCGCGCCGGAGATGCAGCAGTTGGCAATGGTGTCAATGGTTTAATCCTCGATGGTATTACGGAAACCAATATTGTTGGAAATCTAGTTTCGGGAAATATAGGCAATGGAGTTTCACTACTCAACGCCTCCAGTGGAAATACCATTCAAAGTAATACAATTGGAGTGACCGCCGCAGGTGATGTCGGCATTGGCAACGGTGCTAATGGTTTAGAAATAAATGGAGCCAATAATACTATCGGGGGATTAGAACCAGGTCTTGGTAATATCATTTCCGGCAATGGTGGCGAAGGTGTAATCTTAACCAGTGGCTCAGATACCAGTCAAATTCTCGGCAATACAATTGGTGCAAGTCGGGGTGGAGATGCAGCCATTGGCAATGCTGGTAATGGTTTAATTCTTGATGGCACTAGCCAAAGCACTATTATTGGAAATCTAGTTTCGGGAAATACAGGCAATGGAGTCTCACTACTCAACGCCTCCAGTGGAAATACCATTCAAGCCAATACAATTGGAGTGACCGCCGCAGGCGATGTAGCTATTGGCAACGGTGCTAATGGTTTAGAAATAAATGGAGCCAATAATACTATCGGAGGCCCTGAAGCCGGACTCGGTAATACTATTGCATTTAATGGTGGAGATGGCATTACCGTTGTTAACGAAGCATCGGTTAGTAATGGTATTTTAGGGAACAGTATTTTTTCAAATGGAGAAGGGAATGAAACCGCAATTGGCATTGATTTAGAGGATGATGGAGTAACCGTTAATGATCCGGGTGATACCGATACCGGAGCCAATACCCGACAAAACTATCCTGAATTAATCTTAGCGGAACCTGTGGGAAATGACACCGTTGTTGCAGGTCGGTTAAATAGTTTACCGAATACAACTTACCGCATAGAGTTCTTCCAAAATACTGCCGCTGATGCCTCTGGAAATGGTCAAGGTCAAACCTTTATTGCGGCGACAGATGTTACCACAGATGCCGAGGGAAATGCACAATTCTCCGAAACCTTCTCGGATACAGGTGATTTATCGGGTCAGTTTATCACGGCAACGGCAACCTCCGCAGCACCCGGTAACAACACCTCTGAGTTTTCTGCTGCTGTAGAAATAAGTACGCCCAACATCATCATTACACCGACTGAGATTTCTTTACCTGAAGGCAATACCGATACCGTTGACTATACTTACACTATTTCCGTTAGTAAACCCAGTACCCAAGAAATTGTCGTTAACTACAACACCAGCGATGGTACAGGTGAGAATGCAGCAACCTTAGCCGATAATGACTACATAGAAGCCAGTGGAAGTTTGACCTTTCCTGCGAGTTTGTCTGAACCTTCTGCAAGTCAAACCTTCACCGTTCAAGGGAATGGGGACCAGAAATTTGAAGCCGACGAAATTTTTAATCTGAGTGCAGAGGCTGTCGGCTTTGGTAATATGGTCACTCCTACCGCCACAGCCATTATCCAAAACGATGATCGACCACCGAGTATTACAATCAGTGATGTTACTGTTAATGAGGGAGATGATATTGCCACCTTCACGCTTACCACTTCTTTCGCCAGTGGATTTGCTGCGACCCTCGACTATGCAACCACAGATAATACCGCCGTCGCCGGTTCAGACTACGTCGCCACAACGGGTAGTATTACCATCCCAGTCGGAGAAACAACAGCTTCCTTTGAAGTTCCATTGCTTGATGATGACCTAGAAGAAGCGGATAAGATTTTCGGAGTCACCCTGACAAATCTAGTTGGGATTGATGTTGAAAATAGTATTACGACAGCAACAGCCACAATTGTCGATGATGACTTTTCACCCGTCTTGAATTTAGATGCTGATAATAGCAGTAATACGCCGATTAACGATTACCAAACTAACTTTAGCGCCGGTGGAAATGCAGTCGCGATCGCGGATACTGATGTTAGTATTACGGATGCAGATAGTACGAGTCTAGCCACAGCCACGATTACTCTTGGCAATCCCCTAGACCTGGGAAATGAAAGCCTTTCGATAGTCGGTTCCTTACCCGATACGATTACCGCCAGTGAATACAATCCAGTTTCTGGACAGTTGACCCTGAGTGGAGTTGCCAGTTTAGCGGATTATCAAACCGCATTTTCCCAAATCATTTATAACAACACCTCACTCATACCCAATACCCAACCCCGTAAAATTGAGAGTATTGTCAGTGACGGGATTAACTTCAGTAATACAGCCACCACAACCGTTAATCTCAGCACCGTTAATCTGCCTCCTGTTGCCAATAATGACATCATCATCACCCGCACCAATACAGCTATCACCTTTAACATTACCAATAACGATTTTGATCCCGATGGTGTCATCGTTCCCGATACCGTTGAATTGGATTTAACTGGGTTAAATAATTCCGCAGAAGCCGAACTAGACCCTCTGGGCAATCTCACCTTTACTCCGACACCTGATTTTGCCGGAATTGTGACGATTCCCTACACCATTGAAGATAACCAAGGAGAATCGGCATCAGCCCAAATTTCAATTACCGTTAATCCCTCAACCAATCAACCGCCTGTTAGTGGAAATATCGTCACCGAAATTATCCCGAATACGCCGACACCCATTGCCATTCCGCCCCTGAATGGAACTGATATTGATGGCACAATCGCACGCTTTCAAATTACTCGTCCTCCCCTGAATGGTCAACTGTTCCTGAACGGTGAAATTGTTACACAGGGTCAAATCGTCACTCCAGAAGATGTCGGGAATTTAACCTTTATCCCGACACCGGGTTTTGTGGGATTAGCCGAATTTGAATACACTGGCTTTGATAACAACAACGCCGCTAGCACTACCCCAGCAACCGTTGTGATTCCGGTCAGTAGTTCCAATCAAGTTCCGATAGCCGCCGATAAAATCGCACCGCCCAACTCCCCAACGAATACACCTGTTGCGATTCCAGTATTAACTGCAACCGATGCCGAAGGTGACATCACTGCGTTTCGGATTACAAGACTACCCACAGGGAGTACCCTGCTATTAAATGGTGTTCCTCTAACCAGCGTTCCGGCAGATATTGCCGTTGCAGATGCAGCCAACCTCAGCTATATCGGGGGCGAGAACTTTATCGGAGATAGCTTCAGCTACACCGCCATTGATACTCAAGGCACAGAAGACCCAACACCTGCAACCGTTCTTTTACCTGCATCCACCCCAGAGAATATACTACCCATCACGGCAAACCAAATCGGGCCAGTCACTGCTAACCTTCCAACTCCGGTCTCATTACCGACTTTGCAAGCAACCGATGCCGATGGTAATATTGCCAGCTTTACCATTACCGAACTCCCGGCAGGCGGTGTCCTCTCACTCGCAGACGTTGCCGTTGAGGCGGGTCAAGTTATTCCCGCAGACCAAGAGAATCAACTGACCTTTACACCCAATCCTAACTTTAGTGGTTTAACTCAATTTAGTTATGTCGCGACAGATAACCAAGATGGAACCGATGCGACTCCTGCAACCTTCAACCTCTTGGTTAATGTAACGAACGTACCTCCACTCCCGCTGAACTCTGCCGCACCTCTGCTGAAGAATGTTTCGACACAGGTACCACTGCCTCCATTAACCAGCACCAATGACGAAAATATCGTTAGTTTCACGTTGGTTGAACTTCCCATCGGCGGACAAGTTTTCCTCAATGGTGAAGCCGTTACCCTCAATCAAGTCATTCCAGTTGAACAAGCCGGACAACTGACCTTTACCTCCAATGTCGATTTTAGTGGTTCAACAACCCTGAAATTTACAGCCACAGATATCACCGGAGTTTCAACTCAACAAGTCGCCGAAATCTCACTCTTTATCCTACCCAACCTGTTACCAACGGCTCAATCCTTCAATTTTATCAATATTAACCCCACTTCTGCTCCCTTGGGATTGCCTACACTGACAGGACAAGATGAAGATGGTGAGATTGTCAGCTTCAGCTTCACGAATATTCCGTCTGCTTCTCAAGGTCAGTTATTCGTTGGTGAAACCGCGATTTCTAACCTCAACCAAGCCCGTGCAATTTCAGTCGAACAAGCTGCGAATATACAATTTGAAGCCAATGAAAATTTTGTTGGTGAGATTGTTCTCAACTACATCGCCAACGATAACGATGGTCAAAGTTCTGAACCTGCCTCTATTAGCATTAATGTTTTACCTCGAACTCCGAGTATCGAGTTCAATATTCCGCCCTCTGAACCTGTCGTTGAGGAAATCATTGTTGCCGATATTGACAATAATGGGACTGCCATTCCCATTCCGCCTTTAACCGCTAATAATCTCGATGGAGACGTTGAAAGTTTCTCAATTCTAGAGTTACTTCCAGAAGCCGTCGGTCAGTTACTTTTAGACGGTGCCATTGTCACAAATCTGAGCCAAGTCACTGAATTAACTATTGCCCAAGCTGCTCAACTGAGCTTCATTCCTAATCCGACTTTCTCCGGTGAAGTTCAACTGCGTTATACCGCAACCAATAGCTTGGGTTTAACCTCAAGTTCTAGCCGCATTGTTCTAGAAGTTCCCAATACTTCCAGCGAGAATTCTACTCTACCTAATGATTTATCCGCAGAGGTTTTAGCCTTTACCTCCTCCCTCGCCGGATTACTTCAATCTTACAGCTTTATCACCGAATCGATTGCTTTAAATGCCATTGAAAGCTCAATAGAAGGAACAGAAAATGATGATATTCTCACCGGGAGTGATATTGCTGAACAAATTGTCAGCTTAGGCGAAAATGATGAGATTATAGCCTTGGGCGGTGATGATAATGCCTTCGGTAATATTGGTAATGATACGATTGACGCAGGTGAGGGAAATGATGTCGTTGAAGGCGGTGCCGGAGAAGATTTTGTGATCGGCAGTGTCGGCAGTGATACCTTAATTGGAGGAGCAGAAACTGATATCTTAATTGGCGGATCGAACTTAGTTGAAGCTCCCGATACAGAAGGTGAAGACCTCATCGATGGCGGTGATGGAGATGATTCAATTTTCGGAAATCAAGGCACAGATACCTTGATTGGCGGTGAGGGAAATGATGAAATCTTCAGTGGAAAAGATGCAGATCTCGCCAGTGGAGAAGCAGGCAATGATACGATTTTCGGAGACCTGGATGATGATAGTATTTCCGGGGGAGAAGGGAATGACTTCTTACTCGGAAATCAAGGCAATGATACAATAAGTGGTGGAGAAGGAAATGACGAAATTTTTGGCGGTCAAGGCAATGATTTACTGTTCGGAAATGAAGGAAATGACGCAGTTTATGGAGATTTAGGAGAAGACAGCGTTTATGGAAATGAGGGCAACGATAGTTTATTTGGAGGGGATGGAAACGATACCTTAATTGGTGGAGATGATGAAGATTTCCTCTCCGGTGATGCAGGAGAAGATATTCTCTCGGGTGGTGAGGGTGCAGATACTTTTGCACTCATCTTAAATTCAGGTTCCGATGTAATTGTAGACTTTGTAGAGGGTGAAGATTTACTCGGTTTATCTATCGGTTTAGATTTCGATGACCTCACCATTGAACAAAGTGAAACGGCGACATTAATTCGCTTTGATGGACAACTATTAGTCACACTCAACCGGATTAATTTAACCGTAATTACTGAAGACGACTTTACAACCATTTAAAACAACAACTTAAAACTCGTCTTTTAAAAGCTGTAGCATGGGCATCGCCCATGCTTAATTTTGCTTGTTGTCTATGAGTTATGAGGTATTTTAGAAATTTTACTTTGTTTTATTTTGATAAATCTCTTAAAATACTTGTTTTATATGCTATTGTCATAAATAATTTAGTAAAATAAGGTAAAATACTTTGGATGCCATAGATATCAAGGTTATGCAATATTTGATGGGGCAGGGTCGAATCACTTGGTCTGAACTGGCTACATTACTGGGGTTGTCAGCCCCCGCCACCGCCGAACGAGTCAAGCGCCTGGAGGAAAAAGGCATCATTCAAGGGTACAATGCCCGCATCAACCCCGAAGCTGTCGGGTGTCAACTGACGGCTTTTATTGCTGTCACCTTACAACAGCCCCAATATCGCGCCGCTTTTTTGCAGCAAATTCAAGAAATGTCTGAAGTGATGGAGTGTCATCACGTTACTGGAGAGGATGACTATTTATTAAAAATTCGTTGTCGCGATACTCGTCATTTAGAACGAATTTTGAGTGAAGAGATTAAGGGAATTGCGGGGATTTTAAAAACTCGAACAACGGTCGTTTTATCGACTCCGAAAGAAACGTCAGCCGTTCCATTACCTTCTATTTCAAATGAAGTGAAGTGAATCTAGAGATGAGTTTTTTATTAAAAGGTTTGTTGGTGGGTTTCTCAATTGCCGCCCCAGTCGGACCGATTGGAGTTTTGTGTATTCGTCGTTCTTTAACTTACGGCAGAATAACGGGATTTGTTTCAGGTTTGGGGGCAGCGACTGCTGATGCGGTGTATGGTTGCATTGCTGGGTTTGGATTAAGTTTGATTTCTAACTTTTTAGTCAATCAACAAGTTTTTTTCAAGATTTTAGGTGGATTATTCTTGTGTTACTTAGGTCTCAAAACTTTTCTCGAAAAACCGGCAACTGAACCTACAACCTCAACTCAAATTGCTGGGGTTTTTGCCTCTACTTTCATCTTGACTCTGACCAATCCGATGACAATTTTATCCTTTTTAGCAATCTTTGCCGGATTGGGATTAGCTGCGGCGACTAATTACCTAGACGCTATTATTTTAGTTGTTGGTGTGTTTTTAGGTTCTGCCTCTTGGTGGTTGCTTTTGGCAAGTGGAGTCAGTCTATTTCGAGAAAAATTTAGCACTCAAATTTTGAAAGTCGTTAACCGCATTTCTGGTATAATTATTTTGGCATTTGGTCTGATTGCTGTATTCACCGGTGTCAAAGGTTGAATCCTTCACCTCAGCAAATCACTTATTTTTTCTGCTCATAACTCTATCATGCTTCCCAGTTTCTTACCGACTCAAGTTCAAGACCTAACTGAATCAACCTCAATTAACCTGGTTCAACAGATTGAACGTGAAGCGATTTCTACACCCTTGAGAACCGAACCGATTCTCACCAGTTATATTCATCAAGGCAGCAAAGGAATACCGATTTTACTCCTACATGGTTTTGACAGTTCAGTGATTGAATTTAGACGACTATTCCCTCAGTTAATGGGAGAAAATGAAACCTGGGCTGTAGATTTATTAGGATTTGGGTTTACTGAGCGAGATGTAAATGTTAAGATTAATCCAGATGCGATCGCAACTCATTTACACTGTTTTTGGCAGAGTTTAATTCAGCAACCTGTGATCTTAGTGGGGACATCAATGGGCGGTGCAGCTGCGATTGATTTTACGCTTCGTTATCCTGAAGCCGTTCACTCATTAGTCTTAATTGGAAGTGCAGGTATGAGTCCAGGTCCCATTTTAGGGAAGTTTATTTTTCCACCTTTCGATACTTTAGCGGCTGAGTTTCTCCGCAATCCAAAAATTCGCCAAGGAATTAGTGAAACCGCCTATTATGATAAAAGCTATGCCTCTCGTGATGCTCAAATTTGTGCAGCATTACATTTAGAAATGCCACTGTGGAATCGGGCTTTAATCAGCTTTACTAAAAGTGGAGGATATGGATCTTTTGCTAAAAGCTTAAATCAAATTAAGCAAAAAACATTAATTTTATGGGGAGAGAATGATCGAATTTTAGGAACGAAAGATGCTCAAAAGTTTCAAAATATTATGGTGAATGCTGAGTTAATCTGGATTAAAAACTGTGGTCATGTTCCCCACTTAGAGCAATCCGAAATCACAGCACAGCAGATTTTGAATTTCCGAACCTAAAGATTAATTAGTTCTTCCAATTCGATTTCAATTGCGCTTCGAGCTGTTCTGATAGGGTCTCAATACTTTTTCCTAATTTTTTAAAACATTCAGGAGGATTCAATTCTGGTTCAAAATAGATGAGTTTGATCCCATTGTTTGCAAAGCCTATCATTAAAACTTCTTGTTCGGGTTTGTAGCCATCAACTAATCCTAAAATTTCTTGCAATTTATTATTAACACTTTTATTTAATTTTTCTAATCCTTCTCGCGAACAAGAAATAAAATGAGGTGTTGGGAGGATATCAATTCCGAGCGTTGTATCTTGATAAGGGTGTTCCTGATAAAATCCCCAGGCTAACGCTGCTAATTCTTGTTGATAATTTTCAACAAATTGATCAATCTGATATTGCCAACTATTTTCGTCAGGTTCCGGTTGAGTGCTACCCACAATTGTCATTTTAATCTGATTGTTGCTTGTCTAGCTCTATTTTAAAATAAAAGTGAGCGAATTTAAAGCACTCTAATCAGTTAGAAACTTTTATTGAGTCAAAAGATGGTATAATGATCCACTACCCGTTTTGAGATTAGCTCCGGGAACACCACAAAAAAAATTTTTCAAAATCCGTAAAAATCGACATTTTTAACTGAGAGAGAAGTTAGAGACCCTAACTCTAGGTAGAACTCTCTAATCAGGATCTATGTTGTTGAATATTTTAAAGGAGGTTTGGCCTATTCAAATTAAACTCAACTGAATCTGTGATTTGAACTGAATTTAATTCAGTTAACTAGAAAGCCTACATTCCACTGTTATTAAATTAACGGTGGTTTTTCGATGTCTAAATTAATCAAAGTCTTCACAAATTTCTTTTGGGCTAACATTCCCTTGGCGTTCACAGGTAAATTCATCTTGACACCATTGTTCGAGATTAACCTCTGGAAGATTCACCACATCAGAACAATTGGGTTGAACGATTTGACTAATCAACGCCCAAACTAAAGCACGAGCCACATCCAGCCCTGTTTTCGCGATGGATTCTCGATTTCCCGGAACTCCAGTTTCAGGAACAAGATTCGGTTCAACCCAAATTCCGTGAGCGCCGAGGACAATTTGTGCCATCCAGAGGGCGCGAGGAAGATGGCTTTTTGAGGTTATTAATTGAATATGACGGGCTTTCCAGCGGCGGAGAATCGGTTGAGAAAAGACGAAGTTACCAAAGGTAGAATCAGCACATTTTTCGAGCCAAACCTGGTTTAAGGGGGCGTTATTGCGCTCAAATAGCTTTAAAATACAAGGATCATCAGAACCTGTTGAAATTAAAATCGGAATATCAGGAGACTCAGCAGCAATCTCAGAAATGTACATTTCACGCTTAATGCTTCCACCCAAGACAAAAAAAGTATCTACTGGTTGTTTGGATGCTGCGGGTAAATTGATAACTTGAATGATTAATCGAATTGAAGCTACAATTAACAAAATTCCCAAGCTAATCACAAGAAGCTTTTGAGGCTTTATACGTTTAAATAATGAGTTTTTATTAGTCAGATATCCCATAGAAATAAAATTAGTAAACACCTATTATAATCTTCAATCAGTTGTGACTATCTTCGATATTGTATCTCAATAATCTGTAGGTTCAGTTGAAGCCATGAAACCCAACGCTAATTGTATCTCAATTCGGTGATTACTGTAATGTTTTTTAGAATGCGATCGCCTTTCAGTTTACAGCAGATCTGAGCATTCAGAAACCCTAATTTTTTGTCCCATCGATTCAGTTAAATTTTTAGGCTTTAGATGTTGTGTGGGCGTTGCACAACTTCCCCAAAATGCCTTAGTTCAAATTGAATGTGTGGCTTTAGCACGTCACCTATTTATATGATTCCAACGGGAAGTCAATTGATCTGGGCAGATGATATTAAGTTAGAATAGATTTAATAAACCTCAAAAATAAATTAAAAAAAATATGCAAATTAGAGGAATAAAACGAGGAATAAAACGATTGAACTATTATAAGAGGTTGATAGGTTACCGTGTATACATAAGTATTTAGCTAACTGTTATTGCCCCCTAAATCCCCCTGCTCCGTGACACCCTGCCCCCAAACCCCCAATAATGGGGGCTTTGAGTAATGGAGGGGTGCCTGGGGGACTTAACCATCGAGTTTCCCCCCAAAGTTGGGGGCGGAGGGGGGCTAAAGACAGTATTTTTATACTCAAGTTGAAATGTGTATACACAGTAGCCTCGTAGGATACAAGTTTAATTTTTAATCCCTTTAAACCGTTCTTTCGCTTCTTTAAACGCATCATTCATTACCGCTTGAATTTTCTGCGGATCGGGTGTTTTCCCTTCCATTAAATCTCCGAAATAAACGCAAGCCCCTTCACCCAAAGCCCAGGTATAAGCGGCGGCCCATGCGGCTGAAATTACACTTCCTAAACCGGGTATAAATTTAATTAATTCTCGCCCAACAGCTTGCGCCAAGAACCCTCCAGCGATCGCACTGACGACTCCTCCGGCTTGAGCAGGACTCAGTGTTTGTCCGTAAAGCTGCCCCAATAGCCCCACCATTGAGACTTGTAATGTCGTTAGAACAGGCATGGTGGCGAAGGGGAGAGGAACGGCTGCGGCGGTTGCAGCCATGACTGTAAAGGCTAAAGTATAGCGTCGCGCTACATCCAGATAAAGATCTCTAAATTTCTGGTTTGCTTGTTCATCGAGTAGCTGATGAATGGTGCGGGCTTCAGCTTCAGGTAATAAATCAGCTAAGGTATCGGTCAAGGTTTCTAAGCCATAAAAGACAGGGTTATAACCATCTTCTTCTAAGGTAAAATCAATTTGAACTGTGCGATCGCAGAGGTCTTTAAATCCTTCTGCTACGGCTGTGAAGGCACGATCAACGGACTCAAGTTCTGGAGGATAGGGCGGATGATCTTCGACATCGGTTGGGTAAACTTCGTGCAGACAAGTGACGGCGAGTAAACAGGGAATACTGGGATGATTTTTTCGCAGTTGAGTTGCAACTTCTCGGAGGGTTTCTGTGGCGAAATCATTAATTTTAACGGTCAAAATTAAGACTCTAGCGCGATCGCTATCTTGCTTTAAGTCACCAACCAATTCTTCAATAATTGCCTCAGTATCTTGATTGACATCTCCTAAACCCACTGTATCTGTAAAAATCAATAAGGGTAAGTCTTCTGAGGGATAGGCGTAACGTTCAGTATGTTGAGTATGGGGACGATATCCCTGTCCGATAATTTCGGGTGAAACGCCTGTTAATCCCCGAACAATTGAACTTTTTCCGGCTTGCGGTTTCCCAATTAATACAGCTTCGGTGGTAGGAAGTTCTGAGCGAACCTGTTCTAATATTTTAGCGACATCTTCTTCAGAAACGGTTAACCATCCAATCACTGTTTTTCGGGCTTGTTCTATTCCAGTTGTAGTATTTTTCAACAGATCGGTAATCGGGTTTTTCCGAGTGCCTTTTTCTCCCTCAGTGGACTGTTTTTCTGAGGGTTCGTTTTTCTCTTGAGAATGAGAAGATTGAGGATTGATTTCCTGGGGTTCAGTCATTGCAATCTAAATCAATAAATGATTAAAACTTAGAATACACAGACAGCGATCGCGATTAAGATTTTTTCTAACTTATATTGTACTACAACTCATCAATTTTTTAACTAAACAAGAAAAAGGGTAATCGAATTTGATTACCCCGCCCAGCCTAACTTTGTCCCAAAGAGACAAACTTGATCAAAACTGACAGTCAAACCTAAGCTTAAACCTGTGCTTCTTCTTTGACTAACTTATCCCATCCTAAATCTTTGAGATTATTATTGCGGCGTAAGGGACGAGTCACTAACTCTAGAATATCTCGCGCATTTGTGAAGCCATGAATTTGAGCAAAGGTAAACTCAACTGACCATTTTGTATTAATTCCGCGTGCTTCCAAAGGATTCGCATGAGCCATTCCGGTAATGACTAAATCCGGCTGCATTTCATGGATGCGTTGAAGTTGGTTATAGTTGTCGGGTTTTTCAATAATTTTCGGAACAGCAACACCCATTTCATGGCAAGTTTTTTCGAGGAAATCTAACTCGGCTTTTTGGTAGCGTTTATCCATGTAAGGAATGCCAATTTCCGGACAAGTCATTCCACAGCGAATTAGGAAACGAGCGAGAGAAACTTCGAGTAAATTATCACCCATAAAGAAGACAGATTTTCCACGAATGAGCTGAATATAATCTTCTAGATTTTGCCAGATTTGTGCTTCTCGTTCGTCTAAACCTTTGGGTTCAATGCCAAAAACAGAACAGATTTTCTCAATCCAAGCTCGTGTTCCATCGGGTCCAATCGGGAATGGTGCGCCAATTAATTTACACTTACGGCGTCGCATTAATGCTGTTGCGGTACGAGATAGAAATGGATTCACACCACTAACATAATATCCTTCTTCGAGAACCGGAAGTTCTGTATATCGTTTAGCCGGAAGCCAGCCCGAAACTTGAATACCTTGTTTCTTTAATTCTAAAGTGAGATTGGTAACAACGGGATCGGGGAGAGAACCGAATAAAACCAGCGGTGGATGATCGACAAATTCAGATTCTGTTTCAATATCTTCCTCTTTTTTCTGACCAAAATTGAGCAGTTTTTGAATCGGGTTACGTTCTTGTTTTTCAGATTCTATTGCTTTATTCGGACAACGCGCCGCCATCGCAGCGAGAACGGTATCTTCTCCTTGAGTAAAAGCATAATCTAACCCGTTTGCGCGAGCAACCACCACTGGAATTCCGATTTCGGATTCTAATTTCGGGGCTAACCCTTCCAAATCCATTTTAATAATTTCAGTCGTACAAGTCCCAATCCAAACGATAACACTGGGATTGCGATCGCGTTTAATTTGTAAGCAGAGTCGCTTGAGTTCTTCATAATCATTAAGTTGGGCGGAAATATCGCCTTCTTCTAACTCCGCCATTGCATAACGGGGTTCAGCAAAAATCATCACACCCATCGCATTTTGGAGAAAATAGCCACAAGTTTTTGTTCCAATCACTAGGAAGAAACTATCTTCGATTTTTTGGTACAACCAGGCTACACAACTAATCGGACAAAAGGTGTGATAATTTCCGGTTTCGCATTCAAAGGTCAAACCTTCAGGTTGAGCAACAGTCATTAACTTTTCCTCGCAATTCTTAATTTTTGGTCTACAATATTTAGATAAGTAACGCTTCGTGGTGCGATTCTCAGTTTAGGGTTTGAGGTGGTGAATTCCTGGACAAAATCATCTTGTACAAATAATCTTGCACAAACAAATCCTCAATTTTGGATGAGATTGATCCAAAATCTGAAATCCGATTCAACTTAAATTTGGGTTGGAGGTAGAGACGCACGCTTGTTGCACATCTCTACTCCTAAACGGGGAGATTATTTGAAGTCAGACAAAGCAATATCATCATCTTCATCAGATTCTGTCAATGCTTCGAGATCCAAATCATCAAAATCTCCATCACCGGAGGTAACTTCTCCGAGATCGTCCAAACTGAGATCGTCCAAGTCATCTGAGTCGGACAAACTACCAAACTCATCATCACCCAGATCGTCTAGTCCCAGATCGTCCATATCATCATCAAGAGAGAAGTCCTCCTCACCGAGTTCGTTCTCCGTACCCAAATCTCCGAGATCGAGATCACCCATATCGTCTGAGGTATCAAGCTGAATATCATCCTCTCCGAAATTGTCGAGTCCCAGATCGCCGAGATCATCATCCAAATCGAGGGAGGTGTCTTCATCCAAACTGAGTCCACCATCAGCATCGAGATCGAGATCGAGATCATCCTCACTGGACAGTTCGTTATCGGAACCGAAATCCAAATCCAGATCGGCACCACCCAAGTCGTCGTCAGATTCGAGACTGATATCAACCTCCTCTTCTAAACCGAGATCATCATCAGAGGAAAGTTCGTTATCGGAATCGAGATCCAAATCCAGATCGCCGCCCCCTAAATCATTGTCAGAGTCTACACTCAGATCCATATCCTCATCCAAACCGAGATCGCCATCGTCATCTAAACCGAGATTATCCTCAATGCTGAGGTCATCCTCTAAACCTAGATCGTCGTCATCGGTTCCGAGATCGTCATCTAAACCCAGATCGTCGTCATCAGTTCCAAGATCGTCATCTAAACCCAGATCGTCGTCATCTAAACCCAGATCGTCATCTAAACCGAGATCGTCATCATCGGTGTCGATATCTAGACTAATCTCTTCATCGTCTCCCATATCCAAATTGAGAGCTTCCTCAGAGTCGAGATCGCCTGTATCATCATCTAAGCTTGATGCGATCGCAACTCCTGTACCAACAACTGCGGCTGTACCTGCGGCTGCGGCGGCGATTGCACCCAAATTAGCCTGAGACTCCTTAGCGGGAGAATCAGCAATTGTGGGAGCCGTTTGAGACAGAGTTGGATCGGGTTCTGCGCTCGATGAATAGTATCTAGGTGCAGATTCAACGGGTGCTTGCTGATAACTGGGGGTTGTTTGTGCTGCGGGAGGTTGGTCACTTAAACCCAAAGCCATGTCTGGATCAAAGTTCAACCCCAACACTTCCACTAACTTTTCTGGATCAGGATTGAGTGTTGAAAAGGGCAACATCAACTGTGATGCCTCTGGATCAAGAGCGTTAACTACTCCTATGATGAGGCTAGAGGGAGGTCTGCGACCACCATCTGGAGTTTTCACTGAACTAAGTTGCATTTGCATCAATAGCCATTCCCGATTGGCTTGATAATAGTGCAACCATTTATCCCGGAGATTAGCTGTAAAGTCTTTAAAGAAAGCCATAACCTCTATTCCTCATCCTGAGCCGCTAGACTTATTAAACCATCATAAGGTCTAGCGCATCTTCTTGATTTTGCACAGAGGGTTGACTGGGATTCAGATAAAAATCAGATAATAATGAAAACAGTTCGCGATCGGGTGCGTCTTGAGGCACGACTCCTTCGGGTTGAGCGAGAATCTGATCGGCGATATTGAGGTAATAATCGCACACATAATCCAAGGAAGGGTCAGTTTCAGCCATCTCAAACAGCGTTTTTCCTTTGACTCTAGAAACGCGAATATCTTCAATTAGGGGCAAAATCTCTAACACAGGCATCGCAACTGAGTCAATATACTTGTCAATCAGATCCCGTTTGGAGGTGCGGTTGCCAATTAATCCCGCTAGACGCAAGGGATGAGTCCGGGCTTTTTCTCGAACTGAGGCGGCAATTCGATTTGCTGCAAACAGGGCATCAAAACCATTATCGGTGACAATCAGACAATAATCGGAGTAGTTCAGAGGCGCTGCAAATCCACCACAGACGACGTCACCGAGAACATCAAACAAAATCACGTCATATTCATCAAAGGCGTTGAGTTCTTTGAGGAGTTTAACGGTTTCACCGACCACATATCCCCCACAGCCTGCACCCGCTGGAGGGCCTCCTGCTTCCACGCAGTCTACGCCGCCATAGCCTTTATAAATGACATCTTCTGGCCAGATGTCTTCATAGTGATAGTCCTTTTCTTGCAAAGTATCGATAATCGTCGGAATCAGAAAACCTGTGAGGGTGAAGGTGCTGTCGTGTTTGGGGTCACAACCAATTTGCAGCACTTTCTTTCCTCGTTTAGCCAGTGCAACGGAAATATTACAGCTTGTTGTTGATTTTCCAATGCCACCTTTTCCATAAACAGATAGTTTCACGCGGGTTCTCCTTATCAAGTGTTTTTTATCAGGAATTCTAGGGACTGTGGGCCGGTTAAATTCGGTTTTTCTGAGCAACTGCCCTGGGTTCGGTTTTGATTGCTCTCATTATTGTTCAACTCTTACACAAAGGAAAGGGCTGCAAAGGATGAATTGAGGTCTAAATCGGCTTATATGCTTTTTTTATTTTTTAAATCATTATTCAACGCCTGTGATTCCCTTTCAAAGTCAAATTCTAAATTTATTAAAATTTTGTGTTGTTTTTTTGTAAAAAGAGTTACAATAAACAAAAAAGCCAGGCTAGAGTCAATTGCGATCGCGGTTTCGCGGAGTTGAACCCGTCGTCAAAAGTCAGGGCAATGCTATAGCGCTTCCTTAAAAGACTTGAAAATTCGGAGATTGAGTATTCTTACTCTGCTAAAAATCAAATCCTGCGGTTGTTTGTTAACTTTATTGAATTTCCTTTCAACAGATATTTTTTTCAGGCTAATAAAGGAACAGGGAATAGCGATGATCCCCTGCTCCTCTTTACATTAATTTAAGAATTTTTGATCCAGTGTTTGAGTAGATTATCCTTAACCATATTCTGACGCATCAGTTCAATCAAATAAGCTTGAGCTTGTTCTTGAGTTAGGGTTTTGACTTCTTTTTGCAAAACTTCTAACTTGAACTTCTGTTCTAGACTGAGACTTCCTGGTGTTTCCATTGTCGGTTCCTCCAAATAAATCGGGAATAGACACGACCCAGATATTTCTAATCTATACGCAGATCTTCTCTAGTCATCAGTCGCTTTTTCAGACGAAACTCAAATCAAGGATATCTTAATCTCAATCAATCAATCGCTGGCCTGCGATCGCCGCCGACCTTCTCGTCGAGACCGAACCCAACGACTAAGATCGACAAAACTATCTCGGCGCAAATAAGGATAGTCACTCACCCACAAATTTTGACTCGGAATATATAAATCTGACACCTGGCTAATACTGCTTAAATCATCAAAATAAGACATCACAATCATTTGCGCCACTTGACCCCGATGCAGCTTTTTATGGTAGCGAGTGAGTGGGGCTTGAATGCTTGTGCTAAACCCTTTAGAGTCACCGACTTCTACATTAATGCGACGTTCTAAATTTTCGATAATAATTAACTCTCCCCGCTTATTCACCGACTCTTGTTCACTGGTGACTTTTTCAGAGATATAATAATCTAGAATTTGCCCTTGCCAAAAACCACAGTAAGGATGTTTCCGACAGCGAATATTCTCTAAACTAGCTTCGATAATCGGGCCCCAAAACCAATAGAGAAAGGCAATTAATCCTAAGATTAAAAAGATGCGTCGTAGGGCTTCAGACTGAACGCTAACCTCTGCAATAATCAGAACCGATGCACAAACGGTAGAAATCAAGAGTCGCTTCAAAAAATCCGATAGTTTTCCCCAACAATAACGATATTGATCGCTGGTGGCGACAGCGGGAATTAATTCCTCGAAGGTTTTGCGAGTTAAGGGAATCAACATAACACTTCAGTTCTACTGTGATCGGAGTGGACGGGGAGATTCATTGACATCCACATCTACTACAATATCTTTTCTAACCCATAAACGAGGGTTTTGAGTTGAAGCACCTTGCGAATCGCCAGTAAAACTCCAGGCATATAACAAACTCGATTTGTGGTATCATGGCGTAGGGTATAAATCTCGCCAGAGGAACCGAAGATCACTTCCTGATGAGCGATTAACCCGGGTAGTCGAACACTATGGATGCGAATATTCTCGGAGGCGGCGGCACCTCTAGCCCCGGATAATTTCTCAGTCTCAGTGACACTAGGCGGATTGTAAGATTTTCCGAATTCTCCTAACATTTGGGCTGTTTTAATCGCCGTTCCACTGGGAGCATCCGCCTTTTGATTGTGATGAAGTTCAATAATTTCGACATGATCAAAATATTGAGAGGCGGTGACTGCGGCTTGCTGAAGTAAGACCATTCCGATACAGAAGTTGGGAATAATTAAGCAACCAATACTGGCTTTATCTGCAAACTCTGCTAAATCTTGAATTTGTTCTGGGCTTAACCCTGTCGTTCCCACAACCGGACGCACACCATAGGCGATCGCAGCGCGTATGTTATCGTATACAGAATCGGGATGCGTAAAATCAACCATCACACTGGGTTGCTTCTCCTGAGCCGCCATGACCAATGTCCCTTCGCGATCGTTCGTGACTGGAACTTCTAGAGGCTCCATTCCTACTAAAGAACCTGCATCTTGAGCCAATGTATCGGGGTTGCGATCTATGGCACCGATGAGCGTCAGATCGGGGGCAGTAGCCACAGCTTTGACGACCTCTCGACCCATTTTACCACCTGCACCGTTGATAATGACGGGAACCGGAAATTGATTGGTCATTGGTTTCAATCTATCCTGCAATTCGATAACGATATTTTTAGACTTAAAGCTCAGATTATCATCAATTGAGTGTAAAAATTAAAGGGTCTGCTCAATAGTTTCTTGTTTTCGATGGCATGATTGGATCTGAATTCGGATCTGAATTCTAGACTAACTCCATGTTCTTTTCTAAATTACGCTCAATTTTATCGCAAATTTCTTCATTCAGCCGCCCTAAAAAAGGGGGATCTCCCGGGTGGACGATGGTTTTCTCTCCCGGGTTAATCGCTAGCTTTGCGATCGCTTTGATCATAATCATCTTACAGCAATCAGGCGGTTTACAGTATCCTGAGCTGAGACTATTTGATCTGTTGATGCGACTCCAGCCCGACAAAAAACCCGATTCTCGACTGCTGGTGGTGACGATTACAGAAGCCGACTTAAAAGTCCAAGGCTGGCCGTTATCCGACGAGACTTTAGCTGAAATTTTAGCTCAACTCCAACAACATAAACCGATCGCCATTGGAATTGATGTTTATCGAGATTTACCCCAACCTCCAGGTCGTCAGCAACTCGCGACGCAATTACAAGCAAAAAATATTATTGCAATTACCAATTTAGGAGATCCGGTAATTCCACCACCTGCGAGTATTCCGCCTGAACGAGTTGGGTTTAATGATGTTCCGATCGATCCGGATGGAGTGATTCGCCGCCAGCTTTTATTTGCGAGTACGTCGGAAGCCACGTACTTTTCTTTGTCGCTACAACTCGCCTTACTCTACCTGAATAACGAAGGAATTCAACCTCGAAATTCGGCAATAAATCCCAATCATATCCAGTTAGGAAATCAAGTTTTTATTCCTCTGAAAGCCGGAAGTGGAGGTTACGTTAACGTTGATGATCTCGGTTATCAAATTTTACTCAACTATCGGAGTCGTCAGATTGCCAAAACGGTATCAATTAGTGAGGTTTTATCGGGGAAGGTCGATCCGAAATTAATTCGAGATAAAATTATTTTGATTGGAGCAACTGCACCCAGTTTAAAAGACTTTTTCCTAACGCCTTATAGTCGTTCTGAACCCTCGAATCCGATGATGCCGGGTGTTTTTGTTCATGCTCAGATGACCAGTCATATTTTGAGTGTGGCTTTGAATGATTTTGGCAACGGTAAATTTAACACGTTTGAGCAAAATCCACGATTATTTTGGTTTCTATCCTTAGAGTTAGAATTGCTCTGGATTTTCACTTGGGCGCTGATCGGAGGATTGACAACTTGGAGAATTCGATATCCTTTTAATCAAGCTCTCGCTCTAGGTTTTGCACTTCTAAGTTTGCTGGGAGTCAGTTATGGATTATTTATATTTAAAGGCTGGCTACCGATTATTGCACCGGGGTTAGCTTTAGTATTAACCAGTATCAGTGTCATCGCTTATAAACAGGTCTATTATCTATCTCACGATCCATTAACCGGTTTACCCAATCGAGCCAAATTCTTGCACAAAGTTGCTGAAAAAATAAACAGTAATATTCCTCGAAAAACATTAGTGGCAATCTTATTTTTAAATATAGATCGATTTAAAGTTATTAATGATACGCTGGGACATGAAGCCGGCGATCAACTATTAATTCAGTTCGTGAATCGCTTGAAAACTTATGTACGAAACAGCGATATTTTTGCTCGCTTGAGTGCTGATGAATTTGCAATTGTGATCGAAAACCTCAGACGACCTCGAAATGTAGTTTGTGTTGCCGAACGAATTCAGCAAGCTTTACTCTTGCCTTTCTCTTTACAAGATCAAAAAGTATTTAGAACCTTGAGTATTGGGATTGCTCTCAATGATTCAACGGATATCACAGCGGAAACATTACTACGAAATGCGAATATTGCCATGTATCAAGCAAGAAATAAAGGGACAGGTTCTTATCAAGTTTTTGAACCGAAAATGAATGTAGACGGGAAGCAGTATCTTCAGCTAGAAACTGAACTCAGATTTGCTTTAGAACGTCAAGAGTTTATTCTGCATTATCAACCTCTGATTTCTTTAGAAACAGGTAAAATTGTCGGAGTAGAAGCCTTGATTCGTTGGCGACATCCCCGAAAAGATTTACTTTTTCCTCACGAGTTTATGTCTGTGGCGAAGGAGACAGGTTTAATTATTCCGATTGGATTATGGGTAATTCGAGAAGCCTGTCATCAGTTGAAAGAATGGCAGCGGTTGGGAGAAAATCTGGAGTTGACAATGGGAGTTAATTTATCCAGCCGACAATTTTCGCAACCCGATTTAGTTGAACAGATTCAAGAGATTATTTCAGAGTCGGGGATTCAGCCTGAAAATTTACGGCTTGAAATTAGTGAAAGTGTAATGATGAAGGATGTCAATGAAATGATTGAGTTCTTACAACAGTTGAAAGCTTTAAAGGTTCATCTCAGTATTGATGACTTTGGCACCGGATTTTCTTCACTCAGTTCTTTGAACCGCTTTCCAATTGATACACTCAAAATTGATCGCAGTTTTATTGCTGAAATGGAAGCTAACGATCAATCAGAAAATGTGGTAGTCGTACAAACCATTATCACTCTAGCTCACGCTTTAAAATTAGCGGTAATTGCAGAGGGAGTCGAAACGCCCGAACAAGTCGAAATCTTACGTTTACTTGGTTGTGAATTTGCTCAAGGATTCTATTTTTTGGCTCCGGTTTCGGCTGAGATGGCAATTTCGTTTATCGAGTCTGATCCGGCTTGGTAGATACATTATTTCTGGCAGAAAAGATCGGATTGACTCGAAGAGTTTGTTTCAGTCTTCTGTCGTCATTTTTAACTCAGCTTTCTGGCAGAATAATGCGAATATTGAGAGAGGAACAATCGCTAAAATCAAAAACAGCAAAAAGATACTGCTTTTAATGCAGTTCCGTAGAAAAACGGCAGAACTGACATGAGTGAGAATACGAGATGGTTGTAAATATAACATAGAATGGCTTTCAATAACTAATATTTTTATTGTCCTATAAATTAGCAAAAAAGGGAACCCCCAAAATACTGATTTTTGATTCTGGCTCCGTCAGGATTCCCCACTTAAAAACTGTTGAAATTACTGAATCTTAATGTTAAAAATAAGACAGTCAGCCCTGAGCGTAGTCGAAGGGCAGGCAGTAAACAGGGAGTTGAATTTAGTCCTTTTTAAAGGACTTCACCTATTAGATAGGGATTTGAATCCCTGGTATTTTTAAAGTAAAAAATAAACAGTGAATACTTGACAACTGTGAATTTTCTGTTTATAGTAAGGGAAGTAGTATTCTTGGGATAGCTATGGCTCAATACCTAAAGCGATGGGAATCCCCGCGAAAACAGGGGAGAAACGATAAAGGCAAAGGCGGTTCAGCACGAGCAAGACAACTGAAGAAACGACAGCAGGTTTTACGAAATAAGCTCAAGTCCGAACAGGGCAACCAAGGCAACCCAAACAAACCAGAACAGCGAGGGAAGGAGAAATCAGAAAACTCCTTCCCTTTATTTTTAGTCTTGGGACTCGACTTCAATATTCGGACAAACCGTTTGCGTCGCTCGATCCGGTGAGGGTTGATTTTGCCAATCTTTCAGTAAGGCTTGCAACTCTGCTTTGAGGGTTTCTAAAGCAACAATTTGCTGGTTAATCGCTTCCACCTTCGCTTCTAGGCATTGCTTGACTTCACCACAAGGCAATTGACCGCGATCGCGAATTTCTAAAATTTCTCGAATTTCACTCAAACTCAATCCCAAAGATTTAGCCCGTTTAACAAAATTCAACCGCGTCAATACTGAGGTGTTAAACAGGCGATACCGAGACTCTGAACGTTCAACGGTGGGTGTCAGTAAACCAATTTCCTCATAGTAGCGAATAGTCTTCACCGACAAACCCGTCTGACTGGCGACTTCACCAATTTTGAGAAGTTGATCGCGACGGACAGAAACCATAGAAATTAACAACCAATCTAATAAGGAGGACGTTTACGTTTGGAGGTTAACGGCGGTAAGGGTTGTCGAGAAGGACTGGGTGGAAGGGAATATTCAGCGACGGTTTCCGGTGACGACTGATTAAACCGTTGACTTTGCCACCATCGCAACGCCACTGCCACGCCAACTGTTCCCAGTCCAAAACTTAGCAGCGACCAACTCGCGCCAACTCCACCAATCACAGCATCAACTGCCCCGACTGTAACGATAAAACTGACAATTGGCTCTTTACGATAAGAGGAGTTTAACATCCTTAGCCATAATGCGTTCATCTGCGTTGATTTGACTCTCTATTAATGTTACTTTCTCGAACTGTCGATAGGTATCCGTAACGAAATCAAATTCTTATAGATCTTAATCCTCTCGCCTCCTCAGCAGAAAACCTTATCAACCGCCTTGGAGGAGAGGAAGGTTCTCAGAAATTAACTCAAACCTAGCCAAGCTAGCAATCCTTGTCCAGTCAAATATTCAATGGCGAGGGTAATCACAAATCCGACCATTGCTGCACGACCGTTCAAACGTTCTGAATAACGGTTAAATCCAAATTTGGGTTCTTCTAAGTTGGGTGTAGTCGTAGGTTGTGTTGGTGTCATAGAAATTTGAGCGTTTTCCAGCAAGTCTTAACTTCAATTTTATTCTTTTTAACACAAAACGCCTTAGTATACATGAAGCGGGCGATCGTATTATCCCCACTTGAGGCTGAACATTGATGATCCCATTGGAGGTTTGAATTGATGAGTGCCAACCAACCAACGCTTCTCGCCCTTGATTTTGATGGGGTTGTCTGTGATGGTATGATCGAATATTTCCAAGTTGCATGGCGGACTTATTGTCAAATTTGGTCGCCTTCTGAGGCTACCCCAACCGATGATCTGGCTCAGAAATTTTACCGCACTCGTCCCGTAATTGAAACGGGTTGGGAAATGCCTGTTCTTGTTCGAGAATTGGTCAAAGGAACCTCTGAAACTGATATTTTAAAGGATTGGCAAACTATCGCCAAACAAACCATTACTGAAGAGAATCTAGACTCGAAGATGTTATCAACTCAACTTGATAGCATTCGCGATCGCTGGATTTCTGAAGATTTACCAGGCTGGCTGTCTTTGCATCGGTTTTATCCGGGTGCTATTGAGCGGGTGCAGTGGTTTTTAGACGCTTCGTTAGATCTTTATATTATCACAACCAAAGAGGAACGGTTTGTGCGATCGCTCCTCGAAAAAGGAGGAGTCACCATGAAAGAAGGTCGGATCTTTGGGAAAGGAGAAAAACGCCCCAAATACGAAATTTTGCGAGAATTACTGACTAAATTTGAACCGACTCCCACAATTTGGTTTGTTGAAGATCGACTGAAAACGTTACTCAAAGTTCAAGAACAACCGGACTTGGGTGAGATCGGTTTGTTTCTGGCAGACTGGGGTTATAATACTCAAGCAGAACGAGATTCGGTTGCCAATTATCCCCGAATTAAGCTGATCTCAATTAATCAGTTTACGGATAATTTTTGGGCTTGGGGCTAGTAACAGCTAACGATGTTGGCGGAAAGGTCAATTTTGTTCTAAGCTGGAATTGGCTTTCAGTTTTCTGTAGAAGTTTGCTTCTTATCCTAATAGCTGATTGCTTTTTAAACTAAGATACCTATTTTCTGATGGGGTAGAAGATAATGCTAGATCTCACTAAACTCGCCCAACAAATGCGAGGAATGAGTCAACACATGAGTCGGGAAGTCGAAGCCGCCCGCAAACGGTTAGAAGTGGCGGAAAACTTACTCGCCGAAGCCAAACCCCATCAGAATAAATTAGTCGAACATCAAGAAAATTTAGGAAACCGCATCCTTTTTAACGCCGCTAAACCCGTTGAACCCATTGATGCTTGTTCCTATATTCCCGCCCCACCCAAAGTTCATACGGTTGTCGCCACAGACGGTTCTCAAATTTCCCCCAGCGCCCACGAAATTGCCTATTGTTATCTGTTAAATGTGGGTCGAATTATTTTATATTATGGTCAAAGTCGTCATCCCATTTTAGATAGCGTTCCCGAAATTTATTATCAGCCCGAAGACTTGTATATTTCTCGTCAATGGGGAATTAGAACCGAAGAATGGATGGGCTATCGACGGACAGTTTCGGAAGCCGCAGTTCTAGGCGAAATTGGCGAACATTTGCTAACAGTTTATGAGAATAAAATCTCAACGCCTACCTTAGCAATGGTAGATGGTTCTCTAACTTATTGGTTTCTCGAACAACTTCCCGCAGAAGCCCGAAATTTAATTTTAGGACCGATATTTAAAGCTTGGGATAGTTTACGGTTAGCGGGAATTCCGCTACTTGGATATGTGAGTGCTTCTCGCAGTGGTGAAACGGTGTCTTTTTTGCGTTTACAAGCTTGTCCTCACCCCGAACCGAATTGTGTTAAATATTGTCCGACAGTCGGAATTATTGATGGTCGAGGTTTTTCTAAAAAAGCACCCTGTCAAGGGTTTGAACCGCTACGAGATACGGTGCTTTGGGCGTCAAAATTACAGCCCGGTCAACGTAGTCCGTTATGGCGATCGCAAGCTAAAATATTAGATCTGTACGATTGTCATCAAATCTATTTTTGTTATGTGAATGTAGGGACTGAAATTGCTAGAATTGAAATTCCAGCTTGGGTAGCAGAAGACTCAGAACAGTTAGAATTAGCTTTGGGAATGATGATCGCCCAAGTTAAAAAAGGGTATGGTTATCCAGTCGCGTTAGCAGAAGCCCATAACCAAGCTGTTGTTAAAGGAGGCGATCGGACTCGTTTTTTTGCTATGTTAGAACAACAGATGATTAAAGCCGGAATGAAGAATATTGGAACTTCTTATAAAGAAGCCCGCAAGCGAGGAAGTATCGCATAATTTTTGCTAAATTTGAATGACTTAATTAGGATTCACTGCTCATTTCTAAAGCTAGGAATTGAAGATACTAAAAGAACTATTATCGGTAATTTAGCGAGGTGTACTCAAAGCAACAAAGAATATGACAAGACATATCCAAAGTGGTAACACAAGAAAAATAATGGTAATCGTGCTTAAAGCTCCGATCCCCGAACTTAGTAGAGAGATTATACACATACAACTAAGAATAATAAGCAGGGCATTTTTAATAGCAGTCTGAATAGCTTCAATATCCATGTTTTTTTGAATACGACTAGGACTATAACGAGTAAATTTTTGAGTCGTTTTAAGAGGGGTTAATTTTGGATGGGGAGCAGAAATAATCTGTTTATATTCTAGAGCTTTTAAGGCTGAAATTGCGGTTTTAAAGCGTTTTTCAACGGCTATTTCTATCATCTTCTCTAACCAATCAATCAAATGAGGAGAAAGATTAATGTGATCGCTAAAGTGTAGTCTAGATTCTTTCTGTGGTAAATCTACAGGTAAAATTCCTGTGGCTAAATGTATTAAAGTTGCACCCAAAGCATACAAATCAGAAGCCATAACTGCACGTCCCCAGAACTGTTCTAGAGGCGCGTAACCACTGGTTCCGACAACGGTAAATGTTACCCCAGTTATATTAGCTTGGGCTTGTACCGCTCCAAAATCAATTAAATAAATCTTTTTATATTTCCCATATATTAAGTTACTGGGTTTAATATCTCGATGCAAAACTGGAGGACTAAGCTGATGTAAATAAATCAGAATTTCTAAAACTTCTTTGGCAATCTTTTCAACCTGATATTGTTCAAATCGGTTGCCATTTTCGATTAATTCTTGTAAGGAATATCCAGGAATATAATCTTGAACCAACCCAAACCAGGGTAAACCTCCTCCCGTTTCCCTATCCAGAGAAAAATAGTCTCGATATCGGGGAATACGAGGATGATTTAGAGATTGTAACACCTGGGCTTCTCGCTCAAATAATTTTAATTCTTCCCATTCCATCTGCGGACTAAACGCCAATAATTTAACAGTAACCTGTTCCTGAGTCTGTAGGTCTGTTGATAACCAGGTTTGACGTCCCGCCGCAGTCCGCCCTAGCTGTCTTTGAAGTTGGTAACGCTCTTGTAAGATATTCCCTGTGGTTAGCATACTCAATTTCCTGTGAGAAAACTTTACTCTTTCCACGTTAGTATAAACATTGTGAAGCTTAGGTTATGCACTTTCTGATATACTAAGAAAGTCAATCAAGTTAATAATCCCATTAGAATTGATCCGTTTAGTTTAAGATTTCTGAAGGATAAATTGATAAATATAACTAATTTTGTTAAGTGGTGATGTCTATTTTTGCAGAGAATCCTAGTTTGTTATCTGAGGTTGCTTTAGTTGGAGTTTGGCTGGGTGTCATTCTACTCCTAGCTGAAGCTTTGAACCGTTTAATTGCTGTCAAGGCCGAAGTCTCTCGAAAGGTGGTTCATATTGGTACTGGAAATGTAATCTTACTCGCTTGGTGGCTGAATATTCCGGCTTGGATTGGGATTTCAGCAGGTGTTGTCTCTGGTATTATCGCACTGATTTCCTATAAATTTCCGATCTTACCGAGTATTAATAGTGTCGGACGTAAAAGTTTGGGAACGTTTTTTTATGCGGTTAGTATTGGAGTTTTAATTGCTTGTTTCTGGCCGATTAATGCTCCTGAATATGCTGTTTTAGGGATTTTAGTGATGACTTGGGGTGATGGGTTTGCCGCAGTTATTGGTCAGAGTTTTGGGCGACATCCTTACAAGGTGTGGGGAATTCAAAAAAGTTGGGAAGGTTCGCTAACAATGTGTTTGGTGAGTTATATTGTTTGCTGTTCAATTTTATTTGCCGTTCAAGGTAATATTTGGCAAACTTGGGTAATTTCTCTAATTGTTGCTGTTGCAGCCACAACGATGGAAGCGTTCTCAAAATTAGGAATTGATAATCTGACGGTGCCTCTGGGAAGTGCGGCGTTAGCTTTTTTTCTCAATCAGTATTGGTGAAAACAGTTAACAGTGAGCAATACACAGTGAAGCAAGTTCAATCTAGTCCTATGCGCGAGAACTTTATTTTTTGTAGTGCTATAGAATATAAAAAAACCCGGTAAACATAAACTTTACGCTTTTGTTAGAAACCGGGTTTATTCTAATTAAAATGACTTATTTCTGTACTAATCGACTTTCAACATGAGAGTTAAGATTTTGATGACAACCAAAGAATTCTTCAATCACATCTTGAGCAGAAGTTGTCAATACTTTTTCGTTGCCGAATTGAGTCAACTCTTCGGCAGTCAGACTTAAACTCTGAAGGGAATTTTTGAAATGATATTCCTGGAGACCAAGAGTGTATTGGGCCTCGTCTTGTACGGCTTCTCCGTTCACTTTCAAAGATTCGAGATTGTTATTCGCATCACTATAAACCGCTTCAACCCCTTTGTTGACTTGGAAATAATTACTTTCACCCGGAGTTCTGTTTTCAGGTCTCATAAAATGTGCAAATATCTGCTTGAGTTGTGCTCCCGTAACTTTAACCGCAAACAGAGGACCGTCATAGGGATAAACTTTTTTGAGATCGCTTAACGTGACTAGAGGTCCTAATTCTTGGCCCCGAATTGAACCACTACCGACAAGCACAACGTCAATGGGTTGTATTTGAGCAAAAATATCAGCGATTAAGTTACCTAACTCCGTTTCTTGTTCGCGCACTGGATGTAATAGTTGACGTGCAAGGCGACCAATGAGTCGATTATACTTACGGTCTGTTTCTTCTTTGAACGAATGAATCAGCTTTTTGAGGTCTGCATCCGGTTCAGCCAGATTTTGATCGACAGGTAGCAGTTCCCACTTCCATTCGACAATGCTGTTGGTATCGTCATCGACAACAATATCAAACCGTCCGACTTGGTTGGTACCGACTCCTGCTTGTGCGATCAGAATGTCATTCACTTTTGCAGGTTGATCTAAGAATGTGTGGGAATGTCCGCCAATAATCATATCGACACCCCATTCCGGGTTTAGCATCGCGGCTAACTTTTTATCTTCTTCAAAACCGATATGAGTTAGTAAAACTGTTAAGTCAATGTCATCATTTTTGTAGGCGTTGCAAACCTTGCCGACTTCTGCTGCTGCATCTTCGAGACCAACGAATGTACCAATACTGGTATCGAGTTTTAAGGATTTCAAAACCTCTTCTGTGACAATTCCCATGAACATAATATCAAATCCATCTACGTTGAGGATCAGATAAGGAGTCATCAAGCGCTTATTATATTTTTTGATGTATAAGTTGGCATTCACTATCGGAAAGTTAGCCATCTTTTCCAGGAAGAGTAAGTGAGGAAAACCATAATCGAGTTCATGATTACCCAAGGTGACGACATCTGGGGCTAGATAATTCATGATTTCTATGGTTGAAAGGCCCTTATATTCTGCATCGATGATTGAACCTTGAACCATATCGCCGGAAATCACAAATAATACATTTTTTTCTTCCTGGCGCACTTTTTTGAGATAACCTGAAAGTAGAGACATTCCACCAATTAGCTCACCTTCGTCACCCTTACTTTCTGCTAGAAAGTCTCCGTGCATATCATTGGAGTGCAAAATTGTAAATTTTTTAAATCTTTCAGTAGCGACTACCATCTTCGACATTCATTAACAGGACAATTCAATCCATTATAGTCTATCTCTCTTTTATTTCAACTTTAATTGATGTTAATTAATCCGCAGTTTATGTGACTTGATTAGAATAATATTAAACATTAGCGATCGCAGACGAGGCGCGATCGCAACGAATAGAGTGCCCGCATCTGTTTGACTTGATTACCCTTGGCTAATTTTAGCGGGCAAGATGCCCGCACAATCAAGATCTAAAATCCAACTAAAATCCCATCACTTGAGCAACCTGTTCGACATCAGCCGGAATACCCTGTTTAAATTTGTTGTTGCTATATTCGATCGCGGTGCTCGGATCTTTCAAACCATTTCCCGTGAGAATACAAACAATCGTTGCTCCTGTTGGAACTTGATCTTTGACTTTGAGTAAACCCGCAACGGAAGTCGCACTCGCAGGTTCACAGAAGATTCCTTCTTCTGAAGCCAGTAACCGATAAGCCTCTAAAATTTCTTCGTCTGTGACGGCATTGAAACTACCTTGACTTGCTTGTTGAGCGGCGATAGCCAGGTTCCAACTGGCGGGGTTGCCAATACGGATGGCGGTGGCGAGGGTGTCGGGTTCAGCAACCGGATGACCATTGACAATGGGTGCCGAACCTGCGGCTTGAAATCCCATCATTTTAGGGAGGCGCGTGCAACGGTTATCGGCGTGGTATTGACAAAATCCCATCCAATAGGCGGAAATATTCCCGGCGTTACCCACTGGAATACAGAGCCAGTCTGGAGAATCTCCTAAAGCATCAACCACTTCAAATGCTCCTGTTTTTTGACCTTCGAGGCGATAGGGGTTGACAGAGTTCACCAACTTGACCGGATAATGATCGGAGACTTCACGGACAATATTCAGAGCCTGATCGAAGTTCCCTTGAATGGCAATCACTTCTGCTCCGTAAAGTAAGGCTTGAGCTAGTTTTCCCATGGCCACATAGCCATCCGGAATTAAGACAAAGGCTTTCAACCCAGCTCGACGGGCGTATGCAGCAGCAGAAGCTGAGGTATTTCCGGTACTGGCGCAGATGACGGCTTTACATCCTTCTTCCTTGGCTTTGGAAATCGCCATCGTCATCCCTCGATCTTTGAAACTCCCTGTTGGGTTGAGTCCGTCATATTTAACGAAAACTTGGACTTGTTTACCGATAATCTCCGCAACCGAAGGAACCGGAAGTAGAGGAGTGTTGCCTTCTTGTAAAGTGACAACAGGTGTGGCTTCCGAGACAGGCAAGTAAGGGCGATAGGTTTCGATTAAACCCGGCCAGTTTTTGAGTTTAACTTGATTGGGGGATAGAGTCAGCGTCATCGTTAAAGTTTGATTTTTAATTCAAGAGGTTGACAAACAGAAGATTAGGGAGTAAATATCGAAGTGAGTAAATTTTTCCTCTCGGAAAGCACCATGAGTTGACAAAGTAAAGGGTTGAGTGCGATTCTTAACTCTAGTTTACCTTGTTTATTAAAACTGATTAGAAAAACAAAACAATCTTATACCCTTCTCAATATGAGTTTACGTCTAGGTTACGGTATAGTTAAGTTTCGTAAGTAAATGTATTCAGATGCCTAGTCAACTGCTGATGTCAACACTATCATCTACTCTATCCCAGCCCAAGAACATGGATGTAATGGTTACACCGACACGCCGTCGTACAGAAGCCCCGTCTTGCAGAAGTCTACAAGTCGGTTTTGTCAAATGTCCATACAATGTCGATCAGCAAGTCAAACTCCTTCACCTACAAGCAGAAGTGGATACCCTGCTATTGCAACTGCAAACGATTAAGCAGCAACGTTTGACAACTCCTTTATCGGACAATCTTGACTCAGATCTCGGAAGAAACCATAAAAACTAGATTGGATTGAAGAAATGCCGTTGCTCTTGTAAACTGGGAAAGGGCAACAATTTTAAACTGCTTATAAAGCACATCAGCTTAACGGTTCGGTGTGAGGATTTTACTGAGAAAAATCATCCATGACTCTATCTATTGAACGTTCAGAGAGTTTCAATGTGGCTCTGGACAGCTCTAACTTGCGCTTGAGAGATATTATAAAAACTCTACCTCGTGAAGTCTTTATCAAGGATAAGCGCAAAGCCTGGACGACTCTAATTGTCAATGTTAGTCTTGTAATTTTAGGCTACTTTGCGATCGCAATTTCTCCTTGGTATTTACTTCCCATAGCTTGGATTTTCGCCGGAACTGCATTGACCGGTTTTTTTGTGATTGGCCATGACTGCGGCCACCGTTCTTTTGCGAATCGTCGTTGGGTGAATGACCTTGTGGGTCATTTGGTAATGCTACCGATTATTTACCCGTTTCATGGTTGGAGAATTGGTCACAACCACCACCACAAACACACCAATAAAATGGGTGAAGACAATGCTTGGCATCCTTGGACAACCAAAGTTTATGAAGATTTTGATCCAGCTACTCAGGTAATCTACCAGTTTGTTCGCGGACGGTTATGGTGGCTCGCCTCTATTTTACACTGGGCGAATGTGCATTTTTACTGGCCAGAGTATGAAGGCAAACAACGGGAACAGGTTAAATTTTCTGCCTTACTGGTGATTGGATTTGCAGCCATTGCCTTTCCAACTTTGATTGCAACAACTGGGATTTGGGGATTCGTTAAATTTTGGCTTGTGCCTTGGTTGGTGTACCATTTCTGGATGAGTACCTTCACCTTAGTTCACCACACATTCCCAGATATTCAGTTTAGCACTCCCGACAAATGGCACGAAGCCATGTCTCAGTTACATGGAAGTGTTCACTGTAATTATCCTCGTTGGGTGGAGTTCATGTGCCATGACATTAACGTTCATGTTCCTCACCACATTTCTACTGCAATTCCTTCCTATAATTTGCGGAAAGCTTACAGCAGTCTACAGGAAAATTGGGGAGAATATCTCTATCCCGAACAGAATTTTTCCTGGGAATTGATGAAAGGCATTACCGATCAATGTCACTTGTATGATGAAGAGAAGTGTTATCAATCTTTTCAGGAATATTACCACCGCTAAAACATTAATCTAACGTTAAATCTAGAGGCGTTCTTCGAGAACGTCTTTTTTTGTGCGCGTTTATCGAGTGTACGATAGAATTAATCATAGAAAGGAAATCAAACAGTATCTATGGTTTCTCAAGCTCAAACTTCATCTTCAAGCGAAATCATCTATCCTGATTGTGATGGTCAACCTGTGGCAAATAATACGATTCAATTTTATTCTTATAATGAAGTGCGTCAGATGCTGGAACAAGAGCGGCTTCGTGCTGAACAAGAACGGCTTCGCACTGAACTTGCAGAACAAGCCAGACAAGATGCAATTCCTCGGCTGTTAGGAATGGGTTTAACCGTTGAACAAGTTGCAGAAGCGTTAGGTTTATCGATAGAAGACGTGAATTCTAAAATTAAATAAATAGGTCAGAAAATGATGCTTTCGATTATTAATGCACTCTCAAGTCTGTAGTTGCGCTTTAGCGCCAAAGCAGAGATTCCGGCAGCAAGCCCAACTACAAAACTTCTATTCGGCATAATTGCGCTTTAGCCCCAAAGCACAGCTTCCCAGTCTTCGGTATTACTAGAATTAATTGTGGCGGCTTGTACACCAATTCGTTCTGCGGCTTGAATTTGATTTCGCATTAAGGCGAGTAAGGGAGAAATTAATAGTGTAGGACCGCTTCCTTGTTCTCGTAAAAGTCGAGTTGCGAGAAAATAGACTAAACTTTTTCCCCAGCCTGTTCGTTGTACAACTAATAATTTTGAGCGATTTACAATCAATTCTGCGATCGCTTCCCATTGCCCTTCTCGAAAATTTGCATTATAATTATTGAGAGCTTGACGGAGTAACTGTAAAGCATGATCTCTGAAAGTATTGTTCATAAATTTTTGATTTTTTCAACAACTTAAATTAGATGAGCCGTGTATATTTTACAACTAACCTAAGCCATTGATTTTACTGAAACTTTACAAAATTGTCTTGAAAATTTGACAAAACCTGATTGTTTTTATGCCAACCTATCCGTTACGGTTGAACTATTGCAAATCGAAATTGGGATAACAAGCTATGGTAGACCTTATCGGAACAGAAGGTGCAGATCGTGTAGTTGGAAGTGGCGATGCAGATTCTCTGTTTGGGTTAGCTGGAGATGATACTCTACGAGGTTTGCAAGGTGCAGATACCCTACTCGGTAACTCTGGTAATGATCTTGTAGATGGTGGGAGTGATAGTGACTGGCTATTTGCAGGGAAGGGAGATGATCGAGTTTTGGGTCGAGAAGGGACAGACGTGATCTTTGGTGATATCGGAAATGATCTTGTAGATGGCGAAGAGGGCTCCGATACAATATTTGGTAATAACGATCAAGATACTTTAAATGGCGGTTCTAGTGCTGATATTTTATATGGAGGTCAGGGAAATGATAGTATAAATGGAGGTAGTCAAAATGATTTACTGTTTGGCGATCTTGGTCAGGATACTTTTTTTGGCGGAGTTGGAGACGATCGCTTTGTCATCGGATCTGGCTTTGGAACTGATTTTATCTTAGATTATGGCAATGGTGCTGATAGTATTCTTCTCCAAGGTGGAATTACTGAAGCTGATTTAGATTTTATCGATTCTACTGAAAATGTTGCTGGAGATACGGCGAGTGATGTCTTGATTTTTCTCCCTTCAACGGGTGAGTTTTTAGCCGTTATTCAGGATACAACCGTTGCGGAATTTAACTTAATTAAAAATATTCAACCCCTGGTTTAAACAACATCAATTCGACAATCATAGAAAACCCCTCTCCAAACCTCTCCCCTGCAAGGAGAGAGGCTTCAAAAGCTTAAAGTGAACGGTGAATAATTAACAGAAAATAGCAAGTTCAACTTAGTCCTATACGCGATAACTTTAAGTTTCAGACAGGGATTTTAATCCCTGGATATAGTGAATAGTAGACTATAAAGTTAGACGAATAGTTGCTTTTTTTCGGAATGAATCGCTGTAGAATTGAGCTGGTGTTTAACATTAAGAAGTTGAACCGCGCAGGCTTTTAATTCCGGTTGTAAAGAATCTGGACAAGATTCGGGATGAGTGAGACTATTAGCTTCGGCTTGGTCTGCCCATAAACTGCCCCAGTGCATGGGAACAAACACAGTTCCGAGTCTAATACTTTTGGTTATTTTAGCAGGAAATTGAGCCATACCTCTACGCGATCGCACTTCTATAATATCCCCTTCACTAACCTCTAATTTAACTGCATCGTGAGGATGAATTTCGATAAAGGGTTCGGGGTGCATTTTAGCTATTTTATCAATGCGACCTGTGCGAGTTTGGGTATGCCATTGACCATAAAGTCGCCCCGTTGTCAACACATAAGGATAATCAGGGTCGGGCGGTTCGGCTAACCCTCTGGAATGATACGCCCCAAACTTCGCCCGTCCGTCGGGAGTATTAAAGCGAAAATTGGTATAAAGGCGCTTATTATGAATTTCAAAGTTAGGATTTTTCTCAGAACAAGGCCATTGAATAGGTCCGAACTTTTCTAAGGTTTCGTAGGTAATTCCGGTCATATCACAAGGTCGATTTCGAGTCAGTTGAATAAATTCTTGTCTGACCGCCGCCGAATCAATAAAATTAAACTGGTCGATAAACCCTAAACGTCGCCCCACTTCCGCGAAGATTTCCCAGTCGGCTTTGGCGGAACCTAGAGGCGGACGAAACGCCGGACATAATGTCACCATCCGTTCAGAATTGGTCATGGTTCCGGTTTTTTCTCCCCATTGAGAAGCAGGCAACAAAACATGAGCAAAAGCTGCCGTTTCTGTGGGATAATAAGCGTCTTGATAGATAGTAAAAGGAGAGAGTTTGAGAGCCGCTTTTGTGCGTTCTAAATCAGGCATACTCACCGCCGGATTTGTTGCAGCCACCCATAATACACCGACTTTTTTCTGTTCTAAACCGAGTATCATATCCCAAGCCGCTAAACCCGGAGTTGGAGAAATACTTCCCGGTTTCAAGCCCCAAAGTTGTTCGACTTCTGAACGATGTTGAGGATTTTTAACAACACGATATCCAGGCAAAATATGCGCGAGTCCGCCTGCTTCTCTTCCGCCCATTGCATTCGGTTGACCGGTCAGAGAAAATGGCCCCGCACCCGGTTTACCGATATTTGCGGTCATCAAGTGTAAATTAATTAAAGTTCTGACTTTGGCGGTACCTTCAGAAGACTGGTTCATCCCCATTGACCACAAGGATAAAACTCGTTCAGACTCTCCCCACCACCGCGCGGCTGTTTCTAAATCATCTAAACGAATATCACATTGACGGGCAACGAGTTCGGGTGGATAGTGACGAATAATTTCGGTATATTCAGAAAAACCTGTTGTACAATCATCGATAAATAAACTATCAAATAAACCCCACCGCATTAATAAGAAAGCGATACCATTAAGTAAATCAATATCCGTTCCCGGTTTAATGGCTAAATGTAAATCTGCGGCTTCGGCGGTTTGCGTTTTTCGAGGGTCAACCACAATCATTTTAACTTTCTTGTTTTTCTTGTGATGAACCCGTAAACGGTTAAAAATAATCGGGTGACATTCAGCCGTATTTGTCCCAATTAAAAAGGCACAGTCAGTTTGTTCTAAATCTTCATAACAACAAGGCGGCCCATCTGACCCAAAACTTTGAATATATCCTGAAACAGCCGAAGACATACAGAGGCGAGAATTGGCATCAAAATTATTAGTACCGAGACAGCCTTTTAAAAGTTTTTGAGCGATATAATAATCTTCAGTTTGAAATTGTCCTGAACCATACATACAGATTGCTTCTGGCCCTTGCATCACCCGCACGGTTTGAATTTGCTGAACAATGCGGTTTAGGGCTTCATCCCAACTCACGCGCCGGAACGGTTCATCTAGGGAATCTCGCATCATCGGATATTTAAGTCTATCTTTATCGAGGGCCTCACTAATGGTTGCCCCCTTCACACAGACTTTCCCTAAACTCGAAGGATGATTACGATTTCCCCGAACTTGCCAAATCGGATTTCCTTGTTTATCACGGTTTGTGGCTTTCCCGGGTAAAGCGGGTGGTAAGACATCTAAACCACATCCAACACCACAATAAGGACACAGCGTTTTTGTTGGTTCAGTCATAGACAGTTTTTAAAATTATATTATTGGTTAAAAAACAGGGAACAGTACACAGTACACAGAGAAGAATTTCATCGGGCAAATAACTGAAAACTGTTAACTGTCAAACTGTTGAGTCAGAGGTTAAAACCCCTGCCTCATATTCAAAGTCCTCTTCAGAGGACTGAAGAAATAGAGTTCAATACTGAGTCGGTTTTAACCGACTTTATTAATTAGACTGGGACTTGAGTCTCAGGCAAACTGATAACTGTTCACTGTGTAACTGTTAACTGTCAAACGGGGCGCTTTTGCTTGCGCCCACACTTGCTGAGAACCTATTTCGTTTGGGCAAACACGGGTTCTTTATCAACAACAGTGTAATCTTCTTCACCTTCATGGTGGTCAGCGAATGAACCTTTAGGTTCTTTCAGGAAGAACCAACACAGACAAGCAACAATCATTCCCGCTACACCCAAGACTTCAAAGAAAATACGGTTTCCAATATCGCCGTCAGGTAACAAGCTAAATAAGGTCAGATAAGCCACCGCGCCCACATTTCCGTAAGCCCCAACATTACCCGCAATTTGTCCGGTCACACGACGTCGAATCAAGGGTACAATCGCGAAGGTAGACCCTTCACCTGCTTGAACGAAGAAGGAACAACACATTGTCAGGATTACAGCAAAGGGCAACCACCAACCCCCATTGACTCGACCCAGCATTAGATAACCAATTGACATTCCCGCAGTCAGGACAACCATTGTCGTTTTGCGGCTACCGAGTTTGTCGGAAATTAAACCTCCACCCGGACGGGCGGCGAGGTTCATAAAGGCGTAACTGGCGGCTATCATCCCGGCGGCTTGTCTACTTAACCCGAATGTCATTTCAAAGAAGGCGGGAAGCATGGAAACCGCAGCGAGTTCAGACCCGAAGTTAACAATATAGGTCAGTTCTAACAAGGCGACTTGAGAAAAGTTGTAACGTTCTTCGGGGGCATAGCGTTTGTGTCCACTTAGGAGGTCTTTATTCACATTCCAGCATCCATAGGCTTGGAAGAGATACAACCCAACTAACCCCAACCAAACCAAATACATTCCGCCTGTCGTTAAGAACCCAACTTTGCTTAACCGCCAAGCCAATACACCCAGAATGACGTTGAGGGGAACGTTCATCAACATCAAAAACCAAAAGTCTTTAACGGTGGTGACTTCAATTCCAGTTGCTTTTGCCGGACGTTGATAAACTTTACCCGAAGGTGTGTCTTGAACGTTGAAGTAGTAGAGAATTCCGTAAAGCGCCGCGATAATACCTGTTCCTGCAATAGCGAGACGCCAGTTAATGAGGCTACCGCCACCAAAGGTTAAAATCGCCGCAATTGTTGGGAGAGTGAACGCAGAAGCCGCAGACCCAAAGTTTCCCCAACCGCCATAAATTCCTTCGGCTAACCCAATTTCTTTGGGAGGAAACCATTCGGCAACCATACGAATTCCAATCACAAATCCCGCACCGACAATACTTAACGCCAAGCGAGAAATCACCAGTTGATTGAAGTTTTGTGCCATCGCAAATCCCAGACAAGGAATGGCAGCATACATCAACAAACAGGAGTAGGTAATTCGAGGACCGAATCTATCGAGAAACATCCCAATAATGACACGGGCGGGAACCGTTAAAGCCACATTACAAATCGCAATCGTTCTAATTTGTCCGACGGTTAATCCAAATTCTTCTCGAACCGCTGTTGCTAGAGGTGCGAGGTTAAACCAAACGACAAAAGAGAGGAAGAAAGCAAACCAAGTCATGTGCAGAATCTTATATCTGCCTCGAAATGACCATAATTCCGTTAACATTAATAGCTCTCCTAGATAGATGGAAGTAATGAGTAGTAATGAGTGAATAAATCAATGAATCAACTGAGTGCCTTTCCAATGTGAAAAGAGCAGAAAAAATTCAGCACTTATGGGTCAGTATTGATGCTCTATATTTAAGTAAAATCTGCTCTCAAAACCGGATTAAAAAGTTTATTTATTTCCCATCCAAGGATTCACTTGCAAGCGACCACTCGGAGTTAAAATAACTAAGAAATCTGCAACTTTTCCAGAGAGGCTAGCGGCATCTTTTTGCAGTTCATCAATGGGAACGTCCGATAAATAGGTAGCTGCGGCTTCATTGAGAGGGGTATATTCAGCAATCTCTCCGTTTTCTTTCACTTGAACTTTATAGACTAAGTTATCAGAAAATGAGGGAACCTGTTGCCAGGCTTGATCGACTTGGTTATAGAGTTGATCATTCAAGCTTTGAACTAATTCTGGATCTTTAATTGCTGCGACTTCAGGCGTTTCTATCGATGCAGAAGTGACTGAATTTGTCTCAAGAGTTGAGCCAACTAATGAGCCAGATGCGCTTGTATTGATCGCATTTTCTGGCGAGATTTCTGTTGAGGTGCTAACAGTCGGTTCCGGTGAACTTGCAGGTGTTGTTACAGAGTTTTCTGAAGTTGTTGGTGGCGTACTCTCGATCACAGTTTCTGCTTGTCTAGGGAGTGCAGAAGCTGAAGTTGTACTCTCTGGAGTTGCAACGGGTTGAGATGCTTCTTGAGCTTGTTGCGCTATTTTAGCTTCTGATAACGTTTTTTGCCAATTGATCAACATAAACACACTCAAAACACCCACACCTATCCCGACTAGACACTTAAGAGTAAGAGACTCTTGAGAACTTAAACCAACTTCTTTAGCAGACATAATTTGAATGGCTCCTTCATACAAAAAATGAGTAGATTAATTTTAGCGTTAGTTCAGTTAACGCCTATGATAATAAATGAGTTCAGAATTGAGATTTGCCGATTTTCTCGACTCGCTAGCTCGATAATTTATTGAACTGATGCGCCAAACTTTTCGATCAATATATCCCGCAGTAACGGCTTGAGATCTTCACAGGGAATTCCCTTCTGAACACAAGTTCCGAGTCGAGCATCTTTCCCGACTTTTCCACCCATATAAAGATCGACTCCATCGACCATCTTACCATCTTTTTTGACTTTTGTCCCCAGTAAACCAATATCAGCAACTTGAGGTTGACCGCAGGAATTTGGGCAGCCCGTCCAGTGAATTCTAACAGGGTTAGGAATCGATAATTCAGCTTCGATTTCTCTAGCGATCGCTAAGGCACGATTTTTAGTTTCAATCAGGGCAAAGCTACAGAACTGAGCGCCTGTACAGGATACTAATGCTCTTGAGAGCGGGGCAGGATTGAGATTAAATCTCTCTAGAAAAGGTTCAGCTAAAAAGGCATCGAGATCTGCATCTGCAATATGAGGAATAATTGCATTCTGTTCAACGGTCAAGCGAATTTCACCTTGACCATAAACCTCAGCCAAACGAGCAAATTCAAACATATCATTAGAATACAACCGCCCCACCGGAATGTGCAACCCAACATAGTTCAATCCCGCTTGTTTTTGACGGTAAACTCCAAGATGATCTCGCTTATCCCATAGAATTTCATCTTTCTCGGCTTCGGGTTCTAAAGTTTGACCTATTTGCTTTTCGACTTCAGCGCGAAACTTGTCAATTCCCCATTCATCAATTAACCACATTAACCGAGATTTTTGACGATTGGCTCTCGGCCCGTGATCGCGGAAAATTTCTAAGATGGCTCGACAAATTGCCACAACTCCATCGGGTTGAGTCCAAACATTCAAGGGAATTGCTGCGGCACATCTTCTTGCTGAAAAGAAGCCTCCAACTAAGACATTAAACCCAAAAATCCCATCTTTAAAAGCAGGAATAAAGGCAATATCATTAATTTCCGCGTGAATAGAGTTATCTCGACATCCTGCGATCGCAATATTGAATTTTCGCGGTAAATTTGTAAATTCGGAGTTTCCTTCACCCTTATTGGTGATCATGTCTTGGACTTGCTGAACCAATTCGCGAGTATCATAAAGCTCATCGGCGTCGAGTCCAGCCACTGGAGACCCAGTAATATTCCGCACATTATCCATACCAGACTGAACACTGGTTAAGCCGACTTGGTGCATCCGCTCAAAGATATTCGGGATGTCTTCAAAGCGAATCCCTCGCAGTTGCAGGTTCTGTCGGGTCGTAATATCTGCATTTCCATCATCACTGCTTTGAACAATTTCTGCGAGAACTTGCATCTGTTCGCTGGTGATGACTCCGTTTGGTGTTCTCAGCCGTAGCATGAATTTACCGGGAGTTACAGGTCGGAAGAAGATTCCCAGCCATTTTAAGCGATGTTTGAGGTCGTCTTGGTCTATTGCTTCCCAACCCATCCGGACAAATTCTTCGAGTTCGGCTTTCACTGCTAAACCATCTTTTTCTGCTTTGAATTTTTCAAATTTATTCAGCTTTTTGGTTGACTCTGCTGTACTTGTCATTCAGGCTTCCTCTTTCGGTACACTCCACGGCCGATCAAGCCTCTAGTCAGGGGATATTGATTTGAGTTTCCTAATCTGTATTGGTTTTGACATTTCAGAAACTCAAATTTGACTTTAATCCACCCAGATAGAACAACTCTTCTCTAACTCCCTTCAAAACTAGACTTTCAAGCCTAAATCTTCAGGATTGTTTACTACAGTAGAGCGAAGAATCAAGGAGAATCGTAGCAAAAGTTACAAAACTTAAAGTTATATGATTATTTTGAATGATATTAATGCGTTTATTGCATAACTTTAGAAAAAACTGGACTTGCGGTCACAGAATGACTAAGCTATCGAGAGGTTCTTCAAGAGTTGGGGGAACGTCGGTAAGCTGACGGTACATTCTGAGAATAATCTCTTCAGGAACTTGACGGAAGCGATTTTGGTTTCGTTCGAGGCATTTTTCGAGGGGAGTATTGACCCAAACGGCAAAAATAGTCTGAAAACCGATATCCCGTGCAATCGCAATCACCTCTTTACGTTGGCGGCGTTGAGTATTTGTCGCATCATAAATTACATCTGTCGCCTCTGACACAGCTTGCTGAAACCGTTGTTCGACATGACTCCAGATTCTGAGCCAAGGCCCTTGAATATCTTCACCTCCAAATAATTCCGCCCGAATTTGATCTGTGGAGATTAACCGATATTGAGGATAGTTCCTCCGTAGTTTTTGGGCGAAAAAAGACTTCCCACTTCCAGGAAGCCCTATCATTAAGATTAATTTGCTCATCTAAAATCAACCGAAAATAAGTCTTTTTATCTCAAAAAGCTTACCTTGAATTCTGATTCTAGATTACAGTACCATCAGGAATAACCGCATTTTTCAGGACCACGACAATTCCACTGCGGATATAAAATCCAAGTTCTTCACGATCAGCTTGTTCAATATTTTCTTTATTGGTAATCGTTACATTCCGACCAATGCGAGCATTTTTATCAACAATGGCTCGACGAATGGTGGTATCTGCTCCAATTCCAATTGGAATTTTACCTTGTTGTAAGCTAGATTGACGTTCAGTAAAAGGTTCGTAATAGTCAGCCCCCATGACCATGGTATCTTCGATAACACAACCCTCTTCTATACGAGAGCGCAATCCTAAAACACTGTGATCGACACGACATTTTTTCAGGATACAGCCTTCAGAAACAATCGATTGTGTGATTTGACTATCTAAAACTTTAGAAGGAGGTAAGTACCGAGAACGGGTGTAAATCGGAGCCTTTTCATCATAGAAACTAAAGGCAGGTTGAGGTTGATCGGTTAAAGCTAAGTTAGCATTATAGAACGCTTCAATGGTTCCGATATCTTCCCAATAGTCATTAAAGAGATAGGCTTGAAGGTTATGGTTTGCTGAGGCACCCGGCAGGATCTCTTTACCGAAATCAGTTTGTTCAGGGTTGTCATTCAGTAAATTAATCATAGTGTCTCGGTTGAACACATAAATCCCCATCGACGCAATATAGGGACTTTCCTTCGCTTCTTCGGGTGATAGCCCTAAAGTTGTGGTGTCAACCGCCATTTTTTTGAGAGCCTCACCTTTGGGCTTCTCGCTAAAATCAACAATTCGACCCGAATCATTAATTTTCATTAAACCAAAATCTGAAGCCCGTTTCTCGTCAATCGGGAGTACCGAGAGAGTAATATCTGCTTTAGTTTCAATATGACGCTGGACGAAATCTCGATAGTCCATACGATAAAGATGGTCGCCCGACAGAATTAGATAATAATCGACATCCCACTCACTAAACAACCGGAGATACTGACGAACCGCATCGGCTGTTCCCTGGAACCAGTTGGGGTTACTAGCAGTTTGTTGGGCGGCGAGAACCTCTGTAAATCCTTCTGTGAAGCCCGAAAAGTTGTAACTGCGAGAAATATGACGGTTTAGAGAAGCTGAGTTAAACTGAGTCAGAACATAAATTTTGAGAATTTCCGAATTAATACAATTACTAATGGGAATATCAATCAATCGATACTTACCCGCTAAAGGCACAGCAGGCTTGGCGCGTAACTTCGTTAGAGGATAAAGACGAGTACCCGCACCGCCACCTAGAATAATTGCTAAAACTTGTTTCATAAAAACCACCTTCTTATCTGCCAATGTTTTCCCAAGTTCAGTGTCCGACTGTAAGCCCAAATTGACAAGGGGGAAAGGAAAAAAAGTTGGTTAAGATTAGGTTATGAACTGACTTAATATTGAACAAGATGCAATAGAACTAAAAGATTTAGCTCTCTGCTCTTTGTCCCCTTCCCCACCTTAATCCGTGACAAACAAAAAACAATTCCCAAAGATCGAATTCCTAAAATCATCTAAGGAATGGGCATCTGGGACTAAATTAATTGATTTTACGGGCTAAGTTTAGCACTCTCGCCCTAGACCATTCCTCTGCCGTTAGACAGAGTAAAACCATCACAGCAACACTAATCGATATCTGAACTCAATTGTTCAGTTCGACTCTTTTTCTCTCAAACAGACAGATGGAGCGTCTCAGAAGAAATCCCCTGCTCAATTTGAGAGAACTGCCATGTGTGTCTGCTCATCATACCATCTGGTGGGGACTCTTCTTGTGAAGTGTTATGCTATTACATAATAAAAGTGTGAATTCAGAATTTTTATTCTAGCTAACATCCTCGGACACCTTTTTTTGTTCACTGTTTTCCCTACCCCCTAAAATCAACACCTCTAAGCTGACCTGGGTGCCATTTTAAAAAATTTTTAGACAAAATCTCCTTGTCAAACCGGATTTTGACCATAAAGAAGGAAGAAAACAATGGTGGACATTCAAAGCACTGAAAACCATCAAGAATATTTTCCTTCTCAAAAGTGCATAATATCCGAGAGTCAAACGTATTGAGCAATACCGAGAGCGGTTATTATCCTAACCGAGACACTTATTCCATTAGACTTCCGCAGTCAATCTTCCTCGTAGGAGATGTTCCGATGACGTTTTTACTTGCTGAAACAACTCAATTGAGGTTGGAAATCTCCCCAACCCACGCGCAACAAGCTTGGCAAAAAAGCCAGCCCTATTCAACCGCGAGTCGCCGTTGGAGTGCGTATCTCAATCAACTCTGTCTTGACACAGTCGTTCCGTGGTTACAAGAAACATACGATCTTCGGGTTCAATCAGCCCATCTACTGCCAAATATTTGGGAACTGGTTGAAGGAGTAGTCATCACCGTTAATCAAACACGACTAATTTTGATTCCCAGTGAAACAATTGACACCGATGAATTTCGAGTTCCTCAAGAATGGGTTGATATTCCCAGTTGGGTAGGAGATTATTATCTTGCTGTTCAAGTCGATCCAGATGATCATTCTGTGAAAATCTGGGGTTACACCACTCATGCTCATCTCAAATCTCAGGGTTGTTATAGTTGGAGAGATCGGACCTACAGTTTGGATGCTGATGAATTAATCAGCGATCTGAATGTTCTGTGGGTCGCTCGTCAATTTTGCCCAACAGAGTCTACTCGCGCCAAAGTAGAACCCATGGCAGCCTTAACTTCCACTCAAGCGGAGAACCTCGTTCAACGTTTAAGCCATCCCGATATTCTAGTTCCTCGACTCGCCGTTCCGTTTGAATTATGGTCCGGCCTGCTAGAATACGATCAAGGACAATCACTCTGTCAACACCGACAGGGAGCAGTTGCTACAAGCTTAAGTAGCTGGTTAGATAATTTGTTCGATGCAGGTTGGCAGTCAATAGAGGCTCTATTTCCCACATCCCAATCTGTCGCGTTTAGTTTCCGTCGGACGGTGAATGCTCCAGAACGAGAAGTTCAACGCATTAAACAGTTAGCTTTAGGAAACCAAGACGTTTTAAGTACAGTTGTCCTGTTAATTGGATTAAGTACCGAAAGTGATGGACGTCGGGGCGTGCGGATACAATTGCATCCTCAGCTTGATGACTCTTATCTTCCGGCTGCTACCCGTTTAACCTTGCGTTCCGAGTCGGGTCAGATTTTACGCCAAGTTGAAGCTCGCACTCAAGATAACTACATTCAAATTCCCCGATTTAAGTGTGTACCCGGATATTGCTTTAGTATTGAAGTGTCCGGAGACAATACCACAATAACTGAATATTTCCAAGTTTAAATCTTCTGAATTTTTAGATCACCTATAAATCAGAAGGAAAAATAAAAAGGGAAGCATCTATATAAAGAATTTGGAAATCGTCATCAATGTCTCATGCCTAGTCTAACGTCCTCAATTGTTCGCCCAAAACCTGTAGAATCAGGAAGTTTATCTGTTGTCATTAACTTCGGTAACGGCAACACTGAGCAGGGTTGTAGTATGATTGTGGCTAATCTATGGACATCGGGAAATCATCCTCCGATTCGATTAACGGGGAGTTTACCGACCGCACCAGAATTAGCGAACCTTTACCAGCGTTGGCGTGCGCTCTACGAAGCTTTGAATCATCGTTTAAACTGGCGACGAGGAGCTGTAGATTTCGCAATTGAGTTTGATGAAGAGGAAATCGCTCAAGTTTCTCAAGTTGAGTTTTCGGACTTATCGAGACAGTTGAAGCGATCACTCAATAGTTGGTTAGATTCGGGATCATTTGGTCGCATCGAACGGAAATTACGCACTCAACTGTCGCCCTACGACGAAGTGCGCGTCATTATAGAAACAGACGATCCTTTACTGCGGCGACTGCCTTGGCATCTCTGGAATTTTTTTGAAGACTACCCGCAAGCAGAAGTCGGTTTGAGCAGTACCCTAGAAGCGGAACGAATTGAACCGATACACCGTTCTCCGGGTGGTGCCGTGAGAATTTTAGCGATTCTGGGTAACTCTCACGGTATTGATATCGAACATGATCGCAAGTTGCTCGAAAATCTACCCGGTGCAAAAACAGTCTTTTTAGTTGAACCGGAACGCAGCGAACTCAACCGCCTCCTGTGGGATGAACTCGGATGGGATATTCTCTTTTTCGCAGGGCATAGTTCCAGCCATATTAGCGGCGCAACAGGATTTATTAATATTAATCAGGAAGAATCTATTACGATTACAGAGTTAAAATTTGCGCTACAAGCAGCGATCGCCAGAGGCTTACAACTCGCTGTATTTAACTCCTGTGATGGCTTAGGACTGGCTCGACAACTGGCGGATGTGCAGATTCCGCAATTGGTTGTCATGCGTGAACCCGTACCCGATCAAGTCGCCCAAGGATTCTTAAAGCATTGGTTAAGTGCTTTTTCTAAAGGAAACTCTTTCTATAAATCAGTCCGAGAAGCCCGGGAAAAACTCCAAGATCTAGAACCTGAATATCCCTGTGCTTGCTGGCTACCCGTGATTTGTCAAAATCCGACCGTCATTCCCCCGACTTGGCAAGATCTGCGCGGAACTCAACAGCCCTCTGTCCGCCGAATTATGGGAGTAGGCGCGGTGGCAACGGTTTTAGTGATTGGATTGCGGGCGTTGGGTTTGATGCAAGCGGCAGAACTCAAAGCCTATGACCAGTTCCTACGACTGCGACCTCCTGAAAGTATCGATCAGCGAGTCTTAGTTGTGGAAGCAACAGAGCGAGATATCCAAAGATATGGAGGCTTCCCTCTACCCGATCAAACCCTAGTCAAACTGATCGATCAACTCAAATCCTATCAACCGAGAGTGATGGGAATTGATATTTATCGAGATGTTCCCCGCGAACCCGGTCATAATCAGTTAATCAGACTATTTTCAGAGAATCCGAATTTGATTGCAGTTTGTAGCGCATCAGAAGTTGACAATCCCAATAAACCTGGAATAGAGCCTCCCAATAGTATCCCCGAATATCGACTTGGATTTACAGATGTCGAGTTAGACCCTGATGCAATTCTACGTCGGCATTTACTATTTATGAGACCAGAGAGCGGTTCTCCGTGTAAAACTGAACTGTCTTTGAGTTTTCGATTAGCCCAACATTTTCTCCGTCACGAGGGAATTACACCCCAATTAAAACCTAACGAATCGGTACAGTTCGGAGACGTGGTGCTAAAACCTCTAGGCAAACGTTCTGGTGGTTATCAAAATTTTGACAATCGAGGATTTCAACTCCTACTGAACTATCGCACAGCCAATAGTGACCCTCGACGAGTCAGCTTTTCAGAGGTCCTTGACGGCACAATAGATCCGGACTGGGTTAAAGATCGTTTAGTTCTGATTGGCATCAGTGCGCCAATTTCAACAGATTACTTTTCCACGCCTTATAGTTCGAGTGCGACTCACCATCAAACTATGCCAGGAGTGGTACTACAAGCTCAGATGATCAGTCAAATTCTCAGTGCAGTTCTAGATGGACGTCCGTTAATTTGGGTCTGGAGTCAGTGGAAGGATTGGGCATGGATAGGAAGTTGGTCTATAGTAGGAGGTATCATAGCTTGGAACTATCGTCGATTTTCTAGTTTAGGAACTGCTGTTGTCGTCAGTATAGTTGTTTTATCCGGAGTTTGCTACGTCTTCTTCCTTTGGGGAGGATGGGTTGCGCTGATACCATCTGGTTTTACTTTAGTCATCACTGCTGTTTGTCCGTTTTTATTGAGAGATCTGTAAAATTATACGGTTGAGAGCAGATGCGAGATATTTTCTATAGTTTGAGAGTTAGTGCATCAAGTTTTCAGGAATCAAAGTTAATAATCTCAACCGAGAGTTTTAGTTGTTCTCTATTCAATTTCAACTCAACTGGATAGAGAAAATCTTGGTCAAGCATTTATGATTCAACCGGGGAGTATAAATAACAATGAAATCGTTTATCCAATCTTCTCAGTTTACTCAACTTATGGGGCTATTTATATTAGCCGGAATAGCTGGAGTTAGCCCTCAGTTAGCCATGTCTCGTCCGGTCGAAACGAATGTTACCATAACACCCTCAGAACAGAAAGTCACTGAAGCTGAGGTTTCACAAGCGAGGGAAACCAATCAAAATCCGGACTCTGTGATTAACCAATCTTTCGAGTTTCAACCGCCCGATCGCGGTGCCCCTGGAACTCGTGCTGATGCTGGGAGTCGAGGAGGACACGGGCAATGTTCTCAGCTTCAAAAGCCGATGACAGCCTTGATCCCGACCACAAACTTGGGCGAAACCTTAGCAACTCACCCAACGTTCTGGGTCTATGTTCCGACCCGCTCGGCGGCCGTTGAATTGGTTTTGCAAGATCCAATGGGTCAAAAAGTGTTGTATGAAGTTAAATTTCCAGTCACACAGGGGCCAGGAGTGGTTAGTTTTCGGCTTCCCAAAACAGCTCCGGCTTTAGAAGCCGGAAAAACCTATCGCTGGATGTTTAATTTTTTCTGTTCACCGACTAGCCTAAACAGGCAAAGCTCAGAACAACAAAGCGATTTTACAGTGAGTGGAGTTGTGGCTCGAATTACGCCTTCAACCGAACTCTCCCAACAGTTAAAAAATGCTTCCCAAACTGAGAAAATTGCCCTCTATGCTCAAAATGGTCTCTGGTATGAAACCGTGACTCAACTGGGTGAACTCCGACGTACTCAACCTCGAAATCCTCAAGTGGCATCTCAATGGGCGAACCTCTTGCAGCATCAGGCGGTTCGATTGAATAATATCGCTGAGGAACCCGTACTCGCCTGTTGTGACCTGAAACAAAAAAACTCCTGGCCTTTCCTCTTCCAGGGGAAAGCGGCAAAGTCTATAGACAGTGACCAGCTTTTTCAGTGAATAGTTTTTTCAGTAGAGAGTAAAAGCTGATAACTCAAAGCTAATAAGTGATAACTATTCACTGATGACTGTGTACTGTTAACTCGATAGCCAGGGGCGACTGACTTGTTCAAGTTGATCGAGTTCAGTTTGAGTCATTTCCCATCCCAATGCACCTGCATCATCTTTAACTTGAGTGGCGTTTTTCGCACCTGCGATCGCGATAACTCCAGCTTGAGCATTGATCCAGTTTAACGCCACTTGAGCAGGTGTACGCTCGTATTTCGCAGCGATTTGACGGATTACAGACATCACAGGCTCGATTTTTTCTAAGCCCGCCGCAGAGAAGCGAGAGTCTATGCGACGCCCCCCAACAGGTGGATTACTGGGTGTATATTTCCCAGTCAGCAGTCCTTGAGCGAGTGGACTGTAAGCCAGCAGAGTCACGCCTAACTGTTGAGCTTTATCCAAAATGCCCTTTTGTTCAATTTTGCGGTTGAGTAGAGAATATTTGACTTGATTAGTTGCGAGTGGAATTCCCCGTTTAGCCAGAATATTATGGGCAAGTTCCATTTCTGAAGCTGAATAGTTACTCACCCCTACTGCTAATATTCTGCCCTGTTTCACTTCATCTGCAAGGGCATTCATTAGAGTTTCTTGGGTCATAAAGAAAATAAACGGCCAGTGAACTTGGTAGAGGGCGATTTGCGGAACTTGTAAGCGTTTTAGGCTCGCCGTTAACGCATCCGCCACAGCGTTTCCCCAGATTCGCCAGGGTAATGGCCCGTACTTGGTTGCCATAATTATAGGTTGATCGGTTTTCTGCATAAACTTACCCAGTAACTCCTCCGACAAACCCTGTCCATAGACTTCAGCGGTATCAAAAAAGTTGACACCCAGTTCTAATGCTGTGTTAAAAGCCGCTTCAACTTCAGCTTCTCCAAAGCTTTTACCGTAGTCCCAGAATAAACCATCACCCCAAGACCAAGTTCCAATACAGAGTGAAGGAACCGTAATTCCTGTTTTTCCGAGTGTGGTGGTTGTTGTTGCGGATGTCACCGTTCGATACTCCTTATTATCTGCTTAACAGTTCTTTAATATTGTGACGCGATCGCTGGAAAAAAACTTTGTTACTTTTCGGGTTGACTCCCCGTTCAAATTTCTAACCCAATCAGGATTATTCAGCAGTTGTAGAGGATATAGTATGGTTTGGGACTTCTAAAAAATGAGTGCAAGCCACAATTTAACCTGAATTCATGTCTAAATCAACCTCAACTCGCTCATACGGCCTCACTGAAGGTCCTGTTGGACTTAAACTCCTCACCTTAACGCTACCGATGGTTTGGGGTGTTTTTTCTGTGATTGCTTTTAATTTAGCCGATACCTATTTTGTCGGACAATTGGGAACGGCTCAACTCGCCGCCATGAGTTTTACATTTCCCGTTGTCATGGTAATGGGAAGCCTATCAATTGGACTGGGAACTGGGGCTTCTTCAGCGATTTCTCGTGCCATTGGTGAAGGAGATCGCGATCGTGTTGAAAAATTAACAACTAATAGTTTAGTTTTATCTCTACTTATTGTTGGCTTGTTTATTCTAATTGGAATGGTAACTGTTGATCCTCTGTTTAAACTCTTGGGGGCAAATTCTGAAGTCATGCCTTATATTCGCGAATATATGCAAATTTGGTATCCCGGCATGATTTTTTTAGTGATTCCAATGGTTGGAAATAGTGCAATTCGAGCAGTCGGCGATACAAAAACACCCAGTCTATTGATGATATTTGCTGCCTTTGCTAATATTGTTTTAGATCCTTTATTTATTTTTGGAATTGGATCTTTTCCGGGCTTAGGTTTAAAAGGAGCCGCGATCGCGACAGTAATTGCTCGTTCTCTAACATTAATTGCCTCATTAGTTATTCTCCATTTCCGAGAACGGATGATTCTTTGGTGTCTGTCTTGTTTAAAGAGTTGTTGGCAATGCTGGAAAGAAATTATGTTTGTGGGTTTTCCTGCGGCTTCAACAAACATGATTACACCGATTTCACTGGGAGTTTTAACCAGTTTATTGGCGACCTATAGCCCAGAAGTTGTCGCTGGATTTGGGATTTCGTCTCGAATTGAATCTTTTTCTGTGATTATTCCAATGGCACTTTCTGCAACAATAGGGCCGTTTGTCGGGCAAAATTCGGGTGCAAAACTCTATGGACGAGTGAATCGTTCTTTGCGTTTATCCTACTTATTTTGTATTGGGTTTGGGTTTTGTATTGCGATTATTCTCTGGGCAACCTCTACACCCATTATCAGATTATTTGATACGAATCCGGAAGTCGTCAGTGCAGCCACTCGTTATTTATCAATTGTACCAATTAGTTACGGAACCTATGGAATTTTCTTGGTCGCTTGTTCGGCTTTTAATGCTTTGGGCAAACCCGGACCAGCTGTAATGTTAACGCTGGTGAGAATGTTAATTATCTATGTGCCATTAGCCTATTTAGGGAGTTGGTTATTTGGCATCAATGGTATTTTTATTGCGGCTTGTGTATCTAATTTGATTATCGGTATAACTGCGATGATGTGGACTCGTCGTGCTTGTCATTTGAATGCTGACAAAACGGTAGAAAAACTCTCACTGACTGCATCAGATCAGCCCTCAGTTAATCTAGATTAAACTTCTAAATAAAACTCCTAGATTTGAGCTAAAATTTCTGATAGCATCGTGTTAGCTGATGGCACAAAAAGTTAACAACGAGAGGAGAATTAGTGATGAAAAAGTATGTCTGTAATGTCTGTGGATATGTCTACGATCCCGAACAAGGCGATGAAGATTCGGGTATCGCACCTGGAACTGCTTTTGAAGAGATTCCAGATGACTGGGTTTGTCCAGTTTGTGGAGTGGGTAAAGACGACTTTGAACCCGAAGATTAGTAGCATATAGATCAATTAAATGGGGGATTTAAAACAATCTTTCCCCCATAGAACCCTATAACTTAATTAATTCACTCCCTCAAAAGAGTGATCTCAAGCTGGATTATCAACTTTGACATCTATCAAAAGATTTATCTACACTCTCAAAGACAACTTTAGCGAAATATTAGACAATAAGGCAAACTCAAGCTAAAGGATCAAAGATGAGACTAGGTCATCACCTCTCAAAACTTTTGAAAAATCTGGGAAAGACGCTGACGGTGTTATCTTTACCTGCGATCGCATCACTGGCTACAACCCCTGTCAGTTCACAGCAGAGAACAACCCCCAGCCTGGAAGATATTGACTGTCCGATTCGCTTTCAGATTAGTTATAAAGGAGAGTCTATGCGATGTGGTTATTTGCACGTTTTGGAAAATCGCGATCAAGCTGATAGTCCCACAATTAAGGTATTTTTTGCAGTTCTGGCTCCTTATTCGAGACTCGAAGAACCTGACCCCATTGTTACATTAGCAGGTGGCCCTGGACAAGCAATGTCTGATCTGATTGCCCTTGATTTAAACGCTCTTGCGGGTTTGCATCAACGTCGAGCCATTGTGATTATCGATCAACGGGGAGTCGGACTTTCTGAACCTGTTCTTCAGGTGAATGGAGCAAAACCAGAAGAAATTATTGCAGGTTTGCAGGCGATGAATATCGATCTAACGGCTTATAATACGACTCAAAGTGCGCTGGATTTAAAGGATTTACGAGAGGAGTTGGGTTATGAGCAATGGAATATTCTCGGAACCTCCTACGGAACAAAACTTGCACTGGAAACGATGCGAGTTGATCCAGAAGGAATTCGCAGTGTTGTTCTCAATTCAACGGTTGCACCGATGCACAACACCTTTTCTGAGGATGTTGCCAAAAACCATAAACTTAACTACGATCGACTCTTTTCTGATTGTGCGACAGATCCTGAATGTGCCGAAGCATTTCCAAATTTGCGTCAAATGTTCTTAGAGATTGCTGAAACAATTGGAGATGATGGCATGATGATTACTTATCAAGATGATGCACAAACCGAGCAATCTGTCAAGTTAAACTTGAAAACAGTGATTCGATTTTTTCACGGTGAGTTTGAGTTTGGGAGTGTGAGTTTAATTCCCCTACAAATCTCGACTTTAGCCGCAGTTATCCGAGGGGAAGAATCGATCAATAATCCGGTTTTAGGTGGGTTACTCAATATGGCAATTTCAGAAGCGGAGGATAATGATCAAGAGCTGAGTGGTGCTTTAAATTTAGGACTATTAATGACTATTAATTGTTATGAGGAATGGTCAGAAATAACTAATATTGAACAGTTTAAGCAAAGTTTAGAACCATACAAGTCCTTCACAGTTGTAGACTCCATACCCAACCGATAATACCTGTTCCATAGCGTTGAGCTGTTAAGGTTTTCAGAAATTTAACCTTGCACCAATTCAAGTCACTACCAACAGTATCATCATCATTGATACATTCTAAAACTTCAAAGTTAATTGTGGGATGGACAGTCTCCCGTTCTCTAGTTAAAATCATAAATCTGGGAGAAAAATAGGAGATTCGCCCAGTCACAATGAAGTTACAAGATGGTGAAATTATGTATATAGTGGCTTTAGCCGCTTATGCGCCCTGCTGGGATCGAACCAGCCTGAAGGCGAATTATGAGTTCGCTGCCTCCCCAATCGGCCAAGGGCGCGTCAGATTTAGATAAACGTTAAGAGAAACGTTAATTATTGCTTCTATTCTAGCATAGGGTGTTCAGGAATAATTGATCGCAATCACTCTGGGTGTGGGTATTTGCCTAGAGGAGTTCGGCTCTGAGACAATATGCGCTGAAAGCCTTACTCACTCGTTCATGTAGCTTTAAGTATCCTCTGCACTAGAGTGGCGTTGATTGATGCGGAGCAACAAAGTCTTGAAAGCTGGCATTTGAATTCTTTTTACTCTGACAGGGGCTTGAGTGGCTGTTCATGGTGTCAAGAGTGCGGTATATTACCATAAATGACTCAATGAAGGTGGCGACAATCACCTTAAATTGATCCACTGCCAATCGGCGTGGAGTATGTCACGAGATACTTGTCAATGCTGTTTAGATCAGTTGGGAGAAAAATTTTAATGAAACGATTAGGTCGTTTGTTGGTTTTGGTGAGTTTATTAATAAGTTGTTGGGGATGGACAGCACCTCAGAATGCTGATGCAGCTAATTTCAGCTTCAATCAGTTACCTGTTGTCGCTCCAATTTTTGCAGTTGAACAACGAAGAAATCGTGCCGACGAAAAGTTAGGCGAATTTGGAAAGAAAATCGATCTCAATAATAGTTCCATTCGAGAATTTAGACAATTCCGGGGAATGTTCCCGACACTTGCGACTATGATCATCGATCAAGCGCCGTTTGATTCGGTAGAAGAAGTTCTTGATATGAAGGGATTGACTGAGCGTCAAAAAGAGATCTTGTCAAAATATATGGATGAATTTACGGTGACTCCAGTAACTTCTATCCTACAGGAAGGTAATTTCCGCTTAAATACAGGAACTTACGATTAGGTTAACTGAGAATTCACATTTCAATTTCTAGTTTTTCCAGTCATTATCTGTAGAAAACTCCCGTTGAGCGTGTTGGCTGTAGCGGGAGTTTTGGATCAAAGCCTAAATTTCGTAAGTCTAATTAAATTACTCAGAAATCAAATCTCGATGGGTAAAGGGTTGAGGATTTTTACCGGAATAGGTGGCAGCGATATGACCGTTTCCAACTACTTTATATTTGTAAGTCACTAATCCTTCTAAACCGACTGGCCCGCGAGGGGGCATTTGTTGAGTGCTAATTCCAACTTCCGCACCGAAGCCATAGCGAAATCCATCTGCAAACCGAGTTGAACAGTTCTGAAAAACACCCGCCGCATCAACAAAATCAAGAAAGATTTGAGCGGCTTCTGGGTCTTCTGTAACGATCGCTTCTGTATGTTTTGAACCGTAGGTATTGATATGAGCGATCGCATCTTCTAAAGAGTCTACTACTTTAATAGATAAAATTAAATCACAATATTCTGTAGACCAATCTTCAGGTGATGCAGCCTTTATAGAGACGATTTCTTGAGTGTATTCATCACCGCGTAATTCAACCTGATGCTGTTGGAGTTCGGCGACAACTTTAGGTAAAAACTCAGTCGCAATATCGGCATGAACTAAGAGTGTTTCGACGGCATTACACGCAGAAGGATAATTTGTTTTTGCATCAACCGTAATTGCAACTGCTTTTTGAAGATCCGCTAATTGATCGATGTAAACATGACAAATTCCATCGGCATGACCTAAAACGGGAATCTGAGTATTTTCCTGAATATATCGCACAAAAGCGTTAGAGCCTCTGGGAATAATTAAGTCTACATATTCATCAAGTTTTAACAGTTTCTGAATTTCTTCTCTTGTGGTTAAAAGTTCTACAACATTAGGACTAATCGGGGTTTTAGAAAGTCCGTTTTGAATCGCTTTAACTAAAACTTGACAGGTCTGAGTGGCTTCTTTTCCCCCTTTTAAAATCACTCCATTTCCAGATTTTATCGCTAAAGCTGAAATTTGAATCACGGCATCAGGACGAGCCTCAAAAACCACACCTAAAACTCCGAGCGGACAAGTGACTCGCTTCAGAATTAAACCTTTATCCAGTTCCCGATGAATTTGCACTTGACCGACTGGATCGGATAATTTTATAACATTTCTTAAACCTGCGATCGCACTTTTTAACTTCGTTTCATCCATCTTTAACCGATTATATAACGGTTTTGGAATGCCATCAATTTCTGCTTGCTGACAGTCCGTTTGATTCGCAGTGATAATTTCCTCCGTCGCCGCTTCTAAAGCTTGAGCAACCGCTTCTAAAGCTTGATTTTTAACCTCAGTTGAAACAACCGCTAATTTTTGAGCCGCTTGACGAGTTTGTTGGGCGAGATCATTTAGAGAGAGAGAAGTCATCATCTTTGTTTCTAATTCTTAATATTGTGTCTCGAAGTCGCTGATAATTTCATCGTAACTGAATCGGCTAGTTCATCAAACGATACATTCAATCATCTAACAGCGTTCAAATCTTGAAAATAACTCAGTATAATTGCTTAAAATTATAACAACTTTAGGAAAGTTGATCTCCGTCTAAAAAAAATATAAAATTTACTCAAGCGATTGAATTAAATGCTAAAAATACAACTAGAGTGATTCTCAGATCTTGGCGGGACATCATAGTTAACTGTTAAATGTCCAAGGTTATCTGTTAGGAAAGCTCCTGTACCTGACCCGAATGAGAATTTCGATATCTCTCTATTTTAAAGGAATTTAAGGATAAAATTATGGTCACAACAGTACGACCCCAAGAAAAAGTTAAAATCAGCCAGACGAAACTTTTGATTAATAACGAATGGGTAGAAAGCGTTTCTGGAAAGCGATTTGAAACAATCAACCCCTCAACAGGAGAGGTGATTTGTGATGTGGCAGAAGCTGATGCGGCTGATGTTGAAAAAGCAGTAACAGCCGCCCGTAACGCCTTCCAAAGGGGAGACTGGCAGAAAATATCTGCGCGCAAACGAGGTGAACTTCTCTATAAATTAGCCGATTTAATCGAACAGAATAAAGAAGAACTTGCTCATTTAGAAACCCTTGATAATGGTAAACCCATCGGGGAGTCGAGGACAATAGATTTACCGTTGGTTATTGCTTGTTATCGATATTATGCAGGTTGGGCTGATAAAATTCAAGGCAAAACAATTCCTGTTGACGGCCCTCATTTATGTTACACTCGCCACGAACCTGTTGGCGTTGTTGGTCAAATTATTCCCTGGAATTTTCCGCTCTTAATGCAAGCCTGGAAACTTGGCCCGGCTTTAGCCGCTGGAAATACTTTGATTCTTAAAACAGCAGAACAAACGCCACTTTCAGCGTTAAGAATAGGGGAATTAGTCTTAGAAGCTGGGTTTCCGCCAGGAGTTGTAAATATTTTATCGGGTTACGGGCCAACCGCAGGCGGTGCGATCGCCCATCATCCAGATATTGATAAAGTCGCATTCACAGGTTCAACGGAAGTCGGACATTTAATTATGGAAGCGGCGGCTAAAAGTAACCTAAAACGGGTTACTTTAGAACTGGGTGGAAAGAGTCCAAATATTGTGTTTGCGGATGCCGATTTTGATGCAGCGATTGCTGGAGTTCATCTCGGTTTATTCTTCAATCAAGGGCAATGTTGTAATGCCGGTTCACGGGTGTTTGTTGAAGAAAGTTGTTACGATGAATTTGTAGAGAAATGTGCAGAAAAAGCGAAACAACGCCGAGTCGGAAATCCCTTTGATGAACAGACGAAACAAGGCCCGCAAGTGGATGAGGTTCAGTTTGAAAAAGTAATGAGTTATATTGAGTCGGGAATGCAGGAAGGTGCTCAAATGTTGTGTGGTGGAAACCGAGTGGGCGATCGCGGTTACTTCATTGAACCCACTATTTTTGCAGATGTTCAAGATCAGATGAAAATTGCTCGTGAAGAAATTTTTGGCCCCGTAATGAGTATTATCAAGTTCAAAGATATTGAGGAAGTGATTCAACGGGCGAACGATACAATCTACGGTTTAGCCGCAGGAATTTGGACAAAAGATATTACTAAAGCCCATAAAGTTGCTCACAGTGTTCGAGCTGGAACTGTTTGGGTTAATACCTACCATGCTTTTGATGTTGCGGCACCTTTTGGTGGCTTTAAACAGTCTGGAATGGGGCGTGAATTAGGGGAGTATGGTTTGCAGCAATACACTGAAATTAAGACGGTTAATATCAGGCTTTAAAAAGGTTTGAGAGAAGAAAGATGGGTTACACTTATGCTAACCCATCCTACTATTTTTCAGAAATTATTTTTGGGAATTTGCTAGATATTCCAGAGTGCTAAATAAGTATCCTTGCCACCGAGAGAATCGGGATTAATTGCACCCGGAGTTGTCACAACATCAGGTTTATCAATAGTTGCAAAAATTGTCGCTTGACCATTGCGAACCGCGAACCCATTTACTTCTCCTGCTGAACCATTTGTATCATCTGTCTGTGTGAGAGGAGTCCAGAATTTCCGCACAGTATAATCTGGAGAAATTCCTAGAACTGCAATCTCACCCAAGGTATAATTTCCAACAGTCTGACCATTAACTTGTTGAGTATCTCGGTTTTGAATTTGGAACGCAGACGAACCTCCGATATAGACATTTCCAAATTCATCAGCAGTGATAGAATGAGGATTAAAGCTGTTAGGCTTTGCTCCATCATTAGTTAAGATAAATTGACCCTGTTTGATATTGCCATTGTCTGGATTAATCTCAGCATGGAAGGTGAATGCACCAGAACTTGCACCTGCAAAGCTATTGAATTTATCAACTTCAACCTTTGTAGCCAAGGGTTGAGTAATATCTTCTCCATCACGCTGGAATACATTATTTCCACCATCTGTTTTTCCTAAGAAATACAGTCCGCCATTTTGTCCAAATGTAATCCGTTCTCCTCGTGTATCCGCTCCTAAGTTTTGTCCAGTTACTTCTGTATTACTGTAATCCCAAGTATTCCAAGTTTGAGTGAGATTAGTATCAAAAGCTCGAATAAATGGAGTTTGTAAATTTCCACTGATTTGATTAAATCCAGTTACATACACCTGGTTGGTTTCCGGATTAATCGTAATATCAGCCGGACGAATATCCGTTCCTGTTAAAGTTGTTGTTGCTAGTTCAATTCCGGTTGCACTCCACAATGTTACCGTATCGCTGCTATTCGTTAATGTAGCGATTGTACCATCATTCGCAATAGCAACTCGGTCAAAATTTCCAGCTTGTGACCAGGAAATATTATCAGCATTTTGATCATAAACTTTTATCCCAAAATCACCGACGGCAACAATTTCACCGCTATCTCGATCAACGTCCATATCATTAACTTGACCCCCTAAATTGGTTGTTGAAAGGGGTGCAGTATTTGCATCTGTTAGACGTCGAATTTCACCTGAACCATTGAAGTTTCCAGCAACAATAATCGCTTCATCGATGGGAGAAATCTCTACAGCACTCGCTGAATCATCGTTAGCAGTTCCTAAGTAAGTTGCACTACTCAGTTGAAGATTGCTACCGGGATCATCGTCAACAATTTCTAATTGTGCTGTATTTTGACTGCCAATTGTTGCACTCTCCGTTGGATTTTCTAAGGCTAGGTTTATAGTTTCAGTTGCCTCAAATGTGGTATCATCGATAATTGGAATGGTGACAGTTTTTGCTGTATTATCGCCATCGGAAAAACTCACAGTTATCGGTGCATTTGTGTAATCTTCTACAGACGTTGCCGTTCCATCAGTTTGAGTCACATCAACACTAATTGCACCATCACTTCCCTCAGTTCGAGTTACCGTAACTTCTGCGATCGCGCTGCCATCTTCATTGACACTAAAGACAGGAGAACCAAAGTTAACAATTCCAGGCGTTAGGATGTCATTATCCGCAATATTAACTGTCAAGTTATCCGTTCCTAAAGTGGCTCCTCCTGTGATATTAGTTAAGGATATTTCAAACATCTCGCTACCTTCAACGATGTCATCATCCACAAGAGAAACTGAGAATAATTTACTGTTTTCACCATCAGCAAATGTCAGTGTTCCCGATGTAGAAGTATAATCATTTCCCGCAACAGCCGTATTATCAATAGTTGCATAATCAACAGTTATTGTTCCATCTGTTCCGGTTGTTCTCTCAACAGTAATTGTTGCTGTTGCTGTACTTTCATCCACATCAATATTCGCTACAGCAAAGCCTAATGTTCCAGGAACAGGCTCAGGTTCTGGCTCGGGTTCCGGTTCGGGTTCCGGTTCGGGTTGCGGTTCTGGCTGAGGAACTGGTTCAGGTTCAGGTTCAGGTTCCGGCTCAGGTTCAGGTTGAGGTTCGGGTTCCGGTTCAGGTTGAGGTTCGGGTTCCGGTTCAGGTTGAGGTTCGGGTTGAGGTTCCGGCTGAGGAACAGGCTCTGGTGCTGGTTCAGGTTGAGGTTCGGGTTCCGGTTCAGGTTGAGGCTCTGGTGCTGGTTCAGGTTGAGGTTCGGGTTCCGGTTCAGGTTGAGGTTCGGGTTCGGGTTGCGGTGCGGGTTGCGGTTCGGGTTCGGGTTCAGGTTGAGGTTCGGGTTCCGGTTCAGGTTGAGGTTCGGGTTCGGGTTGCGGTGCGGGTTGCGGTTCTGGCTGAGGAACTGGTTCAGGTGTTGGTTCAGGAGTCGGTTGAGGTTCGGGTTCCGGTTGAGGAACAGGCTCTGGTTCGGGTTCAGGTTCGGGTTCAGGTTCGGGTTCTGGCTCTGGTTGAGGTTCGGGTTCCGGCTCTGGTTGAGGTTCCGGTTGAGGAACAGGCTCTGGTTCGGGTTCCGGTTCGGGTTCCGGTTCCGGTTCCGGCTCTGGTTCCGGCTCTGGTTCCGGTTGAGGAATTGGTTCAGGAGTGGGTTCGGGTGTTAGTTCCGGTTGAGGAACTGGTTCAGGAGTGGGTTCTAATTCCGGAGTTGGTGTTAGTTCATCCTCGGAATCTGGTAAGGTAATATAATCAGGATTCAGAGTATTGATATCAACATCTTTGAGAATAGCTAAGAACTCATTCGTATTTGTGTTTTGAATAATTGTATCACTCGCAAACTCCTCTGAACCTTGATAAATATTCAAATCATTAAAAGAGAGAATATCCAGTAAACCGATTTCATCTTCGTTCACATTAAAGTCAGTGATGATATCTGCTTCAGTGATAGAAAATCCTCCCGTTCCTTCTCCAAAATAAAAGGTATCGTTTCCTTCTCCACCTGTAACTGTATCTGTTCCGCGATCGCCGAATAATGAGTCATTGCCTTTATCACCAAAGAGCAAATCATTTCCCGCTCCACCTGCAACAAAATCATGATCTTTTCCACCATAAAGAATATCGTCTCCAGTATTTCCAAGTATATTATCAGAGCCTCTATCGCCAAATAGAGTATCGTTACCAACATCTCCAAATAAGAGATCATCATTTTTACCTCCAGTCAGTATATCAAATCCCTTCCCACCGTAGAGAGTATCATTGCCTTGATTTCCGGCTAAAAAGTCATCCCCTTGGTTCCCGCCTATAATATCATTTCCATCTAATCCTAAAACCGTATCATTTCCACCCAAACCTAATATTGTATCAGTTCCATTTTTTCCTAAAATAATGTCTGCGCCTTGAGTGGGAATAAACGCATTAATATTTAGGCTTAAATCTGCTTTGTCTGAAGAATAAATGGGAGGTGAATTTAAAGAATGTATATTATTATATGTAGGTAAATCCTCAAAAAATCCGAATCCTAAACCCTCATCATAATTACTGCTAATCATATCAACTCTCTCCAAAATATATAGAAAAAATGCTTCTATATTAGTCTTCTGGAAATCATTGATTTATCCGGAGTTTTCAAGTTTAGTAAATACTTATTTTTATTGATACATTGCTGTTATTTTTTATTCAGTAAAAACCGATAATTTAATCAAAATAAACTGTTATTTTCCGTATAATTAACTAGAATTAGATGTAATTTAAAATACTCTGTAATATTTGATATAATCTATGTTAACTATCAAGCATTTAACTTGGGATACTCACACTTCACAAAAGGCATTAGGAAATCGGGAATAGGAGAGTAAAGGAAGTGATGCAGGAAAAGGGAAAGCGATCGCTGACAATACAGTGTATTTTGTAGTGTGTACTGCAAGAAATACCAGAAACAGCAAAAATAAGGTGGACAATGCCCACCCTGTATAAAAAATTATTATTCTATAGGATCAAGTTCTCAGAAGCAGTGTATCAAATGCGGTTAAAAGATGAAGTGGCAATTTCTCCAAAGGATTGGTTAAATGAACTCAAGTGCATGGAACGGCGTAAAATGGTGTTGAGTCGTCAATCGGTTGATAGTGCTGGCAAACCGAAGCAAGAATGGCGTTTTCGTCACGATAAAATACAAGAGTTCTTTATTGTTCAAACGTTCTTAGGCGAACCGAAAGATAATCGCATTGTTGATCATATTAATGATCCTCGATTTCGAGGCGTTTACTTTCTTCTTGCAGCTAAAATGCCGATAGATGCAGCCCAGAAGTTACGAGAAGAGTTAATTCAATATGCTGCCCAGACAAAAGATCACACCGTCAGCGATACATTTATTCAACTGTTGCATTCTCGACAAGCGAGTTAATCTAAAACTTTTAAGATTTGCCATATAAGCTGAGTTAAAAAATCACGAAATAGCATAGGTTTGGAAATAACCAGCTAAAGTAGATTACTCAGATTTCTCAGTTGAATTTACTGTCGGAACTGACATCAGAGAAGCAGCGGTACAAACTCGCATCATCATTTCATCAGTTGCAGGATCATAAACGGAATACAGATTACCATTATCAATTGCTGATGGCGGTACAACATTCATATTAGATGCAAGAGAACGCCCTAAAATATACCATTGCCATGTGCGACAGTGACTTTTAGCATAAACCATTTCATCCCCGATTTTATAGGTAAATAATGTTTCTCCTTTGTCGTACAGGCGCAAACTATACATGGAAACATCGAGATACAGGTCTTTTCCCATTGATTCTCCCATGTATGACCAATAAAACGGCAGATTTTGAGCGTTGGCTTGGAAAGTTTGGACTGCAATTAAAGTTGCGATCAGAAGACCCAGAGGTTTAGCAAAAGATTTGAGATTCATACTTCCATTAGTAAACAGCTATCTATTTGTTACGAATCTTCTACCCTCAAATCAGAATAAGCTGTTATGTATTTTAAAATATTTTTTTCATAAAGTTAACTGAGTCCTCTTCAGAGGACTTCGCGTTTGATCGATGAATTACAATTCCTTGTTAACAGAACTAATCGCTGATAAAATAGAGAAAGTTTAATTTTTAAATGAATGAGTAGTATTGAGGGAGAATTACAAATGACAATTTGGGTTAATGAACAACTCGATCCATCCGGACTGGTTTATTCTTGTATAGCCTGTTGTGATGAAGAACAAGCTAAAGACTGTCACGAATCTTTTCAGAAAAATTTAACAGAAACTCAAAAACAACAAGGCTGGGTGGCGAGAATGAGAACTGTTGAATCTTGGGATGAAGTTCCGGTTAGTGCCTTAAAATTGAACTAAACTTTAATTAATTTTCTGGACAAGACTTAAAAAGAAACAGTAACTGAACTGGTGACTCGCAGAACAGACTCTTGGTCAAATCTTTTCTTATATTCCGTAATAATTTCTTGAATAAACTGTTGTTCTTCCGGACTGTTTGCATGAATTAAAATCACAAGCTTTGTGGGTTCTCGGATTAAAATTCCCGCAGCATTCAAATATTGTCCCTTCGCATCAAAAACAGTAAGTCCGGCTGTAAATCGAGGTGTTATCACATTTTCTAAAAAATCTTGCCATTCGGTTTCTGTAATTTGTCCTTGCTGTTTTGATAACCCAAAATACAGTTCATCTTTAGTTAGAGTTTGAGTGAGATTATTCGGAGAATCAAGTGTACTATTTTCAACGTCATCAACAAACTGAGCCTGAACTGCTAATCGTTGATAGCCAGAAATGAAAATAATAGAGCTGAATAAAAATATCCCTATAAAATTTCGATTTTTCATCTATCTTCACTTTTCAAAAAAGCAATAATAAAGGCTAACCTCAAAGATTAGCCCTCAAACTAAATCTAACAAGAATTAAACGCCTAAGTAGCGTCGGAGAAAAGGTTCTAAGGGTTCCATTTTCATGTCAAACATCATTTCTAGGTTTTCGATTTCTTCTGGAGTACAGAAAAATTCATTACCCAGTAACACTCGTAACGTTCCTAAACTCCGGTCTAGGTCAGAATTCAAGATACCAATGGTACTGCGTAAGCCATCAAACAAAAACAGAGGAGGATTAATTAAAATCGGCTCTTGGTTGAAAATTCGACTAAAAATCTGACAAATATCTCCACGAGTGATAATTTCTGGCCCTCCAATTGGTAATATTTTATTCTTAGCCCCATCCACAACAACAGAATCAATTGCAATACGAGCCACATCATCGGTACTGACAACAGAAGTGCGATTTTGAGCATCTCCAATTAATAGATAAAAACCCGTTTGGCGGAACCGTTCAGCTAAGGGGAGTAAACTAGATGCTAATGCTGAAGGTCGTAGAATGGTATAATTCAAACCACTATTTTCTAAGTATTTTTCAACCTCACGTTTCGCTTTAAAAACAGGTGAATCTTCATAGCCTCGATCTGCACCCAAAACCGAAGTAAAAACAAAATGTTCCACTCCGGCTTCTTTAGCCCCATCAATCAAATCAATATTAGCGCGATATTCAACAGCTTGTGCGTTCCCACCCGAACCATGTGAACTAATCACATATTTAACGCCTTGACAAGCCTTATAAATATCCCGTTCTCGTTCTAAGTCTCCGATAAAAATTTTCGCGCCTCGACTTTCGAGTTCAGAATACCGTGAAGTTAACTGCACAAATGCTTTTACTTCTTTTTCCTGTTGACAAAGGCGTCGTACTATGCGGCTACCGAGTCCACCTGTTGCTCCAGTCACCAAAAACATACTTGATTGTCCTTTCACTCAAAAGTAATACAGGAATAGGATAACGAATATTGGAGCTATAATTCATAAAACTCATAGAAAATGACTCCCGTCTCTGGATGATTTCCAATTCCGACATAATCGGTTTTTAGCATTTGATTGAGGAGGTTTTCGACTTCCTTAAAACTGACTCCTGTTGCCATCACACCCTGAGTAACAGACAGTTTACCGCCTCGACTTGCAGCCGCTTTTAAAAGTTTGACTCGTAATTGTTCTTGAGAAGTGGGCGTAATATTCAAGCTAACAGCAGGACGAGCAGAATACAAGGGAACACCTGTACTCGAAACGCCAAGTTTAGCTCGAACTTTAGCATTATGTTCCTCAACCATACTGGGAATCAAAAATAGGTCTAATAATTGCCCAAATCCAAATAAACCAAATGTACACAACCACAGTACACCTGTTCCGATTCTACCGTTGTAAAAACGATGCAGTCCGTGAAACGGAGTCAGAAAACACGCCGCCCACAAAACATAACTCATTCCAACTTTGTTCATGGATTTTTCCTAAAAATTGTTGATCCGATCTGGCTCAACCGAATAATGGAGAAAGTGAGAGGAGAATCACTGCTTTCTCCGGGGTTAAAAAATATTGTCAAATTTGAGTTCCGTAATCTTAATTGTATTGTATCTGAGACTGCTATATCAAATCGATGTGGTGAACTGGACAAGTACACTAGGGCTATCTCTACTCAATGCCAATATTTATAGAACCTGCTCCTATAATTTTAGTCAGATCAGAGCAGGTTTCTTGAGGTTATTCATTAAAAAAATTCACTCCTACAAGTTCTTAAGGTAGGAGATACTGGTGTAAAGTTTCTCGAAACCAATAGATTGATAAAGTCCTAACGCACCCGATGGATTTTCAGAGTCAACGCCTAGCAAGGCTATATCCATTCCTTTGGCTTTTAGGCGGTGCATTCCACTCAATAACATCGCTCGCCCTAACCCTAGAAAACGAAAACCACGCCGAGTTCCGAGAACTTCTACCCAGCCTTCTTGGCGTCCATTGCGTTTATTGTCTTCAGGATAGATCGCTGATTCACAAAAAGCTGCAAAAGTGTCATCTGGCGCGATCGCAATTAAGTCTAACTCCGAACAATAATCAGGATGCTTACTTCCGTGTAGATATTCCTCAACCGTAAGATCGTGGTGGTTCCAGTGATCGATAAAGGTTTGGTTAAACATCTCCACCCAGCGCGTTGCATCTTGTTCGGCTTCGACGGTTCGCACGCTGTACCCTTCTGGAAACTGCGGTTCGGGAATGGGTTCTCTGAGATCGCGCTGCATCCCGAAGAAATATCGCACAGCAATAAACCCACAGTTCTGAAGTCGAGTAATCAAATCTCCACGATTTGTTCTCACACTCGAATACAACTTTACATCTCCAGACTTATCTTCAGCCACCTGACGCATTCGCTGTTCAGCCCAAGAGATGATTTCTTCTTCTAGACCTTGGTTGCGAACTGTCGGATGAACTTCCAAGCCCAAAAATCCATCAATTCCGGTTTCTGTTGACTCAATCCAAACCGATCCATATCCGACTAAACCATCTGTATTTTCCCACAACCGTAGATCTTCGGCTTGATTAAATGTAGGCGAAGGTGAATTAAAGGCTTGTCGAAGTCCTTCAACCGTTCTCCACATTCCCGTCTGATCGACAGCTTCACAAGCATTAAACAACTCAACGATCGCATTGAGATCGCTATCTGTATAAGGTCGCATATATGGATTGTTATTTTAAAGGTTATTTTTTAGTTGTACTACATAAATACTACAGTGTCAATCAACCCTTTTCTGTCGGAAATCTATAATCCGTTGAACCTGCTCGTACCTTGGCATTGGATAATAAATTAATGTAAAAAGTAATAACTCGATAACTTCTATGAATATTCGTATCGGTAACGGCTACGACATCCACCGTCTAGTTGAAGAACGACCCTTAATCCTGGGTGGCGTTCGCATCGAACACGAACGAGGACTTTTGGGAAACAGTGACGCCGATGTTTTAACTCATGCGATCATGGACGCAATGTTAGGCGCACTCAGTCTTGGTGATATTGGACTGTACTTTCCGCCCAGTGATGCGAAATGGAAAGATGCAGACAGCTTGATGTTACTCGATCAAGTCCATGAGATGATCAAGGAACGGGGTTGGAACGTGGGAAATATTGACTCTGTGGTTGTCGCCGAACGTCCTAAACTAAAACCTCATATTTCAGCAATGCGCGATCGCATCTCCAGCGTTCTAAAGATAGAACCCGAACAAGTTGGTATCAAAGCAACAACAAACGAAAAATTAGGGCCAGTGGGACGAGAAGAGGGAATAGCAGCCTATGCAGTGGTCTTGTTACAAATAAGGTAAATTGGAAAGTCCAGTTGAATCTCAAACAATAAATCTCAAACAATATGAATAAATTTATCCGTTCTTGGCTATTAGTGGTCGTTGCGATCATTGCGATCGCCCTTTCTGGGTGTAATCCAAATACATCCGCGCTTCCCTCTCGTTTAGTCGTTCCCACACCTAGTGGGCCTGCGACCTTTAACTATCCTCTCAACTCATCAGCTTACAGTGTATTTAGCTATATTTACGACTCACTGCTAGACACAAATCCCTATACTAGCGAACTCGAACCGGGACTTGCAGAATCTTGGGAAGTCTCGCCTGACGGACAGCAAATTATTATCACCTTGCGAGACAATTTAAAATGGTCAGACGGAGAAGATATGACCGTTGACGATATTATTTTTAGCTACAATCAAGTTTATTTTAATGAAAAAATTCCCAGTGGGGCAGGTGATATTTTACGAGTTGGAGAAAGTGGTCAATTTCCGAGCGTTAAAAAACTCGATGATCGTCGAGTTGAGTTTTCAGTTCCCGAACCCTTTGCACCTTTTTTGCGCTACGCAGGCGGTATTCCGATTCTACCTGCCCATGCCTTAACAGAATCTGTAAATACTCTTGATGACAAAGGAAATCCCCTGTTTATTAGCACTTGGGGAACCGATACGCCGCCCGAAAAAATTGTGGGAAATGGCCCCTATCGGATTGAAAGTTATGCCCCTAATCAACGAGTTATTTTACAAAGAAATCCTTACTATTGGCGTCAAGATCAACAGGGAAATGAGCAACCTTATATTGAACAAATAGTCTGGCAAATTATCGAGAGTACCGATACGCAACTGTTGAACTTTCGTTCGGGTAGTTTAGATACTTTAGATATTCAACCCGCAGCCTATCCGCTGTTAAAGCCGGAAGAAAAAAGAGGAAAATATACAATTTATAGTCCGGGGCCTGATACGGGATCAATCTTTATGACTTTAAACTTGAATCAAGGCAAAAATGCAAAAGGAGAACCCTTCGTTAATCCCGCAAAATCTCGTTGGTTTAATAATAAAGCCTTTCGACAAGCGATTTATTCTGCAATTAATCGAGAGGTAATGAAAAACAATATTTACTTGGGATTAGGTGTGCTGAAACATTCTCCGATTCCTGTACAGAGTCCTTATTACTTGCCTCCAGAAGCTGGATTAAAAACCTATAAATACGATTTAGAAAAAGCCAGAGAAATTCTAGAAGCAGAAGGATTTCAAAAGAAAAACGGTCAACTCTTTGATTCAGAAAATAATCCGGTTGAGTGGACGGTAATGATTGCCGCCGGAAACAAAGTCAGAGCGCAAATGGCAACTCAAGTGACTCAAGATTTAGGAAAATTAGGAATTAAAATTTTTACTCAAGCTGTAGATTTTAATGCCTACGTTAACCGCCTCAGAAATCGAACTTGGGAAAGTTATATGGGAGGATTTACAGGAGGAATTGAACCCCATGGAGGCTATGTGATTTGGTCTGTGAACGGACGATTACATTCCTTTAATCAAGGGCCTCTACCCGGACAAGATGAGATTGAAGGATGGACAGTTTCAGACTGGGAACAACGAATAGATGATTTATTTGTTGAAGCTTCTCAAAGTTTAGATGAAGAAAAACGCAAAGAGCTTTATGGAGAAGTTCAGAAAATCATTGCTGAAGAATTACCTTTTATGTATATGGTGAACCCATTAACCTTTGAAGCCATTCGCGATCGCATTGAAGATTTAGAATATACCCCATTGGGAGGCGCATTTTGGAATCTGTATGAATTAAAAATTACAGAATAATCACAAGTTAAGGGTTACAAGTTTAGACCGATCCTCTGACACTGAAGTTAAAACATAGAAATGAATCCAGACGCTCTCCGAAATTTACTTGAATCTATCGCCAAAGGTCAAGTGAGTCCAGCAGAAGCCCTCAACAAAATCAAACATTTTGACTTTGAACCTGTTGGGGACTTTGCTCGCATCGATCACCATCGTAAATTGAGAACGGGGTTTCCGGAGGTGATTTGGGGACTCGATAAAACCCCAGAACAAATTCTCAAAATTATCCAAGCGATGCGCCCCCATCATCCAACTGTTATGGCGACTCGCATTGAAGCAGATGTTTATGAAAAATTAAGCGCAAAAATTCCAGATTTAGTTTATTATCCGACAGCCCGTATTTGTGCAATTACTCCCGAATATCAGGAACTGCAATCCTCTAAAACCATCACCATTTTAACGGCAGGAACGGCAGATTTACCTGTAGCCGAAGAAGCAGCAGTGACAGCAAGTTTATGTGGTTTTCCAGTGAAGCGGCTATGGGATGTAGGCGTTGCGGGAGTACACCGTCTCTTGAGTAATCGGCATTTAATTGCGGAGGCAGATGTGTTAATCGTGGTAGCGGGAATGGAAGGAGCATTACCGAGTGTTGTGGCAGGTTTAGCCGATTGTCCCGTTGTCGCGGTTCCCACTAGCGTTGGGTATGGGGCAAGTTTTAATGGTTTAGCCCCCTTATTAACAATGTTAAACTCCTGTGCAGCCGGAGTCGGAGTCGTTAATATTGACAATGGATTTGGGGCGGCGATTTTAGCCGGTCAAATCCTGCGCGTTAAACAGTGAGCAGTAGGTAGTGAATAGCAAATAGTAAACAGGGAACAGGGAATAAATTCCCGGTCTCAAAAATCCAAGTCCTCTTGAAGAGGACTTCACATATTAGACAGAGGTTTCAATCTCTGGCGTATTTACTGGGGTATTTGCTGGCATCTTTGCTGGTGTCTGTTTATAGGCTTTTTCGCATCAACAATCGTCTAGGTTGACCAAATAGAAGAGAATTAAAACCTCGATCAACTTCAGCGACTCGATAACCAGCTTTAAAATAGAGTCGTTTTGCGGGGCGGTTATTTTCTAGGACGTGCAGACAAATCTGAGAGTATCCCCACTGGCGAGCAATAGCCTCACAGCGACTCAGCAACTGTTGTGCGACTCCTAAGCGTCGATAGCGAGCATGAACAGCTAAATTAGAAAGATAAGGAAACTGACGCGATCGCGAAACAATCCAGGGGTTCGGCGATCGCAATCCCATTTCTACCGTTCCGAGTATGACATCTGTTGTGATCGGACAATTGCGAACTTGAAGCGGAGGAGAACTTGCGCTCACAGCGACCAGACAGGCATAATAGTCCGGGGCATGAGTTAGACGATTGCGTAAATCTTCATAAATTCCTAGACGCAGGATGGGATAAACCCACCCGAAAAAACCTTCACGAGAATGGAAGCTTTCGGCTAAAACATCCGTCAAGGTCAGTAAGTCAGCAGGTGTAGCCACTCGGATACTCCATTGAGAAGGACTGGGAGAATATCCGGAAACCGCTTGAGTGTGGTACGTTGAGGTCAAGAAGAATGGATTCACTATTCTTTGTTCATTCAATTACACTTTGATCTGTGATTGGGCTCGTTCATTGGAAATCTCTAATGGTTGAGCCTGAATGCTAGTTCTGAACTCAAAGGCAACTGACGGTGCTTTGAGGACTCTCACGCCCATAGGTTCAGTAAATGCAAAGCACACCGATCAAAAGGGGTAATCTAAATTGAGCGTTCATCTAGCAGGTGACAGTAAAATGAAAATAAAGATACACGTTAACTCGCTCAGAGCTTTTTTCAGTATAGAGCTAAACTGTCAACAGTCTGGAGTCTACGTGCAAATTCAGGGAGCTTGTCACCATCAACAGACCGTTCTGTAAAGCAATAATCGCAGTGATCTGTTGCGATGTAACACCAATACTCAAAAGATCAGAATATGATTGATCCGGGTGCATTTTAAACAACCTCCTAAAATAAACAAGAATGTTATATCTAAATGGGATTAATCGTTATGCTGACTGAAAACCCTTTCTCCAGCAATTGTGATCGCTGATCACTTGCTCTTTATGTCCAACAACGTTATTAACATCATTCGCGAAGCCACCAGGAGAGCGGTGCATGAATTCTCTCAAGAAATCAAAGCCCAAAATTCTTATTGTTGACGACGAACCGGACAATTTAGATCTGCTCTATCGGACATTTTACCGAACCTATAAAGTCTTGAGGGCGGAGAGTGGGGCGGAGGCTTTAGAGATCTTGACTGAAGCCGAAGATATTGCCGTGATTATCTCCGATCAGCGAATGCCAAAAATGAGCGGAACTGAACTCCTCAGTTGGGCTGCGGCTCAATATCCAGATGCGATTCGGATTCTGCTCACAGGTTATACTGATGTCGAGGATTTAGTCGAGGCTATCAACACAGGTCAGGTCTTTAAATATGTGACCAAACCTTGGGAAGCAGAGGAACTCAAAGCGATCGTTAGCCAGGCCCTCGAAACCCATAACGTTCTCAAAGCTCGGACAGAGGAACTTAAACGAACACTCCAACAAGAATCTCTCCTCAATGCTGTTACGAGCACGATTCGTTCTGCACTCAATTATCGAGAAATGCTACAACGGATTGTGGAAACGGTCGGGCAAACCTTTGAGGCAAGTTACTGTATTTTACAGCCTTTTCAAGACGGAGAAATGGTCGAGGAATGGTTTGTCTATCAAGCCCCTGACCTCAAAAATTCCGAGTTTGGGATTGAAAATTCTGAATTTAGAACCCTCGTTTGGCAAACAACTGAGGTTGATATGATCTCCGATGCCTACAGCGATGAACGCATTCAAAGCGATCGAGAAGAACATCTGGCCAGAAAACAAGCCTATGCTGCTGCGAATATCTGTTCGAGCTTGATTGTACCGCTATTTTATCAACAAGAATTGATGGCTGTTCTGGCAATACACCAAGTCGGTGAACTGCGAGAATGGCTCGAACACGAGGTTCAACTGATTCTGACTGTTGCCGATCAAGCTGCCCTTGCCCTTTCTCAAGCCCGTGCTTACGAACAAGTTCAAGAACTCGCTAAACGAGAAGTTCTCGTTAATACCATCACCGCCGCCATTCGTTCGAGTCTTGACCCTCAGAAAATTTTTGCGGCGATCACCCAGCAACTCGGACAAGCTCTGAATGTGGATGGGTGCGCCCTCTCACTCTGGACGAAAGAAGATGAATTTGTGCAATGTGTGGGGTTGTATGATGCGGACCAAAACACGGCTGTAACTCAAGACGAGTCAGTGGACTCACTCAATGGTAATGGGAGCGCTCCTCAAGACTCCGAAAGTTTACCCTCCTCCGCTGTCCCCATCCAAGGAAATCCAGTCCTTCAACGCTTACTCGATACCCGCCAGCCTGTTGTTATTGATAACTTAACCCTCAAACCGGACTGGAACTTAAATGAACTGCCGTTGCGATCGCATTCTAAAGCCTTAATGGTTGTTCCGTTACTCCTCGACAATCAAATTATTGGCAGTATTTCTCTACGTCAAAATGATACAATTCGCCAGTGGACAGAAGCCGAAGTTAATTTAGTGCAAGTGGTCGCCGCCCAAGCTGCTCTGGCCGTACAACAAGCCCGTCTCTATCAAAAAACCCGCCAACAAGCTGAGAGGTTACTGGAAGCCGATCGCTTAAAAACAGAATTTTTTCAGAATATTTCTCACGAATTCCGCACACCTTTAACCTTAATGATTGGCCCTTTAGAAGCGGCGATTAATCAGACTCAAAATTTACCCTACGATCAAGCTCAAATTGCGCTGAGAAATTCCCGGCGACTGTTGCGGCTTGTGAATCAATTACTGGATTTACAACGATTTGATGCGGGACGAATGCAGCCCAGTTTCCGTCCCTGCGATCTGGCGGAATTTTGTCGTCAAACCACGGAATCTTTCCAACCTTATTGTGAGAAAAAAGGCATTCGCTTAGAAATCGATGTTCAAGCTTGTGAACCGGTTTATCTCGATTTGGAACGATTTGACAAAGTCCTGTATAACTTGCTCTCTAATGCCATGAAATTTACGCCGGAAAATGGTTTAATTTCAGTGAGTTTGCAACCCACTAACGGTTACTGTAAACTGCAAGTGAGAGATACCGGAATTGGGATTCGCAGTGAACAAATTCCCCATCTATTTGAACGGTTTCGACAAGCCGAAGGTTCAACGAATCGTTCTTATGAAGGTACGGGTTTAGGCTTGGCATTAGTCAAAGAATTAGTTGATTTACATCAAGGTCAAATCAATGTAGATTCGGTTTATGGTCAAGGAACAACCTTTACAATTTTGCTCCAGAAAGGACGTGAACATTTACCGAGTGAGCAAGTTTTAGATGTTCCTGCTGAGTTTAATACGAAACGAGCTGCTGTGGAATTGGCTGATATTGAAGTTGAACTCAGTGAAGAAGATATGAGTCCAGTTGAAGACAATTCAGGCGAAGAAACTCTAGCTCCAGATTCAGAGACAATCAATAATTGTATTTTAGTTGTGGATGATAACCCCGATTTACGTCGTTATTTATCCAGTATTTTAAGAGGGGCTGATTTTAATGTGGTCACAGCTCGCAATGGACAGGAAGGATTCGAGCAAGCCAAAACTCATCGCCCAGAAGTGATTATTACCGATTTAATGATGCCTGTTGTTTCTGGCTTGGATTTGATTCGCATGATCCGAGAAGATACACAGTTAAGGGGAACACCAACCGTTTTATTAACAGCAAAAGCCGATGAAGATACCCGCATTGAAGGGGTTGAACGAGGTGCGGATGCTTATGTTTCTAAGCCGTTTAATGACCGAGAATTACTGGCTGAAGTTCGCAACCTACGCGCCTTAAAAGAAAATGAACGCCGTGTTGCTGAGTTAAATCGATATTTGACAGAATCAGTTTTACAACGTTTCCTCCCACCTGCGATGGTTGAACAAGCGGCGGCTGGTGACTTGATGTTAGATTTAAACCCAGAGCCTCGTTTAGTCACGATTGTATTTACAGATTTGGTGGGGTTTACACGAATGTCAAATCAACTTCAGTCTCGCCGTATTGCTCAAGTTTTGAATGAATATTTGGCGGCGATGACTCAGGCGGTCTTTGAAAATGGAGGAACAGTTGATAAATTTATTGGGGATGCCGTCATGGCTTTGTATGGTGCCCCGAGAGAATTGCCCCCTGATGAACAGGTGAGGCGAGCTTTGGCGTCAGCACGAGCGATGTTGCGGTCTTTAGATCAACTCAATCAAAATTGGCTCGAACAAAATTTAATTGGTAACGGAGTTGAACCTGTTCGCTTTCGGTGTGGAATTCATCAGGGAATGGCAGTGGTCGGAATGTTCGGTGCCCAAGAGCGCTCAGATTACACGGCAATTGGCCCCTCAGTTAATCTCGCTGCTCGTTTACAAGATGCCGCTAGCCCTAATAGTATTTTGGTCTCCGCAGAAGTGGCTCAGTACATTAACCCCAAGGAAATTATCTTTTCTAAAATGCACCCGTTAAAAGGGATTGACGAGCCGGTCTCTGCTTTTGGGGTCGCTCCTGAACCAGTGCTGGACTGAGCTTCCCCGTTTTTATTGGAAAATTGGCTCAAAAAGTTGCTCGATTTCCGAAAAGCTGTGTTATTATTATAAGAGTGCAATAAAAATGCCAGTAAAAATGCGGGTGTAGTTTAGTGGTAAAACCTTAGCCTTCCAAGCTAATGATGGGGGTTCGATTCCCCCCACCCGCTTAACGCTAAACTCAAAAGTCAGTGGAGTCTTACCTTCCATCACAGTCGCTACGTTCCTGACTAATTCTCCTATTTTTCTCCCAGATTTATATTTTTCTCCCAGATTTAAAAGTATAACTCGAAGATGGGAGACTGTCTAGTCATTGATTAATCCCTTAAATAGCACATTATTAGCCGATCTGTCAAATACCGATCTGGAAATTTTTATTAGGTCTAACCTAACCATTTCTGTAACCCTCAGCAGATGTGGGGTTTAGCTTGGAGGCGAAATTTATTTTCTGATTATTCTCTGGAATTGAATAATTTGCAGTTGTTGCTATAGAACAAGTCACCACTTATCGGGGACATGACTATGAAGTTGAAATTCAGTTCTTTCAGTATCTTCGGAACTTTGGCGACAACGCTTTTTAGTTTGATGACGGTTGCGGAGATGTCTTTCGCAACTCCTATTAAAACGCCTATTCTCAACCGAGAGACTACGCAAATTAATTTTAGGGGTCAAGCCCCCTCTCCAACTCAACCAGGAGCGGAGTATATTATTTATATTCAAGATAAAAATAATCAAGTTCGGGGTTTAGTTTATCTTCAAAATTCTGATATCGGGGCTTGTTTTCAAGGCGATTATCAATCTGCAACTCGTAAAATTCAAAACCTGACTTATGCTTATCCGGTGATGGGAGAAGGTATAGAGGTGGGTTGGGAGATGAATATTTCTAATCAAGCTTTAGATGTAGAGGATTTTTCTCATTCTTTGAACCCAAATCAAATGAGTGAAGGTGCGGAAAACTGGTTTAATCAATGTGTAGAGTTGTTTGACTAGACTTTAATTTTCAGCTTCTGACGGGAGATTTTCGGTTTCTTGTTGATTATTTTGAGTTTGGGGTTCGGAGTTCTCAGTTTCAGGAACAGTTTCTGATGACTCAGCAGGCGTTTCTATCTGAGAGTTATCAGGTTCGGGAATAATTTCCGTTTCAGTATTATCAACGTCAGGAACAGTTTCTGTTTGAGAATTGTCGGGTTCAGGAACAGTTTCTAATGACTCAGTCGGTATTTCTGTTTCAGTTGTTTCGGGTTCCTCTTCAGGTAGTTTCCACTCCTCTAGCGGACGTTCAACTGCTGAGATAATCCCTTCTGGGATGACTAATATTGAGAATTCTGCTTCTGTTTCTGGTGTCTGGGTTTGACCATAAACTGAACGTCCACTAAAATCTTTTCCACCTAAACTGAGTTTATAGGTTTGATCATTATTGAGAGTCACTTCAACAATATTCTCAGGACTATCTAAACCATATTTCGATAATTCTTCTTCAGAAATCGTTAAGCGACGCAAACCAATACTCGGATCTTCAGGTATACTTTGATCAACCACTAACTGATTTAACAAAAAGTCTACTGTCGCCTGGTTAGCAGGCGTTTGAACAGGTTGGGTGAGTTTCCAGGGAGATTGTTCGGGGTCTTCATTTTCCGGAATACGTTCAGCCGTGATGGTTTGTTCCGGTGTAGTCACGGTAACGGACTTGACATCATCTCGGGAAAAGGAAAAGATTTGTTTTTCGGCTTCTTGAATAATTTGCTGTTGAGTAGTTCGCTGAATATTAGAGATATAAACGTATCCGGCTAAACCCAGGGCGATAGACATTAAAATCAGAGTAGAACGCTGCAACTTCATGGGAGATTTGAGTTTGAGTTTTTGAGTTGAACTGGAAAATTTCAGGGTTAATCATTTGAGAAGATAGCCAGATATTCTATCTTCGTCGCCACCATAAGATTGCTGCACTAACAAAGCCAAACAGTGGTATAATCACAAGGGCAGACCAACTCAGCGATCGCCCTAGAACTGGAGTCATGGCAATTCGACGATTAGTCGCAGGTTTGGGGCGAATTGAAAGTGTTGCTTCATCGGTTCGACTCAACCAACTGACCGTATTGATGAACACATCACCATTTAGTTGCTGTTCAAACCAGCCATTGGTTGCAAATTGAGAATTTCCTAAGACAACTAACCTGGCTTCTGGGGGTTTCGTTTGTTCAGGAGTTTCTTCTGTTGGGGCTGTTTCAGAATTATCTTCTACGACTTGCGAACTGTCAGCCGTTGTTTCTTCTGTTGTCACTTCTTCAGAACTTTCTTCTGCTACTTCAGAATTCTCAGTTGTGGTTTCTTCTGTTTCTGTACTTTCTTCTGAATTATCTTCAGTTTCCGTTTCAGAAATAGTTTCCTCTGTTTCTGTATTTTCTTCCGTAGTTTCTTCCGAGTTATCTTCAGTTTCTGTTACTTCTGCTGTTGTGACTTCAACAGGCTTAGTCAAGGCTACTCCTAATGATAGCGGCCCTTTGCGATCGCGATCGGGGTCAAACTCCAACTCTCGACTGGCCAGATTTGTTTCCGCCCAACTTTCCGCCTCAGTCCATAATAAAGGGGTTTCGGTTATACCATCTATGGTTCGAGTTTCAACAGGACGAGCAACCGGATAAAAAGAAATTCCACTTTCATTTCTAAACGGTTGAGTAATCGGATGATCGCCATATTCGCGTACAATCGGAACAGTAGGCCCCAAACCAACCAGACGACCACTTCCGGTCGCATCAATAGCCAAGCGATCATCAATTTGAACGCCCCATTTTTCTAAAAATTGAGTTAACCCTGGATCTGTTTTTGGGTCAATCATCAGCAACAAACTGCCACCTTGTTCTAAATATTCTTCTAACGCTGCGACTTCCCCTTTAAACAACGCCCGTTTAGGCCCGGCTACCACAATCACATCCGCATCCTCTGGAATAGTGGCTTGTTGAGTTAAGGTTAAAGGTTCGCTAATAAAGTTCTTCTCATCTAAAGCATTAACCGCATTTTGTAAACCGCCTTGTCCGTCTGTGAGGGAACGTTCGCCGTGACCTTGGAGGAAATAAATTTTCGCCGTGCGGTTACTGAGGAGTTGTTCGATGCCGTTTGTGAGTTGGGCTTCGCTTAAGGCTGCAACATTATCTTTCGGGATAGACTGGCGTTGTTCTCCAGACTCGACATAAACCTCTCCAAAATCAGTCACGCCATAGTCCTGGGCGACTCCGGGCTGAAGTTGCGGATCAATATATTCATAACTAAACTTTTCGGGGGCGATGCGGCGATATTGATCGAGGAGTTCTCTAGTTTGAGGATTTCTCAAGCGATCAAAAATGGTAACTTTAACAGGTTCGTCTAAATTGGCTAACTGAGTTTGGGTTTGCGGGGCGAGGGTAAACTGTTGGTTTTCCGTTAAGTCGAGACGAACGGCATGACGAACCGCCAAGTAATTAATTAACCCAATAATCACGAACACTGATACCGTTGCGAGTAACGCATTTGTTCCGGCTTGAGTAGAACGGCGACTCCAATAAGGATGTTTAACGCTATCGCCTTGACGAAAATAGACTCGAAACAGAAACCATAATCCGACAATCACCACACCCGCAATCATCAAACCCAGTGGAACAGGTTCCCAAGTTCCGGAGACAAACCCGGCTGATAAGCCCATAATAATCAGAACAGGGCCTAGCCAAAAGCTATATTGTAGGAACTTCCAACGGGGTGCGATTTTCTGTTTCATCTTTAATCTCTAAGATCTAGTAACGCTGGAAGCGCAAGGCATCAATAGACTGGGCGGTGAGAAATATCCCTAAAATGATATAACTTCCAAATAAAATCAGACTGCTGCTATCGAGAACCCCTCGAATTAGGTTGGTGTAGTTGGAAATCAGCGACAGATGAGCCAGCGCCGAGCCGAAGTTTCCGCCCACACTATTTCCAATGATATCGACTACCCACAAAAATAATACTAAAGCAAAGGTGAGAATTGCGGAGAGAATTGTGCTTTCAGTCAGCGAAGAAATAAACATCCCCAGAGATAGAACCCCACCCGCCAGTAAAATTAACCCGGCATGGGCGAGAAGAAAAATTGTTGGAGACATTGGGGGTTCGGCTGCACTTAAAGCAATGGCTTCTAATCCCATCAACGGTAAAATCATCGTGGTGTAGAAGGTGAGAACTCCTAACAATTTCCCGGCTGCAACGACCCAGTTCGTCACCGGACAAGTCGCGAGAAGTTCTAAAGTTCCCCGTTTGCGTTCTTCGGCGTAGAGTCCCATCGATAACATCGGCAGAACAAACAACGACATCGAACCCATCAATCGCAAATAAACTTGCATAAATTCGTAGGGTAAATCGATGGGCGGATCGGTAATGCCATATTGATCGCGGAGGGCGACTTGTTGAATTAAACCATCTGGCCCCAACAAAACCGCTACAAAGAAGTATCCAGTCAGTAGCCAAAAGATTCCCGCGATCGCATAGGCGAGGGGAGAACCAAAATAGCTTTGGAGTTCTTTGCGATAAATAGCAAGCAGATTGCTTAGAGTCACCAGCATAATTATTTATTCAGAATCTCTATTCAGATGTTGATGAGGGTTCGGCTTTGTCGATGTCCTCATTATTGTCTACCGCATCGGTCGTTTCGTCTAGGGGTTCAGGTTCTTCTGGTTCTTCTGGTTCTTCTGGTGTTGGCTGTTGAGTCGTTAATTCTAGGAAAACATCTTCTAAACTAGCGCGAGTTCGGCGCATTTCATAGAGGTTAAACCCACAGGAGACGCACATTGCCACAATATCCGGTCCGGGTTCGTGGTTAGCTTCACAGAAGAGTTGAATCTGTTGGCGCTCTTGATGTTCAGGTTTATTCGCCGAAGGTTGCACCAAACGCACACCCGGAATTTCCCCCAAAACGGTTAACTTTTCGATGTCTACTGCGCTGTCAAGTTCGAGTTCATAGCCCGATCCGGCGGTCAGTTGTTCCATCAAGGTTTCCGGCGTTCCGGTTGCGACCACTTGACCTCGATTAATAATCGTGACTCGATTACAGGTCATACTGACTTCCGGCAGAATATGAGTAGACAAAATAATTGTATGTTCCCCTGCCAAACTCTTAATTAAGTTGCGAACTTCGATAATTTGACGCGGATCTAAACCCACTGTCGGTTCATCTAATACAATCACAGGCGGATCGTGAACCAAAGCTTGAGCAATTCCCACTCGTTGACGGTAGCCCTTAGACAGTTTGCGAATCAGAGATTTGCGTCGATCCCAAATTCCGCATTTTTTTAACGCCGTCTCTACATTTTGTTTGCGATCGCGCGACTGCACTCGTTTAATCCGAGCCACAAAATACAAAAAGCTCTCCACCGTCATCTCTGGATACAAGGGCGGATTTTCGGGCAAGTAGCCAATGCGTTGACGCACAGCGATCGATTCTTCGTGAACATCATAGCCTGCTATTTTGGCAGTGCCACTGGTTGCAGGCAGGTAGCCGGAGAGGATTCGCAGCGTTGTGGTTTTTCCCGCTCCGTTCGGCCCTAAGAATCCCAAGATTTCTCCCGCTTCCACGGAAAAGGAGACATCCTGAAGGGCGGGCGTTGAACCATAAATTTTACACAAGTTTTCGACTTCGATCATCAGAGGTGGGTTGAACGGCATTGATGCGACTAAGTTTGATAGTATCTTAGTGAGGGGGCTTCTCCAGTGATATTAGTTTAACTAATTAAAATCAAGATTTTTGTTCAGGTTTTCAAAAATTGTCCCCATTACAAAATTTAACACTCTGGAGTAACTAAAAATTATTCCCATTAATTTGACGAGTTGACAGGGGTTTGCAACTCTGGTATGATTTTAAAAATCGAAAGTGTTGTTCTACCTTGTAGGCAATTTACACCCTTCAAACCCCTATGGTTTCGTCGTTCTCCCCCCTTGACAACCTCCAAAAATGCTCTCCCCGATGCACGAGTTTTCGTTACAGAGCTTTACAAAAAAGAGGTTGAATTTGACAAAAATCAGAAGTTGTGAATCTACCCTTTTTGAGAAGAAGATTAATCAGTATATTGCGAGTAAAATTAACTTGCTAAATAAATCAACTCATAGAATTACTAAATTAGTTACGCAAATAGTACATAGGAAGTTTTCAAAGTTCCGTATTTATACAATTCCTTCTTAAAGGCTGTATATGAATACAATCAGGAAAAGGTTACCCAAAAAATTGAAAAATTAGAAAATTGCAATGGCATCTCATTTAATAATTGTATTGAATCAAAATTGACTATTCATTTAAAGAAGCATTAAAATGAAAGAAGTAATGAACGGTACGGCGATCGCAAAGTGTACCGTTAGACGCAGAAATGTTGAATCGGAATATAAAGATCTCTTAAATTAGATACACTAGGCCTACCACAAGCAAATTTCGTCAACAGAAAATCAACTTGTGTAGCCAATGGACATAGCTGATTTTCTCACACATAAAAGCCTGTAAATAACGCAACTTATCTAATAACTTCTCCCCAAATTCTTTGGGAATCGTGACCAAGGCCAGAAGCACATAGGCGATTAAACAGGTATAAATTTGAATTTCAATTCCATTTTGACGAGCTTAGGAAAGTTTGATAGCATATAACTAATGTTTTTATCAATTTTCTTAGCCTCTAGTTGATCAAATCTGGGGCTTTTTTTGCATTTTTTTACTAACATTCAACATTTCTGCCTGGCAATATTGATCGATCACCGAAACTGTTGGTTGGGCGTCTCTAGCTAAATATTTAAGAATTTGTAACTCTACATCCACTGTCCTATCTGCTTTCTAGCTATTCAATCTGTTGATATTCTTATTCTACTCCTCGGAGAGTGACAGAAGAGGGATAACCGTTCACTCCCCAAATTTTCTCATCCAGATGGACTAGGGGACAAGCCCTCCGGGTAGGTTAGTCTAAACTCCAGTCAATAAAACAGATGATTCAAGAAAGAATTACCTGTTTTGGCTAATTAATTGAATTTATTTTGATAGTTTAGACAATTACCTAAACAAGCTGAACATCACTATTAATATTAAATGCAGATGCACTTGCTAGATTCTCAATAGTCAATAGATTTGACCTGAGAGCAGCATTCCCATCTAAATACACAACGGACAAAACTCCTGACTGGGAACTAGAATCATAATCAAAGTCAAAATCGCCTAAGTTTATATTACCGAATACAGATTTGTCAACCTGAATGACATCTCCTTCAGAAGCCGAGAAGTCAGTAATAACATCAGTGGTATTATCTTTAGCAGTCCAGCCACTGGGACGATCGTTGTAATCAACAACAAACGTATCAGCATCCGCACCGCCGGTAAGAATATCGACACCATAACCAGGGGTGAGAATATCGTCGCCCTGATACCCGATCAAAGTATCAGCGCCTTCACCACCGTTGAGAGTATCGGGAGTATCGCTACCCTCAAGATAATCGTTGCCATTAGTACCTTCTACGAGAATCCCAGTAACTACGAGATCATCTGTATTTTGAACACCGTCAAGATAGATGTCGTCAGTTCCAAAGTCAACTGGATTTTCCAGAGTTACAATTGTAGATCCAGTTGTAGAAACCTTTAACTCACCTGTAGTTGCATCAAAGCTGAGGTCACTGACACTACTGAAACCGTACTTAGACTTTTCAATATCAATTATGTCTCCTTCAGTGCTATCAAAGTCAGTGATCGTATCTGTTCCGACTGCATCAGACAAGATAAAAGTATCAGCGTCTTCACCACCGGTCATAGTATCAGAGTCTTTCCCTCCCCTGAGAGTATCGTTTCCATCGCCACCATACAAATGATCGTCAAGCCAACCTCCATTAATATCATCGGAGCCCGATTTGCCATAGATAGTATCGTTGCCATTATTACCCAGGAGAGAGTCGCTACCCCAGCTACCATTCATACGATCATTGTGATTACCACCATACATAGTATCGTGATCCGATCCACCATGCATAGTATCGTCACCGTCACCTCCGTATAGTAAATCGTACATATCCCCACCATGGATATAATCATGGCCACCATCACCATAGATAGTGTCGTTTCCATCAATAGGGTTGTAGTCTACTCCACCGATCAGAGAATCGTTGCCCCCACCACCATAGATCAAGTCAGCATCATTGCCACCATCGATAGTGTCAGCACCACCCTCACCATAGATAGTGTCATTACCACCCAAACCAATAAAGTCATTATCTAGAGAGTTCCCTCTAATAAAGTCTGTAAATTCAGTTCCGACAATGTTTTCAATACTGTATACTGAATCAGTACCATCATACTTTTTGACTGCTCCTAAAAGAGCATCGCCTAGTGCCTCATTTTGACCAAAAGCATTGAGGGCATAGAGTTGACTTAATGGATCGCTGCTAGAAGAGATACTTCCATTATCTGTAACACTAGTTACGTGTTTTAGATTACTGCCATTAATCGCACTGTCATCAGTTAAAAATGCTCTGATACCCTGATCTAGTTCTTGATAAACGGCAGTATCAGAATCGTTCCCTCCGTATAATCTATCATTTTTTATGCTTCCATATAAGAAATCATTTCCACCATACCCGAATAAGTTATCAGTATCATCTGAATCATGGCCACTAGAATCCTGAGAAAAACCGTGAAGAAAGTCACCATAAACTTGAGTTCCAAAGAGATAATCTACTCCTCCTTGTCCGTTATCTCCATATAGTTCTTTGGAACCATAAGCTCCTAAAAAGATATAACCACCGTCTTGGGAGCTATCAAGTTCATTTGTCAAAGAAGCAGGTGCTTCAGTAGAGTTATAACTACCCCCTGTACCTATTTCTATTGTACCATCATTGAAAACTGTCAATCTGTTATCCCAAGTTTGCTTGGCCACATCATTGTTAACTGTGCTACCACTACCAAATGTATTACTGCTAAATCCATCGCCAGCAATTGTTGCTAGGATATCACCATCAGCATTTTTGACTTCATACCCATCTAAGTTTAAACCGTACTTGCTTGATGTAAAGTTGCTAGGAGTTGGATTTGTGTTAACATTACCATCGCTTCCTATGGGAATAAACACCATATCTCTGGTGGGGTCGAAGTCAGCTATAACTACACCATTACCATCTGCTACTCTAGAAGGTATTTCTTCTGTACTACCATTATTATCTTCCCAAACGTAGGTATCAAAGATTTTCTTGAACGCTGGCAAAGTTTCTTTGAAAACTTCAAGGGCAAGAGAAGTAACTGGCATTGTTTTTAGAGCAGTCTTGCCGAGAGTTTTAATCAAAGAAACGCTTAAATCTGTAGCGTCGGTTAATACCTGATCGTAAAAGAATTCTGCTGATCCTGTCGTTATCCCTGGAGTATATAAGGGTTTGGTGGTATCAGCATTAATAACAAATAAGTCTTGACCTACTCCACCCTTCAAAAGGTTTTCATCTCCTTCATAGGCGGTGACTAAAAGAGCATCGTTGTCTCCCCCTCCTTCTAAAAGATCGTTACCTTCCCCTGCATAGAGATAGTCATTACCTGCTTGTCCATACAATGTATCGTCGCCCTCAGCACCATAGAGTTCATCATCGTCATTTTGACCATAGAGCACATCGTCTCCTTTTAAACCATAAATTATATCATTTCCACCCCCACCAGATATAGTTTCATCAAGTACACCATCCCAACTCCATGTCCTTCTAGCATCGTGCTCTATACCCTCACGAAAGTCCGTATTACTCATCCAACTTACATCATATGGTGCTGCACCAACAATTACGTTATCGTTACTCTGCCCATATATAGTTTCATGGAAAGTCTTTTTAGACCTAAAGAGCGTAGTTCCTGCATGCGCCTTAGACCAGTTGTTTAGATCTGAGCCATTAACCCAAGTATCAGAGTTAGCAAAACCTGTTGTAGATGTTGGTATAGTGAAGGGAGTAGTTTCCTTAGCTGCAATAAATTGGGAATAACTGATACTTGAATGATATTTAATAGATGACTCAGCAATATGTTCTTGTGCCATTTTTCTGTCTCCTTAAATTAGTAGTTTTTTTGTTTGATAGGGAAGAAGTTGTTTTCTTTTCCCTCGTTGATATTACTATTGCAGAGATATTCGGAAAAAACAATACAGAAAAGTTCAGGAAATTTCCTGAAATTTCCACCTGAATAAAACTGAACTTTTAGATAGAAAATTTGTCTGGAAAATTTCGATTTTTACCATAGACTGATGCAGCGATAATTCAGTATAGGACTATAAAGTAGCTATTTAGAGTAGATGTTAATTTAATTTTTGATAAATATTTAGACTCATTGCTTGGGCGTATACCTACGCAAAATGTAGTAGAATTTGATTCATAAAAATTCAGTTTTATTCAGTTGTTTAAAAAATCAATAAAGTCAATGTTTGATGAGGCGATCGCATCTACCCACTGTGGAGTCACAATATTTGGGTTAACATTTGTGCGTTAGACGTATCGCCTCAATAATTTTAGAAGAACTCGAAGCTGAAATTAACAACAGTCCTCTAGTCGCTGAGAAATCGCTAAAATCCACATTCCACCCCAAGCATCCATTACCCCTTCACTCAAAGCGGGACGTAGGGGTAAATGTCCGGGTGGTGCAGCCGTTAAATCAAATACGGGTTGAGCTTGATTCCATCTAACTTGTTGTTCAAAGCGGAGAGAATCTTCGTAATCTTTCCCTTGTAAATTTCGCCAAATTTCAGCTTGTCTGCTTAAGCCAAACCGTCCTTGAGAATATTTTAGCCACAACAAATCAATCGTTTGAATATCGAAACAGGGTAAATTTTGGGTATCACTGGCGGTTAGATAACCCCGTTGTCTTTGACCCCCTAAATCGAGAATAGCATTTGAGGTTAATCGATTAGCTTCTCTCCAATTTTGAGCGATTAATTCGGTTTGTAAGGGTGTATAATCAACTTGTTGTTCAGAAAGCAATGTCAGTTTAACCTGATACTGAGTTGGAACTTCCCCAAAATCCAAGCCTTGACAAAATAAAGCCGCAACTTCTCCTCGTGTAATATCACGATTAGGATTAAGTGCTTGAGAATTGGGATAATTAACAATTAAATCCGTTAAAGTGGCTTGAGCAACTATCGGTTGAGCAAAATTAGGAATGGCATCAGCATTCACAAAAGATCGGTTTAAAATACAGAGGGGAGTGTAGGGCTGTTGATTAATTAATGCTGCACCTAGAACCAAAATTGCTTGTAATTTAGTGACAGGTTGACTGGGTTTGAAAGTTGTGTCAGGATAGCCCCGAAAAAAGCCTTTTTGAACTGCTGTCTGAATAACCGAGTAAGCCCAGTGCGAGGAAGAAAGATCTGAAAAATTCAGCGTGGGTTGTGTGAGAGGAAAATCGGGAAAAGCCTTCACCATTAACACCGCCAGTTCAGCGCGAGTTAATCCCCGATCCGGATACACCCGACCATCAGGATAACCTTGAATAATCGATTTTTCCGCTAGCTTGAGAATGCACGACGCACTCCAATGATTTTGCAGATCTGAAAACATCAGAAATTCAGTAAATTTCAAGTATCATGCGGTACTGACTTCCTGATTTTAGCAAAGCTTTTGCTGGATTAAATTAGAGAAAAGAGAAAAGAGCAAAGCGATCGCGATTTCCTAAGAATTACGAGCCGATAATTTACCTGCGGCTATTACAGCCTGTAGGAGAAGAGGTTTAAATCTCGAAAAGGTCAGTTTACACTTTTCTAAACCTATTTACCTATTGCTGATTTTCTGATATAATTTTGCCAAGCTTTGAGCCGTTTTTTCATAAATCATTTAAAATTGCTACACTGAGGTGACTCTTCTAAGATTCAGCCCACCTTCGTCACAAATTCCCATAACTTTTAGCAACTCAATGATGTAAGGTAGAGGATGAATAGACTACCATCGATCAAGTTAAGAGCATCAATAATCCCTCATCTTCCAGTTACCATTTGAACTCTGAGGGATTTATAAGGGAATCAGTCAAAAACGAAGTTACTGATCGTGGGTTAAAAACTAAAAACCTGCAACCTAGCCCTAGAAAAGATATGGGTCGCCTGGGATTTGAACCCAGGACCAATCGGTTAAAAGCCGAGTGCTCTACCGCTGAGCTAGCGACCCTTTGACTTAATGTTTAGCCAACACTAAACAACTATAACACATTTTTTGGCACTGTGTAAAGAAGTCGATCAAAAAAATGTCGCCTTCAGATAGACCAACATCTCACAACTGGCTCCGGGCTGGAGATAGGTCAATAATTTAGTCGTATTTAAAGCATTGCGAGGAGCAGTCCAGGGTTCAAGGCAATAGTAGTTCTTGCCTTTCACTGTCCAAAACACGATATTCGAGTAAGCGGAACTGTAACTCAAGGCAATTCTCAATTTACGGCTAGAATCTGTCGCGATCGCAGCTAATCCTGTTAACGGACCAAAAATCCCATCAATTTCATCTAAATTTGGATCAAAGCGACCTGTAAAGTCGTATATTTTTTGGGTAATCTGATCGCGATATTGCATCGCGGGGATCTCAAAATGAAGTTGAGTTTTATCCGAGACAAAAAAATAGGGGTGTAAACCCGTTGAAAATGGCATAACTTGGGCAGGTGAACCATCCTGAGTGCCACAGAGGTTTGTAAAGCGTTGAGAGATGATTAGCTCCGGACCCTTAAGCTTATAGGTAAACTCCAACTGGAAATCAAACGGATAGACAGAGCGAGTTTCCCCGTTACTGGTGAGCGTCAGTGTAATAGCGGCATCATCAGTTGCGGCTTGGTTCGTTACAGTCCAGGGTAGATTGCGAGCAAAACCATGTTGCTGGAGTTTATAGCGCCGACCATTATACTGATAGGCATCCTCTGGTAAGTTCCCACAGATCGGAAACAAAATCGGAATTCCTCCTCGCACCGTCAGGTTGGGGTTCGCGAACCGTTCCGTATCTAGGTAAAGGATTTCTTGGCCTTTAACCTGCCAGCGAGTAATAATTCCGCCTCGTTCAGGGACAACTTCTAGACGAGACGGATATTGACGATCAAGTAAGCAATAGGTTTTGTATTGTTTTTGTTCTAGAGCGATCTCAAACACAACGATTCATTAGTGAGTATAACGAAGTCAAAACTTTTCAACCAGAGAATGCCTAACGATTTTACAGAGCGCAGAGACTCAAGACCGCTAATATTTACCCCAACTTTACACCCACTAAACGAGTGGAGGTAGCTCAATCCTATCCTTGTTAACAGGAACACCCAGTTCAGTTTGAGCTTGAGACTGGTGATCAGTCTTCAGATCCGAAGTCTTCAGGTCTGGCTTGGACAAAGCAAACGAGATCGAAGTCATAGAATCATTGTAACGGTGAGATGTGGATGTCGGTTGAGGAGTCTCTGGGGGAACAGAAATAAATGGATCTTTGATAAAGGGGTCGTGAATGTAAGGCTTGAACACCTCCGGACTAGACAGAACTGGGGCTGGCTTTAACTGAGGCGGTAAATTCACCGTTTCAGTTTCCGGGGGTTCGACTTCAGCCTCCGAGCCAATATCCTCAGATGCTGCGGGTGAAATTGAGGGTTCGGTGGGTGGTGTAAACAAATCTGGGAGTTGAGGGGCTTTCGGAGCCGCTTGTCGCCAATCTACAGAACGGATTTGTGAGTCTACGGGGTCGAGTACCATCGGTGAACTCATGGGCTTGTCAAATATCTGAGACAGACCCTCAATATTTTCTAAGATTTGATCTCCTTTCTTACCTCTAACCACTTGAGCTTGATATTCCCGCACTTCCACAGGTAAAAATTCCACTTTCATTTTCCGATCTGCTTTCAGAGCCACTCTCAAAATCGCGGTATCATAATTGCTGCGGCTATTTCCCCCAAAAATAAAGTTTCCCAAGGAGTAAACAATTGGCCTACCCTTGTAAATTTCCGCACCCTGCAAGACATGGGGATGATGTCCGACCACTAAATCAGCCCCTTGATCGATGGTAAATCGAGCCAATTCAATTTGCCAATCACCAGGATACTGAGCCAGTTCTACACCCCAATGAAAGTTGACAATAATCCAATCCACCTGATCTCGAATGGCTTCAATATCCGAGGCAATGCGCTGATCGTAACGAGGATTTGTACCGGGAGTGTTTTCATCTGCGGCATGAAAATCAGCATCATAATACCCAAAGTAAGCAATGCGCTGACCTTTGACCTCTAAAATCTCAGGTCGTCGGGCTTCGTTGAGGTCTCGACCCGCTCCCACAGCATGAATTCCGGCTTCTTCAAGGGTTTCGAGGGTTTCAATTAAGCCCTCTGCTTCATAGTCCATGGCGTGATTATTGGCAAGATTAACAATATCAATACCACCACTGGTCAGAACTTGCACCGCTTCCGGGTCAGCTTTAAAATTAAACTGTTTATTGGGGCGGCGTAGGGTTGAGCGAGTTAAAGGATTTTCAAGATTGACCATAGCCACATCCACTTGACGGTATTCATCTAGCTTTTCAAATGCCCAGATATGGTCATTTCCGACCTCTCTTTCAAAATGATCGCTAAGGGTCACATCTCCCCCAAACATCAAGGTAACAGTCGAGTCTAGGGGTTTTTGAGTTTTGGTATGGTGAACAACTGAAACGGTTTCCAAAGCCGCTTGAACTTGGTCTGAAGGCTTCGGAGGTAAAGTCGGGGAAACGACATTTTGCTCAACGGGTTTGGGAACTTGGCTCTGTTGAACCGACACTTCGGCATAGCTCACCCAACAACCTAAGATGAAAGCAGTCACGGCTGAACCCATCATCACCAACGCCCGAAAAGTCTTAAACTTCAGTCGTTCAAGAGTTCTGCGGCTAGAGCGTCGTCGGACTTGGTTTGCGGGTGTGACAATGCGAACCGACTGTTTCCAAAGAACACCAGAATCTCCCCTATAGCGGCCAACAATTTGCACACCTTCTAAAGTAGGGGAGTTCAGCTTCCACAAAAAATGACAAATAAATCTAACAATACGTTCAGCAACTGGTTCAGTCTGGAACTCAACTAAGACCTGTAAACGTCCTTGGCGTTCTTGCTCTACACGAGCAAAAATCCCTTGAGGTCGTAGATAACTATTGATTAGGTAGTTGAGAGCTTGAAAGTCACCAGAGCGAGCTAAATCAATAATAGACGGTTGAGATAAATTTTCTGCATAAACCATATACACACATTCCCTAACACCAGCTTGGCACTGATTGAGATCCAAAGAAATCTCCTCTATTGCATCTACAATACAGGTTTTCTCTTCACTTCGCGACAGAGAGTATGGGGTGTTCAGCCTGGCGAGGGTTTCGGATACAGTGTGAGGGTTTCGCACGGTTTGTGTTTGCCATACCCGATTCCCTTGTGACCTGAACTCCAGATTTCGATTCTCTATATCGGATTAAAACTTAGCAAGACCAGTGCGATCGCAACAGCCACTATATTAAGACTATCGATATCGTCTGGACTCCGTTTACACGGCTGTTTCCACTGAAGGGAAAGCAGGGCTAGATTTTGGGATCGAAAACTCACCGGAACAGCGATGTGAGCTTTGATATCTGAGGTTTTGTAATGTTCTACCTCAGCAACCGCTGGATCTCGTGGAATATTAACTGCGGCTTGTAGACTTTTGCTCGATAATGCTTCTTGAACAAGAGGATCGTCAGCCAACCAATTGTCCGCAGTTCCCTCGCTTGTGTAAGTTCCCACTGTTGCCGTTAAAGTGTTGTCAGCGATCGCCTCAAGGATACACACATCAGCCTCAAAATGCTCGCCAATCACCGTTGCCATAGACTGAAGACTCGCTTCATGACTATCCGACTCTTGAGAGACTTGCATAATCCTTCCCAAGAGTCGAGTTTGATCTTGAGCGTGTAGCAGTTCTGCGGTGCGTTGGTTCAGCAGTTCATAAGCATCAGCAGCCTTCTGGACAACTGTTTTCAGTTCATTCGGGTCCCAAGGCTTAGTAATATATTTATAGACTTGGCCGGAGTTGATCGCCTCAACGAGATCTTCAATGTCTGTAAAGCCTGTGAGAATAATCCGTACTGTGTTCGGAAATGATCCAACGGTTTTGCTCAAAAACTCAGTCCCCTTCATTTCTGGCATTCGTTGATCGGAGATAATCACCGCGACTTCTCCTTCAGTTTCGAGAACTTCGAGAGCGCGAACCCCACTTTCAGCTTTGAAAACGTTGAAGTTTCGTCGAAAAGTACGATAGAGCAAATCAAGATTATCTGGTTCATCATCAACAACCAGCATTTTGGGCTTTTTCGGTCGATTTAGACTCATTAGCTGGTGCTTTATAGTCTCTAGGTTTTGTGCTTCACGTTCCATTTATATTAACGTGACAATAACTTGACATCCTCCCCTTGCCAATGTTTCACTTTTGGCGCGGGATTCCCAAACCTCACGATTTGGGTTCGGAGTTTCTTTCTACAAGAGTTTTTCGCACCTGCCTTCGGAGAATTATTCCCTTCCGGTATTAGTTCTCTCGGAGCAAAATCCGAGAGCTGCGAAAACTTCGTCTTACAGTTGCTCCAGAGGCTAACACTGTGAATCCCACAGCTTATGGTGTCGAAATCCGCGTCTGAATTTCTTTTGAGATGTTGATTCGAGGGATGCTTATACCCATTGCCCCGTCATCTTCTCTTGGTGCGCGTTCCCCAGGTAATTGAGAATCACGCCTTGTCGCACCGCTTTTCCCGGTAAAGCCGATTTTTGTTCGCCGCTGCATCATAGCAGACTTTGGTGTTAGGCTTTATGTCTCCATCGTCGCGGGTGGGTCATTGACCATCTTTAATTTTATCATTTTAGGTCGCGATTCTTGAGGGGCTGTCGCCGGAATTGATTTCCAGCGTAAGCCCCGTCCCACCGCCAACGTTCCTGATGACGTAGGTTTTCTCGCTCCATTCAGATAACTGTTCGGATGCCCATTCAGTCTATCGTAGTTCAATAACGATTCCCCATAATTACAATCGGTCAAATTAAGAATAATCCTCCCAGAAGGACAGCGATCGCAATCAGGGTAATAAATAAAAAGCCATTCTCTTGATGATTCACCGAAGCCGGATCAAGAGGTTCAGGTGAGGACAGCGGAGTGGAGGGTCTACGGACTTTTGAGGATGCTGTTTGAGACACTTTGATTGGACGTTCATTCTCCTCAATCCCGCTCATATCTGGAATTTTGATGACCCCTTCTAAGTTGCTTTTCAGTTCAGGGGCTTCTAAAATTTCTAGTAATCGACGGGATTGTTTGCGAGTGTCCCAATGGGGATGATTCTTGAGTTGTCGGCACAGGGCGATCGCACTTGAGTTTTGTCCCAAGGCTTGATAAGCACTGGCTAGCCAAATTTGCACCTCTCCACCCAAACGAGTGTTTTTTTCAACTAAGTTTCTGGCCGTTTCAAAATGTTCTACAGATTGACGATAGCGACCTCGTTCAAAGGCAGCTCGACCATTACGGTATTCGGTTTGAATTTGTTCTAATGTTTCTGAACTCACACTCAATAGTAATTTAAGATTAGGGAATCAGGAATATTGTACGCTCAAGATTTTAGGAGGGTATCTTTGAAAAGGATCTAAGCTGTTCCGCATCAAAATTGGACAGAGGAACGGGCACTGAGGCTGGTGCTACAGAAATGGTTGTTTAATTGGGCGTATAGCTTAAAACTCTTCATAACCGCTTTCGCTTGCACTTTCATTATCCCGCTTAGACCCCAATAAATCCAGTTGGTAAACTCTAATGACAGGTTTAGAGCGTTTGACTCCGGTTGAGCGATCGTCCCAATATTCAAACTTAAGCGCACCTTTTACCCCGATCAAGCTACCTTTGCGAACGTAATTAGCCGCTATTTCAGCAGTCTTATCCCAAATCTCTAAATTAAACCAGTCTGGAGGATCATTTTTCCGCAGACGATTCACGGCTAAGGTGAGATTGCAAACAACACTACCTGACTCAAAATACTTAACCTCTGGATCTCGACCCGCACGACCCACAAGCGTGACAACATTTAGACTCATTTGACTTTAATTTGGCGCGTGAATTTTTCGATATTCGATAATTATAAACAGTAGATAGTGTTTTCAGTTAACACTAAACAGTAGACCGTGACCCCTGTTTGCAGTTCTCAGCGATCGCTTCACCATTGGGGAGTGATCAAGATATAGGAAACTTTAAAGAGCATCCAAAAAACTTTTTACTGTTTACTGTTTACTGTTTACGGTCTTCCCGGAGACTAGACTCTCGCCGCAAAACGTAATACAATCCACATCGATTCCCTCAAGTTGTGCTATTAGCTTCCGGTATCGCCTAATTGACCCCAGAAGTAGAAAACAAAGATACCAGAAAAAGCTTTGCGCTCTGCAAGTCAAGGGAATTCGTCGCAGACTTGGGATGAAGCTCGTTCATTTTTGACAAAACAGCCAACCTTTGCTTGCATCTTTTGGGGCTATCATTCTCATGGAGGTGAGTACAAGCAGAACTGTTGTGAGGCGCGTCAAGAATAATATACTGAAATCGGCCGAGTGAGGTACGAGACAGTCTGGATCTTAAATGAGTTAGATCTGTGAAAAATTTTATTGATATTAACTAGAGGGACAAAAAAACGGTGGGTCTTCTAAATCGCTTTTCTTTATCGCGGGACATGGGCATTGATCTCGGAACTGCGAACACTTTAGTCTATGTTTCCGGCCAAGGTATCGTTCTGCAAGAACCTTCTGTGCTTGCAGTCGATCAAGAGGAAAAAGTTCCTTTGGCGGTCGGAACAGATGCCAAAAAAATGCTGGGTCGAACTCCGAATAACGTCATTGCATTGCGACCGTTGCGGGATGGTGTGATTGCCGAGTTTGACTATGCAGAACAGATGCTGAAATATTTTATTCGACAAGTGCATCAGGGCAAAACCTTGATCGCACCTCGAATTGTGATTGGTATTCCGAGTGGTGTCACCGGAGTTGAACGACGGGCGGTGATGGAAGCCGCATTACAAGCGGGGGCGCGAGATGTCCGCTTAATTGAAGAACCGATTGCGGCGGCAATTGGGGCAGGCCTCCCGGTTGCCGACCCCACTGGAAATATGATTGTCGATATCGGTGGCGGCACCACAGAAGTCGCGATTATTAGTTTGCAAGGCACGGTCTTGAGTGAATCGGTTCGGATTGCCGGAGATGAACTGAATGCAGCGATTATCCAGTATATGAAGAAAGTTCATAATCTGGTGATTGGGGAACAAACGGCCGAAGAAATTAAGATTAAAATGGGTTCAGCGTACCCAACCTATGAGGATGAGGACAATATCATGGAGGTGCGAGGAATTCATTTACTTTCTGGCTTACCTCGTACTGTTACCATTAAATCACCAGAAGTTCGCGAAAGTATGTCAGAACCGTTGTCGATTATTCTTGATGCGGTGAAACGAACTCTCGAACGGACTCCACCGGAACTCGCCGCCGATATTGTGGATCGAGGCATTATGTTGGCTGGGGGTGGTGCTTTAATGAAAGGTATTGATACTCTGATTAGTCACGAAACTGGAATTGTCACCCATATCGCGGCTGATCCCCTCTCCTGTGTGGTGTTAGGAACCGGAAGAGTCTTGGAAAATCCCAAGCAATTAGAACGGGTGTTTACAAAGCGATCGCGCACAATGTAATTCAATTTGGGTATGGGGGACAGATGAGGAAGCGGTTGACAATCAATTTCTTTTGAGGTTTTCGTTTTCCTTGATACTCTGTTACCCATCATCCTAAATTGAAATCGAGTATAAGTCTGAGCCGATCGCGCTGATGACTAACGACTGATAACTTTTTAATTACAAATACTGGCTTTAGATTGGGAAGAAGGTGAGATGAATACGAGGAGTTGGTGGAATCGACATGGATCGCAATTAATACTGCTGAGTTTAGCGATTGTTACAGCCTGGCTAGTCCGTCAAACTCAGGGAGAGGCATTATTTGAAATCTATTATTGGGTAAGTCGGCCCTTTCATCAATCGGATGAACAAGCTGTCGCTGTTCAGCAACAAGCAACGATGTTAAATGCCCAGATTGATGAATTGGAAGCTAAAATTAAGGATCTCGAAAGCCAAAATCAAAACCTACAAAAGTTATTGGGATATGTTTCTTCAAAACCCAATGATAAAGGGGTTGTTGCTCCAGTGATTGCCCGCAATGCTGAACATTGGTGGCAGCAGATCACCTTGGGACGAGGCAGTAAAAATGGGATTAAGGTTGATGATTTGGTGATGGGTCCAGGTGGAGTTGTGGGACGAATTGTCCGTGTCACGCCCCATACCAGTCAGGTATTATTGTTAAGCGATCCCACCAGTCGGGTTGGAATTGCCGTGAGTCGAACTCGTCAAATGGGCTATCTCAAGGGTCAAGGTAAGAACGAGGGCGTTATGGAGTTCTTCGAGAATATTCCCAAGGTTAAACCAGATGACGTGGTGGTCACTTCAGCATTTAGTCAGATTTTTCCAGCCGGTTGGCCTGTTGGAAAGGTTGTTTCTGTTGATATTAATAAAGCACCTGCACCTGAAGCCGTGATTGAATTTTTTGTGCCTTTAGGATCGATAGAATGGGTGGTGGTTTATCCTAATCCCAAAGCGGCTGAGAACGAGAAAAAATCAAGTTAAATGAATGACCCCAATTAAAATCTATTGATTTTTGTACATTATGAGTCAGTCAGACACTTACTGGATCGATATCTAAGGTTGGACTGTTCTAACCGAATACTTTTATTGCTGGCTTTAATGTTAAATGGATTCAAATCAGGTTTGTATTTGCGGGGTGGGCAATACTCCCCCCGCCCATCAGAAAATACTAAAATACTATTAATATCTCTTGTTTCAAAACCGACTTTCAATTTCCTGATAATTTATGTCTAAATCTACAGTCAGCTATCAAATTATTAATGTCATTTTTTCGGTCATTACTATTATTATTTTTGTTTTGCTGATTTTAGCTCCTTTACCCGGAATGGAGTTGTTTGGCATTAAACCTAACTGGTTTTTAATCTTATTGGTTGCCTGGAGTTTGAAGCGATCGCTCTTCTCAGCGGCGGCTGGTGGATTGGTTTTTGGATTAATATTAGATGGAATCACGACTGCTAATCCAACCCATGTCTTCTCCTTTATATTTGTGGGAATTATTACGGTTTTGATTTATAGAAAAATGATCAAAAAAGTTCAGGAAGACTTTATTTCTGTGGCTTTAATTGTGTTTGGTATGGCTATTGTAGTTGAAACGATTAGAGCATTACAATTTAGTCGTATGGGCAATCATACCCTCATGGATTTGTGGCTGTATCAGCAGCAAATTGCCTTGATTTCAGCAATTTTGAGTAGTTTATGGGCACCGGTTGTTTACTTTCCACTCAATCGGTGGTGGGAATGGATGAAGTCCTTGAATTCTACACCTTATTCATCATAAGAATTGTAGTGCTACACACTAGGTAACAGCTTTTACAGTTTACAATTTGATTGGATTTTTAACTGTTTACTGCTTACTGCTCACTACTCACGGTGTACTGAAAAAACTGTTAACTGTTTAAAATACTCTTTAAAATCCCTCAATTTCGAGAAACGCTGGATAAAATAAGAGCTTTCAGCCGAGACAACAGATTCGTTATGCTCAAACAGAGTGATTTTGACAAGACTGATGAAATGAGTCGGGTAAAAGTTCTCAGCGAAGCCCTTCCCTACATCCAAAAATTTGCAAACCGCACTATTGTCGTTAAATATGGCGGGGCGGCGATGAAAGACAGTGATTTAAAGCAGCAGGTCGTCCGAGACATTGTATTACTGTCTTGTGTCGGAATTCGTCCAGTTGTTGTGCATGGCGGTGGCCCAGAAATTAATACTTGGTTAGGAAAACTAGGGATTGAACCGCAATTTAAAAATGGCTTACGGGTAACAGACGCCGCCACAATGGACGTAGTCGAAATGGTTCTAGTAGGACGAGTTAACAAGCAAATTGTCGCCCTGATGAATCAAGCTGGCGGTTCAGCGGTAGGTCTATGTGGAAAGGATTCTAACTTGATTGTGGCTAGACCTCAAGGAGACCAGGGAATTGGTTTCGTGGGTGAGGTGAATAGTGTGAATACAAGACTGTTGGAGTCTCTCGTTGATAGTGGTTATATTCCCGTTGTTTCCAGTGTGGCTGCCGATGATACAGGACAAGCTTATAATATCAATGCGGATACAGTCGCGGGAGAAATCGCCGCCGCCTTGGGTGCCGAAAAATTGATTTTGATGACCGATACCGCAGGAATTTTAGAGGATTACCACAACCCTGAAACGCTAATTGCTAAACTCGATATTCAAGAAGCTCGTGCTTTGATTGACAAAGGAATTGTTGGGGGTGGTATGATCCCCAAAGTGAATTGCTGTGTTCGGAGTTTAGCTCAAGGGGTAAGGGCGGCTCATATTATTGATGGTCGTACTCCTCATTCCTTACTTCAAGAGATTTTTTCCGATGCAGGAATCGGAACGATGTTAGTTGCATCTGAATTTTTATCTTAAAACTATCTAACTTTCACGGTTCGAGTTCCGCAGCCTTGTATTCGGATTGATATTCAGATTGGGGGTAGGGTCGTATTTCGGGTTCTCTCCCCGATTCTTCATACAATTCTTCTCGGTGAGTGTAATCTGGATTTTGATAATTGTAGGAGGATTCTAAAGGTTCTAAAGATTGATAAGAACGCTTTTCTAGAGAAGTGATCGGATCTTCAGAGGGTTTTAACCGTTCTACTCGACGACCTGGACGGCGAAAGGTATTCCAAGCCACCTTAAATCCTTTGAAAACACTACTGGTTGTATTCTGTACCTTCTGAGCTTGCTTTTTAGCATCATCAATACTACGGTCAACCTGTTTAACAACTTGACCCGCGCTCTGTACACCTTCGCTAACATCATCGGTCAGTTCGCTGATTTCTAATCCAGTCATGCGAATAGCTTCTAAGGTCGGTGGAAACTCGCGAGATAAGGTATCTGCAAGCTTTTCCAAACTCCGAGCTGCTCGTGCTAAAGCTTGCAAAGCAGGTAAAGCCGCGATTAATACAGCGCTCAGACTGGCAGCAACCAGCAATATAGATAAGCCTAACCAAAATATGGGGTCGGTCACGGGAATTAATTCCAAGATGCAAAGAGGTTAACACAGGGATAAGCTCAAAAGCAACTTACTCCTGATCGGCTTGCTGAATCTGCTATCTACTACACTTGGACAGGTCGCGATCGCAAATCCTTACAGCTAAAGATGTCAGCTCTTATTCTACCAATAAATTTCATCTGAAGAAGAGAATTAGAATCCATCACTCTGAGCAACCACTATAGGCTTTGGCACGGTATCATCAAAGACGAAAGCGTGGTTTGAGTTGAGTACCATTGGAGAGTCTTGGCAAAAGATTGGTCAACATTAACAAAATGGACTGAGAAGGCAATCGGACTGTCAGAGGTTCGAGTGCAAGTTCGGCTACGGGGAAATCATCTGCACGTTCTGTGTGAAGGGTCTCCCTGTCCTCCGGAAAAGGTAACAGTATCTCAGTTTTCAACAGCCCTCGAACAAACAAATTTAAGTCCCTTATTACCCCCGGATACGGCAACGATCTACAAGGTTTTTCTCTGTGGTCGTCAACCGGGAGCGAAACGCCCAGAGTGGACGGTTAGACTTGAATGTAATACAACTCAGTTTATAGAAGCAGAAACTTCTGCACCTCAACTCTCAACTTCAGAGATCGCTACTGAACAAATCTCAGTTTGGGAGAAACTTGGCGGAATTCTGGGTCGTCGTCCCTCTAGAACGAAGGATGAACCCTCAACTGAACCTGTTTTGCTGCAAACGACTGAAACGACTGAAACCACTGAACCGCCAACTTCTGAACCTGAACCTGTAGAAGTTGCACTCACTTCAACTCCCCTCTCTGGCGAACACCAAGATCAACCCGAACCGCCCCCAATTCTAGAAAAACCTGCTTTAACAACAGAGGAGATCAAAACTCCCTCTCCTACATCCTCTCCTCCCATCACCACTCAAGCTAAACCCCCAGAAAAAATTCCCGTGACGCTGACGGTTCCCACCGAAACCCTAGCTCGTCGAGGCTACCCGGATGCGATCGCATCTTACCTGAGTGAAATTCTCGGAAATTTAGGGGTCAGCGTCAATGTCAGTGTCAAAGAACTCTCAAAGAAACGTTCCTCCTCAACCACACAACTTCCCACTCCCTCTAAAAATTGTCGCCTCTGGGTGCGGTGTGAATCCGCTTACAGTCCCGATCCATCTTTGTTAGCTGAACCGATTGCGGAACGGTTACGGAAGTTGCAGCTTAAAAACTTTCGCGATGCTTGTATTTTACTGCAAGTTCAAGGAGAATCGAAGCCGGACTGGATGCTCCGCATCGATCTGACTCCAACTTTGGAAATTCTCAAAAATTGGGCGCGTTGGGGGTCTTCAAAGGCGATCGCTCGTATCCTCAACCAAGAGTTAGGGACGTTAGATGCTAAGGTTCGCGCCACCCTCAAAGAATCAACGCTACATTTATTTTGCGAAACCCTGACCCCAGATAACCGTAGGAATGCGCCCCCAAAAGCCAAAGTGATGGCAGCGATCGCGCCCATTCTCAATACTTTAGCCCCTCAAGGCATTCTCGCGGCAACGGTTTATGGAGTTGACGAACAAAACCAAGAGAATTTGCCTGAGTCTCCAGTTTGGATCGATTGGCTGAATCTCCCGGCTAATCAGCATCTGGACTTACAACCTCATCCCCTAACGCTGGCTCAACGAGGTAATCTCGATGCGTTGAAGTTTTTACTCAATCAACAGATTAACCCCGATCTTGAGACTCAACTCGCCACAGGAGGAGTGCGGGTACTGTTATTGCGGAAAGGAAAACTACTTCATGTGATGACCGAAGCCCCGACTTGTCCGTCACAGTCGAAAGTTGCACCACTACTGGCTCAGTTTCTGCGGAGTCATCCCCTCGAAGGCGTTGCAGGCGTGCGAATTTATGGTCGGCGAGCGGGTCAAAAACATCCCCTCTGGCGTTATGGCGTGGCTTTATCTCAGCGGGTTCAAGCCCCAGAAGAACAGGTGGATGCCTTTTCTACGGAGGAAAATCAAGATTTAGTCGCCTCAGCACAAGGGCTGATCTTGCGCCCCGATCTGGCTTCTGAGGAACTGGAAAGTTCTGAGTCTGCTCGCTCGCCGCGTTTGCGGGTACAGTGGCGTGATGCGCTAGAATTGCTTTCCACCCGACTTCAACAAGGCTTGCTCGCAACAGGTTTGATCACGAACCGAGTTCCGGTTTTGGTTTCAGTCGAGTCAGGCGGAACGTCTGGCTATTCTAAAACAGGAATGGCGGTGGTTTGGGCGGCTGTTGGTTGTTTGCTGGCGTTGCAGATAGACTGGGCTTTGGGTCAATTTTTGAAATCTAACCCTCAGTTAACGGCGACCGCAGAGGTGAATGTTTCGCAGTCCGCAACAACACCACCTACGGTTTCGGGAATGGAAGCGGCGTCTGCTTCTGTTGTGCAGCCTTCCCAAAATGATCAGGGTTTTACTCGTTCTGAGTTCATCATCTCTACAAATACGACGCAATACCAGGCCTGCAAAACGGCACCCGATCCCAAGGCTTGTCAACTCTCTAATCTGCTGTATCCCTCTTTTAATAGCCCCCAACTCGATGAACAACTAGCCCGTTATCAAGACTATATTGTTCAAGAGAAACGTCCGCCTGATATCCTGATTGTGGGCAGTTCACGGGCGTTGCGAGGCATCGATCCGACAGTATTAGAAAAGGCTTTGGCAGATGTTGGTTATCCAGGACTAAAGGTGTTTAACTTTGGGGTGAATGGTGCGACCGCCCAGGTGGTTGAGTTGATTGTACGGCATATTTTACCACCAGAACAGTTGCCTCAATTAGTGATTGTTGCAGATGGAGTCCGTGCGCTCAATAGTGGTCGTAGCGATCGCACCTACGAAGCGTTAACGGCTTCTCCTGGATATCAACAAATTGCTCAAGGAACCTTCAGAATACCGACTCGCCAACTCGAAGGTGCTTCTGACTTTCAGCAAACCCTGATGACGTTACAAGAGTTGAGTCAAACTCCTTCGACAACCCTGAAACAAATCCAGCAATGGTTCGATCAGCAGTTCGTGGAAATTTCAGCCTCCTATCCTCGACGCGATCAGCTCAAACAGTATTTGTTGGCGGTGGTGAATAATCAAAGCCTAGTTACACCGCGCCAGGAACTCCCCGATCTTCCCGCACCTGAAGATAATCCTACCCAAGAGACTCCAAAAATTCACCGCAATGGCTTTCTACCTTTATCAATCCAGTTTGACCCGGAAACCTATTATCAGAAATATGCTCAAGTCTCTGGTTATTATGATAGCGATTATCAGAGCTTTGAACTTGATGGCGTTCAGATGAATGCACTGAAAAAGTTAATTGAATATGTGCAGTCTCAGCAGGTGGAGATTGTGTTTGTGAATATGCCCCTGACTCAAGAGTATCTTGACTCCGTTCGGACTGCATACGAGGAAAAGTTCCTGAACTATATGAAAACAGTTGAAGCCGAAACCGGATTAACATTTGTCAATTTAGCTGATCAGTGGTTGAATACCTATGACTATTTCTCAGATCCGAGTCACTTGAACGAATACGGAGCCGCAGCCGTTGCTGAACAACTCGCTGAAAAATCTCAAATTTCCTGGCCTCGTCGCGCTAAATAGAGACAATCCCTATGAACAAGCTAGAATTGTAGGTACAAGGTTTATTTACCCGGATCGTACAACTGCATTATTAGACTTGCAATTTCTAGGAAAAAACTTGCGAGTTTTGAGAAGAAATGACCTCTAAGCCTTGAATGTGCCTCTCTTTATACTGTTCGCGTTAGCAGGGTGTTTCTTTGAATCGTTCTTTTACTCCCATAACCCCTCCATCCGCTAACATTAGGCTTAATTGTTTGAGGAATGACACAACTTAAAAGATTTTTTATGCTGTTTAGCCTGTCTATACTGCTAATTTTAGCACTATCTGGGCTACAGTTTAATGCAATTCATGCGAGCGATGATACTTCGATATTACTCTTGGCTCAGGAAAGCACAAACAACCAAAGCTTTGAGCAAATTATTCAAAGCAGTCAGAAAAAAGAAGGACTATTTACGCTGTATCATCATCAAAATACAGGTCAAGTTTATTTAGAACTCTTTCCCAATCAACTCAATAAAAACTATCTCTGCTTTATTAATTTAGAGTCAGGAATTGGTGAGGCGGGAATCTTTCGAGGATTACATTTGAATGAGTTTTTATTTCAATGGCAACGTCAGAACAATAAAGTTCAACTGGTGATTCCGAATATTAATTTTAGAACTGACTCAAATGATCCTCAAAGCCGTTCAGTAAACCGTTCAATTAGCGATTCTGTTCTCTATTCACTTCCCATTCTCAGCACTCACCCAGAACGTCAAAGTCTACTGATTGATATCAGTCCGATTATGAGTAGCGATCGCGATTTATCAGATATCGCTAATTATTTCTCCCGATTTTTAGGTTCTCGATACAGTATTGATGCGGATAAATCCTACATTTCTCAGGTGCAAAACTTTCCACTCAATCTAGAAATTGAATCGGTATTTGGTTTCTCTGAAAATAGTGGCGGTCGAGGTCGAAATTTTATTTCTCTTCCTGATAGTCGGGCGTTCAATCTTTATGTTCGCTACAGTTTTTTAGAAGTTCCTGAACAAGATCGTTATCGTCCTCGCCTCGCAGATGAACGAGTCGGATATTTCAATACAATCTACAAAGATATGTCTCGCTCTCGCGATCGCTCTGCTTTTGTTCGGTATATTAATCGCTGGAATATTGAGAAAATTAATCCGGATGCTGCACCATCTCCGCCAGTAGAACCGATTGTTTTTTGGATAGAAAATACTACTCCATTAGAATATCGAGATGCCATTCGAGAAGGAGTGCTGTTATGGAATAAAGCATTTGAAAAAGCCGGATTTATTGATGCGATTCAAGTCAAACAAATGCCTGACAATGCCACTTGGGACCCGGCTGATGCTCGTTATAATACAATTCGTTGGTCTACCTCGTTTCAACCTTGGTTTAACGGCTATGGCCCTTCTCATGTTAATCCCTTAACTGGACAGATTTTAGATGCAGATATTGTCCTGGAAAGTACGGCAGTTTCTCGACTTCATGAAGGATTTGGAACGTTAATTGAAAACAATCAACACAATAATAGTCTGGAAAATGGCAATGCAGAAATCAATAAAAATCCTTGTGAGTTGAGATCCGTCTCTCACGCTAAAAGCTTGAATTCAGGTAAGGGTTCATCCGAACATTCCTCTCTCGAACACCTCTGTTTTGGATTTGAGTCAAACCGTCAGTTAGCCGTAGGTGCAATGTCAATGTCATTATTGCAAGGTGTACACTCTAATAGTCCTAAAATCAAAGACTATGTTCATCAATATTTAAGGTTTTTAACCGCCCATGAAGTCGGTCATACATTAGGCTTAAGACATAATTTTCATGGCAGTACATTACTCTCGCCTGAACAATTAAATGATACTAACGTAACTCATAATTTAGGGTTAGTCGGTTCAGTCATGGATTATGTTCCGGTTAATCTCGCACCTAAAGGTCAACCTCAAGGGGATTATTTCCCGGTAATTATTGGACCTTACGATCAATGGGCAATTGAATATGGTTATACTCCAAGCAGTGCAAATACCATTTATGCAGAGGAACAATTCTTACGATTAATTGCTCAACGGGCGAGTGAACCCGAACTCTCTTTTGCAACTGATGAAGATGTTTGGGGTGTACTTCTAGATCCGGCGGCTAATAAGTTTGATTTGAGTGATAATATGCTGCAATATTCGCAATGGCAACTGGATAATGCGATCGCATTATGGCAGCGTCTAGAACGTTATTCTCCTGGTGCAGGTGAAGGCTACGATCAGATCCGACGAATATTTAATACTATCTTCGGTTACTATCAAAATCATGCCACAAATATGGTTTATTATATCGGGGGTCAATCTTTTAATCGAAGTCGTGTTGGCGATCCGAATGGACGATTACCTTTTGAACCGATTCCCGTTAGTCAACAACGTCAGGCGTTGACGACATTACAAAAATATGTTTTTTCTGGAGAAGCTTTTCAATTCTCCCCAAATTTACTTAATCAATTAGCACCTTCTCGTTGGCAAGATTGGGGAAATCCTGATGCAAACTCGACTTTAGAGTATCGAATTAGCGATCGCATTTTACGCCTGCAAAAAGGAGTTCTAGAAGAAATTCTCGATCCCACTCGTTTAGTGCGGTTACGAGATTTAGAATTGAAAACGGCATCAGGAAATTCATTAACTCTTCCAGAATTGTTTGAAGCCCTGCAAAATAGTATTTGGAGTGAAGTTTTACAACCCGAAAAAGCAATTGAGATTTCAGGAATTCGGCGTTCCCTCCAACGTGAACATCTAAATTTACTCACAAAAATGGTATTGCGTGAAGTGAATGTTCCTGAAGATGCCTTAACCTTAGCCTGGTATCAACTCAAACAGTTAGGAGAAGTTTTGGATCGAAGTCTAGAAAAGTATGATAATCGTATGAATGCTTACACCTTAGCCCACTTAGAAGTAACACGCGATCGGATTGTCAAAGCCCTAGACGCGGAGTTACACAGCAATTAAGCGTTCAAAATTCCTATAATGCAAGCATCTCGCTTGCTACTCCCAAACAGGATCATTTCTTTTCTCGGGATAACGAGAATTTATCCTGTTATTAACAGTAATTTTACCTATGGTTTCTAGGATAGAAGTGTAGAGTATCCTTGGTTGTTATGTACAGCAACGCCTCGCCCGTAACCCGAAGTGAACTGAGTCGTTTGACAGAGGAATTGATGAACCGATCTAGTAGTCGCTATCAGATTACTGTGCAGGTGGCAAAACGGGCGAAACGATTTCGCTATGAAGACTTTGATAATCCCAATGCTTCTGAGATCAAACCCGTTGTACGTGCCATTTTGGAAATGTCAGATGAAGTCACTCAGCCTGAATTAATTGTTGATGAAATTAGCTAAGATTAGCTAAGATTACCTAAGCTTAAACATTTGATTACCTTGCCATAACTTTTCTATCATTGTTTGTTTTCAAGTCTACACAAGGATGTGTAGAAGCTCTCAGACCTCACTTACAGACTGACAGAGTTTGAGTATCATATTTTGAATTGACTTGATTAGGCTAATGACTGCTCTTGTTAAAGCATGGGTAGGTTTCAAAACAACAGATGATATTCATCGAATTGCCCTGGTTTCTATGGGCTTATTTTTTATCTTTATTATTAATAAACTAGAAGAAACAGAAAGTGCTATAGTATTTATATCGATATTTTTGAACAACTGTTAACAGGTGTTGACAGGTAAGAGCTATAAAACTCGCGAGACACTCACAAGACTATTTCCATCTGAAATAAAAACGCTATAGAATTTCTATAAACACTCAGATTTGGTGAAGATGATGAGATTTATTAACCCGAAAACAGACTACGCTTTTAAAAAGATATTTGGTTCAAGTGAAAGCAAAGATATTCTCATTAGCTTTCTCAATGCTTTAATTTATGAAGGGAACTCGACAATTGAAGATCTAGAAATTATTAATCCAAATTTGCCGCCTCAGCTTGAAGGCTTGAAAGATACCTATCTAGATGTCAAAGCCAAACTAAAGAATGGCACATTGGTGATTATTGAAATGCAGGTATTAAACGTCCAGTCTTTTGGCAAGCGAGTCTTATTTAATGCAGCTAAAACCTATGCGTTTCAACTGGAACGAGGACAAGGGTATCGATACCTAAAACCTGTGATCGCTTTAACGCTAACTGATTTTGAAATGTTCCCAAATCAGACTCAAATGATTTCCCGCTTTGTTTATCAAGAAAAAGATGCAGGTTGGTATTACACTGAGAATGATATGGAATTAGTCTTTGTGGAATTACCCAAGTTTGATAAAGAATTAAATCAGCTTGAGACGCTAACAGATAAATGGATTTATTTTATGAAATATGCGCGATCGCTAACCTCAATTCCTGAAAATATGGATGAAATTTCTGAACTTCACCAAGCCTTTGAAATAGCTAATCAAGCCGATTATATCGG